>CAKUZR010000006.1 GCA_934718065.1 uncultured Treponema sp.
GGAAAAAGCGTCTGGAAGTCGCCGGCACATTGTGAAGACCGCAAAACCTACAAAGATGAAAAAGACTTTTTTATAAAATGGAAGAATGCCCGGATTGAGTGGCTCTCCTCCGCCCTTTAGGGCTCGCCGCACCGCACCACGCCCCAGCACGCCACGTTTTTTTCACGCCATTGAAAATAATGCTGGACAAATCCACTTTTCAAAAGTGGATTTGTCCAGCATTTGACAGATTATCTTAATCTCCATTAATTTAATGACCATTAAAATAATACCACGATTGATGATTTACCTGAACTTTTTCTGGAAAACTAAAATATTTCAGACCACGGAATGATTTTTCCGTATTTTGTTGAAAAGCTCTGCGTTCCGTCGAATATGACAGTCCTTGTGTTTTCTGTGTTTTCAGGAAGTTTGCTCCATTTTTCCAGATTGGAAAAATAATCAAGGCTCATTGTCTGGCCGGATCTAATTTCGTATGCGTTTATGGTTTCCTTGCCGCCTTCTGACACTGATGTTTTCAGCAAGTCTATTTCAAGTCCGGTTTTGTCGCGCCAGTAAGAAAAATCAGGCTCATTTCCGCGGTTGTATTCATTGTACATAAACTGGTTTATCACCATGTTTTCAAAAATATTTCCGCGCAGATAATGAGTTGCCAGCTGGCCGCTGTTTTTTATTCCAAGAAGATAGCAGGCTAGCCCCGTGTCTGTGAAATATATTTTCGGCGCTTTTGTAAGTCTTTTGGAAAAATTCCTGAAATCAGGCTTTAGCTTGTGTATTATAAAACTTGTTTCAAGAAGGCTCAGCCATCTGTTTGCAGTTGTTGCGGAAATTCCGCAGTCGTTTGCAAGGGATGCCATATTTGCAAGCTGCCCGATTCTTCCTGCGCACAGTTTTATGAATTTTGTAAAAAGCGAAAGGTCGCCTATGTTTTCAAGATTCCTGATATCTCTCTGGACGTATGTTTCAAAATAATCTGCGTAATATCTTTCAGGCGGAATATTTTTGTCGTAAATTCGCGGATAACCGCCGGTGAACATCTGGGCGTCTGTGGTCGTTTTTGCGAGCAAAGAATTTTTCAGCTCAGAAACGGAAAGCGGCATAAGTTTAAGCACAGAGCATCTTCCGGCAAGCGACTGTGAAATTGATTTCATCAGCTGGAAATTCTGTGAGCCTGAAAGCACGTACTGGCCGGAATTGCCTGTTTTGTCAACCTGCGTCTGAAGATAGGAAAAAAGCTCGGGGATTCGCTGTGCCTCGTCAATAATAGTGTGTTCCGGATAAGTTGAAAGAAATCCTTTCGGGTCAGTTCTGCAGAATTCCCTGATATCCGGGTCTTCCAATGAAACATAATTCCATTCCGGAAGAATATTTTTCAGAAAAGTTGATTTTCCAGACTGCCTTGGCCCGGTAAGAGTTGCAATCGGGTAATATTTTAGAATTTTAAAAAATTCGGATTCAATCTGCCGTTTTATCATATAAAAAATATACTGGACAAATCCACTTTTGAAAAGTGGATTTGTCCGACATTTTCTGTTCGCAGAAAGCCCGGCGGCTCAACTTTTAAAAATAACAAATCTTTAATTTGACTTATAGAAAATAGGCCTTAAACTTAATTGTGGAGATTTTTGTGCTCTGATTACAAAAAGTGTTTGTCTAGTCTGTATAAAAGCCCGGTGCGGGAAAAACCGGGTTCTTATAAACAATTTGCTTTTATTATTAAAAAGTTTGGAGGAAAAAATGAAAAAAGCAGTTCGCTTGGTGCTGTCTTTATTTTCAGCCTTGTCGCTGATGTTCTTGTCTTGTTCAACGGATTCTAGCGGTGGGGGGGGAGCAGCCCGGAATTTGATGTAATTGTCTGCGATACTAAAGGTTCTGAAAAATCAGATTGGGAACGAAAATCAACTGAGCAGGTATATATTTGTATTACCAGCACTAATTATTTAACTGATTTGGAAGTAAAAAACGTATATTATACCGATGAACTTGAAGATATAAGTTTTGATGTTGTTGATAAGTATGTTGATACTGCAAAGGTTTATAGAATTAACTTGAATAGTTTTACAACAAAAGCTGGCTCTTATAACTGTACTGTGGTTGTTGCATCAAAATCTAATCCAGATAAGAAAACAACTATTAATTTTACAGTAAAAATAACAGGTTCTTCTAGCCAGGATGAAGTTGCTGTTCCGGAAATTACTAAGCAGCCTGCTGCAGGAAAAAAATATTATCAGCAGAACGAAACTATTGACGCATTGAAAGTTGAAGCAACAATTTCAAAAGGAAACATTGCTTATCAGTGGTATAAAGATGATAATTCTGTTTCTGATGCAACATCTGCTTCTTATACACCAACAGAAAAAGGCGTTTACTATGTAAGAGTTTCCAATGCTTCTGATTCAGCAAAATATGTAGATTCTAATAAAGTTTCTATTGTTGTTCTTGCTGCAGGAGACCTGGTTCCGCCTTCAATTACTAAGGATTTGCCGGAAACAATTTCTTATGACAAGACTTCTGATATTGAAGCGCTTGAAATCACAGCGAAACCAGCCGAAGGAACTGTTAATTATCAGTGGTATAAAGATGATAATCCTGTTTCTGGCGAAACATCTGCTTCTTATAAACCTGATGCATTTGGCTCTTACTATTGTGAAGTCTGGGCTGTGTCTGGAGAAAAGAAATCTCAGAAAGTTATTTCAAAAACTGTAAAAATTGAGGAAAAAGAAATTTCAATTGAAATCAGCGGATTGGCAGATGAAGCATATCTTGGAGATACATTGTCTGTTAGGGCAATTATAAATGTTGAGGTAACTTCTATAGAATATCAGTGGTATAAAGCAGGAGCAGTTTCTTCTGGCTCTGATGAAATTATTGATGGTGCAACATCTGCTTCTTATACACCGACAGAAGAGGGAAATTATAAGTGTAAAATAACTGTAACCTCTAAAGGTGGTAATACAAAAGTAGCTGACAATAGCGGTACTTGTACAGTAAAAGAAAAACTGCCGGATGATCCAGCAACTCCTGTAATTACTTCTAAGCCATCTGATGTTACTTGCAAAAAAGGTGGAAAGATAGAACTTTCTGTTGTTGCGAATGTTACTGACGGCGGAAAACTTTCTTATCAGTGGAAAAAGAACGGACAGGCACTTTCCGGCGCAACATCTGCAACTTATTCAATTGCAAAAGCTGCAACAACTGATAGTGGAACTTATACAGTAGTTGTTACAAATACATTGAATGAAAAAACAGCAACAGCTGAAGCCAGCGCAACAGTTACAGTTTCAAGCGGAACTGGTGGTGCGGGTGGTACTGTTGATTTCAACTAACCGTTAGAAAACAAGAGGCTGGCAAAGTGAAGCGTTCTTCAATGCCGGCTTCTTGCTTTTATCTTTTATTTTTCTTTTGGATTGTAAAATGAAAAAACTAAAAACATTTCTTGCGGCCATATCGGTCGCTCTTGTTGCGCTCGCCGGGTGCAGCAATAATATAGAAGAAATTGATTCTGCTTCTCATGTTTCAAAAAAATATGGCTCGCTTACGATTGTTAATGGAAATACTCCTAGTTCAGAATCAAGAGCAATTGACGTTTCAACTTTGACAACTTCAACCGTAACTATAAGCGGTGCTGGAATGACTGATATAGTAGAGAAAAATATTCCAATTTTAAATGGACAAGGTTCTTTTACTATTAACAATATTCCTGTTGGCAATAACAGAATTGTAACCGTAAAGTCGAATATTGACGGTGCTGTTATACGTCAGATTGTAGATATAAATGAAGGTGCTGAAAATTCGGTTTCCGTAAACTGGAGCACAACCGCTTTGGCAAATGTTTACTATGAGCTTTTAAAGCTGGGCGTTAATATCAGTTTGTACGGCGATTCGGAAAAAGCTAGTATTGAAAAATTGATTCCAGCTGAAACGCATGCAAGTTTGATTAATGCTGAAAAAATCGCTTCTGACTATAAGAACGGAACAAGCTCGGGTTCGTATCTTTTGAATTACGGAACTGTAAAAGTCAATGCTGAAAAAGTAAGCGGCTATACTGTTCAAGTTACTGATATTTCATCTGAAAGAAAGACAGTTTCTTCTGATTCTGAATCTTTTGACTTGAAAGCATATCCTGGAGAATGGAAGGTTTTTGTCTATGATTCTTCCAACTCAAAAGTAAGTTCAAAAGACGTTCTTGTTGTGTCTGGAAAAGAAACAAAAATAGATGTTTCTTATTCTGATGCTGGAAGCGGATATGATTTTTCAGGCAAGACAATAATTTTTGTAAAAGCAGCTTCTGCTCCGGACATCTGGGCTTGGGAAGCAGACGGTGTTGAATTGTCAAAAAAAGCTGGCGGAGAATGGAGTAAATCTTCTGTCGCTACAAAAATGACGGCTGTTTCTTCAGAATATATGCAGGATTCTAGCGGCTGGTACATGATTGATTATTCTAGCTATGCAACAGGAAAGACAATTAAATTCAAGCTTAATTGGGCTGGAAGTGAAATTTCTGGCACGGCTGGAACTTTCTGGTATGACGGAACTTCTTCTTCTGGAACAAATCCTTCGCCTGTCAGCGGAGAAGCAAAACTTTCAGTTTCTGTAATAAATCCTGATGTTCCTGTTGCCGGTGTTAAAATTTATGTTTCCGCAGATTCTGCGCCGACTATCTGGTTGTGGCAGGCTTCTGGCAAGGAAACTACAAAACTTATGGGCTATTCTTGGGCTGAACAGCCAAAAATGACGGCTGCAAAAGACTTGAAAAACAATGAGAACTGGTACGTTTTTGAACCGGATCAGGACTGCTATACTTCTGGAAAGGAATTTACATTTATTTTGAACAGCAGCAGCGGGAATATTTCTTCTGGAAAATCAGCTACATTCTGGTATGATGCAAAAGGTGTTTGCGGTGCGGAAAAAGCATTCTATGATTCAGATCCTACAACAAAACCTGAGCCTGTTGTTCCTTCAATAACATTGAAACCTTCAGACGGAAGCAAGGTAAAAACCACGGATTCTATTTATATAACATTTACAAATGGAAATGATACAATTTCAAGCGCAAAAGTTACAATCAATGGAGAAGAATTTGATATGGGAACTTCTGCCGGCACATTCTCAAAATCTTTGAAGGGCTTGGGAATTACGGAAGATGGAAAAACAATTACAGTTTCTGCAACAGTTGTAAATTCAATAGGTTCTGCAACAGAAAGTGCAACTTATACAAGCAAATATGTTGACCCTTCAAAAGTTGATACATTCACTTGGGATAATGTGAATGCTTACTTTGTTCTTACAGACCGCTTCTATAATGGTGATACTTCAAACGACCATTCTTATTATAGAAAGAATGGTTTGAGCGGTGATGAAAATGTTGCGACTTTCCACGGCGGCGATATTGCCGGTCTTACGCAGAAACTTGATTATTTTGACAAGCTTGGTGTAAATGCAATTTGGATTACGGCTCCTTACGAGCAGGCGCACGGATGGGTTGGCGGAAAGAACGGCGCGTTCCCTCATTATGCGTTCCATGGATATTATACACTTGACTGGACTAGCATGGATCAGAATATGGGTACAGTTGAAGAGCTTAGGACTTTTGTAAATGCGTGCCATTCTAAAGGAATCCGTGTAATTCTGGATGTCGTTATGAATCATGTTGGCTATAACAACACTCAGGATATGGTTACATTCAGCTATGGATATACTGAGCATAAGGAAAATGGCTGGCTTGAAAAAACTGACGGAAAATGGAATGCAAACGACACTGTAAAATGGGATAACTCTTACTGGGATAATTCTTGGTTTGGTCCGTGGATTCGTTCATTTGGTTATGAAAGCGGTTCTGAATACGGCGGAAGCTGCGGTGGATTGCCTGATGTAAAAACTGAGCTGACAAGCAGCGTTGGAATGGCTCCTGTTCTTAATACAAAATGGAACAAGGTCGACTCGGCTGAGTATAAGGCTAAATATTACAATCCTTCTGTTTCAAAAGCTGACTGGAACGGTTATTCCGGCGACTACAGAACGGACAAGGATATTGCTCCTGCTGATTATCAGGTTGTATGGCTTTCTGCTTGGGTTCGTGAGCTGGGTATTGACGGTTTCCGCTGTGATACTGCAAAGCACGTTGAGCCGTTCCGCTGGGGACAGCTTAAGGTTGCTTGTACAGATGCCCTTGAAAAGTGGAGAAACGATTCTTCTAAAGACAAAACTTACAACGGTGTTGACACTGGCGCAGCTGACTGGGATGAATCATTCTGGATGACTGGTGAATGTTTTGGCTGGACGGCTACATCTGGACAGGGCGATTATTATACTACTGGAAAATTTGACAGCATGATTAATTTCAGTTTCAATGGTTCGGCTGGAGCGGGAACTTCTTCTGGATATCCAAGTGAAAACACATGGGAAAGCTATCTGAGCATCAACAATAATGCTGACTCTGATGGAAATGGAAACAGAAACAATGTTCTGACTTATGTTTCAAGCCATGATACAAAACTTTGCCGAGTTTCTAATCAAAGTGAAGTAGGAACAATGCTTACGCTTTTGCCGGGCGGTGTTCAGATTTACTACGGTGATGAAACCAGCCGTCCGTTGGCATACACTGGATGTGGCGATACTGATATGGCGACCCGTGGTGATTTCAACTGGGATGCCGCAAACGACGCGACTGCAACTCACTGGGGCAAGGTTGGAACGTTCCGCAAGTTCAATCCGGCGGTTGGAGCGGGAACTGGCTCGGCTACAAAGCGAAAGTACAGCGGAGCGGCCGGGGAAAACTGTGTTGCAATCGGAATCAGCGGCACTTCTGTTGATGTGAGCGGCTTGTTCAGCGACGGAACAACGGTTTACAACTGGTACGATGGAAAATCTGCGGTTGTAAGCGGCGGAAAAGTTACTTCATTTGCCGGCGGAACAACAAACCAGCCGATTCTTGTGAGCGACAAAAATCCTGCTGACTACGGCGTAACATTCTAAAACTAAAAGTTTTAAACAAACTGAATGGCACGAAACTGGAGGGAACTTTTTCGTGCCATTTTTTTCTTGTAAATAAGGTTAGGAAAATGAAAAAAGTTTTGTACGCAATTGGAATGTTCATTCTGGTTGCTTTTTCTTCGTGCAACAATGAGCTGGATGAAAATATCCGCGGATTTTCAGGCGATTCTGAATATGGCTCGATTGTTGTTTCTTCCGGGGATTCCGGAGTGCGTGCCATTGATATTCAATCTTTGAAATTTGCTTCTGTAACTGTTTCTGGCGACGGAATTGCTTCCGGGAAAGAGCCTTCTGCCGGTTCGGTGGCTATAAAAGATGGCGCAGGTTCTTTTGTTATTGAAAAAATTCCAGCCGGGAAAAACAGAATTGTTACAGTTCAGGCGCTGGATTCTTCAAAATCTGAAATTTTCGGCGTGACAATGCGCGCTGTTTGTGATGTTCAGGCTGGAAAAACGGTTTCTGTTTCCGTGGACTGGAAAACTACTGCGCTTGGAAATGTTTTTGATTCTCTTAAAAAATCCGGTGAAAAGATTTCGGCGGTTTCTGATGATGAAAAAAGCAAGATAGAAAGTTTGATTGATAAAAATGTTTCTTCACTTTTGATAGACACAGAGCTTCTTGCGCTGGATTTTAAGAATAATTCGCTCAAGAAGGATTCTTCATCATATATTTTGGAGCCGGCGAGCCTGGCTTTGGCTTGCAATGACAACGGCGCTTTCAAAATTCAAGTTTGCGATCCTTCGTCTGCGGTTGTTTCCGGCTCGGGAACTGGCGGAACTGTGAAAAATATTGCGCCTGGAAAATGGCCAGTTTATCTTCTTGATTCATCCGGGGAAAAAATTGCTGAGAAAAATGTGACTTTTGTTTCCGGGAAGGAGTCTTCGGTTTCGTTTGTTTCTGTGACTGACAAAATCATTGTGCACGTTGAAAAGACTTCTGGGTACAGTAAAATTTACGCATGGGTTGAAAATCCAAAGGAAGAGATTTTTGGCGCATGGCCGGGAGAATCTATGAAAGATTCCGACGGCGACGGCTGGTATGATGTTATAATAGAAAAAACTACGTGCAATCTTATTTTTAACAATGGCGGAAACGGTCAGACATCAAATCTTTCGCGTGATGCCGGCGAGTGGTGGTATAAGGATGACGAATGGTTTTCTGAAGATCCGACTGATTCTGAAGCCCCTGTGATAAATTCGTTTGAGTGCGATTGTTCCGGAAATGTTTCTGAAACGGCTGTGTTCATTTTGGCTGCAAGCGACAACAAAAAGCTGAAAAAAGCGGAGCTGTTCGTGGACGGTGTAAAAGTTCTTGAAAAAGAATTCAGCTCTTTGAACGATACTTTGAAATTTGAATGGGATTCTTCTGTTGTAAAGAACGGCGAGCATAAAGTTTCCGCGGTGGTTTACGATGCGGCTGGAAACAAAAGCGAGGAGAAAATACTTTCCATATCAACGCTGAACGAAAACAGCCGGCCGGTGGCTTCCATAACAGGTTCGATAAAAGTGTCGAAAGGGGCGGAAAAAACTTATTCCGCGGCTAATTCAAAAGACAAGAACGGATTTGTTGCCGGCTACAAATGGACGGTTTCAGGAGCGACTCTTGTTGGAGGAACTTTAACAAGCGAATCTATTACAGTAAAAGCTCCGGATTCGGAAGGCTCGTTCGTGGTTTCTCTTGTTGTTTTTGACGACGAGGGGCTTGAGTCTGAGCAGGTTTCAATAACTGTGAATGTTGTTGAAAAATCTTCTGTGGATTTCCGCGAGGAAACCATTTACTTTTTGATGACGGCGCGTTTCTACGATGGAGATTCTTCAAACAACCGTTACTGCCGCGCGGATGATAATTCTGGAAACCGTGCGAACAATGATCCGCCGTGGCGTGGGGATTTCAAGGGGCTTATTGAAAAACTTGACTACATAAAAGCTCTTGGATTCAGCGCAATCTGGATTACTCCGCCGGTCTTGAACCGTTCTGATTTTGATTTCCATGGTTATCATGCCTGGGATATGACAAAAATCGATCCGCGTCTGGAATCTACTGGAGCGACTTACCAGGATTTGATAGATGCCGCCCATGCAAAGGGAATTAAAATTATTCAGGATATTGTTCTGAATCATTCAAGCCGTTTCGGACTGAAAAATTTCTTTGTTCCAAAGTACTGGGGCGACCGCGACAACAAGTTTTGGGGAAAAGATTCTGATATAAACTATTACGATGAGTATAATTCTGGTTTTGAGTACAACGGACTGGATGTTGAGCCTAACAGCAAAAAATCCTGGTACAACGGCGACTTGTGGCAAAAGGAAAAGCCGTCGCTTTCCTGGAATCCGGATTTGTCTGACTGGGGTGTAAAAAAAGGCGTGAACACCGAAAACAGGGAATATTATGGCTGCCAGTGGCCGGACCTGCGCCTTTTTGAGCCGGAAAAATTCCATACCGGATGGCTTAAAAACTGGGAGGATGAAACCTGCCAGACTGGAACAATTCATGAAGACTGCATTGACTTGAACACGGAGTCGGCGGTTGTTCAGAAATACCTGATTGACGCGTACACAAAATATATTGAAATGGGTGTTGACGCATTCCGAATTGACACAGTTAAGCATGTGAGCCGAAACACATTCAACCGTCGTTTTATTCCTGCGTTCAAGGAAGCTGGCGGCGAGGATTTCTATATGTTCGGCGAAGTTTGCACCCGCGTAAATGAAGTCTGGAATCATGGTGTTGCGCCGCTTTCTACGCCGTTCTACACTTGGAAGGAACGTAGCACTTACAGCGATGATGACACAGAAGCCGCCCACGAGGCCTATGAGTTTGAAGACAAGAAAGGAACAGGCAACCAGCCGACTTCTAAAAACCATTTGCTGAACGGAAACGAATATCACAAGCCGGATTACACAAATTCTTCCGGTCTTTCTGTAATTGATTTTCCAATGCACTGGAATTTCAGCGATGCAAATTCTGCTTATAATCAGCGTGTAAATGATATTTACTACAATGATGCCACTTGGAATGTTGTTTATGTAGACAGCCATGACTACGGCCCGAATACGGATGCCCGCTATGCTGGCGGAACTGACGCCTGGGCTGAAAATATGACGTATATGTGGACGTTCCGCGGAATTCCGTGCCTTTATTATGGAAGCGAAGTTGAATTTCAAGCCGGGCAGCCTGCTGATAAAGGCGCTGCGGCTCCGCTGGCTTCAACTGGACGCGCTTACTTTGGCGATTATATTGAAGGAAGCGTGAAAGTTTCTGATTTTGGCGAATGGTCTGAGGCGAGCGGCAAAATGGCTGAAACTTTGGAAAAACCTTTGTCAAAACATCTTTCACATCTGAATAAAATTCGCCGTGAAATTCCGGCTTTGCAGAAAGGTCAGTATTCAAATGAAAATTGTTCCGGCGGCATGGCATTTAAACGGCGCTTTACAGATGATTCAACAGACAGTTTTGTTCTGGTTTCTGTTTCTGGAAACGCAACGTTCAGCGGACTTCCGGCGGGAACTTATACTGATGTTGTGACAGGCGATTCAAAAACAATCAGCGAAGGCGGCTCAATTTCAGTTTCTTGCTCAGGACGAGGCAATGCAAGAATTTATGTTCTTTCAACTGCAAAAACTCCTGCGCCGGGAAAAATTGCCGGAAACAGTCCGTATTTGAAGTAAAACTTTTTAGCGCCCAAAAATAACAAAACTTTAATTAGACAGATTGACATAGTGGACTTACAATTTTTTTTAGAGAAAGTTAGTTAAAAAAGTGTGGTTCTTGCCTCAAAAAGGAAAAACTATGAAAAATCTAAAAATGTTTTCTACAGTTGCGCTGTTTTTGGGCGTTTTGCTGATTTCGGGCTGTTCCGAGCTTGTTCCTGAAAAAAACGGCTTGGAATATGGTTCTGTTGCAGTCAACGCTGGAAGCAGGGCTGTTTTTGTTGATGAAATAAAAAATGCGAAAGTTTCTGTTTCCGGGTTTAATTCTTCCGGCGAAAAATTTGAAACGCCGGCTTCTGAATTTTCTTCCGTGAGCGATGGAAAAGGCATTCTTCCTGTAATTGAAAAAATTCCTGTTTCAAAAAATGTTGTTGTAAAAGTGCAGGCTTACAGCGGCGCGGATGAAAATTTGAAAATTGAAGGAATTACGTTGTACGCCGTCTGCGATATTAACGATGGCGAGCAGACAAATGTGGATGTCAACTGGGAATCTTCTAAAAAAGGCAAGGTTTATGTGGCTCTGCTTGAAAAAGACTTCAACACATCTACGCTTACAGATGAGCAAATTTCTTCTATTAATAATGCGATTCCTGACGCTAACGCAAGTTTGATTGATGCGGCTGGAATTGCCGGCGACTTTCTTTCCGGGGCTTTGAAAGACAAAAATTCCTACGTGCTGAAAGCTGGAAGCGTGAAGATTTCCGCGAACGGCTGCTCTGGATGCACAGTTCAAGTTTCTGACCCTAATTCAAAGGTTTCGGCGGCGCTTTCCTCTGATTCCGAAGAAATTACAATTTCTGATGTTGCTCCCGGTTCATGGAATGTTTACGCTGTAAAGGACGGCGTTGCTGTAAAAAACGGCACGGTGACTGTTTCTTCCGGCGGAACTTCAAAAGTTGTGCTGGGAAATTCTTCCGTGGAATTTGACGGAATAAAAATTCTTGTGGCAAAATCGCTGGGCTTCCCGCTGGTTCATTACTGGAGCTGCTCAGACAAAGCTACTACTTACCCAAATACAACATGGCCTGGCGTTGAAATGAGTTCAATCGGTGAAGACTATGTTTATGAGTTCAAAGAAGTTTCTTCTGTAAGCCTTTTGATAACAAATTCTTCCGGTGGAAAATTATGCGGAGAAGATATTGTTCTTTCATCAAAAGGAATTTACCGCATAACTAAGGACGGCGCAGAAAAACAGACGGCTCCAGTTCCTCCAGCCGTGGCAATTCCTTCAACTGCATATTTGGGCGGAACTTTCAGCATAAATGTAACGAGCGAACTGGACTTGATTGAAAACACAATTTATATCGGCGGCAGTCCAAAAGATGTAAAAGTCGGAAAAAACTCGTTCAACGTGGCGGATTTTACAGCTTCGGAAGGAATTCTTTCGGTTTTAGGAACTCTTTCAAATTCCGCAGGAAGCACACCGGTTTCCGGAAAAATTTCAGTAACCGCAAAGCCTGAAAATTCGCTGGTTTCTGACTGGAACGAGCTTCGCATTTATCAGGTTATGGTTGCAAGTTTTCAAGATGGCGATCCTTCAATTGGTTATACTCAGATGTGGGGACCAGACAATCAGACTAAAGGCGGCGACCTTCAGGGAATTATTAATGCGATTCCTTATATAAAAGAACTTGGTTGCAATGCATTGTGGATGACACCGATATTTAATTCAAATGGAAGTGACAAACTGGATGCAACCGGCTATTTTGCCTATGACTATTTCAATATTGACCCAAAATTCGGCACGATGGAAAAATTTGACGAGCTTGTTGAACTTTGCCATGAAAACGGAATAAATGTGATTCTTGACGGTGTTTTTGGGCATAACAAAGGTGATGTGGCCGCTTCTCCAAACCGAAATGGAATAAGAAATCCAGGAATTAAGCCTTCAACTTCAAATCCTGTTGATTATGCGAATAATCCAAATTCCTTGAAATATTATTCAGATGTTGCAAGATACTGGATTACTGAGCATAAAATTGACGGATGGCGTTTTGACCAGTGCTATCAGGTCGCCTTTGGTGAAAATGCGTTAGGAACTACTTCTGATAATTGTAATACTGGTGGACACAACTATTGGTATGATATTCGCAAGGTTGTTGAAGAGGCGGCCGCTTCAAATGGTAGTTTAGGTACTGACTGGGGAACATTAGGATATATTGTTGGCGAGCATTGGCGAGGTGCTGCAGAAACCATTCAGAATGGAACTGTAAAACCAGGAAATTCCGCAGGATACGGATTGAATTCCTGTTTTGACTTCCCTGCTTATTATCAAGTTGTTCAAGGTTTTGCCCAGGAATGGGATGGAAAAAAGAACGAAAATATTACAACAGGCTTAAGCTATTTGTATAAAACTTATTCAGAAAAAGGCTATTCTTGCAGGGAGGATGATGGAAGTTATGAGCCATATTATCCGAATTTCATGCTTTCAAACCATGACTTGTTCAGAATCGGGGACTTGATTAATAAGAGATTTAACAGTGGCTTTGAAAGTGATGAATATGCAAAGCGAAATATGGTTCTTTTGGCGGCGCAGGCCGCTTATTCTGGTCCGATTACAATTTATTACGGCGATGAGATAGGCGACCATAATGCGACTACAACTAGCGGTTGGGGCAAGGATAATGTTGCGCGTTCTTCTGGTAAAATCTCTGGTTTCAATTCCAGGGAACAAAAGGTTCACGACTGGACTAAGAAATGTCTTGAAGCGCGTGCGGCTCACGAGGCTCTATGGAATGGAACTAATGAACAGATTTCTGGGGAGTCTGATTTTTATGTAGCAAAGAAGCAGGGTGGCGGAGAAACTATATATATTGCATTCAATTATAATTCTTCTGCCATAAAATCATTCTCGATTTCGGGAAGCGGAACTGACTTGATTTCTGGCGAGGAGTTCAGCGGCAATGTTACTGTGCCGGCGCTTTCGGCAAGGTTCATTCTTTTGAACTAGTTTTTGTGCAAAGCCTGTTTCTGTGCGGGAAAAGCAGGGCGGGCTTTGGTTCGGCGGGAGTTTCTGGAGGAATATGAAAAAGTTTCTTGGGTCTTTGTTTTTTCTGGCGGGATTTTTGTTTTTGTTGCTTGCGTCAGGCTGTTCAAATGGCTTGGAGCAAAAGTTTGAGGCCGGCCCGGATTCCGGGAAAAATTATGGAACTCTTGTTGTAGGGGCAAAATCCAGCCGCGCTGTTCAGGCTGATGAGATTTCCGCGGCCGATGTATGCGTTCTTGGCTCTGATATGAAAACTGTTTTTGCTGAGAATGTGCAGATTTCCGGCGGAAAAGGCTCTTTTACAATCGAAAATATTCCGGTTGGCAAAAACCGCGTGATTCAGGTTCAGGCGAAAAGTTCCGGTTCAGCTGGTTCAAAAATTGATGGAATTTGCCTGTCGGCTGTTGTTGACATAAATTCCGGTGAAAATACTCTTGAGGAAATAAACTGGGCTTCTTCTGTAAAAGGCAATGTCTACAAGGCGTTGATAGAAGCCGGGGTAAAAACGTCGGAGTTTGGCGAGGCGCAGAAAAAGGCTGTTGAATCCGCAATTCCGCTGGAAACGCACGCTTCTCTTGTTGATTCAAAAAAAATTGCCGCGGATTTCAGCAAAAATCCGGAGCGCGCTTTTGATTCTTCTGATTATATTTTAACGCCGGGAAAAGTTTCTGTTTCTGCAAAAAATGCGTCGGGGTATAAAATCTGGCTGAACGATCCTGTTTCTTCGGCTGAAAAAGTTGAAATTTCCGCTGACAAATCTTATTCAATTGAAAATGTTGCTCCCGGCTCGTGGACATTATATATAGAAGATAATTCAGGAAAACTGGAAAAACGCTCTGTTTCAGTTGTTTCTGGCGAATCTTGCTCGGCTGGAAAAATCGGGGCGGAGGAAACTTTTGAAGGCTTCCGCGTGCATTTCTACGGTGCAAGCTGGAGTTCATGCAAAATTTACTATTACAACAGCACAACGGAAGTTGTTTCTGAGTGGGATGCAATGCCTTCAATGTCTACGGAAGACAACGGCTATTACTATGATTTGAAGGAAAGCTGGGTTTCCGCCGGAAAAACAATGGTTATTTTCTTCGGCGGAGATAACAGCAACCGCTATCCGGCAGACCAGCAGGATGGAGTTGTTCTTCCTTCTGGAGTGAAAGAAGCGTGGTTCAACTTTGAAACAAAAAAGTTTGAGACTTCAAATCCGTTCAGCACGGAGCCGGTTGTTTCAATAACTCCGGGCGGAAATGTTTCGTTCAGCGGCGAAAGCCAGAGCGTAACTGTTTCTGAAAAAAACTGCACTTCGGCAAAATACACAACAGACGGAAGCGACCCGAAAACTTCTTCAACAGCGGTTTCTTTTGTTTCCAGCAAAAGCATTGCGGTTGGCGACGGAATCAGCATAGGCGGCTCTGTAACTGTAAAAGTGTGGGGAACTGACGGAACTTTTGAAGTGTCTGAAAGCGCGGTTTACACAAAAGTTGAAAAGCCGGCGACTCCGACACGGCTCGGCGCATACTACACAAGCAGCGCGACTTCATTCAGCATTTGGTCGCCTGATTCAAGCGACGTAACGGTTACTGTAAAACCTGTTGGCGGCACAGAACAGACTTACACCTGTACAAAAGGCTTCGAGGTTGACGGCGATTACCCCGATGCGGCGAACATCTACGGCGTTTCAGTTCCAGGCGACCTGCACCTTGCGGAATACCAGTTCAAAATCGGAGACAGGGCAGTCCGCGACCCGTATGGAAAAATGGTGAAGTATGAAGATATTGATGCGAAAACAAATATCATAAAATCAGATTATAAAGAATCTAATTGTACAGTAACAAGTTATGCAGGTTCATCTGTAAATATTGTAGTTGATGTTGATAGAATTTTACCAAGCAGTGGCAGTTGGGCAGTTCGTCCAACACTTGAAAATCGGGCGAAATCTGTAGTCTATGAAATCCATGTAGGCGATTTTACTTCAGATGATTCATGGAATGGAACTTTAAAAAACAAGGGAAAGTTTGATGGGCTTGTTGAAAGTGGAACTACATATACAAACGGAAATGCAACTGTAAAAACAGGGCTTGACCATCTGGTGGAACTTGGCGTTACTCATGTTCAGATTTTGCCGATGTACGATTTTGCAACAAAATATAATGAAACAATCGGAGAATATTATAACTGGGGATATGATCCAGTAAATTATAATGTTCCGGAAGATAGATATTCTGTAACTCCAACTGATTATGAAAATAGAATTCGTGAAGTAAAAAATATGGTTGATATTCTTCATCAGAATGGAATTCGTGTTGTTATGGATGTTGTGTATAATCACACTTTTGATGGTGAAATGTTCAATAATATTTCAAAATCTTATTACACGGCAACAGACCTTTCTGGTTGTGGAAACAGCCTTGATGTTACAAATGAAATGGTCAGCAGAATGATTCGAGATAGCTTGGAGTATTGGCTTGAAACTTACAACCTTGACGGATTCCGTTTTGATTTAATGGGAATCTATTCTAATTCAGCCATTGGCAATTGGGGTAGATATTTGAATCAAAAATATTCTGATAGAACGCTTTTGCTTTATGGCGAGCCTTATCAAGCTAATAATACAGGAAGCACAAGTTATGCTTATGCAAGTTCTATTCCTGGGCTTGAATATGCAGGTGTTGGTGGATTTGCCCATAAATACCGTGAAACATTGAAAGGCGGAAGCGATGACGGCATAAAAGGATATATTTTTGATTCTACTCAAAAGGATGGTGATGGAACAGTTTGGAATGTTCAAGTTGGATTAAAAGGTTCTTTGACATCGATTGGAAGTGATTCTGAAGGTGTTTGGACTCGTTATTTTACAAAAAGTCCATATCAAGCAGTGAATTATCTTGCTGCGCATGATAATCTTTGCTTGTATGACAAGATTGTTGCGTCTGGAATTACATCTTCAAATTCTATTTATCAGCAGGCAATTGTAAAATTTGGTCATGGAATAATTACTCTTTCCCAGGGCATTGGATTTATTCATGGCGGTGATGATTTCCTGCGTACTAAGTCAGGCGACAAATGGAGCGAATTTAAAATTGATTCAAGAACTGCAAAGGAAAATAGTTATATGTTCGGACAGGGAATGAATAAAATCGATTGGAGTTTAAAAGCGACTTATAATGATGTTTTTAACTATCATAAGGATTTAATTCAATTTAAGAAATCTCATGATGGATTTTGGAATGGAAGTGCTTCTACATCTGCTGATGGAATGGTTGTTTATTATACTGTCAAAGATTCTGACGGTAAAAGTTTGACATGTGTTTTAAATCCAGGAACTGATATGAATTATTCTGGAGACGGAAATCAAATATTCAACAAAAAAGGAGTAATTAGTTCTGGTGATAGTGACTATAATTCAAAAAATTGTGAGGGCACTGGAATCACTGTTTTTATGCAGTAAAATACTAACTCTTCGCGGCGTTCCGTGCGGGAAAAGCGGGATGCGGCGGAAAATATAAAAAAGTAAGGATGGAAAATGAAAAAGTTTGGAAAGCTCATTGCGGTGCTTTTTGGCTCGCTGATGATGTTTGGCTGCGCTGACTTTGATGAGGCTGGTTCTGATTCAAGCGGCGGAGATTTTGGAACGCTTTATTTTGGTTCGAAAGCGCGTTTTGTTGATGTTGACGGAATTTCCGATGCAACGGTGAATGTCTACGGCTACGGAATGGAAAAAGTTTCAAAAACCGGAGTCGCTGTCAATGGCGGAAAAGGCGATCTTTCAATCGAGAAAATTCCGGTGGGCAAAAACCGGGTGATTGAGGTTGTGGGCAACAAGGCGGATGGCGTTCCTGTAAAAAATCTGTACGCTGTTACAGACATAAATGCCGGCGGAAACACAATCGGCACAATCAAGGACGGCTCGGATTCCGCAAAGGGCAAAGCCTATCTTTCGTTGCTCAACGCGAAAATTGATATTTCTTCTGTTTCGCTGAATGGTTTTGAAGGCGTGAAAAGCGCGTATCTTTTTAATTCAGAAGGTTTTGCCGCTTCGTACAAGAAAAATCCTTCTGCGTCGCCTGCGGATTTTATTCAAAAAACCGGAACGGTGAAGTTTACAAATATTCAGAGCGCGGCTGGCTATTCAGTCTGGATTGACGACCCGCTTTCTGGAAAACTTTCCATTGATTCGGATTCAGTTTCAACAAAGGAACTGAGCGGTGTTGCTCCCGGAACATGGAATGTTTACGCCAACGACGGAAAAAATACAGCAAAAATAGGAAATGTAACGATTCCAAGCGGCGGCTCGGCTGATTTTTCAGGACTGATTGGAAATGCGCTGGTTGGAAAATTGATTATTTTTGTAAAAGCAGATTCTGCGCCTACAATTTGGGCTTGGCAAAAAGATGGGACTGTGCTTAGTGAAGGAGTGGGAGAAACGTGGGCAACTCAGAAATCAATGGTTTCTGTTCCTGCTGGTTATATGAACAATCCTGATGGCTGGTTTATGAAAGATTTTACAGCCGCTGGAAAATTATCAGGAAATGGCAAAATTCATTTTATACTCAATAAAGGAGCGGAAAAAGATTCTGATTTTGCCTGCACTTTCTGGTACGACGGTAAAAAATGCTATGATTCAGACCCGACTACAGCTCCTGTTCTGAGCAGCGACGCAACTTTGAAAGAAATAAAGGTGAACGGAACTTCAATCGGAGTTTCTGAAAGCTACGAGGTTTCTTCCGGAACGGAAAAAGTTTTGGTTTCAGCTGCTGCAAATTCTTCAAAGGCGACTGTTTCTGTAAATCCAGGCGACGAAGTTTCAATTGAATCTGGAAAATCAAAGTCTTTTGAAATCGTTGTTACAGCGGAAGACGGAACAAAAAAATCTTACTCGCTTTCAGTGACTCGAAAAGCTGAAAATCCAGATGATGTAACACTTTCTTCTATTAAAGTGAACGGAATTTCAGTCGGCGCGCTTTCCGGAACAAGTTTTTCAAAGTCGCTTTCGGGCGCGGAAGATACGCTTTCAGTTTCCGTAACGGCAACAGCTTCATCTTCATCTGCAAAAGTAACCGTAAGTCCAGAAACGCAGACGCTTGCCGACGGCAAATCCCAAACGTTCACAATAACCGTGACAAACGGAGACGCTTCCCAAATCTACACGCTTACAGTTGACTACACAAAAACCGCCGCTTCCTCTTATTACTGGACAAACAAAGACGGCGCGGTGGGAACTAAGTCTAAGATTGTCATAGATGGAGATGCTAGTGATTGGTCGGAAGACATGAAGATTGCGCAAGGTGCGGCATGGGATGTTGCCAACCATTGGAAAGGTGGTCATGAAAACTGTGTTCTTGATACTTATGCTTTGTATGCTTCATGGGATAATGAAAATCTTTATGTTGGCTGGCAAATGGTTAATACTACTGACACATGGGCAAGAAGTGGAGATGGACCTTTAAGTGATGGAGGGCGAGTTTTGGATGTTCCGCTTATTCTTGCTTTGAGTATTGATGAAAATTCAATTTCTATGAGCAATAAAAATACAGATGGAAATCCTATATGGGGACAGAAGATGGGGCTTTCTTTTGATGTTCATGTAGACCGTTTGCTTTATATGAGCGGAAAACCAGGACTTGGCGAACCTGCAATTTTCAAAGCTGTAGATGAAAAAGGAAATACAAATTATAAGGAAGGCTGCTCAATGTTTTGTGTTGCAGGAATTTCTTATAAAATGGCGACTACAAACATAAATTCTTCGATTTGGGGACTCAATTCTTCTGAAAGTCCTTCTGATGTGAACAATCCGGATGCAGATTGGGTTGATTACAAAATATTTGAAGGCTCTCAAGGAACTCATGATATTAAGTATGATTCTTTCTATGAAATTTCAATTCCGTTAAGTGTTCTTGGCATAACAAGTTCTTATATTGAAACTAATGGTATTGGCGCAATGCTTATTGCAACCCGAGGAGAATCTGCTCTTGATTGTATTCCATTTGATTCCAAAGCAATGCTCGATAATGCATTGGAAGACTATTCAAGTGATTCTTCAACAAGTGCAGAAAAGGATGATGAAGACATAATAACTGTGCCATTCGCCCGAATCGGCCACATGTAATTCTTCTTCAATTTAAATTTTTAGCGTCGGCTTTGTCTAGGAGCCGGCGTTTTTTTTTGTGTTTCGGAAATTTTATTGTAAAAATCGGCACAGAAGGCTTTGTTGGGGATTTTTTCCCCTTTTCATTTTTGGCTATTACAACTAAAATTATATGAAGTCTAAAATATTTGGGGTGAACTTGTGAATTCTGGTTCTATTTTTGTTCAGCAGCTGATAAATGGTCTTTCGCTTGGAAGTATCTACGCATTGATTGCGCTTGGCTACACCATGGTTTACGGAATTGTAAAACTCATAAATTTTGCACATGGCGATGTTATGATGGTCGGCGCGTATGCTGGTTATTTTGTTCTTGTTGCAGTCGGGGCGAGCGCTTTTGGAATGGCTGGCGCGTTCATCGCAGCTATGGTTCTTTGCGGTCTTCTTTCAATATTGATTGAACGTTTTGCGTACCGTCCGCTCCGGGAATCCCCGCGTCTTAATTCCCTGATTACCGCAATCGCTGTTGAGCTTATTCTTCAGAATCTTATGCGCGTTCTTCCGTTTGTCGGTCCTGACCCGCGCCAGTTTCCTACGATGGAAACAAAAAATTTCACGCTTGGAATTCTTTCAATTTCAAATCTTCAGCTTGTAGTTATTATTTCCAGCGCAGTTCTTATGGTTCTTCTTAATTTTCTTGTAAACAAGACAAAAACCGGAAAAGCGATGCAGGCTGTTTCTTATGACCTGAAGGCTTCTGCCCTTATGGGAATAAACGTGAACAGAATCATCGCCGTGACTTTTGTTGTTGGCTCAGTTCTTGCCGGTGCGGGCGGCGTTCTTTACGCAACTGCTTATCCTCAGGTTGACCCGGTTATGGGCTACATTCCTGGATTGAAGGCGTTTGTTGCGGCTGTTCTTGGCGGAATCGGCTCGATTCCAGGGGCAATGGCCGGCGGCGTAATTCTTGGAATTGCGGAAACTTTGACAAAAGGTTATTTAAGCAGCCAGTATGCGGATGCGATTTCATACATAATTTTGATTGTTATTCTTCTTGTAAAGCCGGCTGGTTTGTTCGGCAAGAAAACAACTGTTAAAGTTTGATTTCAGCGTTTCAGTTTTATGGAGTAAAAATGAAAAATAAATTTATACGAAATACATTGATTCTTTCAGTTGTGAGCCTTGTTGCAATCGCAGTTCCTACGCTTCTTACTTCAACAGGAATTATGGATGCGTATTCTTCCGGAGTTTTTGCGCTTGCCGGAATTTATGCGATTATGGCGATAAGCGTTAATATTATTTCCGGAGTTACCGGTCAGCTTAGCCTTGGCCAGGCTGGTTTTATGGCTCTTGGAGCGTATGCAACGATTCTTCTGAACACAAACGCGCATTTTCCGCTTCCGCTGGCTGTTGTGTGCGCCGGCGTAATCACAGCGTTCTTTGGTTTTCTGATTGGTTTTCCTACGTTGAAGCTTGAAGGCGACTATCTTGCGATTGTTACGCTCGCCTTTGGTGAAATTATCCGCGTTGTCCTTGTGAATTTGAAGCAGTGGACCGGCGGACCTAACGGAAAATCTTTTCCTACAATTCTTACGTTGAATCCTGCCGTTGCGGTTCTTGTGGTTTCGTGCGTTCTTGTGCTGATTATTGTTCTTGTGCAGAATATTGTCCGTTCAACTTTTGGCCGCGCGATTCTTGCCGTCCGTGAGGATGAAATCGCGGCGAATTCGTGCGGAATTCATGTCTTCCATTATAAAATGGCTGGTTTTGTTCTTGCCAGTTTTGTTGCCGGAATCGGCGGCGCGCTTTACGTTATGTACGTTGGATTCATAAAGCCTGAGCAGGCGGCTTTTACAAAGTCAATCGACTATCTTATTTTTGTGGTTCTTGGCGGAATGGGCTCAATGACAGGCTCGGTTCTTGCGGCTTTCGTTCTGACGTACCTTCAGGAGGCGCTGCGTTTTCTTCAGAACTACAGGCTTCTTTTCTATCCGGTTGTTCTTATTTTTGTAATGCTTTTCAGGCCGCAGGGGCTTCTTGGCACAAAGGAATTCAGTTTTGTAAAAACATTTGACTGGATAAAATCCGGCGGAATAAAGAAATTCTTTTCGGGTCTTGCTGCAAAAACTGCTAAAAAAGAGGTGAAATAATGGCTGAAAAAAAATTAGTTCTTCAGTGTTCTGATGTTCAGATTGTGTTCGGCGGCCTTTGCGCAGTCAGCGATGCCTCTTTCGATTTGTTTGAAGGCGAGCTTGTTGGGCTTATCGGGCCGAACGGCGCTGGAAAAACAACAATGTTCAATATGGTTTCGGGAATTTATACGCCTACAAGCGGACAGATTAGTTTCTGGGACAAAGATGACAAAGTTCACGTTATAAATAAATTCGGTCCGGCTCAGCTGAACAAACTCGGCATTGCCAGAACTTTTCAGAATATCCGTCTTTTCGGCGAGCTTTCTGTAAAAGACAATGTTCTGATTGCTCTGCACAACCAGCGTCGTGTTTCAGTTTTTGATGTTCTGTTCAGAACTCCGAAATTCCGCCGCGACGAGCAGGCTATGTCTGAAAAGGCGATGAATCTTCTGGAGCTTTTTAAGATTTCTGGAAAGGCGGATGAAAAGGCGAAGAACCTTCCGTACGGCGAGCAGCGAAAACTAGAGATTGTGCGCGCGCTGGCTTCCGACCCGAAACTTCTGCTGCTCGATGAGCCTGCCGCGGGAATGAATCCGCAGGAAACAAAGGAGCTTATGGAGCTGATTGCGTTTATCCGCCGGGAATTCAAGCTTACAATTCTTTTGATTGAGCACGATATGAAGCTTGTTATGGGAATCTGCGAAAGAATCATGGTTTTGAACTACGGAAGAATTATTGCAACTGGAACTCCGGATGAGATCAGGGCAAATCCTGAAGTTGTAAAAGCATATCTTGGAAACAATTAGGAGCGTTTTATGTTGCTTGAGGTAAAAAATCTTTGCGTGAATTACGGTGCTATAAAGGCTTTGCATGGAATCAGCTTTGAAGTAAACCAGGGTGAGATAATCACTTTGATTGGTTCGAACGGCGCTGGAAAGACAACTACGCTTCATTCAATTTCAAATATTATAAAAAAGCAGGCTGGACAAATTATTTTCAACGGCGAGGATATAACGAATCTTGGCGCGGATAAAATTGTTGCAAGAAATCTTGTGCAGGTTCCGGAAGGACGCAGGGTTTTCGCGAATCTTTCGGTTCTGGAAAATCTTCAGCTGGGCGCATATCTTAGAAAAGACAAGCCTGGAATTGAAAAGGACATTGACAGGGTTTTCTCGCTTTTTCCGCGGCTTAAGGAACGTGTCAAGCAGCCTGCCGGAACTTTGTCTGGCGGCGAGCAGCAGATGCTTGCGATGGGACGCGCGCTGATGAGCCAGCCGAAGCTTCTTCTTCTGGATGAGCCTTCGATGGGACTTGCGCCGATTCTTGTTGATGAGATTTTTGAAATCATAAAGCGTATAAATGCGGACGGAACAACAATTCTTCTGGTTGAGCAGAATGCGTTCAAGGCTCTTTCAATTGCGGACAGGGCTTATGTTCTTGAAACCGGGGAAATAAAAAAATCTGGAAAAGCGTCCGAGCTTCTGAACGATGATGCTGTGAAAAACGCGTATCTTGGCGGTTAAACGTTTTTTCTTTCTTTTTGCATTTTCGTGCTATAATATATTTCAGACTTTATTTATTTGGAGTTGCTTATGTTGGTAAAAAATGTGATGACAAAAAATCCTGTTACAATATCGCCGGAAAGTTCAATTACAGAGGCAAAAGCTTTGATGACCAAAAAAAATATCGGGAAGCTGCCGGTAATTGACAAAAACAATAATCTTGTTGGAATTCTTACAAAGAAAGACCTGGCGAAAGCTGCTCCTTCTGAAGCCACAACGCTTGATATGTTTGAAATCGGTTATCTTCTTTCAAAAATCAAAGTTGAAAAGATTATGACCAGGAAAGTTGTTTCGGTTTCTGAGTCGGAAGTTGTTGAAAACGCCGCAAAGCTGATGGTTGACAACGGAATCGGCTGTGTTCCGGTTATGTCCGGCGAATGTCTTGTTGGAATAATTACAGAAAGCGATTTGTTCCAGCTGTTCACGGATATGTTCGGGTCTCGCGAGGCCGGTGTGCGCTTTATTCTTACTTTGGATGATACTCCTGGCCAGCTTGCGCGTCTTGTTGATGAAATAGCAAAGGAAAACGGAAATGTGATTTCACTTGTTACGCGCGAGCTTAAGGAAGCTGGAAAACGCCGCCTTACGGTTAAGGTTACTGGAATTTCGGAAGCCCAGCTGAAGGAAATTCTTGCGCGGCTCAATATTTCCGCCGATGACATACGTTAGAATTCAATTTTTGGGCAAAAATCTACAAAAATCTGCAACTCATTGAAAACAACATAGAAAAACGTTATTCTATAGTATATTTTAAAAATAGAATAAGGAAATGTTATGTTGATCAACGGTTCTCAGATTGTTATTGAATGTCTTATTGAGCAAGGCGTGGATACGGTTTTCGGTTATCCGGGAGGCTGTATTCTTAATATTTATGACGAGCTTTACAAGAATTCTGACCGTATTAAACATATTTTAACAGCGCACGAGCAGGGCGCAAGCCACGCTGCTGACGGATATGCACGCGCTACTGGAAAAGTCGGTGTCTGCATGGCTACTTCCGGTCCTGGCGCGACAAACCTTGTTACTGGAATTGCCACAGCCTATATGGATTCTGTTCCGGTTGTAGCAATTACCTGCAACGTTGGAAAGGCTTTGCTTGGCCGCGATTCTTTTCAGGAAATCGACATTACCGGCGTAACGTTGCCTATAACAAAGCATAATTTTCTTGTTAAAGACATAAAGGACTTGGCTCAGACAATCCGCGAGGCGTTTCTGATTGCAAAGTCCGGCCGGCCTGGTCCGGTTCTTATTGATATTTTGAAGGATGTTACCGCCTTGAATGTGCAGTATGAATTTGAGCCTTCAAAAGACCCGGATTCTCTTGCAAGGGCTTCGCTGAACGCTTCAAGCTTTAAGCGCGCGGTTACAGTTCCATCTCCTGTTGAATCAGATATAAAGAAAGCCGCTGAAATAATCAATGCCGCGGAACGGCCGATAATTTATGCTGGCGGCGGAGTTAAAATTTCCGGCGCGGAGGAGGAGCTTCTTCAGTTTGCGGAGAAAGCTTCCATTCCTGTAAGCGAGTCTCTGATGGGGCGGGATGTTTTCCCTTCAGCGCATCCGCTTTGCACTTGGATGGTCGGAATGCACGGAACTTACGCGAGCAATATGGGAATCACCGAGGCGGACTTGGTTATTGCGATTGGCGCGCGTTTTTCAGACCGCGTTTATGGCGATGCCTCTCAGTTTGCTAAGCGGGCTAAAATTCTTCATATTGATATTGACCCTGCTGAAATCAACAAAAATATCAATACGGACGCAAGCATTGTTGGCGATGTGAAGGAAGTTCTTTCAAAGCTGATTCATCTTGTGAACAAAAACGAGCACAAGGACTGGATTTCACAGATTAATGAATGGAAGAAAACTTATCCTTCGTGCTATGACAAAAATCCGAAAGATTCTATAAATCCGAAATTTATCTGCGAGCATATCCACGAAGTTGTGGGCGACGACTGCTTTATTACTACGGAGGTCGGCCAGCATCAGATGTGGACGGCTCAGTTCTATCCGTTTGGAAAAAAACGCCGCTTTGTAACTTCCGGCGGTCTTGGAACAATGGGCTACGGAACTGGCGCGGCGATAGGAATTTCTCTTTCAAAGACTGGAAGCCGGGTTGTGCATATTGCTGGCGACGGCTCTTTCCGCATGAACTGCAACGAGCTTGCCACAATCGCGCACTACAATCTTCCTATTGTGATTGTTGTTGAAAACAATAATGCGCTTGGAAATGTCCGTATGTGGCAGAGACTTTTCTATGGAAAGCGTTTCAGCCAGACGACTTTGGATTTCGGGCCGGACTGGGTAAAACTTGCCGACGCTTACGGAATCAAAGGCTACAAAGCAACGAACGCAAAGGAATTCGCAAAAGTTTTTGATGAAGCCTTTAAGTCCGGGAAAGCCGCTGTTATTGACGCAAGGGTTGACAAGGATGAAATGGTTCTGCCGATGGTTCCTGGCGGAAAGCCAATCTACAATATGATTCTGGAGCTGTCGAAGGAAGTTATGTCTAACGACTAAAACTATCGTACATCACATTTTTGTGTTATACTTGTACGAAATAAAAAATTACAGGAGCATAGTGATGTACGAGTCTGGCGAAGATTATCTTGAGGCGATTCTTATGATTTGGCAGGAAAAAAATGAATGTCATTCAGTTGATGTCGCCCATAAATTGAATGTTTCAAAGCCGAGTGTAAGCCGCGCGATGGGAATTTTAAAGGAAGACGGCTATATTTTTGTTGATGAGAACCAGCATATCAACTTTACGGAAAAGGGAATGGCGAAAGCCCAGGATGTTTACGACAGACACCAGCTTCTTACAAAATTCCTGATGAAAATCACCGGGCTGGAGGAAGAGCAGGCTGAGCAGAACGCTTGCCGTGTTGAGCATGTTATTGATTCAGATGTTGTCCGCGGCATAAAAAACTGGATGAAGAACAACTGACCGCTTTGATGAAGAATTTTCTGCGTTATTTAAGAGCACGTCCTCTTGCGCTTGCGAGCGTTGTTTTTCTTGCGGCTGTTTACTTTGTGATGATTTTTGCGGAATTTTTTGCTCCGTATTCTGCAACGCGGACTTATGAAAACAATACTTTTCATCCGGCGAATATCCAGATTTCCGGAAAAGGGCTGAAAGTCCGGGAGTTCCGCGCGGTAAACAAGGCCACCTGGGATTATGTGCGCGTGAAGGACGAGGAATGTATTCACAGGTTGAAATTTTTTGTGAAAGGCGAGCCGTACAGGCTTCTGGGAATAATTCCCTGCCGGACTCACCTTTTTGGCTCTGATTCTGATTATCCGGCTTATCTTCTGGGCGCGGACAATCTTGGGCGCGATCTTTTCAGCAGAATTGTGTATGGAAGCCGGATTTCGCTTACAATCGGTTTTGTGGCGACTGCAATTTCTCTTTTTCTTGCGATTGTTCTGGGCGGATTTTCAGGCTATTTTGGAAGCGTTACGGACTGGGCGATAATGCGTTTTGCTGAATTTTTCATGCTTATTCCGTCGCTGTATTTCATTCTTTTTCTGCGTTCGCTGCTGAATTCAAAAATGGATTCCGGAATGTCATACATGGTGATTACGCTGATTCTGGCTCTTGTTGGCTGGCCGGGAAGCGCGCGCACAATCCGCGGAATGGTTCATTCAATAAAGCGGGAAGAATTTGTTGTGGACGCTCAGCTTGAAGGAATTCCAGGTTTTGTGGTGATTTTCAGGCATATAATTCCGCAGATTTCAAGCCTTCTGATTGTAAGCACCGCGCTTTCTGTTCCTGGATTTATAATGAGCGAGACGACTCTTTCGTATCTTGGGCTTGGAATAAGCGATCCTGCCGTAAGCTGGGGCTCGCTGATAAACCGGGATATTTCAACGCTTTCAAATTTGCGCAATTTTCCATGGCTTTTGTGGCCGGTTCTTATGCTTCTTCTGGTGACTTTGGGATTCAATTTTCTGGGCGATGCGCTCCGGGATTTTTTTGATCCGTACAATATTGTATTTAAAAGGAAAAATCCTGCAAAGCTGAAAAATTCCGGCGGCGTTTCCGGCGGTTCTGCCTGCGCGCATGAAAATTCCTTGCTTTCTGTTGAAAATCTGAGCGTTTCATTTTTAATGCTCCGCGGAACCAAAAAAACTTTGTTCCAGGCGGTGAAAAACGTTTCCTTCTATATAAATAAAGGTGAAATTCTTGGGCTTGTGGGCGAGTCAGGCTCGGGAAAATCTGTTTCAACCACGGCGATTCCAGGGCTTCTTCCTGGAAATGCGGAAATGTCCGGGCATATATATTTTAAAGGCGAAGATTTGACTCTTCTTGGACAGAAAGAAATGCGGAAATACCGTGGACAGAAAATCGCGCTTATTTTCCAGGAGCCGGGAAGAAGTTTCGATCCGCTTCAGAATATTGGAAATGTGTTTTTTGAAACATTCAGGGTTTCCGAGCCGGGAATTTCAAGGGAAGATTCTGACAGAAAGGCGGCGGCTCTCCTGACCGAGGTGGGGCTCCCCGATTCTTCCGGGCGTCTGAAGGCTTTTCCGCACCAGTTTTCAGGCGGCCAGCTGCAAAGAATAGGAATTGCGCTGGCTCTTGCGCAGAACTGCGAGCTTTTGATTGCGGACGAGCCTACAACTGCCCTTGACGTTACAATCCAGGCGCAGATTGTTTCTCTTCTTCTTCGGCTGAAAAAGGAACGCGGGCTTTCGATTATTTTTATAAGCCACGACATAAATCTTGTGGCGCAGATAAGCGACAGAATTTGCGTTATGTATCATGGAACTGTTGTTGAAACTGGAGCCGCCCGGCAGATTATGGAAGCCCCGGCTCATCCGTATACAAAAGCGCTGATTTCCGCTTTGCCGAAATTCGGCGAGCATTACACAGGCGGAAAAATGGTTTCAATTTCAAAAGAGGCGAAATTTGACTGAAGAAACGAATTCCTACAAAAAAAACAAAGAAATTGCGCTGAAAGTTTCCGGGCTCACAAAGCAGTTCAACCTTGAGGCAGGATTTTTTGCAAAAAACAAGAAAACTGTCTATGCCGTGAACGATGTTTCCTTTGAAATTCCGGCTGGCTCAACCTACGGAATTGTGGGCGAGTCCGGCTGCGGAAAGACCACGACCGCAAGGCTTGTTGTGCAGATGTACAGGCAGACTTCCGGGAAAATCGAATTTTTCGGGCGCGATGTTTCTTCAATGGACAAAAAAGAGCTGAAAAGCTACCGTGAAAAAGTGAAATATATTTTTCAGGACCCGGCGAAATCCTTGAACCCGCGGATGTCTGTCTACGAAATTCTTGTTTCTGCGCTCCGTTATTCGTCTTTGTGGCGCGGAAAGGAAAATGCACGCGCGCTTGCGGAGGAGATTATTCAGGAAGTCGGGCTTTCCGCGGATGATTTGAAGCGTCGTCCGGCTGAATTTTCGGGCGGCCAGCGGCAGAGAATTTCTATCGCCCGCGGCTTGATTATGAATCCTGAGCTTCTGGTCTGCGATGAAGTTGTTTCAGCCCTGGATGTTTCGATTCAAGGCCAGATTATAAATCTTCTGCTTGATTTGCGCCAAAAAAGAAATCTGAGCTTTATTTTTATTACCCATGATTTGAAAGTTGCCTCGTATTTTTGCGACAGAATCGGCGTTATGTTCCGCGGAGTTATTGTCGAGGAAGGCGACGCGCGGACTTTGTACAAAGATGCGCTTCATCCGTACACAAAACTGCTTTTTGAGGGAGCGTCCGGAAATCTTTCAAGCTCGAATGTTGAAGTGAAAACCACTCTTGAAAAGGAAATCTGCTGCCCGTTCGCCTACAGATGTCCAAAAGCCACTGAAAAGTGCCGCAATGAATTTCCGGAGCTGAAGACGCTTCCTTCCGGCCATAAAATCCGCTGTTTTTTAATAGACTGACTGAATGTCGAGTTTTTTTGGAAAAAATGAATTAAAAATTTGACATCCTGGCTTTTTGCCCTTAAAATAAAACCATAATATAACCCGAATGGCAGGCCGATGGTTTGCTGAATTAGGAGGCCACGCAAATAATGGCAAAAGTAGAACTTAAAGGTATCGCAAAAGTTTATGACGGCGGTGTACGCGCTGTAGACAATGCGAATATCACAATTGAAGACAAGGAATTCTGCGTATTCGTAGGACCTTCTGGATGTGGAAAGTCAACAACTCTCCGCATGATTGCCGGTTTGGAAGAAATTTCTGAAGGAAAGCTTCTTATCGACGGCGTTGAAATGAACGATGTTCCGCCGAAGGACCGCGATATTGCGATGGTATTCCAGAACTATGCGCTTTATCCGCACATGACTGTTTATGACAACATGGCTTTTGGTCTTAAGCTCCGCAAGGTTGACAAGGCTGAAATCGACCGCAAGGTTAAGGAAGCCGCAAGACAGCTTGGTCTTACTGAATATCTTCAGAGAAAACCGAAGGCTCTTTCCGGCGGTCAGCGTCAGCGTGTTGCTGTAGGACGTGCTATTGTCCGCGAGCCAAAAGTATTCTTGTTCGACGAACCGCTTTCAAACCTTGATGCTAAGCTTCGTGTAACAATGCGTGCTGAAATCGCTGCTCTTCACAACACACAGCAGAAGACAATGATTTACGTAACACACGACCAGACTGAAGCTATGACTCTTGGTACAAAAATCGTTGTAATGAAAGACGGTCATGTTCAGCAGATTGGTGCTCCGTTGTATTTGTACAACAACCCGATCAACAAATTCGTTGCAGGATTTATTGGAACTCCACCGATGAACTTTATGACAGTAAAAGTTCTTGAGCGTTCTGGAAAGATTGTCTGTGATGAAGGTTCATTTGAAATCACTCCGACAGAAGCGCAGACTGCCTGCCTTAAAGATTATATCGGCAAGGAAGTTTCTTTCGGTATTCGTCCGGAAGACTTGCAGTATTCAGCGCAGCCGGTTGGAAAAGACAATATGCAGATGAAGATTGTTAACAAGGAGCCACTTGGCGCGGAAACACATCTGTATCTTGTTTCTAACAAAGGCCAGCAGGTTATTGCGAAAACAACAGCAAATGCTGATTTCCGTCTTGGCGACACAATCAACGTTGTTCCGAACATGGAAAAGGCAAAATTCTTTGCTATGGAAGAAGGCGAAAAGAATATCTGCGATGTAGTTGAAGTTAAATGGTAAGCTAATCATCCAGGTGATTTTTGATTTCCTTTTGAAGCGTCTTTTGTTGGATTTTATTTCAATGAAAGACGCTTTTATTTTGTCCGCAATGTTGTAAAATATCAGTATGAAAAGAAAAATCTTGGCAGTTGTTTTTATTCTTGGCGTTTTTGTTTTTTCCGCGTGCAGAAAAACTCGGGAGATGACTCTTGCGGAAATCGAGGAGCTTACAAAAAATGGAAATTCTGCGCTTCTTGAAAAAACTGTGAGCAAACCGTGGAAGGCGCAGGCGAATCGGCCTGGAAAGCTGGGCGGAACCTGGAATGACGCGATTTTTTCTGACCCGAAAACGTTCAACCAGCTTATTGGCGAGCGTGACGGCGAAAGCAGCTCAATAATAAGTGAAATGCTGGATTATCTTGTTGACTACGATGCTTTTCTTAGGGAATGGAAGCCGCATCTTGCGTTTTTTGAGGTTGAAACTGATGAAAAAAAAGGCACTTTGACGGTTCATTACACTTTGCGGAATGAAATTTACTGGACTTATTATAACAGCGACAAGAAAATTCCTGTTACGAGCGACGATTTTGTGTTCTGGTACAACGAGATTGCCGGGGACGAGGCTTTTGCCAGCTCCGGATACGGCCAGCAGTGGTGCAAAATGCCTGACGGAACAGAAAAACGCATTGAATGTGTAAAAATTGATGAAAAGCGGTTTGATTTTGTGTTTCCGCGGATTGTCGCAGATCCTCTTCTGGCTACAAATATGAGCCTTTGCCCAAGTTTTATTTATAAAAAGGCGAAGGATGAAGGCGGCGTTGAGGCTGTGAAAAATCTTTTTTCCGCGGACTGCGATCCTCTTTCAATTCCAAGCTGCGGAAAATGGTATCTTGTTGAGTACACTCCGGCTCAGCGGCTGGTTTTTAAGCGGAATCCGAATTACTGGGAAAAGGATGAGAACGGAATTTCAATTCCATACTATGAAACAAAAATCTGCCAGATTGTTGGCGATATGAACACAAACTATCTTCTTTTTAAAGAAGGAAAAACTGAAGTTTTCAGTCCGCGGCCGGAAGAAGTTTCCGATGTTGTGGAAAACCAGAAGGACGGCTACACGGTTTTTAATGCTGAAGGTTCAATGGGCGCGCAGCTTTGGAGCTTCAACCAGAATCCTAGGAATTCAGACTCGCTTTTTTATTCCTGGTTTACGAACAAAAAATTCCGCCAGGCGATGAGCTGTCTTCTGAACCGGGACAGGATTATAAATCAGACTTACCGCGGTCTTGCCGAGCCGAAATACGATTTTTTCCCGGATGCGAATCCTTTTTACAATCCGGATATAACTTTGCAGTACCGTTATTCTCCGGAGCGCGCTGAAAAACTGCTTTCTGACATTGGTTTTTTCCGCGATTCGGCGGGAACTATGCGGGATTCAGCAGGAAATAAAATTGAATTTGACCTGACAATCGCTTCTTCAAATTCAGTTGTGAATGATATTGCGATGATTATTTCGGATGAATGTTCAAAAATCGGGATAAAAGTGAATATCCGGCAGACAGATTTTCAGAAAATGGTCGAAATGCTGACTTCAACTTATGACTGGCAGTCTCTGATAATCGGGCTTGGCGCGAATATGTTTCCTTCGCAGGGAAGCAACGTCTGGCCTTCAGGAGGAAATCTTCATCTTTGGAATCCGCTCCAGAAAACTCCGGCCACAGAATGGGAAGCTAGAATTGACTATCTTTACAACGAAGGCTGCTACACAAACAACAGGGCTTCGGCGGAAAAAATCTGGGATGAATACCAGCGGCTGATTCTGGAGGAATGTCCTGTGGTTTATCTTTTGCGCAGCAGAAGCTTTTTTGCAATCAGAAACAAATGGAATCTTGAAAACGTTTATTACGACAATAAAAACGGCGCGGTTTATGATTTTGTATATCTGAAAAACTGAAAGAGCTGTATAATAGAAGAATTGAAAATGAATTTGAAGAATTTTTTTCTTAAGACAAAAGAAACTGTTTCTTTTCCGTGGAATTTTTTTAGAAAAAAAGCGCCTCTTGCATCTTTTATAGCAGGAAGAATTTTTACAATGCTGGTTCTGCTTTTTTTTCTGGGATTCGCGCTTTTCGGGCTGATGGAGCTGGCTCCCGGTGATATTGTTGACCAGATGATGAGCCAGCAGATAATGAATTCAGTTGAAGGCGGAAAGGCTTCTGCTGCTGGAGGCCCGGCTGGAAGCTCCCAGGGTGAAAAGAATTTTTCCGACGGCCAGATGGCGCAGCTAAGGGCGGAATTCGGGCTGGACAAGCCTTTTTATGTTCAGTATTTCAAATGGCTGAACCGCGTTGTTGTTCATCATGACTTGGGAACGAGCCTTATTTCCAGGGCGCCGGTAAGTTTTCTTATCAAGACAAGAATCTGGAATTCCGTGCTGCTGAATCTTATTTCACTTGTTTTTATTACGCTGGTTTCATTTTTGCTGGGCGTTTATTTTTCGAGCAAGGCTGGAACTAAAATCGACACGGCGGTAACGTTTTTCGCGTTGTTTTTTCATGCTTTCCCCGGAATTTTGCTTTTGATTCTGCTTCAGCTTTTTGCTTCGGTTTCAAATCTTTTTCCAGTTACAGGATATCCGGATTTTCCGTTCGGGCAGGCTCCTGTGAAATTCACATTCAGCTACGCCCATCATGTTTTTCTGCCTCTTCTGGCATCTTTTCTGGGCGGTGCGGGCGGAACAATGCGTATGATTCGCGCCACAATGCTTGACCAGATGGGAATGCCGTATATTTTTGCCCTTCGAGCGCGCGGAATCAGTGAAAAGCGCGTCTATTTAAATCATGCGTTCAGAAACACTTTGAATCCTTACATAACGGGAAGTGCGAATTTGCTTGCGAGTCTTTTCAGCGGCTCTCTTGTGCTTGAAATTATTTTTGCCTATCCGGGAATCGGGCGGCTTATGTACGAGGCGGTTCTTCAGCAGGACATAAATCTTGTGCTTGCGAACAGCATGTTCATTTCCGCGCTTGTTCTTGCTGGAATGGTTTTGAGCGATATTCTGCTTGCGTTCGTTGATCCGCGCATAAGATATAGCTAGCAGTTACTAGCAAAGCGGTATTCAATCCGTTATAATAAAGCTATGGAACACGGAACAATAACAAAAGATAATCATGCGGCGCTTTGGCACGGACGTTTTAAGGAAGGTCCTGATGCCGAGGCGGTTGCTTTTGAAACTTCTATAAATGTTGATGAGCGGATGGCTTTGGATGATATAAAAGGCAGCCGCGCCCATGCGAAAATGCTTGGCCACGCCGGAATTATTTCTGCGGATGAGGCTGAAAAAATTATTGCCGGGCTGGATTCAATTGAAAAGGACTTGAAGGACGGAACTCTTGAGATTGATTATTCTGCGGAGGACATCCATTCTTTTATTGAAGCCACTTTGACTGATAGAATCGGCGAGCCGGGTAAAAAAGTGCATACTGGCAGAAGCCGGAACGATCAGATTGCCCTGGACGAGCGGCTTTATCTTTCAAGGTTTATTCCTGAAATTCAGAACAGAATTCTTACGCTGATAGATTCCCTTGCCCAGATTGCAGAAAAGCACACGAAGGATATTATTCCCGGATATACGCACATGCAGCACGCCCAGCCGGTAACGCTTGCGCATCATCTTTGCGCATGGGCATGGTCTTTGACCCGCGACTGGAGCCGTCTTGAAGACAGCTTGAAACGAATTGCGGTCAGCCCGATTGGTTCTGGGGCTTTGGCAGGTTCGGGGCTCCCCCTTGACAGAAAATTTGAGGCGGCGGAGCTTGGTTTTTCTGAAATTACAATGAATTCCCTGGACAGCGTTTCCGACCGCGACTACTGCATTGAAACGGCTAACAATATGGCACTTGTCCAGATGCATCTTTCGCGCTTCTGCGAGGAAATCGTTCTGTGGGCGACAACTGAATTTTCATTTGTTGATTTGAGCGAAAAGTGGTCGACCGGCTCTTCAATCATGCCGCAGAAAAAAAATCCGGATTTTGCGGAGCTTATCCGCGGAAGAACCGGACGTGTTTACGGCGACTTGATTGCGCTTCTTACAATGATGAAAGGGCTTCCGCTGGCTTACGACCGAGATATGCAGGAAGACAAGCAGAGTCTTTTTGAAGCCTGCGACGTTGTTAATGCGAATCTGAGTGTTTTCACAAAAATGGTTTCTTCTGCAAAGTGGAACGTTGAAAAAATGGCTTCAGCCTGCGAAGGAGGCTTCCTTAACGCAACAGATGTCGCGGATTATCTTGTGCGCAAAGGGCTTCCGTTCAGAACGGCTCATGGTGTTAGCGCGCGTCTTGTACGCATTGCGATAGAAAAAAACTGCCGTCTGGAAGATTTGTCCATTGAAGAATTTAAATCTTGCTCGGAACTAATTGAAAATGATATATATGATATTATTTCACCAAAAGCCTGTGTCAACGCGCGCAAAACTGACGGCGGGCCTGCCGAGGCAAAGGTTTTGGAACAAATTTCCGCGCTTAAGAAATTTGCTAAGCAAATAAAATAATAGGAGTTATAAATGAAAAAAATTGCATTGATTCTTGCGGCGGCTGCCCTGGCTGCTGGTTTTGCAGGATGTAAAAAAGTGTCGAAAGTTGACAATTCCCTTGAGGAGCTGAAATCCCGCGGCGTTTTTGTGCTCGGCCTTGACGATTCATTTCCGCCGATGGGCTTCCGCAGCGATGATGATGAAATCGTAGGTTTTGATATTGACCTTGCTTCTGAAGTTGCCAGCCGCCTTGGAGTTTCTTTCAAAGCTCAGCCGATTGACTGGGACGCGAAGGAAATGGAGCTTTCAACAGGAAAAATTGACTGTATCTGGAACGGACTTACAATCACTCCGGAACGTGAAAATGCGCTTGCCCTTACAAAACCGTATCTTAGCAATGACCAGGTTCTTGTTGTGCGCAAGGATTCCGGACTTACAAAGCTTTCTGATTTTGCTGGAAAAACAATCGGAGTTCAGAGCGGCTCTTCTGCCCAGGATGCGATTAAGAGCAACAAAGAATTCGCTGATTCGGTAAAAGATATTATTCTTTTCAAAGAAAATATTACTGCGCTGAATGATTTGGTTATCGGCGGACTTGACGGCGTTGTTATGGACAGCGTTGTTGCCTCTTATGACATTGCGCAGAGCAAAAAGCCGCTCGTTCTGGTTTCGGAAGTTCTTTCACAGGAAGGATACGGAATCGCGTTCCGCAAAAACGATGTGAAACTCCGCGACGCAGTTCAGGCAGCTTTGGAAGAAATGAAAGCTGACGGAACAGTTGAGCGAATTTCAACTAAATGGTTCGGCAGTGACATCACTGTAATCGGAAAATAATTTTGAGTCCGCGTTATGTAAAAATGCTTCTGGCGATGCTCCGGGGAACTGGCACATCGCTGGAGGTGTTCTTTTTGACATTGATTTTTGCAGTTCCTCTTGCGCTTCTTGTCTGCATGGGACGGATGTCAAAAAATAAGATTCTCTCAAGCACAACAAATATTTTTCTTCTTATAATCCGTGGAACGCCGCTTATGCTTCAGCTTCTGGTGGTGTATTTTGCTCCCGGACTTTTTATCAAATGGCTGAACGACAGCTTCAACCTTGGAATTCAGTTTGGCTGGAACCGTTTTGCCGCTGCAATCATTGCGCTCACAATAAATTATGCGGCATATTTTGCGGAAATTTACCGCGGCGGAGTTGAATCAATTCCGAAAGGCCAGTACGAGGCCGCGAAAGTTCTGGGCTACACGAAATATCAGACTTTTTTCAGGGTCGTTCTTTTTCAGGTTGTAAAGAGAATAACTCCGGCCATGGGAAATGAAGTCATAACTCTTGTGAAGGACACGGCTCTTGTTTCTGTAATCGGAGTTGCGGAGCTTCTGATGGTCGCGAAGGAACGGCAAAGCGCAATGTTCAGCTTTGCTCCGCTGTTTATCGCCGGTGTTTTTTATTTTGTGATGAACTGGGGCGTTTCTTTTGCTTTTGCAAAGCTTGAAAAAAAACTTTCTTATTACCGGTAGGAATTTCATGGCAGAAAACAAGAATGAAATCATCAAAGTTGAAAATTTAAAGAAATCATTTGGAAATTTGAACATTCTGAAAGGAATTTCTTTTTCGGTGATGGAAGGCGAGGTTCTTTCAATAATCGGGCCTAGCGGCTCCGGAAAGTCCACGATTCTGCGCTGCATAAGCCAGCTTGAAAAAGTTGACGGCGGTTCAATTGAAATTTGCGGAAGCAGCCTGGTAAAAGACGGAATTTATGCGCCGAAAAGCGTTATGCATTCAATCATCCTGAAGAGCGGGCTGGTTTTTCAGAATTTCAATCTTTTTCCGCACCTTTCGGTTTTGCAGAATGTGATGGATGCGCAGCTTTGCGTTCTTAAAAAGAATAAAAATGAAGCCAGGGAAACGGCTCTGGGGCTTCTGGACCGCATGGGGCTCCGCTCCAAAGCAGATTCTTATCCGTGCGAGCTTTCGGGCGGACAGCAGCAGCGGGTTTCAATTGCGCGCGCGCTTGCGCTGAGGCCGGAGGTTCTGCTTTTTGACGAGCCGACTTCCGCGCTCGATCCTGAGCTTACCGGCGAAATTCTTTCCGTAATCAAGGATTTGGCGAAAGAAAAGATGACAATGGTTGTTGTTACCCACGAAATGTCATTTGCGCGCGATATAAGCGACTACATTATCTTTATGGACCACGGTGTCATTGTTGAGGAAGGAAAGCCTGATCAGGTTATTGGAAATCCGCAGCAGGAGCGCACGAGGAATTTTCTTTCACGCTTTGAAGGCGCGTCATTACATTGACCAAAGAACAAAAATTCTATAAAATAATTATTCATACTCACAATGGGTATTATTATGCAAAATTGAAATTTCGGGACTTGGCTAAGTACGGTTGAGTCCTGTGGAGGTTATAAAGTGGTCAAAATCAGACTTAAGAGATTCGGTACACAGAAGCGTCCTTACTACCGTGTTGTAGTTCAGGATTCTCGCAAGCCACGTGATGGAGTTTGCATCGAAGAAATTGGTACATTCATGCCTATTGAAGCAGAAGAACGCCAGGTTTCTATCGACCTTGATCGTGCTAACTACTGGATTGGTGTTGGTGCACAGCCATCTGACACTGTAAAAAAGTTGATGAGAGAACAGGCAAAAAAGTCTTCAAAGTAAGAATAGGAAACGGAAATGGAAAAAGACCTGATCGAATATATTGCAAAATCATTGGTCGATGATCCATCTGCGGTTTCAGTAAGCGAAACTGAAGGCGAAAAAGGTATGGTTCTTCAACTTAAGGTTGCAGAAGGTGATATTGGCAAAGTGATTGGAAAGTACGGCCGCATTGCAAAAGCCATGCGAACTGTTCTTAGTGCTTCCGCCACAAAAGATGGAAAGCGCTACAGTCTGGATATTCTGGATTAATTTTGCCGATGGAAAGTAACGAGCAACTTGTTGTTGGCTTTGTCCGTGGTTCCCATGGAGTTACGGGTGAATTTAAAGTTGAAAGTGCTTCTGGCGATTACGAGCATATCGAAATCCTGAAGGAAGTGACTTTGAGGCACGGTTCTGATTCGAAAAAATGCAAAGTTGAATTTGCAGAAAAAGGATGCGGTACCTTGTACATGAAAGTTGCGGGAATTGATTCTCCGGAAGAAGTGCGTAAGCACAACGGATGGGAGTTGGTTGTTGACCGCAAGTATGCTCATCCTCTTGGTGAGAATGAGTGGTACATCAAAGATTTGATTGGCTGTTCCCTGGTTTGGAACGGTGAAGAAGCGGCAGCTGGGACTGCATCAACAGAAATTGTTGGGACAATCACAGACGTATTGGAAGGCGGAGCTGGTTACTTGCTAGAAGTTTCTCTCTCCGAGAGTTGCGCTGTTCTTTCTGATGACTTGAAACATACAAGTTCGGGAAAGGTTCGTAAGGTTTTAGTTCCTTTGAATCTTAACTATATTTGCAATGTCAATGTAGCAGAAAAGACAATTCAGCTGATGCACCTCTGGATTCTGGAGTAATTCCATGAAATTTACTGTGCTGACCTTATTTCCTGAAATTCCGCGTGCTTTTTTTGAAAGCTCAATCATGGCAAAAGCGGTAGAAAAGGAAATTATTGCCTACGACCTTGTGAACATCAGAGATTTTGCTCTTGATAAGCACAAGAAATGTGATGACGCTCCTTATGGCGGTGGTGCCGGTCAGCTTATGATGACTGAACCATTAAGCAGGGCTTTGGACAGTGTGAAAGCGAGCCGGAAGCGCGTAATTTATGTTACGCCGGCAGGAACTCCTTTTACTCAGAAAAAAGCTGTTGAACTAAGTCGTGAAGATGAACTGGTCTTTATCTGCGGAAGATACGAAGGTATTGATCAAAGAATCATTGACTTTTACGTGGACGACGAGATTTCAATCGGCGACTACGTGATGAGCAGCGGTGAGCTTGCGGCGACTGTTATGGTTGACGCAATCTACAGATTGATTGATGGAGTAATTTCCAAAGATTCGCTTGCTGAAGAAAGTCATAGCGACGGTCTTCTTGAATATCCCCAGTATACGCGGCCAGAAGTATACAAGGGCTTGAAAGTACCAGAGGTTTTGCTTTCGGGAAATCATGAGCTTATTCGGAAGTGGCGTTTGAAGAAACGGCTGGAAAAAACTTTGCGCGTTCGTCCAGATATGATTTGGGAAGCCCGCAAAAATAATCAGCTTTCTTTGGAAGCCGAATTGATGATTGAGGAACTAACAGAACAGACTGCCATAAAAAACTGCCGGAAAAAGCAGAAAATGGCGCGCAAGCAGTTGCGTGAGTCTTTGAATCCAGGAGATTTATGATGGATCTTATTAAAGCAGTAGAAGAAAAACAGAAACGTGCTTTTACAACACAGTTCAAAGTTGGTGACACTGTAAAAGTATATTTTAAAATTATTGAAGGAAAAACAGAACGTATTCAGGTTTACGAAGGAATCGTTCTTTGCATTAAGAACGCAGGTGTTCGCAAGACATTCACAGTTCGCAAGGAATCTTACGGAATTGGTGTTGAGCGCGTATTCCCTGTAAACAGCCCTCGCATTGTAAAGGTTGAAATCGTTCGTGCTGGTAAAGTACGCCGTGCAAAACTTTATTACCTTCGCGACAAGGTTGGTAAAGGCAAGAAAGTTAAGGAAATGCTTGGCGGTGAAGTTTCTTCATTTATTGCACAGCAGAACAAGGCTGCGGAAGCAGCTGCTCATGCTCAGGAAGAAGTTCTTAAGGCAGAGCACAATGCTGAACATGCGGCTGCAGAAGCGGCTGCCGCAGCATCAAAAAAATAATTTTCTTATTGCATGAAAACTGAGGTTTTAGTGCATTTATCTGCCCTCTCAAATGTGAATGGAAATCATTCTGTTAGAGAGGGCAGTTCTGTTTATGTGCGCATAATAAAAAGCGCCGGAAATAATTCTTATATAGCGTCTTTTTCAGGCGGAAAGTTTCTTCTGAAATCAGAAATTCCGTTGGCGGCTGGAAACGCTTTTCTTGCTAAAATCAGGCTTGAAAACGGAAAAATTATTCTGCAGAAATTGCCGGAATCCGCTTCGTCGAAAAATTCTGTTCAAAAAATCACACTGGAAAATCAGAGCCAGTTTCTTGAAAATCTTGGGCTTCCGCCGGAAAACATTTCTTTTTCAATGCTGCAGCAGATCAAAATGCTCGGAACCAGGTTTTTGCCGGATGTTTTTCAGAAAGCCAGAAAAATTGCGGAAAAAACAAGCGGCAGGGAAAAAACGGCGGCGGACGCGGCTCTTATTATGGAAGAAAAAGGAATTTCTTCTGACGAAGAGCGGGTTTCTGAAATTCTGGAGGAAAAGCGCGGAAATGCAGATGAAATTTTTCCCCGGAATGAAGAAAAAATCCCCGGACCTGAAAATCCTTTTAAATCATTTTTTGAGAAAATTTTGTGTTCCTCTGAAAAAATGAAAAATCTGCCTGGAATTCTTACTTTGTTCAACCATCTTGGCTTTGATTTTTGCGGAAAAAGCGGCCGGCAGGCTTTCGGGAGCTGGATAAAGATTCCTTTTGATTTTTCTTCGGATGAAAAAAATGGAAGCGGCTGTTTCTGCGGATTTTTGAAAAATTCTTTATGTCAGCTGGAAAAAGCGGTTTTGGTTTTTAATTTTCAGGATGAAAAATTCGCGTTTGAATTCGGACTTGAAGGAAACGGTTTGACTTATTTGAACGCAGGCTGCTCAGATTCGGCGAAAAACAAAAAACTTATTAAAATTTTGAGCTCCAGCTTTGAAAATTCAAGAATCGGAGAAATTGAGTCTGTCCGGGAATTTTCTGAATTTTCAGCCGGAAATATTGAAATTGCCAAGGTGAATTTGAATGTATGAAAAAAAACGAGATTAAAGTGGTTGCCTTGAAATATCCTGAAAACGCTTCGCTTCCTTTTGTGTCCGTAAAGGCGAAGGGCGAGCTTGCGAAAAAACTTGTTGAAATTGCCGAGAACCAGAAAATTCCGGTTGTGAAAAACATTGAGGCGGCGAATATTCTTTCAGTTCAGGAAATTGGCTCTGCGATTCCTGAAAATACCTGGGAAATTGTCGCGAAGATTTTTGCTGCTGTTGTGGAATGTGATAAAAAGTTGTAGAATCGTTTTTGTATGGAAATGAAAAAGTTGGATTGCAGTTTGATTCATATTGGGACTTGTTTTTCGGCTCCAGTTTATTTTGACGACGGAAAAAATATGTTTCTTCCCGCAGGAAAACAGGCGAAGCCTTTTCATGTTTCGGCTTTGGTAAAATGGAAGATTCCATATTTGCTTACGGAAGGTCATCCGGTTGCTCCGGAAGAGTTCAATTCTTCTGCTCAGGAAAATAAATCGCCCGCAGTTTCTGGCCGTCAGGAAAATGAAGATGTAGAGGAACTTGAAAGCCTTTGATTTTGTCAGACAATAGAAAAAAAACTGGAAATGCTGGTGAAAATCAGGCGGCGGAATATCTTTTGAAGAATGGATATCAGCTTGTTGAAAGAAATTTCAGGACAAATCAAGGCGAAATTGATATAATTGTAGAAAAAGAAAATTTCATTGTTTTTGTGGAGGTGAAAACGCTTCCGAAAGGCAATCTGGAATTTTTATCGCACGTTTTGGATAGCAGAAAACAGAAAAGAATAATTAAAACCGCTAAACGTTTTCTTGCAATCAATCGACAATATAGTAACAGCTATATTAGATTTGATGTGATTGTGCTTGATATGCCGGGCTTGCCACAAGTGTATCATATTGAAAATGCGTTTGCGGAGATTTTATGATTTCTGAATTAGGAAAGGCAGCTGAAACTTTAGTCATGGAGCGAAATGACGATATGATTTCGAGTAGACTTCTGGAGTTGCGTGTAAAAATACATGATGAAGATTATGTTAATAATGCTATCCAAAGAATTGCGCAGGTAATCAGCCGGAAACTGGTTGAAGACCCTAATGAATTTTTGTTCCGCGAGTAGTTTTAAAATTTTAACGGCACGGAACGGGAGCTGGTTTTATGGAAAAAAATCGACATAGCAGAAACAGACATCGCAACCGGAACTGGAACGAGCAGAAAAAAAACAGCGGCGAGAATTCTTTCGGCGCGCGGAATTTTCAGGGGAATTCCAGCGCAAAAAATAATAATCCGGCGCAGAAATTTCAGTTTGTAAGCCATGAAAATCCTGAGGCTGCTGCGCAGCGGGAAAAGGCGATAAAAGAGCTGAAATCGCGCGAAATTGTCTGCCCGAAATGCGGAAAAATAATAACAGAAATTTCAAGCGCAATGTCGGACAAAGCTTCCGGAAAGCCGATTCATTTTGACTGCGCCATGGAGCAGGTTTCTTCCGCTGAAAATCTTGGCCAGAATGAAAAAATCGCATACATCGGGCAGGGGCGTTTTGCTGTTCTTTACTATGAAAATATCCGCGACCAAAGGCATTTTCACATAAAGAAAATTATTGAATGGGAAGGAAGAGATTCAAAGCCTGAGTGGCGCGATGAAATGAGCGGATTATTCAGCCAGGTTGAATAGTTTTTTAATGTTCGCGTCTACGGTTTCACAAAGCTGCTCTGTGGAAACTTTCCGTATTTCGGAAATAAAACGGTAGGTTTGCTCAATCAGGAGCGGTGTATTTGTTTTTCCGCGGAATGGAACTGGCGCAAGGTAAGGCGAATCAGTTTCGCACAAAATTCTTTCATCCGGAACAAGTTTTATCAGCTCCTCGATTTCTGGCATTTTCCGCTTTTTTGTGTAGGTTACGGAGCCGCTGAAACTTATGTGCCAGCCGCGTTCAAGAAAGGCTTTCGCTTCTTCCGCGCCGTATGAGTAGCAGTGGATTATTCCGTTGTCGTAACCGATATTTCTTATGCAGTCCAAAGTTTCTTCAAAAGCGTCCCGCGAGTGGATTATTACAGGAAGATTTTTTTCCTTTGCAAATTCAAGCTGCATTTCAAAAAGTTCCCTTTCCGCGTTGTACATTTCCTGGTCGAAGTCTGATTCGCATCTTCCATCAGCTCCGGAAGGATTCCAGTGATGGTCAAGGCCACATTCCCCGACGGCGATTATTTTTCTGTTCAAAGTGTCGTTGTCGTTTGAAGTTTCTGCGGTTTCAATCTGTTTTTTCAGAATTTCCATGCTTTTATGGCGGTTTTTTATCTCTTCAACTGAAGGCCAGATTGCCGCCGCAAAATATATGAATTTCCGCGCTTTGTCCGCAAGCCTTGTGTCTTTTATCTGTGCAATGGCGTTGTCAACGCAAGCCTGTCTTTTCAGAAGGTCGTCGCTTTCAGTTCCAATGTCCAGTCCGAAAAAACAGTTGTTCGCCGCCATTTTTTCTAAAATTTCAGAGCCGTTTACCGGATTTTCCGGAGTATTCCGGCAGATTGTATGTTCAAAATGAAAATGTGTGTCCGAATACATAAAAACATTGTATCAAAAATTTTTATGTATTGCAAAATAGTGCTTTTTCCTATATCATATATAGGTATGTTTTCGCCGGGATGGTGGAATGGTAGACACAAGGGACTTAAAATCCCTCGACCGTAAAAGGTCGTGCCAGTTCGAGTCTGGTTCCCGGCATTTTTGTGTCTTTTCTTTTTATTGAATTATGTCTTCTTGGTTCATCGTAATTACATTTATAAATTTATTTTCGCTTTTGATGCTGATTGTTTCAATTGAAAACAATTCCGTTATAAACAGGTTTCAAAAGATAAATTTTCTGATAACGTGCTCGATTATTTTTGTGATTTGCGTTATGGAAGTTCTTACGATAATTTTTGACGGCGCCGCGCTGCGCTGGAGGTTTCTTCACATTGCGTCGAATTATTTTGGATTCACTTTAACGCCGCTGGTTTATATGACGCTTGGAAATGCGCTTCTTCCGGAATTTTCAACAGAAAAGAAGCATGTGTTTTTTCTGTTCGGAGCGTGGTTTCTGTATGCGCAGTGGCTTCTTCTGATGATTTTTATTCATTCAAATCTGGGAGTTTTTTACGTTGACCCGATGAACCATTATTCGCGCGCAAAAGGCTTTTTTGTCTACATGATTTTTTATTGCATCGGGCTTTTGTATTTTTTTATTCAGAATATAGTTCTTTCGCTTCGTTTTTGGCAGAACAACTGCGGAATTCTGTTTCTTAATGTTATTTTTGTGCTTGCCGCGTCTTTTGTTCAGGTCGTCCGCCCGGATATCCAGGTTACCTGGCTTGCTGTTATAATTTCCGTGAGCTTTTATTTTATGTACCATGCCTCGCTTTACCAGCAGTTTGATATTCAGACTTATCTGCGCAACTACCAGAGTTTTCAGAAAAAAGTTGCAGTGCTGAAAAAAGATGCGGTTCTGGTTCTTGTTGAAATCGATAATTTTGAAAAACTTAAGCTGAATTACAACCGCCAGAAAGTGGATTCTCTTGTTGTTGACGTTTCGCGGGTTTTCAGCAGGTTTTACAGAAAATACGGCTCGCTGTTCAGGCTTGGAACAGAGGAATTTTGTGTAATCGCGAAGGATGTTTCTCTTGATTTTGACAAAATCAACAGGTTGTTTTTTGCGGAATTTGTAAAAGAATGCTCAAAAATCGAAGAAATGCCGTTTATTTCGGTCGGATGGGCGAAAATTGTTCCCCAGCAGGACATTAACAATGTGCTTTCACTTGCGGATCTGAAAAAAAGGGAATTTATAAACGAAAGACCTTCGTATCTTTTTTAGGCGGCCGCGGTTTTCAGAAGAAATTTGAATTACGGAACAAAAATGTAGCCGCATTTGCTCACGGAAACAATGTGCTTCGGATTTTTCCTGTCGTCCTCGATAAGGTTCCGCAGCGTTTTTATGTTCACGTAGATATTGCTTTCAAGCGTTTTTTCGTCGGGAACAGGCTCGTTCCATACGTTCTGAAAAATTGTTTCAAACGACAGAATTTTGTTCGGATTCCGGATGAAGTACAGAATCAGGTCAAACTGCTTTTTGCGCATGGGAATTTCTTTTTCTTTTTTGTAGACAACCTGAGTCGATGTGTCGATTTTAAAAATTCCGCACGAATACACTTCTTCAATTGATTTTTTTTCAAATCCTGAAAACGCGAATTTTTCCAGCATACGTTTTACGCGCAGAATAAGCTCGTCGATGTAAAACGGCTTCACAATGTAGTCGTCGCAGCCTTCCTGAAATCCTTTTACTTTGATTTTTTCGTTTTGAATTGAAGAAACTATAATCACCGGAAGCATTTTTGTCTGAATTCTGATTGAATGCAGAATTTCCAGACCGTTTTTGCCGTCTCCAAGGTTCAGATCCAAAATAACGAGGCTAACTGGATTTTTTGAAAACTGCCGGTAGGCTTCCTCCGCATTGAAACATTGAATTACTTCATAGTTTTGATTCCGCAGATTTTTCGCCATAAAATTGTTCAAGTCTTCAGAATCTTCAACAATCAGTATGAGTTCATTTTCTAGCATTAATTATATTTTACAATATAAATGCGAATTTAGCCAATTTTTTTAAATTTTATGCTGAAAACGCTTCCACTTTTTGCGTTTTTGTTGTCGGAATATTCCAGGAAAAGGTCGTTCAGCTTGCAGATTTCGTTTACAACATAAAGACCCAGCCCGAATGATTTTTCAGTTCCGGTTGGAATTGACCCGATTTTTGCAAATCTGTCGAACAAAACGCCCTGTTTTTCTTTTGGAATGCCCGGACCGTCGTCAATTACGTTCAGAATGATGAATTCCGGGTTTTCTTCTATTGAAACGGTTATATTTCCGTTCGGTTTTGTGTATTTTATTGCGTTGTCCACAAGATTTATGTAAATTCCTTTCAGGCTATATTCGTCGCAGAACACGCGTGGAGATTCGGTGGCGCAGGAAAAACTGAAATTTTGGCTTTTGTTTTCCGCTTTTTCAATCAAAAATTCAGTTTCGTGTTTCAGCACGTCCTTAAGATTTAAAATTTTCGGGTTTATGATGTAGCGTCTGTCAGAAATTTTGTAGGAATTCAGCACATTTTGAATGATGATATTTATTGCCCGCGCGTTTTTCTGAAGGTTTTGAACGGATTTTTCAAATTCCGGTTTTTTTTCATTTTCTACGCTCGCCGGAAGATTTTTTTCCAGCGTCTGAAGGTTTTGAATTTCATTTAAAAGAAGCGTGAGCGGCGTGTTTACGTTGTGCGTCACAAAATATAAAAATGTGTTTTTTTCTTTTTCGGACTTTAGAATTGCCTGTTTTTCCTTGTTAAGATTCCTGTATTTTTCAAGCTGCTGAATGCGGAAAAGCAGCTCGGAAATGTCGAACGGCTGGATGATGTAGTCGTTGATTTTGCATTCCAGAAGTTTTTCTGTTAAATATGAGCGGAATTTGTCTGCAATCAGAAGAATTGAAAAATCCTGGTCCGAAACAAAATTCCGTATGTTTTTGCAAAGCGTGAAACATTCAAAATTTTCGTTTTCGGCGGAAACTATCAGCATCTGGATAAGATTTTGCTTTGCGGCGGAAATCGCTTCTTCCTGGGTTTTAAAAATTCTTACGAAAAATCCGTAAGACTGAAGCACGAGCCTGAGTTTTATGGTTACAGAATCTTTTTTTGAAAAAATGCCGATGGAATTTTTTTCCGGGATTTCTTTTTGAAGCGCGAAGTTCTGGTTTTCAAAGGAAATAATTTCTTTGTCGCCGCAAAGTTTTTCATTTGCTTTTGAAAGAATTTCTTTCACTTCCTGCACATTTTTCCGGATAAAATTTGACGCCAGAATCTGTGTTTTTATTTCAACAGGATTTTCCAGAACTTTTGCAGATGCCTGAATCAGCTGAAGAAAATCGAACGCTTCCTCCAAGACGGCGCTGTATTGCTCCTTGTTTTTTGGTCTGTTCTGCGAAATTTGCTGAATTTGTGTTTTTTCACTTTTTTTCATCTGTTTTTCCTGTAAATCCTGATTCTGCTGCTGTCAAAATATATACTTGAATCGCATTCTGTTCAATGTTTTGCCGCGCTAAAAATATGCGTTTACAGAAATTGACCAGTCGTGGCGGAAATTTCTGTAGTCCATGTTGAAGGAATAATTTCCCTTTAAGGCCATATTTTGTGACAGAAAAACGCATGAATCCGCAGAAAACTGGCACCGCAGATGGTCCAGGTCAAAAGGCGACTGCATTGCGCTTGCAGAAAATTTTGTTTTCCATGTTTTGCAGGTCGCGATAAAACCTGTTTCTCCGCCTAAAAGAAGGTCTGTGCCGTATTTGTATTCCGGCGAAAAATAGCTGTCCGCGCCGCCCATGATGTAAAGCTGGAGCCACTGAAACGGCTTGAGGCTCGCTCCGTACAAAAATTTCAGCCGCCAAGCCAAATCCTGAGTTTCGTTCTTGCCGGGATTTTGCTCGAGTCCTGTAAGCAAGTGGCTTGCCCCGTTAAAAAAGAACGTGTCAGAGGCCGGAAGCGAAAGAATTGAAATCAATGTCGCTTTTTTCAGGTAAAATTCGTTTTTTTCAAAGTTGAATCTTACTTCTGTGTCCAAAAGTGAAATTTCCGAGTTTTCTGCATAACCGGCAGGCGTTTCAAGCTGCTCGTGCGCACAAACCCGGAAATCCATTCCGCAGAAACTGCCGTTTGCGTCTTTTCCGCCTGTCAGCGCAATTTTTTTTGAGCCGTGCGATTTTTCTGGAACTTCCGGAGTTTTTTCAGGTTCAGCTTTGATTTCGCTGATTTTGCTCCGTGCCGAAAGAATTGAAACGAATCTTTTCCGGTATTCATCCGGGGAAATTTTTCTGCTTGTCAAAAGCGAGGTCAGGTAGTCTGATGCCGTGTCCCAGATTTTCGCCTGTTTTTCAGGAGAAGCATCTGCAAACGGAAAATCCTTGGTCGTTTTTTTGCCGCGGCAAACCGCTTTCACATATCTTTGTTCTTTCAGTGCAAGGCTCTGTTTTTTCATTTCAATTTTTGAATAGACGGACGGACGGTATTCTGTTTCTTCCGTGAGCCCAAGGTTGTACACAAGTTTTACTGTTGCAAGCGGCTCTACAATTCCGAAAATTTTCTCCGTGGCTTTTGTGGAAGGCCGCGCGGCTTCAATCAAAAAAAGAAGGTTGTACGAGCAGTTTTCGCTTGTGAAAAAATATCTTGAATATATTCCAGCCAGGTCAAAAAAGTGCCGGAGCATTTTGTCTTTTTCCGCGTCTGAAAGATTGAGCTTGTATTCCCACATATCGCGCATATCCATATCGGAATACTGTTTTATTTTTTCGTAGTAAGTTTCAAATCCATAATAGCCTTTGAATCCGCCGAAAAGCCCGAGAATTGCGTAGAGCGGACCGCCTGTGCCATTTGTAACGGCGCCGTAGTTTATTGAATTTGCCGTAAGTCGCGGCTTGTTTTTTGTTTCAACCAGAAGAAATGTATGTCCGAAAATCGAGCTTGGCCGTTTTAAATAGCTCGACGGAAAAACAAGATAAATATTTCCCGGATTCAATTTTTCCAGATTTTTTTGATACTTGACATCGCCGTTGTATGGAAAATCATCTGCTGAAAGCCCGAGTTTTTCGCAGAGCCATTTGTAGCGTCCGGGAAAACGTTCAATTGCGTGCTTTGAAATTTCTGTTTCTTTAGTTTTAGGAGTTTTGCCTTGATTTTCAGTTTGCAGACCCGCGGAAAGTTTCGGCGCAGGCTCAAAAAATGCCCTGATTGTTGCGTTCAGTTCTGCCTTAGGGTTTGTTTTTCCGTTTTTTGCGCAGAAAAATTTCGGATCGTCAACAAGGCTTTTGCGGCGATGAAATAATGCCGGTTTGTAATGAAGCAATGTGTGCCAGTAAGAATCTTCGTATAATTTAAGTTCCTCAGCTTTTTCAATTAAACTTTCCGCTTTTTGTGAATAAAACGCGGAATCATATTCCTGGGAAAAAACTGGCAGCGTTGAGAAAAATAAAAGTGCGGCGGATAAACAAAATGCGCTTCTAGCCTTGAAAAAACTAAAAACGCATTCTGTCTTTTTTAAAGAAATAAGCACATTAGCCTACAAGAGAATAAATCTTGTTTGCAACTTCCTGCGCAGAAACTTCTGATGAAGGGAAAATTTCATCGAAGTTGCTCTGAAGCGCTGCCTTGAAAGCAACTGAGTCAGAAACGTTCAGCATTGAAGAAAGTGTGTCGATATATTCACCTTCGCCCTTTGCAATGTCTGTTGCAATAGCGTCCATGTTGTCTGTGATGAACTGGTTTGTTTCAGCCATAGCAACTTCAGCTTTGTCGTATCCCCAAGTTCCTGAAGAAATAGCGAAGAACTGGTTATACCAGATCCCGTTAAGGAATGCTCCGAGCAAATCCCAGCCCATGCCTTCTTTGTCGTGGCAGAGAAGGTAACCAAGACCAGGTCCTACATTTCCTGCGAATGCAGAAGATGATACTGCGAGCATACCAGCTGCTGCCAAAGCGATGATTTTTTTCTTAAGCTTCATAATAGCCTCCAAAATAATTTGTATGAGATTACTTTGGAGTTTATTCTAAAAAACTAAAATTTTTCTAAAAAAACTGAAATATCCAGGCTGAATTTTTCAATGTTTTGGCAAAACTGCTGGAAAAATCAGACGGCGCTTGTTTGAACGGCATCCTTTACAATTTCAAGAAGAGCCGCTCCGTAAATGGCGAAAAGCACTAGAACAAACACAAGAGAAATAATTCCGATTGCAATGCTGATGATTGAGCAGATTATTCCGACTTTCGCATAGTTGTTGCGCTTTTTGTGTTCTGAAATTTTTCCGAACACAAGCCCAAGAATTCCAAGAATCAGTTTTTCTCCAATCAGGGAAAAAATTCCAAGAACCATTGAAATCGCTCCAAAAACAAGAAAATTGTCCTCGTTTTCGGAAAGAAAATCATCGTCTTTTTTGCTTTTGCCGCCGCCGTTGCCGCTGGTGTTGCCGAATCCGCTTGCGTTTTCGTTTGTGTTTCCGCCGGCTTTTCCGTTGTTCTGGCTGTTCAAGTTTTCAGGATTGTACCACGGGCCTGAATCGTTGCTGTCTTGTGTCATAAAATCTCCGTAAAAATAAGGTGAATATTAACACCGCCAATATGAATTGCCAGGGTGTAAAATTTCCGCACAAAAAAAGACCGGCGAATTCTTCTGAAAACACCGGTCCTGAAAAAAATCTTCTATTTAATCAGCAGGCTTGCGTATTTTGCCAGAGCGGCTTCCATATTGTTTGAAAGAACCGCTTTCGCAAGTTTCTTGCCAAGCTGAACGCCTTCCTGGTCAAAACTGTTGATGTTCCATACGAATCCCTGGAACATAACTTTGTTTTCAAAGTGGGCAAGGAGCGCGCCAAGAGTTTTTGGTGTAAGCTGCTTTCCGTAAATCAGGCTGGAAGGTCGGTTTCCGGCAAAAGACTTGTTCGGGTCGGAATCCTTTTTTCCGCAGGCAAAAGCCACAATCTGAGCCACAACATTCGCGCAAAGTTTTGTCTGGCTTGTAGAGCCTTCAATTACAACATCTTTTCCAGTCTGGTTTTCGCTGAACGCAATGAACTGGAGCGGAGTAACGTTTGTTCCCTGGTGCAAAAGCTGATAGAACGAATGCTGGCCGTTTGTTCCCGGCTCGCCGAAAATAACAGGGCCTGTAACATAGTCAATTTTTCCGCCGTCACGGTTCACAGATTTTCCGTTTGATTCCATGTCAAGCTGCTGAAGATGCGCCGGGAATCTTGAAAGCGCCTGTGAATACGGAAGAATCGCAGTCGCCGGATATTCCTGAACATTTCTTTCGTAGATTCCAATAAGAGCGTCCATCAGCGCTGGATTTTTTCGGATATCTTTTTCAGTCGCAGTCTTGTCTTCTGCCGCCGCGCCGTCAAGGAAATCTGCAAAAACTTTAGGTCCGAACGCGAGAGAAAGAACCGCTCCGCCAACGCCGGAAGTAGAAGAATAACGTCCGCCGATGTAGTCATCCATATAGAAAGCCTGCATATAGTCAGGATTATGAGCCAGCGGCGAAGTTTCAGAAGTAACAGCAATCATGTGCTTTGAAACGTCAAGACCTTCCTTTTTCAGGAAATCCTTCACAAAACTTTCGTTTGTAAGAGTTTCCAAAGTAGTTCCAGACTTTGAAACAAGAATAAAAATCGTATGCGCCAAATCCAGCGAAGCCACAACAGCCGCGCCGTCGTCAGGGTCAACATTTGAAATAAAATGCGCTTCCATCTTGAATGTTCCGTTCGCCTTCGCCCAGTTTTCCAAAGCCAGGTACATTGCCCGCGGACCCAAGTCAGAGCCGCCGATTCCAATCTGGCAGACCTGAGTATATTTTTCACCCTTTTCGTTCACAATTTTTCCGGAATGAACTTTTTCAGCAAAATCCGCAATTTTTTTCTGCTCATTTATATAAAAATCACGCTTGTTCTGGCCGTCCGCAATAACATCCTTTCCAAGCTGGCCGCGTGTAAGCTGGTGCAGAACCATTCGTTTTTCGCCGGTGTTCACAATTTCACCGTTGTAAAGAGCCTCGAATTTTTCAAGCAGCTGGGCTTCATCAGACAAATCCTGCAAAGTTTTAAGAATCTGCTCGTTAACCTGCTTAGCGGCATAGTTGTAAGTCAATCCTTCTGCCATCGGTATTGAATATTCCTGGATGCGTTTTACTGCATCAGCAGAAGAAAGCTCATCTGCAACAGAAACCATTCCCTTTAGGGAAAACAACTTCTTCCAAGAAGAAAGAGTGTCAGCATTTGACCATGTAGCCATTTTTGAAGCCTCGTTTATAAAAAAATGTCAATCCTAATCAATTGGATAAGAAAACTATAATAAATTTTCCGGTTTTTCACAATATAAATGATAAAAGGGGGCAGGTCTTCCCCTCGTCGGCACTCCGTTGCCTCCTACCCCTTCTCCTAGGGGACACCCCTAAAACCCCGCTGGAGCATCGCACAAGAAAAATCGTTTAGCCTGAATGTCAAGTTTTTTGTGAAAAAAATAAAAGCGCAGGCAGATTTGCAGTTTGTGAAGATTTTTGGCGATTGAAGTATTTAAAGTGCGAAGCACCCGAATCAATACAAGCGCAAGCGCGAGCCAAATCCATCTGAGCGAACTGGAAATCTGCCGAAAGCGTTCTTTCAAAATTTGCAAAAAAACTTGAAATTAAGGGTGTTTAGTTTATCAGAACAGGTTCTTCCCCGTGGAACGCTTTTTTCAAAAGAATCGGAACAATCATTGAAGAAATAATTATCAGAAGAATTACCGGCGCAAAATATTTTGATTCAATAATTCCAACCGAAAGGCCTTTCTGCGCCACAATCAGCGCAACTTCGCCGCGGACCATCATTCCAAGCCCGATTTTGTATGAATCTTTCCACGAAAATCCCAGCAGCTTCGATGTGCAGCCGCAGCCTACAAGTTTTGCAACGCAGCCGACCGCAACAAACGCAAGACTGAACCATAAAAGCGAAAAATCCATTCCCGAAAGGTCTGTTTTTAGTCCGATTCCGGCAAAAAATATCGGGCTGAAAATCATATACGAGTTAATGTCAATTTTTTGTTCCATATAAGGAGCGTCTGTCAGCGAGCAGAAAACAACTCCGGCAATGTATGCGCCGGTAATATCAGCGATTCCAAAGAATTTTTCCGCCGCGTAGGCAAAAATCAGGGCGATTCCCAGTCCGTAAATCGGAATTCTCCTTGAATGTGGATGTCTTTTGTCGTACCATTTGAACACTCTGAAAACTATGAATCCAAAAATAATCGCCGCAATAAAAAACAGGATTGTCTTTCCCAGGGTTATTAAAATTCCGCCGGTTCCGGTGCTTATTCCAAGCACAACTGTAAGCGCAATGATTCCGAACACATCGTCAATAATCGCCGCGCTTACGATTGTCTGTCCAAGGTCAGTCTTTAAATGTCCAAGCTCCTTCAAGGTCGCCACGGAAATGCTCACGGAAGTTGCTGTAAGAATTGTTCCAATGAACATCGCCTTGTAAAACTGCGGAGTTCCAAATCCGTCAAATCCCCAGAAGCAAAGAGCCATAACAGTTCCAAGGGCAAGCGGAATCAAAACTCCGCAAAGCGCGATTACTGTTGACTTTATTCCGGATTTCGCGAGCGACTTTAAATTTGTTCCAAGCCCCGCGCTGAACATTATCATTACAACTCCGATTTCGGAAACAAAAGAAATGAACCTGTCTGTCTCGCCGTACAACGAGCCTGAAGGATTTGAGCCGAAATTGCTGAACCAAGGCAGAAGCCTTAGCAGAAGCCCCGCGATAATCATTCCGGCAACCTGCGGAAATCCCACTTTTTTAGCCAAAGTTCCAAGGTACTTCGCCGCGATTACAATTATTCCAACCGATACAAGAATCTGAAGCACGATTTCGCTGTTAGAAGCCTGTTCCATTTTAATTCTCCATAAAAAATAACTCTAAGTTCAATCTGAAAATTCATTATACTGAATTGTCAAAAAAGTTTGAATTAACAACGTTATTAATTTATAATTTTTATGTTAGGAATTTTTATGAACGACAATCAGCACAGAAGTTCATTCGACGAGCTTGTGGCAGGAATAAGCTCTGATGAACGAAAGTATTTGCTTGCAAAAATAAACCAGAACCGGGAACAGTCTTTTCCGCTGCTGCAGCCGTTGCGCGAGGAGGCGGACAATTTCACTTTGGACGCAAAACTCAGCTCGGAATCAATTCTGTATAAATTTTTTCTTTGGCTGCGCTCGCTTCTTTCAAAAAAGCAGAAAATTGAAATTTACAACGAAGATTTGATCGGCGGCCTTGCAAGGAAAATAAACAAAAATCATCCTGGAATTATAGATATGCCGAACGGTCTGATTCTTTCACTTTTTTTTGAAAAGCTGAAGGAGCTGAAAAATTCCGCGGATTTTTTCAAGCCGTATTTTGCTGTGTTCAACGAAAATCCGGGGAAATTTTATGTTTTCATGAGCACATTCATCGCGCCGGAAATCGCTTCCTCAATCAACTCCGAGGCCGACCCGTATTCAATTCCTTTTGAAAGGGAAGGCACGAAGGAAGTCCGGGCCTCTCTGCTGAAAAAAATGGATGAAATTCTAAAGGACATTCCGCAGAAAAGCCGGGCGGTAATGTACGACGCGGTAAAATCCGTGAACTGGCTGAAACGTTTTTCCGAGCTTCCGTACACGCATTTTCTGGCTCAGTTTACGGCGATAATTTCAGAGGATTATACTTGTCCGTTTACAAATGCGCAGACAGATTTCGCCGCGTTTGCAAATGTTCTTGGCGAGGCGCGCTCAATTCCGAACGAGGCTCTTGAGGCGTTGTTCCTGTTTCCCCAGCGGAAAGGCGGTGCTTCCGTTGAGCTTGACCCGGACACTGAAAAATCAATGCGCGATTTTCTTTCAAAGTCTGCGGCGAGCATCTCGATGATTCAGATGTTCATTTCCACAGTTCCGCTTCTTGCGCTTGGAAAAGTTATTTTTTCTGATTATGAATGGCAGATTGACGGTTCAGGCGGCGCGGAGGACTGGTTTGTAAAATTCAAGGATGAATGGAAAATTGTTTTTGATGAGCGCTGGGAATCCTGGCTCCGCGACAGAAAAAAAAGCCAGCTCGCGGAAATTCTTCAGGAAAAATTTGGAATCAGCGAATTTCCTGAGCTTCCTTACCGTCCGTGGACAAAACTTTGGGGCGGCGTTCCGTTCCGCTGCGAAATGACCGGCGGATTTCTTTACTGGTTCGCAAATTTAAAATACGATGAAGTGATGGGAATTCTGAACGTTCTTGTTCTTGAAGGAGTTTTTCTGAACAACGACAACCGCGCGGAATTTTCAGAGGCGTTGAACCGATTCGCCGACATAAACCACCAGGTTCAGCTTTTCGGCGAATCCCTTGGTGAAAAAGGCTCTGTCGGAAGCGTTTTTGCAAAGCTGATTGCAGAGCACGTCCGCACCTTGAAAGGCCAGAATATGGTCAATTCAATGATTTTGAATGCGGAAACTTCTGTCCGGAACTGGGAAAGCGCCTTCTGCGACTGCTGCCGCACAATCGAGCGGGTCCTGAGCGGAATTCTTGACGATGAAAAATCCGATAAAAAATACGAGTCGATTCAAAATCTTATGACAATAAAAGGACGTGAAAACCGGGCGTACAGGGACAGCCTCCAGTCTGAAAGGGAACTGCTTCTGGAGTGCCGGAAAATTCTTGCGGAAATCGAGCCGCTTGATCTTCCTAAGGTTGAAAAGAAAAAATGACATTTGTAGATTTAGAGCCGCTTGTCTCAGAAAAAAATTATGCAGTTTCGCGTTTTGCAAGAAATGGAAAAACCGCCCAGGAGCCGTCTGTCTGGGGAATGACAGTCCGTGCCGCCGGCTCAATGCGTTTCCGCTGGAATGAAGAAAATCCCGCGCGCGAAAAGCTTCTTTCCGAAATTGCGTTTCCCCGCGCCGCGGTTTCAGTTCAGCTTGACCATACAAAAATTGTCTATTCAATAGAAGAAAAAGATGAAATTTTTCAGAAAATCGGTGACGGAATTATAACCCGCAACAAAAATCTTATGCCGGTTGTTACGGTTGCCGACTGTATGCCGATTTATTTTTCAGACAATGAAACTGGATTTTTTGGAGTTGTTCATTCCGGGTGGAAGGGAACGGGAATTGCCGCGGAAGCAATAAATCTGGCTGAAAAAAAATACGGCGCAAGAAGAGAAAATATCGCGGTCGCTCTAGGCGCGCACATAAGAAACTGCTGTTATATAGTAAATAAGGAGCGCGCTGATTATTTTTCAAGGAATTTCACGGCGGAATGTGTTGAGCCGTTGAAGGACGGCGAATTCCCTCTTGAAGGAGCGGCTTCCGGCTGGAACAGCGGCTCCGGACAGCTTTTCAGGCTTTCCTTGGAAAAGGCGAATCTTGCGGTTCTTGAAAAAGCTGGAATCCGGGACGAAAATATTGTCATCGCAAAAAACTGCACCTGCCACAATTCGCTGTTCGGCTCAAACCGGCGCGAAACCAGCATTGGAAAAACTTTTACGGTCCAGGCGGCATTTGTAAAATCTTGAAAGTGAAAAAATTCATTTTACATTTTTGCTTACCTAGTTTAATATTTAGTAACTATGAAAAGAAGCAGTGGTATTTTGATGCACCCGACATCATTTGCGGGAACGCCTGGTATTGGCACGCTTGGAAAGGCTGCCTATGAATTTGTTGATTGGCTTGAATCTGCACATCAGACTTTGTGGCAGATTCTTCCTATTGGTCCTACAGGATATGGGGATTCTCCTTATGCGTCTTTTTCTACACACGCAGGAAATCCTTTGCTGATTGATCTTGACCGTCTTGTTGAAAAAGGCTGGGCAGACAAAAATGACATTATTCCTGCTGACTACATAAAAAATGAAGGGCCGGTTGAGTACGGCTCGGTTGTCTGGTGGAAAATGCCGGTTTTGTTCAAATGCGCATCTTATTTTCAGAAGAACTGCTCAAAAGCTGACAGAGTTGCTTATGAAGCGTTCAAAAATGACAATTCCGAATGGCTTGACAACTATGCGAATTTCACGAGCATCAAGCAGTTCTATGATGCAAAGGCTGAAAAAGAAGGCGTTAGCGGCATTTCTCAGATGTGGAACGCTTACTGGCCGAAAGATTTGGCTGCCTGCGACCCTTCTGCTGTTTCAAAGTGGAACGCTGAGCACACAGAAAATATTGAGCAGATAAAAACCATCCAGTTTTTCTTTTCTGAGCAGTGGTTCTCTGTAAAAAAATATGCGAATGAAAAAGGCGTCTCGCTGATTGGCGATATTCCGATTTTCGTTGCGGCTGATTCCGCTGACGTCTGGGCGAACCAGAAATTCTTCCAGCTTGATAAAAACGGAATTCCGCTGAAAGTTGCGGGAGTTCCGCCGGATTATTTTTCTGCTACCGGCCAGCTCTGGGGAAATCCTCTGTACGACTGGGACGCAATGAAAAAAGACAATTATTCATGGTGGGTAAAGCGCACAAAAAGAATGACAGAGCTTGTTGATGTTGTGCGCATCGATCACTTCCGCGGTTTTGAGGCGTACTGGTCAATTCCTTACGGCGATCCAACTGCTGTGAATGGAAAATGGATTCCAGGACCGAACATTGAGCTTTTCAACGCGATCAAAAAGGCGCTTGGAACGCTTCCGATTATTGCGGAGGATTTGGGTGTTATTACAGACGGAGTTAGAAAGCTCCGCGATGACGCTGGTTTCCCGGGAATGAAAGTTCTTCAGTTCGCGTTTGATCCGAATGAGGCTGGAAGCCAGGGAATGGTCAACGCGTTCCTGCCGCACATGTATCCGCAGAATTCAGTTGTTTATACTGGAACTCACGATAACGACACAATGCAGGGCTGGCTGGACAGCGCTTCCGACGCAGCTGTAAAAATCGCCGCTGAATATGCTTTCGGACGCAAAATGACAGAGTCTGAGGCAAGAGCTCTTTCTGACAATGGAAAGCTCTGCCGCGAGATAATCCGGCTTGCTGTTGCTTCCACAGCGGACTACGCGGTTATTCCAATGCAGGATATTCTTGGTCTTGGCGCGGAAGCCAGAATGAACACACCTAATACTTTGGGCGGAACAAACTGGGGATGGCGAATTGCTCCGGACGGCCTGAAGAAAGAAGATGCGGAATTCCTTGCGTTTATTTCAGACTTGTATGGAAGAAACATAAAGAAATAGCAAAATTTTCAGTTCATCGTTTCTGATTCAGGAAAATGGATTTCAGAGAATTTCTGGAATCCATTTTTTTTGTCCTGAAAATTTCCTTCCGCTTTGAAAAAATCTTATTTTCATATTTTTTTTGACAAATCAATATAGTGGGCTTAGAATTATTTCATATATAAAGATTATCTTTTACGGAGGATTTAATGAAAAAGGTAATATTTACACTTGCTGCGGCTGCAATGGTTGCAGGAATGTTTATGGGTTGCTCAAAGAAAAATTCCAATTCTTCATCAGCGGCTGGCACGGTAAAACTTGAAATGTACTATTACAAGCAGGAAAACCAGGAAGGCTTGAAAAGAATTGTAAAGGCATTTGAAAAAGAAAATCCAGGCGTTTCAATTGATATGCTTATCATTCCAAATGACGCTGACTCTGCTATGTCTGCACGCGCGGCTCAGGGTGATTTGCCGGATATTCTTCAGATGCAGTCATATTCCCGAATCAAGGAATATGCTTCTAAAGGTTTCCTTCTGGATTTGTCAAAGGAAGAAGCGATGGGAAAAGTTCTTCCAAGTTCACTTCCAGCAGTTTCTTGGAACGGAAAGCAGTATGCAGTTCCAATGGATTACGCGGGAATCGGCATTATTTACAATAAAGATATTTTTGACAAGTACGGAATCAAGGCTCCGGCAACTTACCGCGAGCTTGAGCAGGCTTGCCGCACTTTGAAAGAAAACAACATTGTTCCGTTCTCTGGACTTCTTAAGGAAAACTGGTCAATGGGACATTTTATCACAATGGTTCACACTGCGCTTCTTAAGGAAAAGAATATTGACGTTGAGAAATTCATTTCAGACATGAACGCAGGAAAATCTTCTTACGGTGTTGTTGACACAGCAAAATTGTTCAGCATCCTTGATTTCTACCGCGACAATATGAATTCAAACGCGGCTGAAATGGGCGGCGGCGAGCAGCAGCAGTCATTTGCAAAGGGTGAATCTGCAATGATGGTTCAGGGACTCTGGGCTTATGTAGACGCTCTTAAACTCAACCCGAACTTGAACGCTGGATTTATTCCTTTCCCTGTTTACAATGATGCAAAGATGAACACATTCTATGCTGATGTAGACTCAACTTTCGGTGTTTCTTCTCAGTCAAGCGCAGAAAAGCAGGCTGTTGCAGTTAAGTTCCTCAACTGGCTTACTTCAGACGAAGGCCAGAAACTTTGGATGGATGAATACAAACTCATTCCGCCGTTCAAAGGTGTTGATGTAACTGCTTTCGGCGGTCCTTATGTTGATCTTATGGCTTCAGTTGAAGCAAAAGGCTCTTCTCCTTGGGCGTTCTCTCAGTATCCGACAGATGTATTTGAGGATTCTTGCAAGAACGGCGGCCAGCAGTACATGATGCACAAACGTTCTGCAGGCGATGTTATCAAAGAAATCGACGCTCAGTGGGCTTCTTCTGTTAACAAATAAATTTGAATGAGTGAAAAGTCCGTGGCTGCGGCTGCGGGCTTTTTGTATTTTTATAAAAATTGAGAGGAACCAGTTTTTATGGTCGAAGCAAAATCAAGGAAAGCATTTTATTTCACGGCTTTCATTATTCCTTGTCTTATTCTTTATTTGATATTTTTTATTACTCCTTTCTTCAGGGGAATTGGAATTTCGCTTACAAACTGGGATGGTCTTACTCCAAAGACACCTATCATTCTTGAAAAAAATGAATTTGAATCGAAAATTTTATACAGCGCAAAGTTGAATCAGAAAGAACGGAATTATATTCAGTCGATTTATGATTACGATCCGGTTGATAATTCTTATAAACGAAAAAGTCTTGGCGGTCTTGCCCGAAAAAAACTTGAGCGCATCGTTGGAAAAACCGGCTACGAGCCTGAACGAAATAAATTTGTTGGATTGGAAAACTACAAGAAAATCTTTACCGGTCAGATTGGAAAAGATTTTTATCCGCATAAAAACCGAATTGAAAAATTCACAGAAAGCTCTGAGCTTCCTAGAATCATCCAGAAAAAGGATTTTGTTTCCGAAGTGCTGAAAGGTCTTGAAAAATCTTCAGAGGACTATGCGCTTTTGAACGAAGCCTACAAATTCGATGAAAAAATAAACGCCTACAGGCTTGATTCAAAATATGATGAATTTGTTCTTACTGGATTTTTGTGGGATTTGCCTGGAGCTGGAAATGCAATTCCGGAGTCGAAAATTGACGCTTTGGTAAGGGCGTTGAAAAGCAGCGGCTTGAACCAGAATGCCTATGAAATTCACAATGTTGCAATTGATTTTGCCAATGAAAACGGGCTTTCGGAATCTGTTAAAGGTGAAATTCTGGATCTTTCAAATGAAATTCTGAAGGTTTCAAAAATAAAGAAAGTTCTTGCGAAAAACTGGGTTGTTACTCAGCGCAATATGGGCGTTATTGGATTCACGCTGTTTTTCGCGGTTTTTTCTGTAATAGGAATAAACGTGCTGGCTTTCGCGCTGGCTCTTGCGCTTGACACAGGAATCCGCGGCCAGAAAATTCTCAGGACAATCTTCTTCCTGCCGAATGTTCTTTCAATGATTATTGTTGCGCTTATCTGGTCAATGCTTTTTGTTCAGCTTCTGCCGGCAATCACTGGAATTGAAAAGTGGATTTCGGATTCAAACAAAACTCCTTGGCTTCTTGTTCTGGTTGCGGTCTGGCAGGGATGCGGCTACTACATGATTGTTTATCTTGCGGGGCTTCAGAATATTTCCACGGAAGTTATCGAGGCTGCAAAAATTGACGGAGCTACCGGCTGGCAGCGGTTTAAATATATCACGCTGCCGCTTATGATTCCTTCGCTAACGATTTCTCTGTTCCTTACAATTGCGAACGCGCTCAAGAGTTTCGACCTTATTTATGCGATGATTGGCCAGACAGGCTACGCGACTGGAACTGTTCCTTTTGTAATGGATATTTATTTTGATGCGTTCTCGCTGAAGCAGGCCGGACTTTCAACTGCAAAGGCAATGGTTCTGTTCTTCGCGATTGTAATTATCACCGGAATTCAGCTGTATGTGATGAAACGAAAGGAGGTTGAGGCATAATGACTTTTTTCAAATGGAATGTTAAGGAGCAGACAGCAAAGGAAACTGTGCTTACAACGTGCATGGTGATTTTCGCTTTGTTTTTTATTTATCCTCTTGTGTTTGTTGTTATAAATTCTTTCAGGCCGAATGCTGATATTATCATAAATCCTACGGGAGTTCCGGCTAAGCTTTATATTGGAAATTATGTCCAGGCGTGGACGCAGATGAAATTTCCTTCCGTGTTTTTGAACACTCTTCTGGTAACAGTTCTTGGAACCGGCGGAATTATTATAACTTCTGCAATGTGCGCGTACGGACTTGCGCGCTCAAAAACGAAAATTTCCTGGATTTTGTACGGATTTTTCTCGTTTTCGCTTGTAATTCCTTTCCAGATTATTATGGTTCCGATTGGAGTTCTTGCGGCCGACCTTCATCTTATGAGCGTTCCCGGTCTGATTCCGATGTACTGGGGACTTGGATGTCCTACCGCGATTTTTATGTTCCACGGATTTATAAAATCAGTTCCGCTAGAGCTTGAAGAGTCTGCCGCCATGGACGGCGCTGGAAGATTTTATATTTTCTTCAGGATTGTGCTTCCGCTTATAAAAACGATTATTGCCACAGTCGCTGTAATTGACGCTTTGTGGATTTGGAACGATTTCCTTCTGCCTTTGATTGTCGCAAAGCAGGGAACAATTCAGCTTGCGCAGATGCGGTTCAACGGCCAGTTCATGAAGGAATACGGCCCGATGTGCGCTTCGCTCACAATTTCTTCAATTCCAATCATCGCTTTTTACCTTGCGCTTCAAAAATATATCATAAAAGGTATTGCGGCGGGAGCGGTAAAAGGTTAATGTTTTTTATATGAAAAACATTTATCTGGATCTTTATATTACTTTTGCAAAAATCGGTTCCCTCACCTTTGGCGGGGGAATTGCAATGCTTCCGATGATGCAGAGCGAGCTTATAGAAAAGAAGAAATGGGTTACAGAAAATGAAATCCTTGACTATTACGCGATTGGCCAGTCCACGCCGGGAATCATTGCGGTAAACGTTGCGACTTTTGTGGGCTACAAAAAAGCCGGAATTCTGGGCGGAATAGTTGCGACCCTGGGAGTTATTACTCCTTGCGTTGTTCTGATTACAATTCTGGCTAACCTTATTGATTCTATAGATCACTATCCGAACGTGCAGAAAGCGTTGAAAGGAATAAATGTGGCGGTCTGCGCGCTGATTACGGATGCGACGCTTAATTTTTCAAAAAAAACTTCAAAAGGCGCGGTCAATATTCTGCTGATGTTTATTTCGTTCGCGCTGATTTTCTTCTTCAATGTGAAATCTTACATAATAATTCTTGGCGCGGCGGCGATTGCGGTTGCTGTTTACTTCCTGAAGAAAAAGTTTAGCAAGAATGACGATAAAAAATCTTTGAAAAACGAGGCGGATTCAGATGACTAGCGATGTTAGCCTTTTGTGGCTTTTTTGTATCTTTTTTTATATCGGACTTTTTACGATTGGCGGCGGACTTGTTGCAATAACCTTGATGCAGCAGACGATTGTTGACCGGGGGCTTATTTCTGTTGAGCAGTTTTACAATATGATTGCTATTTCGGAAAGCACGCCAGGACCAATCGGTGTAAATATGGCGACTTTTCTTGGATATAAATTCTACGGAATTCCGGGGGCGATTGTAACTTCGCTTGGGCAGGTTCTTCCTTCTCTGATTACGATTTTGATTATCGCCCGCATAATTATAAAATTCCGGGAAAACCAATGCCTTCAGCACGTTTTTTCATTTTTGCGGCCTGCCGCCACGGGAATGATTTTTGTAATCGCGGTGAATATGTGCCTGAACATTCTTGTGAACGTTCCGGAAGACTACAAAGTTCTGCTTTCAACTGAGGGCTGGAAAGGACTTTTTAACTGGATGAATCTTTCCGCATATTTTGTGTTCCTTTGGCTGCGGAAAAGGTTTAATCTTCATCCGTTTTTTGTGGTCTGCATAGGCGCGATTTTTGGAATTGTGTTTTTTTAAAAAATCTGTGCTATAATAGAAGCATGAGTACACATATTAATGCGCCGGAAGGTGCGATTGCAGACAAAGTTCTTCTTCCTGGAGATCCGCTCCGGGCGAAATTTATTGCGGAAAATTTTCTTGAGAATCCGGAATGTTACAACGAAGTCCGGGGAATGTACGGATTCACAGGAACTTACAAAGGCGTAAGGGTTTCTGTTCAGGGAACTGGAATGGGGCAGCCGTCGCTTTCAATTTATGTGAACGAGCTTTTCCGCTTTTACGGCGTTCAGAAAGCAATCCGCGTGGGAACAATCGGTTCTGTTCAGGATGACGTGAACTTGAAGGATACTGTTATTGCGAACGCGGCTTTTTCTGATTCGTATCTTTTGAACCAGCGTTTCGGCGGGCTTCATTATGCGCCGACTTCGGATTTCGGGCTTCTTTTCAACGCGTATAACAAGGCGAAGGAGCTTGGAATCAAAGTGAAGGTCGGTCCGGTTGTTTCAAGCGACCGTTTTTATGACGACAACCAGAACTGGAAGCTTTGGCAGAAATATGGAGCAGTCGGAATTGAAATGGAATCCGCTGAGCTTTTTACTTTGGCGGCGGAATTCAAAAGAAAAGCGCTTTCAATTTTCACGGTGAGCGACCATATTGTAAAAGGCGGCCAGACAACCGCGGAAGAGCGCGAAAAAACATTTAAAGATATGATGATACTTGCACTTGAAACGATAATTGTGGAATAATGTAAAAATTACAAAAATACTTCAATGGAGAAGAATGTTATGAAACCTACACTTTTGGTTCTTGCCGCAGGAATGGGCAGCCGTTACGGCGGAGTAAAACAGATTGACGCAGTTGGCAGGAATGGTGAATGTCTTCTTGATTTTGCGACATTTGATGCAAAAAAAGCTGGTTTTGGCAAAGTAGTTTATATAATCAGAAAAGATATTGAAAAGGATTTCCGGGAGCGGCTTTTTGACCGGATTTCTAAGAATATGGATGCGGAATATGTTTTCCAGTCACATGAAAGCCTTTTGACGGCGGAGCAGATTGAGCGTTCTGCAAAGCGTACAAAGCCTTGGGGAACTGCCCATGCGATTTTGTGCGCGGAAAAAGCGGTTCACGAGCCGTTTGCCGTAATAAATTCTGATGATTATTATGGCAGGAGCGCCTTTGAAACTTTGGGGAAGCATCTTTCTTCTATAAATAACGATTCAACAGAGCATGCGATGGTCGGCTATGTCCTGGAAAAAACAATGAGCCGCAATGGTTCTGTCAGCAGAGGCGTTTGCACTGTGAAGGACGGAAATCTTGTTTCAATTGTTGAAAACCTGAAAATTTATTTTGAGGACGGAAAAGTTGTCTCAGATTTTGGCGACAAAAAACAGGTTCTTACAGGAAAAGAAACGGTCAGCATGAATCTTTTTGGGTTCAGCCCGAAGGCTTTCGAGGAATTCAATATCTATTGGGAAAATTTCATAAAGAACAATGTTGAGGCGGAAAAAGCCGAGGCGTTGCTGCCGGTTGTTGCCAGCGATATTATAAAAGACGGAAAAGGTTCTGTAAAAGTTTATACTTCCGAGGAAAACTGGTTCGGAATGACTTATCCGGAAGACCGCGAAAATGTCAAGAATGAAATTGCAAAAAAAATCGCTGAGGGTTATTATCCGGAAATTTTGTGGGAAAAATAATTCTTGAAAATCATAACTTGGCCAGATTTGCTTAAAGAGGAAAATCAAAGTTATTTTGAAAAAGGCTCTGCGGTTTCTGTCGGTTCGTTTGACGGACCTCACCGCGGACATTTTGCGATTTTCAGGCAGGTTTTGTCTTTTGCGGAAAAAAACGGAATTTTGAGCGGCCTTGTAACTTTTGAAAAACCGCTTTCTTCTATAAAAGAAGGCTCTGGCTACAAGGGCGATATTTCAACGCTTCAGGAGCGTCTTGAAATTTTTGAGAAGCTCGGATTCGATTTTGTCCTTGTGATTCATTTTGATGAAAAAATCAGGCAGATTGAAGGAAAAGATTTTTTTTCTATTTTAAAAGAAAAGCTGAGCTTGAAGTTCATTGCGGAAGGCGAGGATTTTCATTGCGGGCACAACGGTTCGTTCGCAAAGCCGCAGATTCAGTCGTTCTGCGCGGAAAATAAAATTTCATCCATGTTTGTTCCTCTTGTAAAGGAGAATGGAAAACGCATAAGCTCAACGCTGATAAGAAATCTTATTTCTGAAAAAAATCTGGCCGAGGCGAATGATTTGCTTGGAAAAAACTGAAGCCGGCGGTTTTTGAATTATTTTGAACTTGATTATTTTATCTTGTTTCAATAAACTTTTAACTGTCTGTTTTTACGGAATTTTTGTGATTGATTTCCCTCAACCCGGAGATTGACCGGCATAGATTCCGCTTATTCAGATAAAAAATTATTTTAAGGGGTTCCAACAATGGCACTTGCTAAAGAAACAACAAAAGCAGTCGTAACAAAATACGGTGCAAAAGAAGGCGACACAGGAAACGTAAAAGTTCAGATTGCTCTTCTTACTGAAAGAACAAAGCAGCTTACAGAACATGTAAAAAGATTTCCGAAAGATGCTGGAGCAAAACGAGCTCTTCTTAAGGTTGTTGGTCAGCGTCGCAAGATGTTGAGATACTTTGAGCGCACAAATCTTGAAGGTTACCGTGCATTCATCAAGGAACTTGGACTTCGCAAGTAGTTCTTGTTTGTTGACAAAGGCCTGTTGCCATTCACCGTGGTGGCGCAGGCTTTTTTGTGCATAACGCGGTGCATCGCTTCTGGCGGAAGTTCGTGGACTGCACTGATGTTCACAGGTGTGTATATGTTCAATGTGCATAGCTGTGATCATCTGTGCTATCTGAAACCTTTTGCGATGTAAAAGAAAGAATAAGACATAAGGAAAGGAAAAATGTCAGAAGTAACAAGAGTGACTTACAAACTCGGAGATGCTGATTTAATCATTGAATCAGGAAAAATTGGAAAACAGGCTAATGGCTGCGTTTATGCTCAGTGGGGCGGCGCTGCAATTATTGCGACAATCTGTGCTTCAAGCGCAGTAACAGAAGGTCAGGATTTTGTTCCTGTAACTGTTGAATATAATGAAAAATTTTATGCCGCTGGAAAAATTCCTGGCGGATTTGTAAAGCGTGAAGGCCGCCCGAAGGACAAGGAAATTCTCGTAAGCCGTCTTATCGACCGTCCTATGCGCCCGCTTTTTGAGCCTTCTTTTGGCCACGAGCTTCAGATTGTGCCTACATGCGTTTCTTGCGACGGCGTTCATACTCAGGATATTCTTGCTGTAATTGCGGCTTCTGCTGCGACTTGTATTTCAGATATTCCGTTCCATGGACCGGTTGCCGCTTGCCGCGTTGGTTTCTTGAACGGAAAATATGTTATAAACCCGACTTTCAAGGAAATTGAAGAAGCCGACATGGAAATTGTTGTTGCCGGAACAAAAGACGGTTTTACAATGGTTGAAGGCGGCGCGAAAGAAGTTTCTGAGGAAGTTATGCTCGGCGCTCTTGCTGAGGCGGAAAAATTCATCAAGGAAATGTGCAAGCTCCAGGAAGAACTTGTTGCAAAATGCGGAAAGGAAAAACTTCCGTTGAATCCTCTTGATGTAACTCTTGCAAATGCAGAGGCAATTGAAGCTGAAGCCACACCGCTTCTTAAAAAGGCTTGTTTTCAGGACGGAAAAATGAACCGCGGAAAGGCGATTGCCAAGGTTATTCAGGAAGTTGGCGCAAATCATGCGGAACAGCTTGAAGATCCTGTTCAGGCAAAGCTTTATGCAAACTTGATGGATGAAATTCAGTACAAGCTGCTTAGAAAATCAATTCTTGATGACGGCGTTCGTATTGACGGCCGAAAAACTGATGAAATTCGTCCTATTACCTGCGAGGTGAATGTTCTTCCGACTCCGCACGGATCTGCGCTGTTTACACGCGGTGAAACTCAGTCTTTGGCGGTCTGCACGCTTGGAACTGCAATGGACGAGCAGTCTTACGACGATATTGACGGAAACCGCTCTGAGCATTTTATTCTTCATTATAATTTCCCGCCGTATTCTGTTGGTGAAACTGGAAAACTTACAACTGGACGCCGTGAAATCGGTCACGGAAATCTTGCGCGCCGCTCTTTGGCTGCGATGGTTCCAAGCCGCGAGGAATTCCCTTACACAATCCGCGTTGTTTCTGAAATTATGGAATCAAACGGCTCTTCTTCACAGGCTTCTACTTGCGGCGGCTGTCTTGCAATGCTTGCGGCTGGCGTTCCTATGAAAAAAATGGTTGCTGGAATTGCAATGGGTCTTATAACTGAGCCGGAAGGAGATAATCCGTATGGCCGCTACAAGATTCTTTCTGATATTCTTGGCGAGGAAGATCACCTTGGTGATATGGACTTCAAGGTTGCCGGAACAAAAGACGGAATCACTGGATTCCAGATGGATATTAAAATTGCCGGTGTAACAACTGAAATTATGAAGAACGCTTTGGAGCAGGCTCGTCTTGGCAGGCTTCATATTCTTTCAATAATGGAAAAAACAATTGATAAGCCGGCTCCGCTTTGTCCGCGTGCGCCTCAGATTATCACAATGAAAATTCCTGTAGACAAGATTGGCGCTTTGATTGGACCTGGCGGAAAAAATGTAAAGGCTCTTTGCTCTCAGTATGATGTTACAATCAACACTGATGATGACGGAACTGTTACAATCTACGGAAAGAACGGCGAGTCAGCTGAAAAGGCTAAAAAGGCTGTAAAAGGAATTACGGAAGATCCGGAAGTTGGCGCAATTTATCAGGGAACTGTAAAGCGAATTATGGATTTCGGCGCTTTCGTTGAAATTCTTCCTGGAAAAGAAGGGCTTTGCCATATTTCAAAGCTTTCTAAGCAGCGTGTTGAAAAGGTTAGCGATGTTCTGAAGGAAGGCCAGGTTATTCCTGTTAAGCTTCTGGAAGTTGACAAAATGGGTCGCTTGAATCTTTCTTACATTGATGCGATTGAAACAAAATAATTCAGGCCGGAATTTTTAGGCTTGGCAAAAGGCGTGCGTTTTTTGACGCGCGTCTTTTTTTTTATTCTTATTTAGGTTAAACTTTCATAGATTTTCTTTTTGGGGGAAAAATGGACGCGGCCTTGTATTTGATTCCGGTTACTTTAGGCGACACTGAATATTCTAAAGTTCTTCCGGCGTATAATATTGAAATCATCAGGCAGATAAAGCATTTTGTTGTTGAAAATATAAAATCGGCGAAAAGATTTCTTGCGAAAATTGAAAACAGCCACGTTGACGACGGTGATTTTGTTGAGCTCAGCGAGCATACTGATTCAAAAAGCATTTTGCATTATCTTGATCCGCTTGAAAAAGGCGAGCCGGTTGGCGTTATCAGCGAGGCTGGATGTCCGGCGGTTGCAGATCCTGGTGCGGACATTGTGGCTCTGGCGCAGTCAAAAGGCCTGAAAGTTGTGCCGCTGGTCGGACCGAATTCAATAATAATGGCGGTTATGGGAAGCGGATTCAGCGGGCAAAGCTTTGCCTTCAACGGTTATCTTCCGGTGAAGCCTAACGAGCGGCTGAGCAGGCTTAAGTTTTTTGAGAGCCGCGCATACAAGGAAAGCCAGACTCAGCTTTTTATAGAAACGCCATACAGAAATTCCCAGCTTTTTGAGTCGATTTTAAAGTCGTGCCGCCCGGAAACAAAACTCTGCATTGCGGCGGGAATCACAACGGACTTGGAATTTATAAAGACAAAAACGGTTGCACAGTGGAAAAAAGCCGGATTTCCGGAAATGAAAAAAGTTCCTGCGATTTTTGCAATCTACAAGTAGGCTTTCCCGGGAAAATATAAAATTCATTTTGGTGGAGAAAATTATGGATAAAACTTATCTTTTTTTTGATATTGAATGTGCGAACTGCTTCGGCGGCATTGGAAAAATGTGCTCGTTCGGATATGTTCTTGTGAACCAGGACTGGACAATTCTTGACGAGGATGATGTCGTTATGAATCCGGAAACTGAATTCGACTGGTACTTGTTTGATTCAAAGCATGGCTGCAAACTTGCGTATTCAAAGGATTATTTCAGGGCGCAGCATAATTTTGAAAGTTTTCACAGCGGAATAAAAAAGCTGATGGAAGCGAGCGGCCGCAAAATTCTTGGATTTTCTGTGAAAAACGACATGGGCTTTCTTCAGAGCGCGTGCGAACGCTACAATTTGCCTTCAATAAACTACGCTGCTTATGATATTGCAAAAATAATTGACAGCGCGAACAACGTGAAGAACGGAAAAGGCCTTGAGGAATGGTGCAGAATTTACAAAGTTTCATGTGAAAATCTTGTTTCACACAAATCCAGCGACGATGCGAAAATGACAATGCTTCTTTTGAAGGCTTTCTGCGAGCAGAACAACGAAACAATTGACTCTCTGATTGAAAAAAACAAGGGAATCAAGCTGAGCCTTGAAAAATTTCTTGAGCAGCGCGAAATCAGCCGCCACAACAAGGAAATAGCTGAAAAAATTTCCGCGCTTTACGGAAAAAAAGCAAAGGCGTTTTTAAGCCAGCGGCTCAGCGGAAATTTCACCTTTGGATTTAAAATAAAAAATGATGCTGATTTCAGCCTGAAAATTGCGGAGTTGATTTACAAGCACGGCGGAATTCTTCAGAAAAGCCTGAAATCGAACGGAACTGTTGTTGTTGAGGACGAGTGCGCTCCTGAAATCATTGAAAACATTCACAGCCGGAATCTGAAGACTATGAAAATTTCCGAGATTTTAGAAATTACACGAATGGAATAAAATCATAAAAAACTGTAAAATTATTTTGCTTTGCGGCAACTGATTTTTTCCGGCTTGCATTGTTTACTTTGCAGATTTGCTGTAAATTCAGTATATTAAAAATGAAATTATCGACTTCCTGTTAGAGGCTGCTATGATATTGCTTGATGTACAAAATATTTCAGTCAGTGTTGACGAAAAAACTGTTCTTAGGAATTTGAATCTTAAGATTGGCGAAGGTGAAACTCATGTATTGATGGGACCGAACGGAGCTGGAAAATCAACTCTTGGAAATGCTCTGATGGGAAATCCTGTCTACAGGCTTGACGGCGGAAAAATAATTTTTGAAGGCCAGGATTTGACCGCAGAATCCACAGACAAGCGCGCCAAGGCTGGAATGTTTCTTTCTTTTCAGAATCCGCTTGAAGTTCCGGGAATTTCTCTTGAATCGTTCATCCGTTCAAGCATTCAGCAGCGGACTGGCGAGCGCGTGAAGCTTTTTCAGTTCCAGAAGGAGCTTCAGAAAAATATGCAGCTTCTGAACATGGATGAAAGCTATGCGAAACGCGATCTGAACGTTGGATTTTCCGGCGGCGAGCGCAAAAAAAGCGAAATTCTCCAGCTTCTTATGCTGAAGCCTAAATTTGCAATTCTTGATGAAACTGATTCCGGTCTTGATGTTGATGCGGTGCGCACGGTTTCAAAAGGCGTTGAAGAATATCAGAAAAACCAGAACGGCGGACTTTTGATAATCACCCATTCAACCCGGATTCTGGAAAGCCTGCACGTTGACTACACTCATGTTCTTGTGAAAGGCCAAATTGTGAAAACCGGTGACGGCTCGCTTGTTGAGGAAATAAACGAAAAAGGTTTTGACCAGTTTCTGAAATAACGGAAAGTTTTGAAAAATCTGTGAATCTGTGTCAGGAAAGGAATTAAAATGGCTGACGAAAAAACAAATATTCAAGATATAAATCAGGATTTCTACAACTTTCGTTACGAGGAGTCTGAAAAAGAATTTTACCGGCTCGAAGCGGGGCTTAATCCTGAAATTGTAAAAAAACTTAGCGAGGAAAAAGGCGACCCTGAATGGATGCGCGAATTCCGCCTGAAATCTCTTGAGCAGTACAATAAAATGGGCGTTTCCGTGAACTGGATGCCTAACATTGAAGGGCTTCACATTGAAGATATTTCAACTTATGTGCGCCCGAAGACAAAAATGGCTGGAAGCTGGGAAGAAGTTCCCGATGACATAAAAAATACTTTTGAAAAGCTGGGAATTCCCGAAGCCGAGCGGAAAAGCCTTGCCGGTGTTGGCGCGCAGTATGATTCCGAGCTTGTTTACCACAATATTCAGGATGAAGTTGCAAAGCAGGGCGTTGTTTATCTTGATTTTGAAAGCGCCTTGAAAAGTCCTGAATGGGGACCGATGGTAAAAGAATATTTTATGACGTTGATTACGCCGAAAGACCATAAATTTGCCGCTCTGCATGGCGCAGTCTGGTCAGGCGGCTCGTTTGTCTATGTTCCGAAAGGCGTAAAGCTTTCGTTTCCGCTTCAGTCATATTTCAGGCTGAACGCAAAAGGCGCAGGGCAGTTTGAGCATACTCTTATCATTGTTGATGAGGGCGCGGATCTTCATTTTATTGAAGGATGCTCGGCTCCAAAATACAATGTGGCGAATCTTCACGCTGGCGCAGTTGAACTTTTTGTGAAGAAAAACGCGCATCTTCGTTACTCAACAATTGAAAACTGGTCGAAAAATATGTACAACTTGAACACAAAACGTGCAAAAGTTGAGGAAGGCGGCTCAATTGAATGGATTTCTGGTTCTTTCGGAAGCCATGTCGGATGCCTTTACCCGGAAAGCGATTTGGTCGGCCGTAATGCGCGCGCGGAATTTACAGGCGTAACTTTTGCCGGCGCGGGGCAGGAGCTTGACACAGGCGCAAAAATGGTTCACCTTGCGCCGAACACAACCAGCGTGATTACTACAAAATCTATTTCAAAAGGCGGCGGAGCTTCAATTTACCGTTCCGCAGTTTATATCGCCAAGGAAGCGGTCGGCTCAAAGGCAAGCGTTTCATGCGCTTCTCTTATGCTGGACAGCAAGAGCCGGAGCGACACAATTCCTGCTAACGTGGTTCTTACAGACAAGGCGGACGTTGGCCATGAGGCGAAAATCGGTCGCATTTCAAATGATGCGGTTTTCTATCTGATGAGCCGCGGAATCAGCGAGGAAGAGGCAAGAAGCATGATTGTAAGCGGTTTTGCAAATCCGGTTTCCAAGGAGCTTCCGCTTGAATATGCTGTTGAAATGAACAATCTTATCCGGCTTGAAATGAAGGGGACAATGTGATGGCAGAATCTTTGAAAATAAACAAGCTGGTTTCGCCTTCGTGGAACTGGCTGAAAATAAACGACGCGGAGCTGGAGTTTGATTTTTCTATTGAAAATATTTCTCCGGCTGTAAAAAATGCGCAGAATATTGAAATTTGTGAAAACGGCTCGGAGCTGAAGCAGAATTTCCCGGAACTTTTGTCTGGAACTGGAAAATCTTCGGATTCAATCTTTGAAAATTCAGTTCCAAAAGGAATTTTAATTCCGGAAAACGCAAAAATTGAAAAGCCGCTTGTTCTGAGCTACGATTTTTCAGAAAAAACGCAGGCGCTCACTTCGCAGGTGATTGTTGCCGGTGAAAATTCAGAGGCGACCGTGATTATCGTAAGCTCCTCTGAAAAAAAAGCGGCGGGATTTCAGGCGTTGAAAACTGAAGTTTATGCAAAACCGAATTCTAAAATCCACATTGTAAAAGTGCAGCTGCTGGGCGGTGAATTCGTTCAGGTTGATGACACGGCTTCGTATGCGGCGGAAAATTCTTCCATCACTCTTACGCAGGTTGAACTTGGCGGCTCCAAAGTTTATGTCGGGGCTGGCTGCAATTTGAAGGAATACAAAGGCTCGTTTAAGTCAAATCTTGGCTATTATTTAAAGGGCGGGCAGCTTCTTGATATGAATTTCATTGTGAATCATTTTGGGAAGAAAACTTTGTGCGAAATGAACGTTGCGGGTTCTCTTGCGGATTTTTCAAAAAAAACGTACCGCGGCACAATCGACTTCAAGTCGGGAAGCGCAGGTTCTTCCGGCAACGAGCAGGAGGAAACGCTTCTTCTTGGCGAAAATGTTGTGAACAATTCAATGCCGGTGATTCTTTGCACGGAGGAAGATATTTCCGGTGAGCACGGCGCGACAATCGGCAGCTTGAGCGATGAAATTCTTTTCTATATGGAAGCACGTGGAATCAGCCGGGAAAATGCGGAAAAAATTATTGCGCGGGCAAAGATTCAGGCGGTCTCTTCCGAAATAAACGACGAGGAAACTGTTGAAAAAATCAACGCTGAAATGAACAGTATTTTTGGAGAAGAATAAAGGCAGGATTTTACTATGGAAAATATTTTTAAGAAAGACTTTTCAATTTTCAACGCTCCGGAAAACAAAGGACTGATTTATTTTGACAATGCGGCTACAACCCAGCGTCCTGACTGTGTGATTGACGCGGTTTCAAATTTTTATTCACATGACAATGCCAATCCGTTGCGCGGACTTTATGATTTGAGCGGCCGGGCCACAGAAGACTATGAAAATGCCCGCCATATGGTTGCGGAATTTTTAAATGCGAAAGACTGCGAAATTATTTTTACAAGGAACGCTTCTGAAAGCCTGAATTTGGTTGCATATACTTATGGAATGGCAAATGTGAATGCCGGCGATGAAATTGTTGTTTCTGTCGCGGAGCATCATTCAAATATTCTTCCGTGGCAGATGATTTGCAAGGCGAAAGGCGCGAAACTTGTTTTCCTTGAACCGGATAAAATTTCCGGGGAAATTCCTGACTCTGAATTTTTGAAGATAACTGAAAAAACGAAAATTGTTGCGGTTGGACATGTTTCAAATGTTCTTGGCACGACAAATCCTGTTAAAAAAATCGCTGCGCTTGCGCATAAGGTCGGTGCGGTTTGTGTTGTTGACGGCGCTCAGTCGGCTCCGCACATGAAAATCGATGTGAAAGATATTGACGCGGATTTCTTTGCATTCAGCGGACACAAGCTGTGCGGACCTATGGGAATCGGCGTTCTTTACGGCAAAAAAGATATTCTTGAGGAAATGCCTCCGTTCCTGCGCGGCGGCGAAATGATTGAGTATGTTACTCGCGAGGATGCAACGTGGGCGGAGCTTCCGCATAAATTTGAGGCTGGAACTGTGAATGCCAGCGGCGCGGTCGGACTTGCGGCTGCCATAAAATACATTTCTTCAATCGGATTTGAAAAAATCGAGGCGCGCTGCAACAGTCTGGCTTCTCTTCTGGCTGAAAAAATGAAGAAAAATCCGCACATAAAAATTATTGGAAATCCGGATCCTGAAAAACATTGCGGAATTATTACTTTTACAGTCGAGGGCGTTCATCCGCACGATGTGGCTTCCCTTCTTGACACGGAAAAAATTGCGATCCGGGCCGGACACCATTGCGCGCAGCCTCTTGGAGCGTATCTTGGAGTTCCTGCGACTGCCCGTGCCAGCTTGTATTTTTACAATGACGAAGAGGAAGTCGAGCGTTTTTATTCAGTTTTGAGCAGCATCAGAAAAATGAGTGGATATAAGGAATAGAATTCAGTAAAATATCCAGAAGAGAGCTGAAAATTGAATATCAATGAGTAAGAGGTGAACTAGAACGTCTTATGGATACAAAAGAACTTTACCGGGAAATTCTGAACGAACATAATATCAATCCTTCTCATAAAACTGACTTGCCGGGCGCAAATATGCAGCTTAACGGCGTTAATCCGAGCTGCGGCGATAATATTACTCTCAATCTTAAAGTTGAAAACAATGTTATTGTTGACGGTTCGTTCACTGGAAGCGGATGCGCTGTGAGCCAGGCAAGCTGCGATATGATGCTGGATCTGGTTATTGGAAAAACAACTGAGGAAGCTAAAAAGCTGGATGACATTTTTATGGAAATGATTCGCGGCGAGGTTTCCGAGGAAAATATTGAGCAGCTGGACGAGGCTGCCGCTCTGCAGGATATTTCTAAAATGCCTGCAAGGGTAAAATGCGCGGTGCTTGGGTGGCGCACGATGCGTGAAATGTTCAAGACGAATGAAAAATGCGCGTCATGTTCAAATCCGAACTGCCATTGATTATGATTAAAAAACTTTTTGAAAAGGGGTTTTAAATGAAAAAATTATTGGTTGCGTCTGCTGCGGCGCTTTTTGTTGCTGGAGCGGCAAGCGCTCAGGTTATGAAAAATCCTGGCGTTGAAAACACTTTGTATTCTGGTTTTGGCTCTCCGCTTGTTGGCGATCCGATTTTCTACGGTTTTCTTGACACTCTTCAGGCAAGAGTTGATGTTGGCCAGTTTACACTTGAAGGAATGTTGAACTGGGGCGCTATTGCACATGCTGATGAAGACGGCGCTCTTGATAATTTTACTTTTGAACACACAGACAGAAATCCGCTTGGCTACCATTACGGATATGCGAATGGTGATTCTTTGCATGTTGATACAAATGATGACGGAATTAAAGATAGCTGGTTTTACAATGGTTACCTCCATGGCCAGACAACAACAGATGATTACTATGTGAATTTTCTGTGGCATCCTTTTGCAGGTTTTGATGTTGGTGTTGGTACAAAGCTTAACTGGCAGGTTGGACCGGCTCCGCGCTTCGGCTCGTGGCTTTGGGAATCTGATGCGCACGTTCGCCAGGGCGGCTTTTCCACAAAATATGATGACAGGCACGGAAAGGTCGGTGAATATCAGTTTACTCCTGACGCGCCAGGTTCAGGCGATGTTGTAGGTTTTGTTCCGTATGCTAACAAATACGCAAAAACTGCAATCGGTGTGCGCTATTTCCATGACGGCGACTTTACATTCCAGATTGGCGGCGCGATTCCTAGCGGCACAAACACAGACAGTTTCCGCTCAAACTTTGGCGCTCAGTTCCAGTTTGAAAAATTCGGGCTTGCGGTTGCATACGAAGGACTTTTCCAGAAGGACGGAAATTTCTATGCCGGCGCGGAATTCGGCGTAAGGCAGTTCTTCTTTGATGTTTATTTTGCATGGGATTCAATTGACTTTGACAACGGCAGCGACGATCCAAAAGATATGTCGTTCAGCGCGGGCGCAACAATGACAATGCACTTTGAAAAAGTTGGAATTTCGCTTATTCCGGAATCTTCAATAAACTGGTTTGAAAACACAGACTACACTCCTGCCTGGTATGCCGGATGCACATTCCTTTGGAATATAAACGACAAATTCATTCTTGACGTATATTCTTCTTTCGCAATCGGTTCAAAAGACACAAGATGGGATGACGCAAAAGAAACTGACGGCTGGGGAACAGGAAACATCTTTACAGTTCGCCCGGACTTCAAGATTGCTTTGACAAAAAATCATTCTGTAAGCGCATATTTGAACACAGAGCATCGCGAGTCATTTGACGGAAAATCACGCTGGTGCTGGTCAACAGGCGCATACTGGACTTACAAGCTGAATACAGCGGCTTCTAAAAAATCCGGAAGACGCTAGGCTTTAGAAAAACATTAAATTTTTACAAATTCAACAGCTTGGGTAGTAATATCCAGGCTGTTTACTTTAACGGTGATTTTTTCATTCAGCTCTGTGTTCTGAACGCCTTTTACGGTTGCCTGCATTGCAAGGCTTGGAATCATAAAAAGCGGATCATCGAATTTTTTGTCAACGCAGACTGCTTCGCCCTGCCATTCCGGGTTTTGAATAAGATAAATCAGTTTCCAGTGAGTTTCGCTTAGTCGGCTGGCTTTCCGAGCCGCTACGCTTGCCGCGTCGCCCTGGCTGATCCGTTCAAGCATTGAATCCTTGTCGATAAGTTTTCGTCCGTCCAGAAAAGCCCTGAGCTGCTGGTGCGCCACAAGGTCGCTGTAGCGGCGGAGCGGGCTTGTAACCTGGCTGTAGATTGCGATTCCCAGCCCGGAATGCATTGCCGGCGTTATTCCAACGCTGCGCTTTCGCATGCATTTTAAAAGCTGGAACTGGCCCGCGAGTCCGGGAAGAATTTTTTCCGGAATAGACGGAGCTTCCTGGCTGACATAAGGGAACGGAATTTTGTTTTTGAACGCGAAATTCGCTGCGCCTTCCCCGGCCAAAAGCATCATTTCGCAGACCATAGAATCTGCCTCGTAGCGGACGAGCGGAGAAACCGAGACTTTTTTGGTTTCCGGCTCAACGCTGATATGGATTTCCGGAAGATCAATGCTTGTGGCGCCAGATTTTTTCCGCCGCGCAATATTTTTTTCAGCAATGTCGAAAAGCGGCTTCAGCTCCGGAGAATTTTTCTGCGCTGTCGCCTGCTCGTAGGTCAGCCGTTTTACATTCACTTTTGTCTTGAAAATCTGACATTCGCTGATTGTGCAGTCTTCGTTCAGAAGAAGCCTGAAGGAAAGGGCGTTGCTTTTTTCCTGGAGGCCCAGCGCGTAGTCGGCGAGGCTTTCCTCTGCAAGCATGCGGACTGCGCCTTCCGGAAGGTAAAGCGTGGTTCCCTTGTTTCTGGCAACTTTGTCAATTGAGCTGTCCGGAAGCACGAAGCAGGCTGGATCCGCAATGTGAACCCAAAGATATTTTCCGTCCCAGGCAACCGCGTCGTCCGGGTCTGCCGACCATGAATTGTCGATTGCGTATGCGGTCTGCTCAAGCTCCAGGCGTTCTTCCTGCGGCGGAGTTCCAAGCCCTTCCTTTGCGCTGACCATTGAAAGTCCGTAGCGAGTTGGATACGGATTTTTTGTGATGTCCCAGATTCCTGTTTCAATTAAAAGTTTGTGCGCTTTTTCCGGGCTTTGCGTAACGCCGGCTTCCACCATGATTTTTGATTTTTCAGATTTGCAGAGCGCGACGTTTTCAACTTCGGACATAAATTTTGCGTCGTCCGGCAGATTCAGCTTGCGCTGCTTGAGCCGTTCTATAAAAGCGTCGTGAATTTCCTGTTCGTGCTCTTTTTCGTAGTTTTTTTTGTTGATTGCGTCAATCTGCTCCTGGGAGCGCGGAATGAAATTTATTCTGCCGTTTTTAAGTGCGTCCTCTGAAAGCGCGAATTCCACGGATGAAACCAGCGAACTGAACAGAAACCAGCTTTCGCCAGGAATCAAAGCTCCGCGGATGATTTCCGCAAGTTCTGAAAAAGATATTTCTGCGGCCGCGGTTGACTCATCGCTTGAAAGCAGCTCGTGCGCCTCTTTAATCTGGCCTGAAATTTTGTCGTCTGAAAAATCCAGAAGGGATTCCAGCGACGCGCAAGGTTCTTCGCTCAAAGGAATTATGTCTTTTTCGCGGACTTTCTGCGTTGCGTACTGGGCTTTTTTGCCGGTAGCAGTGGCTGGAGAAACTTGAAATTTTACAACGATTTTATCGCCGTCAAATTCTTGGATTACGGCGCAGTTTTTTTTATACAAAACAGGAATGTCTTTTTTGAACATACTTAAATATAGCAAAAAAAACGCCAAGTGTGGAAGTGGACTTGCGCGGGATTGTAACCGCTTGCCGCAGGCAAGTTGCAAAGCGAAGCGCAGCAATGAGGCGGAAGCCGGAACGGTGAAAAGCCCGTTGCGGAAGGAATTTGCGCCCTGAAACAGAAAATGAAATTGCATAAATATACGAAAATGTGTATTTTATTTATATGATAGTTATGAAATTCGGCGGCTCTTCAGTTGCCAATGCGGACAGAATAAAGCATGTAGCTTCGATTATTAAGGCTTACAGGGAAAAGCGCCCGGTTGTGGTTCTTAGCGCGATGGGCGACACAACTGACCATCTTTTGGCGGCGGCGGACTTGGCGGTTACGGGAACTGTGGATGTTGCCGGCGTGGCGAAACTTCACGAGGAAACGGCGAAAGAGCTTGGAATAAATATTGATACGATTGAATCTCTTCTGGCGGAGCTGAAGCAGCTTCTGACTGGAATTTCTATGCTTAAGGAAATCAGCAAGCGTTCGCGCGATTACCTTGTTTCTTTTGGCGAGCGTATGTCTGTCAGGATGATGGCGGCGTATTTGAACAGCCAGGGAATTGACGCGAAATTCTACGATGCGTGGGATATTGGTTTTGTGAGCGATTCAAATTATATGGCGGCGGAGCTTCTTGATGAAGTCTGGGAAAATATTCCGCAGCATCTGGGCGCTTACAAAAGCGGGGCGGACAACGCAATTCCGATTGTCACAGGATTTATTGCGAAGGACAGAAAGGGCACAATCACAACGCTTGGTCGCGGCGGCTCGGACTTGACTGCCACAATGATTGGCGCGGCGATGAACGCGGAGGAAGTTCAGACTTGGAAGGACGTTGACGGAATTCTTACGACAGATCCGCGTGTTGTGAAAGAGGCTAAGCCTGTGCCGGAAGTTACTTACGAGGAAGCCCAGGAGCTTGCGATGTTCGGCTCGCAGGTTCTGCATCCGCGCTCGATGGTTCCGGTGCGAAAGAGCGGAACGCCGGTCCGGGTGAAGAATTCATACAACATTGAAAGCAAAGGCACAATAATTGTTGAAAAGCACAGCGGAAAAGTGCCTCCAGTATGCGCGATTACTTCGGTCAAGCACGTTCAGCTGATTGATATGGTTTCTAACCGGATGCTCGGCGCGGCAGGATTTTTGGCGCATATTTTCAATAATTTCCTGAAATGGAATGTCTGCATTGATGTGATCGCGACATCTGAAGTTTCTGTTTCATGCACAGTAAGCGGAAAGGAAAAACTTGAAGGCCTGGTGCAGGACTTGGGAAAAGCGTGCGATGTTTCAGTTCGGAAGGAACGCGCCATCATAACAGTGATTTGCGACGTTGAACATTCTTCCGCGATTCTTGCGAGCGGCTTTGACGCGTTGGCGGACGAAGGAATAAACGTTCAGATGATAAGTCAGGGCGCTTCAAAAGTGAATATCAGTTTTATAGTGAACGACGACGAGGCTGACCGGACAGTGCAGATTTTGCACAAAGCGTATTTTGGCTAGAAGTTTTTAGCAGGCCGTGGCGGAGAAAAGTTTTTCAGAGTTTGATTTGGAAGGTTTGATATGAAAATTGCACTTGTTGGATATGGAAAAATGGGGCACATGATTGCGGAATGTGCAAAAAATCTTGGACACGAAATAGTTGCGGCGGTTGACGTGGTTTCAGAGGACGCGACTGTTAAAGTTCCGTCCGGCGACTACGAGGCAGTTGCCCGCGCGGTAAAATCCAGCGGCGCGGAGGGCGTTATTGAGTTCAGCCATCCTACAGCGGTCATGGGAAATATAAAGGCTCTCCTTCCTTTGGGGCTCCCGGTTGTAGTTGGAACAACAGGCTGGAACGACAAATACGACGAAGTGAACAAACTTGCCGCTGACTGCGGTGGAACAATTATGACATCCTCGAATTTTTCAATCGGTGTGAATATGCTTTACAAAATCGTTGCAGAAGCCGTAAAAATCATGGAGCAGTGGCCGGAATACGACATCGCTACCTGGGAGGCTCACCACAACCAGAAGGCGGACAGCCCGTCCGGAACTGCGCTTACGCTGGCCCAGACAATTCTTGCGAACACAAAGAAAAAAACAGAAATCGTTACGGACGCATTCCACGAAAAGCCGAAGCCGGAGCAGCTGCACGTTTCTTCAACACGCTGCGGCTCGATTCCGGGAACGCACACAGTCTTTTTTGACAGCAAGGCGGACACAATTGAAATTACGCACCGCGCGCGAAGCCGTGAAGGTTTTGCGGTTGGAGCGGTTCACGCGCTGGAAAAACTTTCAGAAGCGGTAAAAACAGGCGCTTTGAAAAAGGGCGCGCTCTACACGATGAAAGATTTGTTCTGATTTTTCTTTTTTTTGGGCGCAAATTTCTTCCGCAACGGGCTTTCCACCGTTCCGGCTTGCGCCTCATTGCGCCGTCCGCACTGCGTGCTGCCTTTGCAACTTGCCTGCGGCAAGCGGTTACAATCCCGCGCAAGTTCCTTCCCGGAATTTTTGTTTTGTGCGCGGAATTTTTGCGGGGCGTTGCGGGGCTGCGTTTTTTTTACTCTTTGCTGAAGTTTCGCATGGCAGCCCCGCTGGGTGGGGTAGACGAAAAGCCTGCTTAGCGGAGCGGGCTGGCTTTGAGGCGTAGGGCGGGGCTCCGCCCTTCTTTTAAAATACCATCAATGAAAATCCGGCGGTTACAAAAAACTGTCCGGCAATGTATAAAATCATTCTGAAAACGCGGTCTTTCGCGCTTGCCTTTATAAAAAATCCTTTTACAATAAGCGCCTGGGCTGCGGCTAAAATTGTGCATCCTGCAAAAAGCAGCGCGGAATAAAGCCTGGGCTGCCCGAAAAGCGTAAGAACCGAGCCGTAGTGAAGAACCATCAGCGGCGCAATGAAAAGAACTGTTCCGGCGGTTTTGAGCGCGTTTCTTTTTCCGATTGCGAAAATATAATATAGAACAAAAAGCGCGATGTATGCTGCGAAAATCGCGGCGATAATCCACGGGGAAAAGCTGAAAAGCCTGAACGACGGGCGAATCAGCATTATGTAGCTTAAAAAGCTCGCCACAAAAAATATTGCGCAGGCAACCACGTTTTTTCTTTTTTTCGGCAGGAACTGAAGGCACGCGCCGGTAAGCCCGAAGATTGTCGCGGCGGAAATCCAGACAATTATTGTTATTGAGTCCGGCACAAGCGGAACCAGAACCATCAGCCATGCGGCTAGCAGAAACGCGTGCATGCACGGAGCCGCAATGTATTCCATCAGGGAAATTTTCTTGTGGTAGCCGATGATTTCCACAACTGCGCTTGCAATGAAAAGCGCGGTGAATATTAAAAATAAAATGTTAAAAATGCTCATAATTTGGTTTTGATTATAACACGATTTATTGAAAAATAGGTTGGATTCTTTTATAATTTAGGAAATATTTTGTTTTTCAAAATAGTCCTAATTTCAGGAGGATATATGACAATTTCTCAGATGCTCGGGCAGAGCGGTCTTTTGACTTTGCTGGGTATGGCTGTTGTATTCGCTTTTATAATCATCTTGATTGTCTGCATGAATATTCTTCATTGTGTTGTTCACGCGCTCAAGCTGGATAAAGACGAAGTTAAACCTGCTGCGAAGGCGGCTCCGAAGGTTGCTGCAAAAACTGTTTCCGTGGCTGCGAATAATGCTGTTGACAAGAAGGCAATAATTGCCGCGATCGCTATGGCGGTTCATGAAAAAGAGAACAATTAAATAAGAGGTAAAATTAAAAATGGCTAAAGTAGGAATTACAGAACTTGCAATCCGTGACGCGCACCAGTCGCTTCACGCTACTCGTATGACAACGGCAGATATGCTTCCTGCATGTCCAATGCTTGATAAAATCGGTTATAAATTTATTGAAGGATGGGGCGGCGCAACTTACGACTCGTGCATCCGCTTCTTGAATGAAGATCCTTGGGACCGCCTTAGAAAGCTTCACGCGGCGCTTCCGAACAACAAGATTATGATGCTTTTGCGCGCGCAGAACCTTCTTGGATACCGCCACTATGCTGACGATGTTGTTCAGAAATTCGTTGAGACTGCCGCGAAGAACGGAATCGATGTGTTCCGAATTTTTGATGCCTGCAACGACCCTCGCAATATGGAATGCGCTACAAAGGCTGCCAAGAAAACTGGAAAGCATGTTCAGATGGCTATTTCGTATGCGGTTACTCCTTACCACACAATTGAAAAGTATGCCGAGCTTGCAAAAACTTACGCTGACTTCGGTGCGGACTCAATTTGTATCAAGGATATGTCAGGTCTTTTGAAGCCTTACGTTGCGTACGATCTGGTAAAGGCAATCAAGGCGAAAGTTGATCTTCCTGTTGAAATCCATTCCCATGCCACAACTGGTCTTTCAGTTGCTACTTTGCTGAAGGCTGCCGAGGCTGGCGCAGATATTCTTGACACAGCGATTTCCTCAATGTCGATGGGAACTTCACATTCTCCTACAGAAACTGTTGTTGAAATGCTTAAAGGCACTGACCTGGACACTGAGCTTGACACAAAGGCTCTTCTTGAAATTGCGGCTTATTTCCGCGAAATCAGAAAGCACTACGCTTCGCTTGAATCAAAATTCCTTGGTGCGGACACACGAATCCTTGTTTCCCAGGTTCCGGGCGGAATGCTTTCAAACCTTGAAAACCAGCTGAAGCAGCAGGGCGCGGGCGACAAAATGGATGAAGTTCTTGCAGAGCTTCCGCGCGTTCACAAGGATGCTGGATACGTTCCTCTTGTAACACCGACTTCTCAGATTGTTGGAACTCAGGCTGTAATGAATGTTCTTATGGGCCGCTACACAACAATGACTCAGGATTTCAGAAATCTTCTTGTAGGACGATTCGGAAAGCTTCCGGCTGATCCAAATCCTGATTTGGTAAAGAAAGCTCTTGAACAGAACAAGATGGAAAAGGTTGTGACTTGCCGTCCGGCAGACCTTATCGAGCCGGAATGGGACAAAATGCTTGAAGAGTCAAAGAAGAACGGCGGTGACGGTTCTGACGAGGATGCTCTTACTTATGCTATGTTCCCGAACGTTGCTCCAAAATTCTTTGCGGAACGTTCTAAAGGCCCGGTTGATGCTGAAACAGCTTTCGGCGCGAAGAAAGAGGCTCCGGCTGCACCAAAAGCGGCTTCAAACGGCGGTTCTTATTCAATCACTGTGAACGGAACTTCTTACAATGTAACTTCAGACGGAAAAGGCAATATCAATGTAAATGGAACTGCTTACAACGTTGCGTTCGGAAAACCTGGCGCGGCTCCGGCAGCCTCAGCGGCTCCAGCGGCAGCTCCTGTTGTAACCGGCGGAACTGAGATTCCTTCACCTGTTGCCGGAACACTTTTGCGCTATGCTGTTGATTCCGGTGCTTCTGTAAAACGCGGAGACACAGTGATTGTCCTTGAATCAATGAAAATGGAGCTTGAGGTAAAAGCCCCTGCTGACGGTGTCGTGACATTCTCTGTTCAGCCTGGCTCACAGGTTTCTGCCGGACAGTCCCTTGGTTCTGTAGGCGGTGCTGTTTCTGCGCCGGCTGCTCCTGCAAAAACTAAGGCTGCTGAGTCTGCTCCTGTCGCTGCGCCTGCCGCAGCTGGTTCTGGAGCACCTGTTCCTTCTCCGGTTGCTGGAACTTTGCTGAAATACGCAGTTTCAGAAGGTTCTTCTGTAAACAAAGGCGATACAGTTGTAATCCTTGAATCAATGAAAATGGAGCTTGAAGTAAAAGCGCCGGCCGCTGGAAAAATTCATTTTGTGGCTGCCACAGGTTCTCAGGTTGCAAATGGTCAGACTCTTGCTGAAATTCAGTAAGGTTTAAGTTACTTTTCGAGGAACATAATGCTTAATAATACAAAAACTGATACAAGAAAAATTGCTTTTATCATGCTTGCGATTATGGCGGCGGCTTCGGTTGTGTCTATTGGAACAAAAGCTTTTGCCCAGGACACGGCGGTGGCTGCGGAAGCTCCGGCTGGCATGGAAAGAGTTATTCCAGGAACTGAAAACTGGAATGGAAAATATGATATTTCTGCAGGCTCATTCTTCAGCAATTTGTGGCATACAACCGGAATTTACAAGATGATTCATACTGAAACTCCGGAAGAAGCTGCCGCTGCGCAGGCTGAGGAAGCTGCTGAAGAGTCAAAGAAAAATGAAAGCGCAAGCGTGTTTGCAAAAACAGCTCCGGGCTGGCAGTATCTTCTGATGATTGCAATAGGATTTCTTATTGTTTATCTTGGCGCGGGACGTGGATTTGAGCCGCTTCTTCTTATTCCTATCGGATTCGGCACAATTCTTGTGAACATTCCGGGCGCAGGAATGGGAAACGCTCCTGACGGAATGCTGAACATTATTTACAATGCCGGCGTTGGAAACGAATTCTTCCCTATGCTCATATTCATGGGAATCGGCGCAATGACTGACTTCGGCCCGCTTATTGCAAACCCGAAGATGGCTCTGCTTGGCGGCGCGGCTCAGTTCGGCGTGTTCTTCACGCTTTTCGGAGTTTCCCTGCTGAACCTTATTCCTGGAGTTTTTGACTACAACATTCTTCAGTCTTGCGCGATTGCCATTATCGGCGGCGCGGACGGTCCTACTTCAATTTATGTTTCAGGAAAACTTGCGCCTGAGCTTATGGCTGTAATTGCGGTTGCGGCGTATTCGTACATGGCTCTTGTTCCGATGATTCAGCCGCCGATTATGCGCGCCCTTACAACAAAGCACGAGCGCGAAATCCGCATGGAGCAGCTTCGTCCTGTTTCAAAGGCTGAAAAGCTTCTGTTCCCGCTTGTTCTTCTTGCGGTTACAATTCTTCTGCTTCCTTCTGCCGCTCCGCTTATTGGTATGCTTGCGTTCGGAAATTTTGTAAAGCAGTGCGGAGTTGCGGAACGCCTTTCAAAGACTATGGAAAACGAAATGATGAATATTGTTTCAATTCTTCTTTCTCTTGGCGTTGGAAGCCAGATGACTCCGGAAAAAATTATAAACGGACGTTCGCTGGGAATTATTCTTCTTGGACTTATTGCTTTTGCGGTTGCAACGGCAGGCGGTGTTCTTATGGCAAAACTTATGAACCTTTTCCTTCCGAAAGGAAAGAAAATCAATCCGCTTATTGGTTCGGCTGGTGTTTCAGCAGTTCCGATGGCGGCCCGTGTTTCAAACAAGCTTGGCCAGGAATACGACCCGATGAATTTCCTTCTGATGCACGCTATGGGACCTAATGTTTCCGGCGTAATTGGAACGGCGATTGCCGCAGGTGTGTTCATCGCAACATTCGCAAGATAAAAATATTTCTTTTTTTTAGACGGACATTCATTTTTTGGTGTCCGTTTTTTTTTGAGTTGATTTTGCGCCGGTTTTCAGAAAAAATTATTCAATCTTGTAAAAGTTTCTGCCAGCCTTTATACTATACATTATGGGTGAGGAAATTAAGAAAAGAAAATCTGCTGCGAAACAGAATGACGCTGTTTATGATGAAAGCAGCATTCTGCATTTGGAAGGGCTTGAGCATATCAGGCTTAGACCTGGAATGTATATTGGCTCTTTGGGCGACGGAACGAATGAAAACGACGGAATTTATATTCTTCTGAAGGAAGGAATTGACAACGCTGTTGATGAATTTTCCCAAGGTTACGGCGACAGAATTGACATTCAGATTTCGGAAGACGGCCGCGTGAAAATCCGTGACTACGGCCGCGGAATTCCTCTGGGAAAACTTGAGCAGTGCGTCAGCGATGTGAATACCGGCGCAAAATATAATAATTCAGTTTTTAAGCAGGCAATCGGAATGAACGGCGTTGGAATCAAGGCCACAAACGCATTGTCTTCTTATTTTAGGGCTGCCTCAATCCGCGACGGAAAAATGGCCGTTGTTGAATATGAGCGCGGCGTAAAAAAATCTTCAAAAACCGGAGCGGCGAAGCCCGGTGTAAAAAACGGAACTTATCTGGAATTTGTTCCCGACCACGAAATGTTCGGAAAATTTTCCTATAATATGGAAATGGTTGAAAAACGCCTTTGGTATTACGCTTATTTGAATCCGGGGCTTCAGATTTACTGCAACGGAAATCTTTTTGCAAGCGAAAAAGGCCTTGAGGATCTTATTGACCACGAAATCGGCGGCGCGGAAAAACCGCTCTACAAGCTTTTCAACTATAAAGGAAAAAACATTGATTTTGTTCTTGCCCACACAGCCAGCCTTGACAAAGTTATTTATTCATTTGTAAACGGTCAGGTTACTGAAGACGGCGGAACCCACGTGACTTCGTTTCTGGACGGATTTACCCGCGGAGTAAATTCTTTTTTCAAGAAGGAATATGATGAGAAGGATGTTTCTTCGGGGTTTATTGTCGCTTTGAAAATTGGGATTGACAATCCGATGTTCACGAGCCAGACAAAAAACAAGCTTGGAAACGTTGAAATCCGCCAGCCTATAATTCAGGAAGTTCAGCTTGCGGTGGACGACTGGCTCCGCCACAATCCTGAAATTGCCAGTGCGCTTGAAGAAAAAATCATCCGCAACATGAAGGCCCGCGATGAAATAAACAATGTCACCGCGAAGCAGATCCGTGAGGCGGAACGTTCGGCCACGCTGAAAATCCACAAGCTTTTAGATTGCCGCTACCATCTTCAGGATGGTGAAAAAGGCGCGAATTCAATGATTTTTATAACGGAAGGTGATTCTGCGACCGGCTCAATGGTGAATTCCCGCGATGTTTCGGTTCAGGCGATATTCAGTTTGCGCGGAAAGCCGGAAAATATGTTCGGCCGGAAGAAAACTGCGCTTTTTGAAAATGAGGAGCTTAAGAATCTTACTTTGAGCCTTGGCGTTCAGAAAGATGTTGAGGATTTACGCTACAATAAAATTATAATCGCAACCGATGCTGATAACGACGGATTTCATATCAGAAATCTTGTTATGACATATCTTCTGCTTTATTTTGAGGAGCTTGTGCTTACCGGACACGTTTTTATCCTGGAAACGCCGCTGTTCCGCGTAAGAAACAAGAAGAAGACGATTTACTGCTATTCTGAGGAAAGCCGCGACAAAGCCCAGAAGGAGCTTGGCAAAGACTGCGAGACAACGCGCTTCAAGGGGCTTGGTGAAATAAACGGCGATGAATTCGGAATGTTCATCAGGGAGCGAAAGGAAGGCGAAAGCGAGGATGTTGGAATGCATTTAACGCCGGTTACCGTACAGACGTTGAAAAATGTTCCGAAAGTCCTGGAATTCTACATGGGAAAAAACACGCCGGAGCGCAGGGATTTTATTGTTCATCACCTGGCATCTGAAATTGACGCGTGATTTTAGCTGGATTATTGGGTTTGTTCTGAAGTTTCTGATGTGGCAAGGATTGGAAGGGCGCGCGGAGCGCGTTGCGGAATAAAAACGAAGTTTTTGTGGAGCAATGGAAGCGAAAGCTGGAACCCTGGAAAGCCTGGTTTTGGCTGGTGAGCCTGTCGAGCCAGCCAAAAGCCACCCGAAATATAAATCTTGAAATTTAACCTAGTAGTACATCTTGAAATACTGTTTTGTTTGCTGATAGAATCCATCGTAAAGTGAAATCAAGGGGGATTTCTTTTTTATGGAACATAAATATTTGGGTACGGCTCAGTTTTACAAGCGTGCGATAAAAATTGCGGTTCCTGTAATGCTTCAGCTTTTGATTCAGAATCTTGTTTCTCTGATTGACAATTTTATGGTTGCCGGGCTTGGCGACGTAAAGATGAGCGGAGTAAACGTTGCCGGGCAGATAAATTTTCTTTTTCTGATTCTTGTGAATACTGTCTGCCTTTCCGCGGGAATTTTTATGAGCCAGTTCAAGGGCGCGAATGACAGGGAAGGAATGCAGCAGACTTTGCGGTTCAAGATTATCATAACTGGAATTTTCGGGCTTGCGTATACGGTTGTTTCTTTTGTGGCGCCAAGAAATCTTTTTGGGCTGATGGTTACAATCAACAAGGATGCGGCGCAGATTCTTGACCAGGCGCAGATTTATTCGCGGTCGGTTGCGCTTTCCTGGTTTTTTATGGTTTTTGCGCAGTCGTTCGCTTCTTCTTTGCGTGATATTGAAATTGTAAAAGTTCCGCTGGTTATTTCTTCGATTGCGACTTTGGTGAACACGTTTTTTAACTGGGTTTTGATTTACGGAAATCTTGGCGCGCCCCGGCTTGAAGTTGCCGGAGCCGGCTACGCGACTGTTATTGCCCGCGGCGTTGAGCTTCTGCTGTTTGTTGCGTATTGTGTTTCAAAGCGGCCTCCGTTTATGTTCAATCCGTTCAAGATTCTGTTCATCCGGTTCCGGCTTTTTGGAAACATATTCGCGAAGTCGCTGATGATTTTGTATTCGGAGCTTTTCTGGGCATTTTCGGAAACGCTTTCAAACGCGCTTTACAATACTCGCGGCGGCGCGGAAATTGTAAGCGGAATGGCCGGCGGATTTGCGGTCGCGAATTTGTTTTTCATCTGTTTCAGCGGAATTGTGACTTCGGCGAGCGTTATTCTGGGGCAGGAGCTTGGCGCTGGAAAACTTGAGCAGGCCAGAAAATACAAGAACTGGGTTTTGAGCGGAGCGACGATTTTCGGCGTGGCTTTCATGCTGGTTGGTTTTTGCACAACCTGGATTGTTCCGTTTGTGTTCAAGAATCTTACGTTTGAGGCGCAGAGAATTGCCCGGCATTTGATTGTTGTGGCGGCGGCTTATCTTCCTTTGTGGGCTTTCCTGAACGGTCAGTACGCGGTTTCAAGGACGGGCGGCGACACAGCGATGGGCGTTATCTGCGATACGGTTGCGAATATTCTTTTTATCGGCGGAATGTTGATTTTGACTTTCCTAACAAAACTTGGTCCGATTGAAATGTATGCGATTGTTAAGCTGAGCGATGTTGCGAAAGCCCTGATTGCGTATTTCTGGCTGAAAAAAGAACGGTGGCTTGTGAATCTTACAGTTGCTGAAAAGTAAATTTTACGGAGCGTTATATGATGAAAAAAATTGTCTGCGGAGTGTTGTTTCTGGCGGCTGGAATTTCCGGCGTTTCTGCATGCAAATTCAACAAGAAAACTCATAAGCTGACTGAATGTGATGAATACAAGTCCGTTCCTATGCCTGAAAAATGCAAGAAGGCGCACAGCGAGTACAATTCCTGGCTGATTGAAGAAACGAAAAGCAAAATCAAGAAGCAGGTTGAAAGCACTAAAAAGGAGCTGAAGGAAACTTCCAGGCAAGTTGAAAAAGACACGAAGAAAATTGTGGATCAGGCGGACAGCACTGGAAACAAGGTGAAGGATTCGTTCTTTAAATTTCTGGAGAAAACTTTCTTCGGCGCGGATTCGTCGGAATCTGAGGCTGGCGGCGAGGAATAAAAGCCGCGGAAAATAAATGATTTTCGGGGCTGCGTTGTGGCGGTTGCAGGTTTTGCGGGCGTCGCGTGCTTTGTAGTCGCAGGGGAAAAAAATCAGTTTTATGTATTAACAAAAAAGGCTGCGCTGAAAGTTTTTAATCTTCCGGCTCAGCCTTTTTAAGTTTCGTTCTATTTTACAAATTCTTTTTTAAGGAATTCCAGGTCAAGTTCCGGGTAAAGAACGTGCGCTGAAAGCAGCTTGTTCACGCGGCTCTTGGCTTCTTCCTGAACTTTCGGGTCAAGGCTGATTTTTCCTTTGGCAGGTTTTCCGTCCTTTGTGAGTCCAGGTTTTGTGCCTCTAAGAACAAAATCAATGATTGAAGCGACTTCCTTCATATCTTCTGCTGTAAATCCTAAAGTTGTAAGTCCAGGAGTTCCGATTCTGATTCCGGATGTCCACCACGCGCCGTTCTTGTCGTAAGGAAGAGCGTTGGCGTTCGCCGTGATTCCGCAGTTGAACAAAGCGGCTTCGGCCTGTTTTCCTGTAAGTCCGTAAACTGTAACATCAACAAGCATAAGATGATTGTCTGTTCCGCCTGTCTGAATTGGCATTCCGAGCGATTTGCAGGCTTCCGCCAGAGTCTGGGCGTTTTTTACAACATTTTTTGCGTATTCGCGGTATTCAGGGGTGTTTGCTTCCTTCAGCGCGATTGCTTTTGCAGCCATAACGTGCGCAAGCGGGCCTCCTAAAACCATCGGGCAGCCCTTGTTCACGTAGTCGGCGTATTCTTTCTTGCAGAGAATCAGAGCGCCGCGAGGTCCGCGCAATGTTTTGTGGGTTGTTGTTGTAACAATGTCAGCCCATTTTACAGGGTCAAAATCGTCTGTAAGAACTTTTCCTGCCACAAGACCTGCGAAGTGAGCCATGTCAACCATAAGAACTGCTCCGCATTTGTCCGCGATTTCCCGGAATCGTCTGAAATTTATTTTTCTTGGGTAAGCTGAATATCCTGCGAGCAAGATAAGCGGCTTTACTTCCATCGCCTGTTTTTCAATTTTGTCGTAGTCAAGAAGCCCTGTGTCTTTTTCAACGCCGTAAGGATGGCTTTCAAACATGCGTGCTGAAACATTCATTCTGTAGCCGTGAGTAAGGTGTCCGCCGCAAGAATAGTCAAGTCCCATAAGACGCTGGTTTCCGAAACGCTTGCGGAGCATATCGAACTGTTCCGCGGTCAGGTCGTTCAGGGATTTTACGCCAAGCTCCTCAAGTGTTGGAGTTTCGATTTTTGCTGAAAGAATCGCCCAGTATGCAACAAGGTTTGTGTCTGCGCCGGAGTGCGGCTGAACGTATGCATATTCTGCGCCGAAAAGTTTTTCCGCCTCGCGCGCCGCTGTGTTTTCAACAGCATCCACATTCACGCATCCGCCGTAATAACGGTGCTCCGGATAGCCTTCCGCGTATTTGTCTGTTAAAAGGTTTCCCATTGCCGCCTGAACGTTGAGCGAGCAGTAGTTTTCAGAAGCTACAAGCTTAAGATGGCTTCGCTGGTTTTCAAGCTCGTTTACAATTGACGCCGCGATTTCCGGCCCTACAGCGGCAACCTGCTGAAGGTTTGCCACATAAGCGCACATCGCTGCGTTCGGTTTTCCGTTGCAGGATGAAAGATATTCTTCCAGTGGTGTTGACATATAAACTCCATAATAATTAAGTTGAGATAAATAAGTTTACTTTTAAAGAGGCGTTTTTTCAATAAGAAGAACGTCTTTTCGGCTTTTCTTCCGCGATTGAAACCCGGATTTTCCGGCCGTCGATGTCTTTTCCCTTTAGCCCGGCGATTGCTTTTTCCGCCTCGGTGTCGTCCGGCATTTCAACAAAACCGAATCCTTTTGAAAGTCCGCTTGTTTTGTCCTTGATTATTTCCGCTGAGGTTACTTTGCCGAATTCTGCAAATTTTTCTGAAAGATTTTCTTCTGTAGTCTTGAAATTAAGGTTGCCTATGTATATTCTTTTCATATAACGAATTTTATATATTTTTCAAGGTTAATCAATTGGTTTTAAATTTTATTGGTCAGTTTTTAAGTTTCGCGGGCGCGCTTTGTCTTCTTCTTTTTGGAATGGACATGCTTTCAAATGGTATTCAGAAAGGAGCTGGAAGCAGCCTTCAGACTCTTCTTGGAAAAATCACAGGAAACAGGTTTTCCGCGGTATTGACTGGTCTTGCGGTTACGGCAATAATTCAGTCCTCCGGGGCGACAACGGTAATGGTTGTGAGTTTTGTGAACGCGGAGATTCTTTCGCTTACGCAGGCGATTGGAATTATTTTCGGCGCGAACATAGGAACTACAGTCACGGCGTGGATTGTTTCGTTCTTTGGATTTTCGTTCAGCATGGAAGCCGCCGCTGTTCCGCTTTTTGGCCTTGGATTCGTTCTTCAGTATTTCAAGAAGCTGAAAGTTCATAATTTTGCGTACTGTTTTATGGGCTTCGCGATTCTTTTCATGGGGCTCGGTCTTCTGAAAAATTCAATGCAGCTCGGGCCTTCTGCAATCGGCGTTATACAGAAACTTACGGATCTGGGATTTTTCGGGCTTCTGCTTGGCGTTCTGATTGGCGCGGCTTTTACGGCGCTGATTCATTCGTCTTCCGCAATGACGGCGATTGTGCTTGCGATGGCGGCGAACGGCTCGCTTACGTGGAAACTTTCGGCGGCAATCGTCCTTGGAAGCAACATCGGTTCGACTGTGGACGCGGTTATGTCTTCTTTCGGGGCGAACATAAATGCAAAGCGCACGGCGGCGGTTCATGTGGCTTTTAATGTGGCGGGAACTTTGCTTGCGCTGATTTTTTTCAATCCTTTCCTTCGATTTGTTGACTTTTTAATTCCTGGAACTCCGGCTTCAAATATCACAATGCACATCGCGATGCTTCATACAGTTTTCAATCTTTGCGCCACGCTGATTTTCCTGCCTTTTGTGAACCAGATTGCGTTTCTTGCGCAGAAATTCATCAAGTCCTCGCAGAAAGAGGAGGATTCGCACTACAAGCTTCCGGCGATTCTGCCAAAAAATCATATTTCCGCGGACGTTTACGCGTTCCAGATGCAGAAAGAAATTGCGAAAATGTCTGGAAAAGTCATGGGAATGCTTGACCTGATTGCGCAGGGCGTAACAAGCGACGCAGAGGAAATGGACGGATTTACTGAAAAAATTGTTGCGGACGAAGCCTATGTTGACGAGATGAACGATTCGATTTCGCATTTTCTGCAGATTTGCTCGCGGCTGGACAACGCGAACCATAATGACCGCCAGAATTACGCCCGGCTGATTCACGTTACGCAAAGCATTGAAGATCTTAGCGACGAGTGCTGCTCGATGATGCACACGGTCGGAAAATATATTTCTGAAAAAAACATTACGCAGGGTTCAGGGCGGGTAAAAAAGCTTCTTTCATATCTGGACCAGGTAAGAATTTTCTATGAGCAGGCCTGCACTTTCATCGCGCTTGGAATTTCGGATGATGAAAGGAATATGTCCGCTGAAATTGAAGACAAAATCGACCGCACCAAAAAGGAACTTCAGAAGGCAAGCCGAAAAAGAATTGAAGCTGGCGGCGATGTTAAAACAGAGCTTCAGTATATGGATATTGTAAGAAAAATCGAAAGAGCCGGCGACTGCGTCTATGCAATTGTCCAGGCGCTTTCTTCAAAATAGCAGAATGATCAGAATGAACAGCCGGAGCGGGAACCGTGGTTTTTCAACGTGGTTCGGCTGCCGGCTTGAATTGCAAAATCCCGGGGTTCGACAGGTTCTGCTGAAGTAACTACTTGTTTTTCTGGCTGCGGACTTTTTCAAGATATTCTTTCAAGCTTTCTGAAAGATTTTTTTCCGCCTTGTAGGTAAGAAGATAGCGGATTTTTTCCTTGCTTGCCTCGCGTTTCTGCTGAAGATGATTCTTGTAGTTTTCGATTCTGAATACAATCTGGTTGTCTTTTGCAAATTTTCTGATTTTCGCCATGACTTGAAATGAGCTGCAAAGGTCGACTGCGAAAATTCCGTAGAAAAATCCGATTACAAAAGAAAACGAAATATGGTTTGTGAACCAGAAAAGCCACGCCTCAATATGCGGATGAATAAGAAAATAATAAACCGCGCTTAAAATCCACCAGAAAAAAGTATAAAGCGGACAGATTATTCCCTGAATGTTTCCCCACTGGCTGCGGTAGTCCCAGAGCATTATTTTCATTCCTTTTATGAAAATAAGCCCGGCGATGTATTCAAACGCAGTTATTGCAAGAGCCATCGCCGCAAAAAGAACTGCTTTCTGCAGAGTCGGATTCTTTATGAAAGAAACATCAATCTGTGAAAGCAGAAAAAGCACAATCAGTGAAATTCCGTAGATTGGAAGATACGGACCGGTCAGAAAGCCAGGGTTGACCCATTTTTTCTCAACGCCTTTGAGCGGTGAAAAACGTCTGTAGATTACTTCGATTGACCAGCCAATCATGCTTCCGACGCAGAATAAAAACGCTAAAACTAAAAATAATGACATATCAAAAAGATAATGAGTTGCTTCTGATAAATCAAGGCTTCAGCCCAAGACTAAGAATCCAGAGCTGAGGGAATACAACGACGGCGAAAAACGCAAGGCTTATCACCGTGAACCACAAAATGAATTTGAATGAATTTTCCGGATATTCCTTTGAGTAAATCCTTAAATTTATAACCGAAGCCAGCGACCCGATTATTGAGCACAAGCCCGCGCTGTCCAGACCGTAAAGAAGCGCGCGCAAATTTTTAGAAAACGGCCATAGGACAATGCTCGCCGGAACATTTGAAATAACCTGGCTCAGGAGGATGCTCCAGACATATTCGCGGCCCGCGACATTTTTCCGCAGAATCCCGGAAATAAAATCATTCCTGCAAATTGACGAGCTGAACGTAAAAAAGCACAGAAAAGTGAAAAGCAGAACATAGTCGGTTTTCAGAAGAATCCGCGGGTCGAAAAACAGAACGGAAACCAGGACAATCGCCGCGGCGAACGGCCAGAGTTTTGTGCGCGTCACAATCGTTGCAATCACAAGGACAAACAGAATAATATAGAAGATTTGTTTCGGGCGGTTTTCTGGCTTTTGGTTCTGGCTGAAAGATTCGGTTTTTATGGAAATTTTTTCGCGGATATTTCTGCGGTAGAGAAACGCTATGAACAGAAGGAGCAGGAGCGCGCTGAAAAGCCAAAGCGGCAGCATCATCTTGATGAATGAAGGCGTGCTGATTCCGCTCTGGCTGTACAGAAAAAGATTCTGCGGGCTTCCGAACGGTGTAAGTAGCGAGCCGCGAATTGCGGCGATGTTTTCAAAAGTCAGCACAGGAATTAAATATTTCTCCTTGGCTCCGGCCTTGAAAATCATCATTGTGAGCGGCACAAAAATAATCAGCGAAACATCGTTTGTTACAAACATTGATGAAAGAAAAACTGAGAATACAAGAAAGCAGGAAATTGAAAAAATCGAGCTGAGCCTGCTGGTCTGCCTTAAAACCGGGCTGAAAATATCCTCGCTTTTAAAGCCTTCCAGGACTGTTAAAAGCATAAAAAGTGTGGCAAGAGTTTTCCAGTCAATGTCGCGAAGAATTTCCTTTGATGGCGGAGTGATAAAAAATGACACAATTACAACAGCCAGCGAAACTGAAAGCATGATTTCTTTTTTCAGAAGGCCGGCGAATTTCTTAAAAAACGTTTTCATTGGATAATATTCTATATTTTGTGCTATAATTTTTCTATGTATCTGGGAGATGATTATAAAAGATTTCTTTCGCCGCAAATTAACCGCCGAGATTTTATTCTGGGCTGGCTTTCGGTGCGCGGAGTGAAAACTGCCGTTATGCCGATTGACGGGCACGAGCATATCTATGTGGTTTTTCCAAAGGAAGCGTACAGTCCGTGCTTCAAGATAAAAACGGTGATTGCCCACTACGATATTTTTCCAGGAAGCCCCGGCGCGAACGACAATACTTCCTCGGTTTTTGCCCTGATGAACTGGGCGGCGCGGCTTTTTAAAAGCGGAATCCAGCACAATGTGCGCCTTATTTTTACAGACGGAGAGGAAATAAGCTCGTGCGGAAATCAGGCGGCATCCAATGCGTCAGCGGCTCCCGAAACTTCCGGGGTGGCGGCAATTTCCGGGGCTCCAGCCACACCAGCGGCTCTGGCAAAACTCGCGGCTTCAAAAAATTCAGAGGCTCCCGAAACACACGTTGCGTCTAAAAAATCTGAGGCTCCAGCAAACGCTTCAGCCGCGTTCAAGGCTCCGGCTTCCCGCAAAAAATCTGTTATTTCTCAGGGGGCGTTCGGGCTTGCGAATGTTTTCAGGCGGCTGAACATCACGGACGACGATATCTACGTTTTTGACTGCGTTGGTCGGGGAACTGTTCCGGTTCTTTCAAGAAGTTCTGTTCCGGGAAATTTAAGCGGAAAATTCAAAAACAGTTTTTTTGAGCTTGAGTCAAGAATCTCGCAGGTTCTAAGCTCTTCCAGCGGCGGAAAATTTGTCTCTCTTCCAGTGCCGTACAGCGACAACGCCGGATTTCTGGCTCATGGAATTGCCGCGGTCGCAGTCACAATGCTTCCGGTTGAAGAGGCGAACGAGTATATGTTCAACCTTGTGCGTTTTCCGTATCTTGAGGATTTTGTCATGAACCATAAAATTCCGCCGGAAGTCCAGAAATCTTTCCTTGAAAAAATGGTTCCAGAAACGTGGCGCAAATTCCACACGCCTTTTGATGATTTTTCTTCGCTTACAGAAGAAAGTTTCGCTCTGATGGAAAAAATCCTTGAAAATCTCGCGCTGCTGAAAATTCCCTGCTAGACGGAAAATCCCACCGCTTTTTCTCCGCGCATTCATCAAGGTCTGTTGATTTTTCCTGAATTTTGATACAATCAGCTTGTGAAGAAGAAAATTTTACTCGTCATTGCATTTTTTGTTTCAGCCGGAATTTTTGCGGAAAGCGGAATTCCTGTGCGCATCTGGAAGAACGTTCCTCGGATGAAAAAATATAATTCCACGATGTACGTTCATCCTGCGTCTGGAAAAAATACCGGAGCGGCTGTGATTATCTGTCCGGGCGGAAGCTATCATCATCTTGGGCTTTACAACGAAGGCTACAAGACGGCGGAATGGTTCGCTGAAAAAGGTGTTGCGGCGTTCACTTTGCGCTACAGGACTGCGGAAAACGGATTTCACTATCCGGCGATGCTTCAGGACGTTCAGAGGGCGATTCAGCTTGTGCGCGAAAATGCTGAAAAATATTCAGTTGATGTAACCAAAGTCGGAGTGATTGGTTATTCAGCCGGAGGACATTTGGCTGCGATGGCCGGAGCGTTTTTTGACTCGCACGATGAGCTTGAAAAACTCGGAATCCATCACGAAGTCAGTTTGCGCCCGGATTTCTGCGTTCCAGTTTATCCGGTTGTAAGCATGAATGATGAAATTGCCCACCGCTGGAGCAGAAAAAGTCTTCTTGGAAAAAATCAGTCTGAAGCCAGGAAAAATGAATTTTCGCTGGAACTTCAGATTCCTGAAAATATGCCGCCGACATACGTTGTTGTCTGCATGGACGATCCGGTTGTTGACTACAGAAACAGTTTCGCGCTTTACGAGGCTCTTCAGGCAAAAAATATTCCTTCCATGCTCGCCGTTTACGAATGGGGAAAACATGGATTTGGAATGCTCGACAATAAATTTATGAAGGAATTCCACTGGAATGAAAAAATGTGGAATGAATTTTTAAGGAATTTGATAGAATAAAAAATGGGCACAATAAAAAAAATTACTTCCGGCCTTGAAAAAAAATACTGGCTGTACACATTTTTGTCTCCGCTTGTGATGGTCGGCGAAGTTGTTATGGAAACGCTGATTCCGTTTTTTATGGCGAAAATCATTGACGTTGGAATTTCCAGCCGAGATATTTCCTATGTTCTTCGGACCGGCGGAATAATGGTCTGCCTTGCGTTCGTTTCTCTTGGATTCGGTTCTTGCGGGGCGAGGTTCAGCGCAGTCGCCGCTCTTGGGTTTGCCCGGAATCTCAGGCGGAATCTTTTCAACAAAGTTCAGTCTTTTTCGTTTCTGAACGTTGATCATTTTTCTTCTGCAAGTCTGGTTACGCGGCTTACAACTGATGTTACGAACGTTCAGAATATCTATAAAATGCTCTGCCAGATTTGTTTCCGCGCGCCGTTCATGCTTGCGGCCGGAACGGTTATGGCTTTCAAGATAAATCCCCGCCTTGCGCTGGTTTTTCTTGTGGCGATTCCAGTGCTTGCCTTTGCGGTTGCGGCTCTTTCTTCAGCGGCTTACTCGCGATTTTCTGAAATGCTGAAAAAATATGACAGGATGAACAATATTGTCCAGGAAAATCTGATTGCAATCCGGGTTGTAAAGGCTTTTGTGCGCGGCGAATTTGAAGACGAAAAATTCCGCGGGGCGGCGGAAAACGTGCGGAAAACCCAGGTGCGCGCTGAAAAAATTGTCATCTTTCTTATGCCGATTATGGAATTTGTTGTGTATTCGTGCATAATTTTTGTTCTTTGGTCCGGCGGAAAAATGATAGTTTTCGGCACGATGAAAGCCGGCGAGCTTGTAAGCTTTCTGACTTATGTGACCCAGATTCTTATGTCGCTGATGATGCTCGGAATGATTTTTGTGAATCTTGTTCTTTCGCGCGCGAGCATTGGAAGAATTTGCCAGGTTCTGGATGAAGCCCCGGATATTCAGGAGCCGGAAAATCCCGTGGAAAATGTTGCGGACGGTTCTGTTGATTTTGAAAACGTTTGCTTCAGCTACAGCAAGAAGAAGGAAAATCCTGCGCTTTCGGACATAAATCTTCACATAAAATCAGGGCAGGTCGCCGGAATTATCGGCGGAACAGGCTCTTCAAAAACCACGTTGATTTCATTGATTCCGCGCCTTTACGACACGCTCAGCGGCTCTGTGAAAGTCGGCGGGCTTGACGTGAAAAACTACGGTCTGAAGGCTCTTCGCGACGCGGTTGCGGTTGTCCTTCAGAAAAACGTGCTTTTCAGCGGAACAATAAAAGAAAATTTGAAATGGGGAAACAAATACGCTTCTGATGAAGAAATTGCCGCGGCCTGCCGGGCGAGCGATGCCGACAGTTTCATAAGAACTCTTCCGGACGGCTACGAAACTGAGCTTGGCCAGGGCGGAGTGAATCTTTCCGGCGGACAGAAACAGCGGCTCTGCATTGCGCGCGCCCTTTTGAAAAATCCGAAAATCCTGATTCTGGACGATTCCACCAGCGCGGTTGACACAGCAACTGAAAAAAGAATCCGTGATGCGCTGCGTTCGCTTCATCCTGAAACAACAAAAATAATTATTGCGCAGAGAATTTCTTCAGTCCAGGATGCGGATGTGATTTTTGTTCTTGACGATGGAAAAATCAGTGCGAGCGGAACTCATGCGGAGCTTCTTGAAACAAGCTCAATCTACAGGGAAGTTTTTGAAAGCCAGTCCAGCATGGGCGACGCCGATATAAACTAAAAAGAGGAAAAAATGCCGCCAGTAAAAATGAAAGGCGTTCAGAAGCCTAAAAATACAAAAAAGACGATAAAACGAATCTTGAAATATATGGGCAGCTTCAAGTCGCTTTGGATTCTTGTTTTTGCCTGCGTGATAATCGCCGCGTTCGCTGATATTTTAAGCTCGTACATCATAAAGCCGGTTTTGAACAATTTTATAATTCCGCTGATTGGCAAGGAATCGCCTGACTTCAAGGAATTTTTCCAGCTTCTTGTAAAAGTTGCCGCCGTTTTTGCCTGCGGAGTTTTCGCAAGCTGGCTGAATTCGCGGCTTATGCTTCATATAAGTTCAAGCCTTTTGTGCCGGATCCGCACGGATTTGTTTGAAAAACTTGAGTCGCTTCCGATAAATTTCTATGATTCGCACACGCACGGCGAGCTTATGAGCCGCTTTACGAACGACACGGACACTTTGCGCGATATGCTGAGCCAGACTGTGCCTCAGCTGATGTCGTCGCTGCTTACAATCGCCGGAGTTTTCGCGATGATGCTGGTTCTTTCTCCGTTTCTTACGCTGGTTGTGGTTTTCTCGTTGTCTCTGATGATGATTCTTGCCGCAAAAGTCGGAAAAAAATCCGCGGAAGCGTTCAGGGAGCAGCAGAAAAATATCGGGAAACTTAACGGGTATATAGAAGAATTTATTGAAGGCCAGAAAGTTGTGAAAATTTTCAACCACGAGCAGGAATCAATTGAAGAATTCAGCGTGCTGAATGACGACCTTTGCGAAGCCGGAACACGCGCGAACACTTACGGAAATATTCTTGGCCCGCTGATGGGAAATCTTGGCCACGTTCAGTATGCGCTGGTTGCGGTTGCCGGAGCGTTTTTTGTGATTTCCGGAGTCCACGACATTGGCACAATCGCGGCTTTTCTGCAGTATACAAGAAATTTCAGCCGCCCTGTAACAATGATAAGCCAGTTTTTCAACTCGATTTTGAATGCGCTTGCCGGGGCGGAACGGATTTTCAACATAATCGACGAAATTCCTGAAACAAACGAAGGCAGAATCACGCTGGTAAATTCGTTCAGAAACCACCAGAGCTTTGCCTGCACCGGCGAATGGTCCTGGAAAGACAATGCGGACAACCATCTTATTCCGATGAAGGGCGATGTTGTTTTTGAGCACGTGAATTTTGGCTACACTCCGGAAAAAACTGTTCTTCACGATATTTCAATTCACGCGAAGCCCGGACAGAAAATTGCGCTTGTAGGCTCGACTGGTTCAGGAAAAACAACAATCACGAATCTTCTTACGCGTTTTTACGATATTCCGGAAGGAAGCGGAAAAATTTTCTACGACGGAATTCCGCTGAAGGAAATTGCGAAAAACGATTTAAGGAAATCTCTTGGAATGGTTCTGCAGGACACGCATCTTTTTACAGGAACAATTCTTGAGAACATAAAGTACGGAAATCTTGACGCAAGCCGCAGGCAGATTGAAAACGCGGCAAAACTTGCAAATGCCGATTTGTTCATAAAGCACCTTGAAAACGGCTACGAAACAGTAATCACCGGCGACGGAGGAAGCCTGAGCCAGGGGCAGAGGCAGCTGCTTTCCATTGCGCGCGCGGCTGTGGCAAATCCTCCTGTTCTGATTTTGGACGAGGCGACAAGCTCGATTGACACAAGAACGGAAAAACTGATTCAGGAAGGAATGGACCGTCTTATGCACGGAAGAACTGTTTTTGTAATAGCGCACAGGCTTTCCACAATCAGGAACGCAGATGAAATTCTGGTTCTTGAACAGGGCCGCATAATTGAGCGCGGAACCCACGAGTCGCTGCTTGCCCGGAAAGGCAGATATTACAGTTTGTACACAGGAAATTCTCTTTCAGAATAATCTGCTGATGCGCGTTGATTCCGACCAGCGGAGCGCGGTCGCGTGCCGGGAGGGTAGACGAAAAGACGCGGAGCGGGTTTGAGGCGTAGGGCGGGAGCCCTTCAAAGAGAAAAAACGAATTGAAAATAACGGCTTAATTCGTTAAAATAGTTCCCTATGAAAGCAATTGAACTGGAAAAAGCTTATAATCCGAAAGATTTTGAAGATCGAATTTATAATGAATGGGAAAAGAAGGGCTATTTTAAGCCTGCGAGCGATAAAGATTCGCCTGTGCACGGTAATTTTGAGTGCGGCTGCAAGGAATGTGGCGGCAAGACGGGCGTTTATTCTGTGGTGATTCCTCCACCGAATGTTACTGGCGTTCTGCACATGGGACACGGCTTGAACAATACTTTGCAGGATATTGTTGTGCGCTATCACCGTATGAAGGGCGACAATACTTTGTGGGTTACTGGAACTGACCACGCTGGAATTGCGACTCAGAATGTTGTTGAGCGCCAGCTGAAAAAGGAAGGAAAATCCCGCAATGATCTGGGGCGCGAGGCTTTTTTGGAGCGTACCTGGCAGGTTAAGAAAGAGCATCATGATATTATTGTGAAGCAGCAGAGAAAGCTTGGAAATTCCACGGACTGGGCGCGTGAGCGTTTCACGATGGACGAAGGGCTTTCAAAGGCTGTTCGCGAAGTTTTTGTTACGCTTTATGAGCGCGGACTTATTTACAAGGGGCATTATCTGGTTAACTGGTGTCCGCGCTGCGGAACGGCTCTTGCTGACGACGAGGTTGACCACAAGGATACTGCCGGCGCAATGTATCATATCTGGTATGAATATGCGGACGGTCCGGCTCCTGACGGCTCCACAAGAATCGAGGTCGCAACAACGCGCCCGGAAACTTTGCTGGGCGATACTGCGGTTGCGGTGAATCCTTCTGATGAGCGTTACAAGGATATTGTTGGAAAGAAACTGAAGCTTCCTTTGACAGACAGGGTTATTCCGATTATTGCCGACAATTATGTTGACAAGGAATTTGGAACTGGAATGGTAAAAATCACTCCGGCTCATGACCCGAACGACTGGCAGGTTGCGCAGAGAAATCATCTTGAAGTTATAAATCTTTTGAATCCGGACGGAACGTTGAATGAAAACTGCCCTGAAAAATACCGCGGCCTGACTTGCGAAAAGGCTCGCGCACTTATTCTTCAGGATTTGACGGACGCAGGTCTTTTTAAAGGCGAGGAAAAAATCACTCATTCTGTAGGGCATTGTTACCGCTGCAATACGGTTGTTGAGCCGTACCTTTCTTATCAGTGGTTTGTAAAAATGCAGCCGCTCGCTGAAAAAGCGCTGAAGGCCTGGAAAGACGGTGAAATTCAGTTCTTCCCGAAAAAATGGGAAAACACTTATGAGCACTGGCTTACTACAATCCGTGACTGGTGCATTTCGCGCCAGCTTTGGTGGGGCCACAGAATTCCTGTCTGGTACTGCCAGTCTTGCGGTGAAACTATTGTGAGCCGGGAAGAACCTTCTGAATGTCCTAAATGCCACGCTTCAAAAGAAAAGCTGAACCAGGATCCGGATGTTCTTGACACTTGGTTCTCTTCATGGCTTTGGCCGTTCTCAACGCTTGGATGGCCGGAAGAAACTGAGGATTTCAAGAATTTCTTCCCGACTTCCGCGCTGGTTACCGCGTACGATATTATTTTCTTCTGGGTAAGCCGAATGATTATGGCTTCCCTTGAATTCACGGGAAAAGTTCCGTTCCACGATATTTATATTCACGGTCTTGTCCGCGACAAGCAGGGGCGCAAGATGTCAAAGTCGCTTGGAAACGGCATTGACCCGCTTGAAATTATTGATATTTACGGCTCTGATGCCTTGAAATTCACCCTTGCGTTTATGTGCGCCCAGGGACAGGATATTTTGATTGACAAGGATTCCTTCAAGCTTGGCTCAAGGTTCTGCAACAAAGTTTGGAACGCCAGCCGCTATCTTCTTGGAAATCTTGACGGAAGAAATATTGTTCCTGTTAAAGATTCCGACCTTACAGAACTTGATGTCTGGATTTATTCATGTCTTGACAAGGCGGCGAAAAACGCGCGCGAGGCTCTTGAGTCTTACCGCTACAACGACGCTGCCAGCGCAATAATGGAATATTTCTGGAATGAATTCTGCGACTGGTACGTTGAGGCTTCAAAACTTTCGTTCAAAAATGGCGACAACGCGGAAAAAGACAGGCAGGCTTCTGTTCTTCTGAATTTGCTGGAGGAAAGTCTTAGGCTTCTGCATCCGTATCTTCCGTTTGTTACAGAAGAAATCTACGGAAAACTTCCTATTGAAGAAATCGTGGCTGCCCGAAAACTTTCTGGCGGCAACAAGATTGTTTCAAATTCTGAATACACAGGAATGATTATAAACGCTCCGTATCCGGAACATTCAGCTGCCCGCGAGGACAAAAATGTTACAGCGCGATTTGATGTGCTGAAGGATCTTATCGGAAAAATCCGCGCTTTGCGTGTTGAATGCGGTCTTGATCCGGCTAGCAAGATTCATATCGCAATTCTTGTTACTCCGGACTCTCCTGCGGAAGTTGCAAAAGAAAAAGTTGATATGATTGAGCTTCTGACAGGCGCTTCAAAAACTGAATTTGTTCAGGCGAAACCTGAAAAGGCGATTGGCGCGGTTGGAACAGGATTTGAGGCTTTTATCATTGTTGATGAGAATATCGACAAGGAGTCTTTGAAGACAAGATTCCAGAAGCAGATTGACACGGAGTCTGAATATGTTCGCCGCAGCGAGGCTAAGCTGAACGGAAATTTCGCAAAGCACGCTAAGCCGGAAATTGTTCAGCAGGAACGCGACAGAATGAATGAAAGCATCCGGGCGATTGAAAAGCTTCGTTCTTATCTTGCAAGTCTTTGATTTGCATAAACTGAAAAAATAAATAAAAGGGGCAGGCGCATGAAAAAAGCTAAGTATGAAATGAAAATTGAACGTTCACAAAATATGAAAAACAGCGAAATGCACAAGCTGAGCGACATGCATCTTGCTCCTTTTATGCAGATTGCCACGGCTCTGATTGGAAAGGCGCGGCACGCCGGCGGAAATATGTTCCGTCATCAGATGGATACGCTGGCGATTCTTATTGACTACGGCTACATTGATTCAGTTCTGCTGAAAGCGTCTATAATTCACGATACAGTTGAGGATATTCCCGGTTTTGACAAGAATCTTATAATCAACGCGGACGAGGAAGGACAGCAGGTTCTGGATCTTGTGCTCGAAGTTACTCGCCGCGAGGACGAGGACAAGCGGCAGTTTTTGAAGCGGATTCTTGACACGGGAAGCCAGCGCGCGAAGATTTTAAAATGTGCGGACAGAATTTCAAATATGATTTCGCTTGGCTACGTTACCGATCCGAAATTTATTGAACGTTATTGCGATGAAACTGAATATTTCTTGCTTCCGATGGCTCTTGAAATCGATTTTAATATGTACCAGGAGCTTATCGGGCTTATTATGACGCGCAGACGCTACCTTGAAGACGGCGGATATTTCTGCAATATAAAAAAAGAATCCACACCGCCTGTAAAACATGGTGAAAATAACGCTGAAAAATGATATGCTTTCTGCATGAAGTACGGATTTTTTAGGGCGGCTTGCGTTTCGCCAGATTTAGTTGTTGCTGACTGCAATTTCAACGCAGATAAAATTATTGACTCAGTCCGGGCGGCTTCTGAAAACGATGTCCGGCTTCTGGTTTTTCCTGAGCTTTGCATAACCGGCTATACTTGCGGCGACTTGTTCCTTCAGCGCAAGCTTCAGCTTTCCGCCGTGGAAAATCTTGAACGCATTGCAAAAAAAACTTCTTCCTGCGGCTGCGTTGTCCTTGTGGGGCTTCCGGTTGCCGTTGAAAATTCTTTGTACAACTGCGCGGCGGTTCTTTTCAGGGGAAAAATTCTTGCGCTGGTTCCAAAGACTTTTGTTCCGAACTACAGCGAATTCTACGAGCGGCGGTGGTTTTCTCCGGCGGCGAAAAATCTTCCTGAAACAGTTTTTCTTTCTGAAAAAAATCCGGCGGTTCCGTTTGGAAATGATATTCTGGTGAGCGATTCTTCTGGCTCGGGCTTTGTGCTTGGCGTTGAGCTTTGCGAGGATTTGTGGGTTCCGCTTCCTCCTTCAACGGGGCTTTCTTTGGGCGGCGCAACGGTGATTGCAAATTTGAGCGGCTCGAATGAAATTATCGGCAAGGCTGAATACCGCAGAAATCTTGTGAAAATGCAGTCGGCGCATACGGTTTCGGCGTATTTATATGCGAACGCGGGAAACGGCGAGTCCACACAGGATCTGGTTTTTTCCGGACATTCAATGATTGCTGAAAACGGCGCGCTTCTTGCTGAGTCAAAACTTTTTGAAAAGCAGATGGTTTGCGCGGATATTGATATTGAGCGGATTCTTCAGGAGCGGCGGAAAACAATGACTTTTGCGCAGTGCTCGGCCAGTGCTGAAAAAACTGGATTCCGCAGAATTTTTATAGATTTTCCTGGCGGCGGCTCAAAATCCGGCGGGTTGAAACGATTTGTGGATTCTCATCCGTTTGTTCCAAGCGGAAAACTTGAACGTTCTGAGCGTTGCTTTTCGGTTGTTCAGCTTCAGGCTGAAGGCCTTGCGAAGCGGCTTAGGCATATCCATTGCTCCTCGTGCGTAATCGGGCTTTCCGGCGGACTTGATTCAACGCTGGCTCTTCTTGTTACGTGCCGGGCATTCGACTTGTGCAAAATTGACCGTTCCGGAATCCGCGCTGTTACAATGCCATGCTTTGGCACTACCGACCGGACTTACAAAAACGCCTGCATTCTTGCAAAAAACTGCGGCGCAACTCTGGTTGAAATTCCGATTGCGGATTCCGTGCGCCAGCATTTCAAGGATATCGGGCAGAATGAGTCCGACCACGATGTTACTTATGAAAATTCCCAGGCCCGTGAAAGAACCCAGGTTCTTATGGACGTTGCGAACAAAACGAACGGAATTGTTATCGGAACAGGAGATTTGAGCGAGCTTGCGCTTGGCTGGTGTACTTACAACGGCGACCAGATGAGCATGTACGGCGTGAATTCTTCGGTTCCAAAAACGCTTGTCCGCTATCTTGTTGAATGGTTCGCGGAAGATTCTGAAAATCCTGAGCTTTCCGCAGTGCTGAAAGATATTCTTGAAACTCCGGTTAGTCCTGAGCTTCTGCCGCCGAAAGACGGAAATATCGCGCAGAAAACCGAGGATTTAGTCGGCCCGTACGAGCTTCACGATTTCTTTCTTTATTATCTCCTTCGGTTTGGATTCAGTCCTGCAAAAATTTTGTATCTTGCGGACAATTCAAATCTTCCGTATCCGCATGACTTCAAGCTGAAATGGCTTAGAATTTTTTACAGGCGTTTTTTCAGCCAGCAGTTCAAGCGCAGCTGCATGCCGGACGGAGCAAAAGTCGGAACGGTGAACCTTTCTCCGCGCGGAGACTGGCGTATGCCTAGCGATGCGAGCGCGGCAATCTGGCTTGAAGAAATCGATACTCTGAAATAAAAATCCGGGGAAAAAATGCTTTCATATTTGCACAGTTTTCACGCAGGAAATCACGCGGATATTCTTAAGCACGTTGCGCTGCTTTACATTCTTGAATATCTGGCTAAAAAGGAAAAGCCTTATTCTTTTTTCGATACGCACGCCGGCTCGGGGCTTTACAACTTGAAGGCGGAAAGCGCGCTGAAAACAGGCGAGGCTTCAAAAGGAATTGAAAAACTTCTTTCCGCATTTGAAAAAAATCCGTCTGGCGTTCCGGAGCCGCTTGCTCATTATATAAATTTTGTCCAGAAGTCGCTGAAAAAAGGATTTTATCCGGGAAGTCCCGCGTTCGAGGCATCTTTTTCAAGAAAAGGCGATTTTTTGAATCTTACAGAGCTTCACAAAACTGAATTCAATTTGCTTTCTGAAAATATAAAATCCCTGAATCCGGCTTGCTTTGCGAACATTCTGAACGAATCCGGCTGGAAAATCCTTGAAAAAAATATTCCTCCGGCAATAAAGCGAGGTGTTGTTTTCTGCGACCCAAGCTACGAGGAAAAATCTGACTACACAAACGCGGCGGAACTTCTTTCCGAAGCGCACAAAAAATGGAACGCGGCGTTGATTTTTCTATGGTATCCGCTTCTTGCAAACAAATCTGAAGAAATTGAAAATATGAAGCAGATGATTCTTGCCGCGGCGAAAAACCGCGACAGCCACACAGAAATTCTTGACGCCCAGCTTTTAGTTGACACGGAAGACAGCCACGTTGAAACATCCCTTGAAAATTCAATCGGAAGTGAAAAACCGCGCCTTTACGGAAGCGGAATTTTTGTGGTCCGCCCTTGCTGGGGTCTGAAAGAGCATCTTGAGGCGGTTCTGCCGTATCTTTCAGAACTGCTTGGAAACGGAGGAAAAGGCTCTTTTAAAGTTCAGCTTTTCTAAAAATAAAACCTGATTCCGGCGTTGCAAGGAACTTTGAAGTTGAAGTCCGTTGATTTTCCGGTTTTCCATTCAGGCTGGAGCGCGGCTTGAACAAAATATTCCAGGAATCCGTCGTAGAAAATCCAGTTCAGCCCAAGAACAAAACGCGGCCCCACGCAAAAAAGGGCTCCGCTTTCTTCGTTTCCCCCGAAACTTCCGCCGGCAAAAACGCCCGGACCTGAAAAAAACGAGGTGTATTTTCCAATCTGCGGATTAAAAATCCAGTAGTCGCCTGAAATTCCCGTGTTCAGCGAATTTTCTGAAAAATCATAGTCGGTCGCCACAGAAATCACGAGCGGAAAATTGTCGGCTTTCATTGTGCATGAAATTCCCGCCTGAAAAATTCCTTCGTTTCCGTCTGTTCCCGCTGAAAAATCAAGCTGCGGCCCGATTCCCATTGAAAAAATCTCCGCGCTGAAAACCAGAGCCAGAGCTGCTATAATCAAATTTCTTTTTCTTCGTGCTGATGTTTTTATGTCTTTCATATTTTTATGCAAACTATTATACTTGATTATCAAAAAAAACTATATAGGAATGAAAATATGTCATTGTTTGAAGATTTGAAATGGCGCGGACTTATCAAGGACGTTGCCGGCGAAGAAAGTGAACTTCAGAAAATTCTGGATGGAAATCCGTTCAGCTTTTACTGGGGAACTGATCCTACTGCTGACAGCCTTCATTTGGGACATTATTCTTCTCTTTGCATGGCGAAGCGTCTTACAAATGCCGGTCATCATGCGGTTCTGCTGTGCGGCGGCGCAACTGGAAGAATCGGCGATCCTCGTCCGACTGCGGAGCGCGAAATTATTTCAGAGGAAGCGGTCAACCGAAACATCAAGGGAATTCAGGCTCAGGTTTTGCGCCTTGTTCCGAATGCAGAAATTGTAGACAATTATGACTGGATGAAAAGCTATACATTCTTGAATTTTCTGCGCGACATCGGAAAATATATCAACGTGAACTATATGCTTGGAAAAGATATAATTCAGCGCCGTCTTGAAAACGGAATCACCTACGCGGAATTTTCTTACATGCTTATGCAGGGATTCGATTTTGTTCATCTTTACCAGGAAAAAAACTGTATAATGCAGGTTGCCGGAAGCGACCAGTGGGGAAACATTACAACGGGCGTTGATTTGATAAGAAAAATGCTCGACAAGCCGGCTTATGCGTTCACAATGCCGCTGATTCTTGACTCAACCGGAAAGAAATTCGGAAAATCTGAAGGAAACGCGCTCTGGCTGGACAAGGAAAAGACTTCTCCGTATGAAATTTATCAGTATTTAATCAACACGGATGACGCGAAGGTTCTTGAATATCTTAAAGTTTTCACTTTCCTTTCAAGACAGAAGATTGAAGAAATTTATTCCGAGCAGCAGGCTCATCCTGAAACAAGAATTGCGCAGAAAACTCTTGCCTGGGAAGTTGTGAAGGATATCCACGGAAAAGAGGAGGCGGACAACGCGGTTTCTGTAAGCCAGAAGCTTTTTGCCGGAGATTTTAAAGGTCTTTCCGCAAAGGATATTATGTCCGGAATGAAATCAGTTCCGTCGTTCAAATTTGAAAAAGACGAGCCTTTGATTGATGTTCTTGTGAACAATAAAATCGCGCAGTCAAGGCGTGAAGCCCGGGAATTTATCGGAGCAAAAGCTGTTTCTGTAAACGGCGAGGTTTATTCCGATGAAAATGCGCTGATAACAAAATCAATGGCGATTGACGGTCAGATTATTATAATCCGCCGCGGAAAAAAGAAGTATTTTGTAGGGCAGGTTGAATAGAATTTCGCCTGGCTTCAGCAGAATTTTCACATAAAAAATCCCCTGGCTTTCAAGTTTTCAGCTTGCGGCCAGGGGATTTTTTTACGTCGTACGGTTAGATTTTTGCAGCCTTGATTGCTTTTACAGTGTAATCGTAGCTGTATTCGTTGATGTTGAACTTAAGGTTTTCGCCGACTTTTGCGTTCATGATTGCGTTTCCGAACGGAGCCATGTATGAAATAACTCCGTTGTCTGGATCTGATTCCCATGGACCAAGAACTGTGTATGTTTCATCCTTGTCTTCCTTGTTGTTGTGCAATGTAACAACAGTTGCGAATGAAACAATTGCAGTTGTGATTGTTGTAGGGTCGAAAATAACCGCGCGGTTAAGCTCTGAAGTGAGCTTTGCAACCTGAGTGTTAAGGTAATGCTGGTGCTCTTTCGCGGCCTTGTATTCAGCGTTCTCCTTCAAGTCGCCTTTTGCGCGCGCCTCATCGATTTCAGCGGCGTTCTGCGGAATCTGAACAGTCTGAAGGTCTTCAAGAAGCGCTTTCTTTTCTTCAAGTTTTGCGCTTGTAACAAGCATTCCTTTCGGCGCGGAAGATTTTTCCTCTGTAACGTGGAACTTGAAGTCCGGATATTTTTCAAGGATTTTGTTTCTCATAAGAGCCTTGCAGCTTGGCTCGAGCCCTTCAACGTCGTCAATCAGAGTGTATATTCTTTTAACTGTTTCCTCGTCGTTCGAGAACATATATTCAAACAGCTTGTCTTTTCCGAACAGAAGGCTTGTAGCGTTGTCGATAATCTTCTTGTTTTCTGTTGAATTGACATGGTTGTTGATTTCCCTGTAGGCAAGCTGGATGAGCTGCACAAGCGCGATAATCTGACGCTCGTAAGGAATGTTCGCGTTCTTGAACCATTCAGCGTTCTGGCATTCCTTGAAGAAATAAAGAACAGCGTTGCGGTAGTCGCGGCAGTTTTCAAATGCTGTAACCGCAAGGTTCTGGAGCTTTTCCTCCTGTCCGTTGTTCAGAAGATAATTAATCATCTCGCCTGAAAGAACGGTCGGGAACAGGCGGATATATTCATCAGCCCAGTTTGGAAGCATTTTTATGTTTGAAAGGAAGTCGTGGCGCAAATTTGTGTTCTTTGTGTCTTTCAGAACAAGATACATTTCGCGCGGATCTTCAATTTTTGAATAAATTTCCTGGAATGTTACCGACGGCTTGTAGGCGATTTCCTTGATTTGCGCGGAAACGCTCTGAACAACAAGGTAAGAAGCCAGAATCTGCTCGTTTATTTTAGGGAACATATCCTCTGATTCAAGAGTTTTTACATATCCTACAAAATAGTTGAACATTTCGGCGAACAAATCGTTTGACTTGTCTGTTTCTTCCTTGTTCACGTATTTCATAAGAGTGTCAATTCTTGCGAAGAACTGTTTCTGCGCCTTGAACTCGTTGGCAAGTTTCTGCTCCGGAGTGATGTCGTTCACAATTGTGTACTGTGAAATATCGTTCGGGTTTACGCCGAATGACGAGTCTGTCTCAAGAATTCTTTTTGCGGCTGAATTCCATGAAGTCCATTCGCCTGCTGTAAGAACTGAAGGAACAAGCTCCGCCTTGATTTTCTTGAAGTCGCAGCTGTTTCCGAAGCTCTTGATTATCGTCTTGAGCGCCCATGCTTTGTCGTCCTTTACTTTTTCCTTTAGAGGAACTGTAAGAACTTTTCCTGTTTTTCCGTCAAGCACCGGAGTTCCGTTTTCATTCACAACTTCAACGGCTTTTTTTGCCTTAAGAACCCAGATGTGGTCGTTTGCAAGCGGAGTAAGCGCGCTTACCGCCATCTTCAAAGACATTGTGTCATAAACTTTTGTCTTTTTTGAAGGGTCTTTTTTTGAAGGAGCAGTTTTTCCGAACCAGATGAAAAGCTTGTCGTCGCTTACTTTTCCAATCTGTCCTACGCCCCATGACTTGTGGAAAACGTAGCTTTTTTCGTCGAACGCGATGTGCTTCTCAAAATCGTTTATTGCTTCAAAAATATTTCTGTAGTTCGCTGTAAGGTCTGAAGAGCGGATGTAGTCGTCAAGATGGCTGTGGCCTTCGTACTTGTTCTTGTAGCAGTCCACAATTTCGCGGCGTGCCCAGATGTCTCCGTTGTCAATGTGGAGAATTTCCTTCAGAAGTCCGATTGCGATGTCCCAGTATTTAGGCTCTTTTGCGGCCATTTCCTTGTATTTTGTGTAAAGCTCCTGAAGCAGAACGGCTGTCTTGTCGTCGCCAAGGGTTTTTGCAATTTTTCGTTTTGCAAGCTGGAAGAAATCAACTTCCTCCGGGATGAGCGCAATCAGCTTTGTCCACAGCTCTTTGATTGCGTTGATGTTTTTCGCGTTTGTGTATCTTAGAATTGCCTTCTTGTAGTATTCAACAGCGGCTTCCGCGTCAGTTGGCTCAAGATGCTCGCCAAGGGCTTTCGCAAGGTCTGCTTCCTCAAAGTCGAGCTTCACGATTTTCTTGTAGAAATCCCACACTTCATCTTTGTTTTCAGCGCGGTATGCTTCCGCAAGTGTTCTGAGCGCAAAAATATTGTTCTCGTCTTCTTCAAGAATGGTCTGGCAGATATATTCAACAACATTTTCCTTGTGGTTTTTCTGGAAGATGTCTACAAGCTCGCGCAGTGAAGATTCGTCAAGGATTCCTTCCTTTAAAGAAATAAGGCCTGAAATGTAAAGGGCGATAATGCTTTCGCGTGAATGTGAAAGCTGCTCGTCGCAAATTTCCTTGAGTTCTGCAAGACAGTTTTCCTCGCGGGCCTTTTCGATTACGCCGGAAAGCTCAACAAGCTTTTCCTTTGTGTAATTTGAAATCGCGGCGCGAGTCCAAGTCTCTTCTTTGAGCATTTCCTGTACGGAATTGATAAGTTCTGCCATAAAAAACCCCTTTTTTTGTTGAAGCCAGCCTTTGAATATGATTTCATGCGGCTTTTTTATAAACTCTTGCTCTTTTCTGTGTTACTTTACATACATTTTGTATATTTCAGTGTCCAGAATTTTTATTTTCAATAAAATCTCGTTGATAAGCCTTGTGTCATTGACGGTCTGGCAGTAGTCAACAAGCCAAAAATATTTATTTATAAGCCGCGGAACCAAGAATCCGGAATCCCTTGAAGGATCTTTGTGCTCGTTTTCCATGGCATAAATTTCCTGCCGGAGCCTTGCCACTTCCTGGGGCTTTAGATTTCTCCTGACGGAAAAAACTCCCCACAGAACGCCGTACACGGGAATCCAGGCCTTTAGAATTTCGCCGGAATATCCCTGCTCCTCTGTTTTTTCCGCAAGTTTTCTGATCAGCGGGGAGTCAAGGTATTCAAGATCGACTTTTTTAGGGTCGATGAAAAACGCTTCCCTGAAAAGAACTTTTGCGTATCTGTCCTCGCCGCACAGCGCGTAGCAGTCGGCAAGGTCTGCAAGAACCGCGGCCTGCCCCGGATGCAGCATGTTCGCCTGGGTAAGGCAGGTTTTCGCGTTGTCAAATTCGCCGAGCTTCCTGTAGCAGAGTCCGGCTTTTCTTAGGACATCAGCTTTTATGACAGGATCTTTTTCGCCCAGAAGACGGTTGAAATTCTGCAGCGCAAGCGAAAAAACTCCCCGGCGGACAGCGTAAACTGCCGGCTGGTAGACAAAATCCCGCGCCTTTACGTAGCAAAGAAAATTCTTCCATTCGGCGAGCAGCGATTCCCCGCGTTCCATTGGATCTTCCTGGAACATCACGTTTTTTTCGTATTCAATCCAGCGGTTGCAGCAGTTGGATGTGAAAATCAGTTCCGGGCTGATGGAGTCATAAAGAAAAGTATTCTGCACAATTTTTCTGGCTTCCTCTGGATTGCCAGCTTCAAGGAAGGCAAACGCTTCTTTTAATCCTCTTTCAGTTTGAATATCCATAGGCGGTGAATTTAATTATATCAGAACGGGGAATTTAGTCAATGGAAATGTTAATTTTTACTAAAAATGGGATATAGTTTATACAGGCAAATTGCTTATCTGTCAAGAGTGTTTTTTGTAAAATTTTTAATTTTTTTTGAATTCGCGCGTTTTTTGGGGAAGCCTGGGGATTTTGCGCCGTACTGGAAGGGTTTTGCGGGCTTTGCGCGCAAAAGGATTCTGCCGCAGGCGGAAGACCGAGCGTGAGCGGGCCCTGGAAGCGCGGTTTTCAGGCGGAATTTTGCGTGCGGGGGAATTTGCCACGGGGAGGAATCTTAGCGCCCTTGTGTTTTTGAATGTGGTTTTTATGCGTTTTGTTGTCAGAACTTTTTCTATATGCTATTATAGTAAACAATGAAAAATGCGATTCTTGCGCCTTCTTTGCTTAGTGCGGATTTGGCTGATTTGAAAAATGCCCTTGGGCTTGTGGAAAAAAACGGCGGCTCTGCTGTTCATATTGATGTGATGGACGGTCGTTTTGTGCCGCAGATTTCTTACGGGCAGCCTGTTGTGGAATGTCTTAGAAAATATTCGTCGCTGCCGTTCGATGTGCATCTTATGGTTGAGCATCCTGAGGAGCAGGTTGAGTCTTTTGCCGGGGCCGGCGCGGACTGGATTACGTTCCACCACGAGGCGTGCGTGCATTCCCATAGGCTTGTGCAGAAAATCCATGCGCTGGGGAAAAAGGCTGGAATTTCGATTGTTCCTTCAACTCCTGTGGCGGCGGTGAAGGAGCTGCTTGAATACGTTGATATTGTTCTTGTTATGACGGTGAATCCCGGGTTCGGCGGACAGAAGCTGATTCCTTCGTGCGTGCGGAAGATTGGCGAGCTTGTGGAGCTGCGCGGCGAGCTGGGACTTGATTTTAAGATTTCTGTTGACGGCGGTGTGAATGCCGGGACTTTGCGGTCTGTGGCGGATGCCGGCGCGGATATTATTGTTTCCGGCTCGGCTTTTTTCAGCGGCCAGCTTGGATGGGAGAAATAGTTTATGTTGGGTTTTTGCAGAAAGGCGGGCGGAAAAATTTGCGCGGCGGGAATTGTTTTGTTTGCGGCGGCTTTTTCGGGCTTCGCGCAGAATTCTAATCCAGGCGTGGCGTCGGCGGCTTTTGTGCAGGGCGCGAAGGCTTTTGGCTCGGGCGAGTGGATGTCCGCGATTTTTCAGCTTAGAAAGGCTGTTTCCTACGATGAGAACAACAACGCCGACACGTGGTATATGCTGATTGCGGCGGAAATGTATGCCGGCGAGTACAAGAATGCTTTCCAGGACTGCGAGGTTTATCTTTCAAGTTTTGCCGGAAGCCCGTATGACTCGTATGTGCTTTACCACAAGGGCCGCGCGCTTTTTTTTATGGGCGAGTATGAGAATTCGGTGCTTGTGCTGAGCGATTTCTGCCACCAGTACAGCGGGCACGAGATGTATCCTTCGGCGCTTTACTGGATTGCGGAGTCTTTTTTTGCCGGATACAACTACGAGGACGCGAAGGTTCTTTACGAAACGGTTGTGAACAATTATCCGGATGACGCGAAAGCTCCTGCGGCGCGGTTCAGAATTGACACGATTGCGCAGAGTTTCAGGGAGGAGAAGCTGCTTTATCTTCTGAAGGAAACCGGCGAGGAATATCTTGCGGCGAAAGAAGAGTATGAGCGGCAGCTGAAATATGCGGGCGCTGAAAATTCCGGCGAGGCAAGGCGGAGAATTCTTGACCTGCAGAAAAATGCTTCTGAGCTTGAAAAGAAGGTTCAGGAGCTGACGGAGGAAAATTCAGCGCTGAAGGCGCAGCTTGACGAGCGGCAGCTTCAGGATTCCGAGGCGAAGCGGCAGGCGGATGAATTTATTCTTGAGCTGAAAAGAAAGGCTGCCCAGGCGCAGAATCTTCTGGACGGCAGAAATTCCGGCGTGAATTCGGAGAATGGAAAATGAAAAATGTGAATAAGAATCTTTTTGCGGCTCTTGCGGCGTTCAGTCTGATCGGCGGATTTTCTGCTCCGGCGAACGCGGCTTCAAGGTCAAAAAAGGCGAAGGCACTTGCGGAGCCGGTGGCGGAATCTTCTGCTGAAACTGAATCTTTCGGGGCGGTTTCAGATGAGCCTGCTGTTCCGGCGGCTTCTGATGCGGAGGAAAATTTTAAGTCCAGGACTGTTGAGAACAGCGTTGGAGGAATAAAATATCTTGCGAAAGGCGCGGTTGGAAGTTTCCAGCTGTATGCGCTGGGTGACAATGGCGCGCAGATTCCGCTTCTTGCCGGCTATGATGAATTTACTTCCTCTTTTATTTCGCTTCTTGCCGGAAAAAAAGAATACAAGCTTACAAACAATATTGGAATTGTGATTGGCGCAAGAAAAACTGAGAACGGCGTCCAGATGGTTTACGTTGTTCCGGATGTTGCCAGGGTTCTTCTTTCTTTTGAAAGCGTTCCGAAAAAAAATCTTGCCGGCAGAAAAATTGTTTCCGATGTTGCGAAGGTTTCTTTGGCGGTAACGAACAGAAGTTCCAGAACGATGAAATTTTCTATAAAAGAAGTTTTTGACACTGTTCTTGGCGAGCAGCTCGGCCCGCATTTTTCAACAGCCGAGGAAATCGCGGTGAACAGCGAGCGTCAGTACAGAAAATTTGACAAGGTGAAATGGGTTTCCAGCGTAAATCAGAAGGCTGGAATTCAGTTTATTTTCAGCGGATACGGGGCAAAGACTCCGGAGGCGGTTTCGCTGAGCAACAAGGACTTGCTGGCGCTGCAGAAATGGATTCCGCAGGTTATTTCATCGCGCACATTTGATTCTGTGCTTTCGTACAATAATTCCGCGCTCTGCATAAACTGGGAAGGCTGTGTCCTTGAGCCGGAGGAGCAGTTTGAGGTTTCTTATTATATTGCGGTTTCTTCGGATGGAAGGCCTCTTGACGGTGATAAGTATGTCGCGCTTCTGGGGAAAAAATCTTCCGGCGCGGATGAAACTTTAATCCCGGAAAATGACGCGTATGCGCAGGCTTCTGAACTGTACGCGGCTCAGAAATACAGCGAGGCTTACCGCGTGGTCAGCAAGGCCTGGAAAAATCCGCAGAATCAGACTTACCAGCTTTCAAATTTGAAAGATATGATAGAAGAAAAGCTTGGATTCAATGACTACAAGCCTTCGTTTGAGTATTCCGAGGAGCCGGCGGTGGATTCTGAGCTTCCGGAAGAAAAAATTGAAAAAACGGAAAAAAATCCGGCAAGCCAAAATCCGGCTGCTGAAAAAAAAGCGGAGTACGACTCTGAATATATCCAGAATCTTATCGACAGGATAAAAAATCTTCAGGAAAACAGCGATTCTGTTGACCGCAACGAGCTTCTGAAGCTTAACTACGAGCTTGACGAGGCAATAAAACGGCTGGAGCAGTAGAAATGGCGCAGGATGTTCTTGCCGCTGCAAAAAAAATGATGAGGCGGCGGCAGTTTGACAAAGCAATCACGATTCTCCAGAGCCGCGCTGAAATTTACGAGGATAATTTTGAGTATTATCTTCTTTTTGCGATTGCCTGTCTGTACGTTGGCGACACAGGAACTGCATCCGCGTATTTTCAGAAGGCCCGGAAAATCAAAATTACGGACACGACTCTTCTCTTGGGGCAGGCCGCTCTGTTTCTTAGGCGCGGCGACACTGACCGTGCGCTCCAGTATTATCTTGATGTTCTTGATTACGAGCCTGGAAACAAAATTGCCCAGAACGCCATGGAATTCATCCGGACAAAAGGCGACTATTCAACAATCTGCAGGTGGGTTGACACCGGCGATATTGAGCAGTTTTATCCGCCGCTCGGCGTGAATCCTTTTAAGGTGGCGGGAATTGTGCTTCCTGTTGCGGCATGCGCGCTTGGAATTTTTGTGGCGGCGCGTTTTCTTCCAGTTTACCATGCTGAAACTGGAAGCCGCGCTGATTTGAGCGCCCTTGTCCTTTCAGTTGACGAGCGGAAAAATATCCAGGAAACTAATCTTTCGAGCGGCTCGTTCGCGTATATTCTTTCTTCGTCGCAGATAAATGAATGTTACGAAAAGGCGCAGAGTTATTTTCAGAATTACAGGGACAATATGGCTCAGCGTGAAATAAACCGCATATTGAATTCAAATGCGTCGCTCGCGGTAAAAAGAAAAGCGTCTCTTCTTATGTCGTATCTTGAGCCGCCTTCTTTTGACTCGATAAAAGATGTTCCTGGATATTCGGATGTTGAAAAAGAGCCTGCGCTTTATCTTGACTGCTGGGTTTCGTGGTCTGGAAGAATTTCCAATGTGGTTCAGACGGAAAATTCTTTCCGTTGCGACTTGCTTGTTGGTTATGAAACTATGCAGAAAGTTGAAGGAATTGTGCCGCTGGAATTTTCAGTTCCGCCAAAAATTGAAAATGACAAGCCGGTTACGGTTCTTGCGAAAATTGCTTCTGAAAATGGAAAACTGGCTCTTGTTGGAAAATCTGTTTATCAGAGCATAAAAAATCAGTAAATTTTTATTTTTTTTTGTGATTTATTTCATTAAATGAAAAATTTCGTCTATATAGTAAGTGGGAGGTATTGGAGGCGATATGGCAGAAACTAAAGATATGTCAGAAAAACTGAAAGCCCTTGAAGCTGCTCGTCTGCAGATTGAAAAGCAGTACGGACAGAATTCTCTGATGAGGCTTGGCGCGCAGAACAGCACAGAAGGCATAGAAGTTATTCCGTCTGGCTCGATTTTGCTCGATGAGGCTCTTGGAATTGGCGGTTATCCTAAGGGGCGAATTATTGAAATGTACGGACCTGAATCTTCAGGAAAGACAACGCTTGCGCTGCATGCGATTGCGGAATCCCAGAAGCTTGGCGGAATTGCGGCTTTTGTGGATGCGGAGCACGCGCTTGATCCGGTTTATGCCAAGAATCTTGGCGTTGACATTGACAATTTGTGGGTTTCTCAGCCTGACTGCGGTGAGCAGGCTCTGGAGATTACGGAAAATCTTGTGCGTTCGGGCGCGGTTGATATTATTGTAATTGACTCGGTTGCGGCGTTGACTCCTCAGAAGGAAATTGAAGGTGAAATGGGTGATTCCGTTATGGGGCTTCAGGCGCGGCTTATGAGCCAGGCTTTGCGAAAACTTACAGCGATTGTAGGAAAAAGCAAGTGCATTGTGATTTTTATCAATCAGATCCGAATGAAGATTGGCGTAATGTTTGGAAATCCTGAGACAACGACCGGCGGAAACGCTTTGAAATTCTATTCTTCTGTTCGTCTGGAAATTCGTCGTGTTGAAACTATTGACGGAAAAGGCGATGAGGATGCGATTGGAAACCGTGTCCGTGTAAAGGTCGTGAAAAATAAAGTTGCGCCGCCTTTCAGAAAGGTTGAGCTTGATATTTATTTTGGAAAGGGAATAAATCGTTATGCTTCGCTGCTTGATTCTGCTGTGAAACATGGAATTGTTGACAAGAAAGGCGCTTGGTTTACAAAAGGTGACATAAAAGTCGGCCAGGGACATGAAAATGCGGTTGCTTTTGTTGAAAACAATCCGGAATTCGCGGAAATGCTTGAAGATACTTTGCGGGAGCAGCTTTTTCCGAATCTTGTGATTAAGGACAAGGATGGAAATCCTGTTAAAAAAGAAAAAGATGAAAAGAAAAAGGCTTCTAAAAAGTCAGATGAGAAAGCTGATGAGGCTGCAAAAACGGAAATTCCTGTTCAGGAAGGTTTGTTCTAATTGAAAACGGTTTTGCTTGGACTTGGTTCAAATTCAAATTTTCAGGGAAAAAAGTCAGTCTGCCTGCTTGCTGAGGCTTGCAGGGAGCTGTCCAGGATTTTAGTGTCTCCAGTATTCTCCTGTATTTATGAATCAAGGCCGATGTATGTTGAAAACCAGGAGAATTTTTTCAATATGGCGGCAAAGGGATTTGTTGATGATTCGGCTGATCCTTTTGCTTTGCTTGAAAAAATTCACGAAATTGAAAAAATGTTCGGCCGGGACCGCGCCAAGGAAATTCGGTTTGGTCCGCGGCCTTTGGATATTGATATAGAAGAATTTGGCGGCGATGTTATAAATGAGCCGCCGGTTCTTATTGTTCCGCATCCAAGAATTCAGGAAAGGCAATTTGTTTTGCTTCCAGCTATTGAGATTTTGACAATTTCTGCCGATGAACAACTAAGGGCTAAGCTTGAAAAATTTTTGAGCGTACTGCCTGATCAGGACGTAAAAAAATGCCCTGAGGAAATACAAGTTCAGTTCAGGCAAGAGCTGAATCAGTGAATTCTGGCGGAATGATTATGGAAAAAAAACAGGCGAAATCGAATGCGGCCGCAGCCGCTGAAGCTTATCCGGAAGAAAAAAACAAGCGCAAATTTACGGCCGGCCAGTTTGAAGGTCCGCTGGATTTGCTGTGGTATCTTATTCATAAAAGTGAAATCAATATCTATGATATTCCTATCGCGAATATCACTGAGCAGTATCTTGAATATCTCGATTACGCGGTGCAGACTGATCTTGGCGACCTGAGCGAATTCTACAAGTGGGCGGCGATGCTTCTGAATATGAAAAGCAAAATGCTTCTGCCGGTTGAAATAAACTACGACGACGAAGATGTCGAGGATCCGCGCGACGAGCTTGTTGAAAAGCTGATTGAATACCAGAAATTCAAGAAACTTTCTGAACTCATGGAAGAAAAAGAGGACAATTCCGACTGGAACTACGAACGCTCTAAAATTCAGCGTGTTCTTCCGTTCGATGAAAGCGAAAATGAATGGAAAGAAGTTGACACCTGGGATTTGCTTCAGCAGATGCAGAAACTTTTCAAGAATATGGTGAGCCGTTATTCAAATGAAAAAATTCTGAATATGTACGAGGAAATCTCTGTGAACGAGAAAATCGCCCTGATGAACGAGCTTTTTGAAAAGAACAACGAATGTATGTTCACGGATTTGATTACCCGCGCCGGAAATGAGATGGATGTAATCTGCGCGTTTATGGCGATTCTTGAGGCTGTGAAATTCAAGATGATTACGATAATGCAGAACCGTCTTTTCGGCGATATAAAGATTTGCCGCCGGCTTGACAGCCATGAAAGTTTCAAAAATTTTGAAATTACGATTGATAAAATCGATAAATTTAGTGAAGAAAAAGAAAAAATTCAGTAGACTTTAAATGTCAGCTTCAGTAAAAGCTGGATGAAAATTTAATTTTGGTTGGAAAAAATGGAGCTTGAAAAAGAAACCGCGCTGGTGGAAACTGTATTGTTTCTTGAAAGCGAGCCGGTCGCGGAAAAACAGATTTCAAATATCGCGCAGCTTTCAGAAGAAGTTGTAAGGCGCTGCATTGAAAATCTTAAGGAAAAATATAAGGCCGAGTGTTCAGGCATCGAGCTTGCGGTCATAACAGGCGGCTGGTGTCTTGTGCCTAAAAAGGAATTCTGGAGCGTTCTTTCGGAGCGTTACGGAGAAAAAAACAGCGGAAGGCTTTCAAAATCCGCGCTTGAGACTTTGTCGATAATTGCGTACAAGCAGCCGATTACAAGAAGCGAAATTGAGCAGATACGCGGCGTAAGCGTTGACAATATGATCCGCCTTCTTGTTGAAAGAAATTTTATAAAGGAAGTTGGCCGCAGCGACGCGCCTGGAAAGCCGGTTCAGTTTGGAACTACAAAAGATTTTCTGAAATTCTTCCATTTGAACAGCATTGCGGATCTGCCGAAACTTGATGAAGACGAAGAACAGAGGTTTGAACTTGCTAGATAACGGAAAAAATGAAAATTCGGAAAAAAGCCAGCTTAGGCTTCAGGTTTATCTTGCCCACTGCGGAGTTGCAAGCCGCCGCGCTGCTGAAAAAATAATTGCGGACGGCCGGGTGACTGTGAACGGAAAAGTTGAGACTGAAATGGGAACAAAAGTTTCTGCGGGCGATGAAGTTCTTGTTGACGGAAAGAAAGTTTCTCTTGAAGAAAAAAAACGCTATGTGCTTTTGAACAAGCCAACCGGCTATGTCTGCTCGCTTTCGGATGAAAAAGACCGCCCGGTCGCCGCGTCTTTGCTGAAGGAAGCGTATTCCGAGCGGCTTTACAATGTCGGGCGGCTCGATATGTTCAGCGCCGGCCTTATAATTTTCACGAACGACGGTGATTTCGCCGCAAAACTGTCCCATCCTTCCGCTGAAATTGAGAAGGAATACGTTGTGGAAACTTCAGTTCCTCTTCCGCGTTCTCTTGCCGCTGAGTTTGAAAAAGGTCTCCGTGTTGAAGGCGTTTTCTACAAATGCAAGTCGGCGGTCGAGCTCAATGCTAGAAAAATAAAAATCGTTCTGGTTGAAGGAAAAAACCGCGAAATCCGCAATGTTTTCGCCTCAAAGGAAATCGGAATCAAAAAGCTGGTTCGGGTAAGAATCGGCAACATAGAAATTAATGGCTTGAAGCCTGGCGAATTCCGCGAGCTTTCAGAAAAGGAAGTTTCCGGATTGCTTAGGCTTTGCCGCAAATAAATAAAAACAAATGTTTTTTATGGGAGTCAATGATGATTATTGCTATGGACGGGCCTGCCGGAACAGGAAAAAGCACAATCGCTTCGATTATTGCGAAAAAGCTTGGAATCACGTATTTGAACAGCGGAAGTTTCTACCGCGCGCTTACGCTTTCCCTGCTGGATGAAAAAATTCCGCTTGATGACGAGAATTCTGTTGTTGACTTCTGTAAAAAGCAAAAGCTTGAGTATAAAAATTCTCATCTTGTGCTGAACGGAACGGATGTCGAGCGGCATCTTCACGATGACCGGGTGAGCGCGAATGTCGCCCAGGTTTCAGCTTTTGTCCCGGTCCGCCATCTTGTGAATGAAAGAATGCGCGAAATCACAAAAAGCCTTGACATTGTTTGCGAGGGCCGCGACATGACAACGGTTGTTTTCCCGGATGCCGACTTTAAATTTTATCTGGATGCCTCGCTTGACGTTCAGGCTGAGCGGCGTTTCAACCAGGGAGTCAGCAATATGACTCTTGAGGAAATAAAGGAAGCCATTAAAAAACGTGATGAAATCGACAGAAATAAGCCGGAAGGAGCTTTAAAACGCGCTCCGGATGCCTATTACATCGACACTTCAGCCTTGACCATAGATAGTGTTTGTGAAATAATATTAAACAAAATCAACAAACAAGGGTTCAAAATGGAAGAAATGGAAGTGGAAAAGGAAGAAGCTCAGAACTCCAAGAGCGCTATCCAGACACAATTAGAAGAGTCTCTGAACAATCTTAGCAATCCTGAAGAAGGACAAATCGTGGAAGGTGAAGTTATTTCAGTTTCTGATGACTATGTTTTTCTTGATGTAGGATGCAAGTCAGAGGGTAGAATCCCCGTTCAGGAGTTCGCAGGAAACCTGCCAAAAGTAGGGGACAAAGTATCAGTATTCTTGGCTAAGGTATTTGGAAAATATGGGCCGGAAATTTCAAAGACAAGAGCTGATTCAAAGCGTATGTGGAAAGAAATTTCTCAGGCATTCAAGGATAGAGTTCCGGTTGACGGAATCATCACAAAGATTGTCAAGGGCGGCTACGAGGTTTCTCTTGGCGGTGATATCCGCGCGTTCTTGCCGATCAGCCAGTCTGACAGCCAGAAAGTTGAAAAGCCGGAATCGCTGCTTAATCTTAGCTCAAAGTTCTATATCGAGCGTTTGTATTCAGAAAATAAAGCCAACGTTGTTGTTAACCGACGAAAATATCTTGAAGAGGAAGTTGACAGAAAGCGCGAGGCGTTCTTCAATGAAGTTAAAATCGGCGACACTGTAAAAGGCACTGTAAAGAGCTTTACAAGTTTCGGCGCGTTCATTGATCTTGGCGGCTTTGACGGTCTTCTTCACATAAATGATATGAGCTGGGGACACGTTGCCCGACCGAAGGACTTTGTAAAGAAAGGCCAGGAAATCGAGCTTAAGGTTATTCGCCTTGATCCAGCTGAAAAGAGAATCAATCTTTCTTTGAAGCATTTTACAGAAGATCCGTGGATTCACTTTGAAGAAAAATATCATGTGAACGATATTGTAAAAGGCAAAGTTACAAAACTTACAGACTTCGGCGCGTTCATCGAGCTTGAGGAAGGAATTGAAGGTCTTGTTCACATCAGTGAATTCTCTTGGACAAAGAAAATCAACAAGCCTTCTGATATGCTCAAGGTTGGCGATGAAGTTGAAGCGATGATTCTTGGCTACGATATTCAGGCTGGACGAGTTTCTCTTGGAATCAAGCAGGTTACTGCAAATCCGTGGGATACTATTTCAGAAAAATATCCGGTTGGAACAAAAGTAAATGGAAAGGTTGTAAAAATCACAAACGCCGGCGCTTTTGTTCAGCTTGAGGAAGGCATTGACGGTTTCCTTCACGCTGATGATATTTCCTGGACAAAGAAAGTTAAGCATCCTGGCAGCGAGTTGACTGTTGATCAGGAAATTGAAGTTGTTGTTCTTGACTGTGATGCTGAAAATCACCGCATCCGAGTTGGAATCAAGCAGCTTTCAGAAAATCCTTGGAAGCAGTTCGCTGAGGAGTACAAGACTGGCTCTACATTGGAAGGTGAAATCACATCGATTACAGATTTCGGTGTTTTTGTAAAAGCTCCAAATGGAATTGAAGGTCTTGTAAACAAGGCGAATCTCAGCGAAGACCGCGACACTCCGTATGAAGAAGCTGTGAAGAAATACAATGTCGGCGACAAAATCAATGTTTTTGTTGTTGATGTGAATGTAGAAAAAGAAAAGGCAGCTTTCTCTGTTCGTGAGTACAAGCGAAAACAGCAGCGCGATGAAATCTCTCAGTATATGTCAAATTCAAATGATGACGATCAGGGGGCATACACATTAGGCGATATGCTGAACGATAAAAAAGCTGAGAACAGATAGTTTTGATGTTCCAGAAACGCATTGTGCTGGTATTTTTGCCGGTGCAATGCGTTTTGTTGTATTGAAAGCCTTTTATGAACGAAACTTTTATTGCGGCGAGTCCTGTTACAAAGGATTTGCTTGAAATTATCAAGAAAACTTCTGCAACAAATTCTCCTGTTCTTTTGATTGGCGAGTTGGGCTGCGGTAAAAAAACTTTTGCGAAAATAATTCATGCTAACTGTAACCGGAAGGATTTTCCGTTTTTTTACTACGACTGCAGAAGTTCAAAAGATATTGATTTTGTAAAAGTCAGTTCAGAATGTGGTTCGATTTTTTTTGATGAAATTGAATCTTTAAGGATTGAATACCAAGAAAAGCTGCTGGATTTGATTCAGTCAAAAATCAATGTGAAGGTTATTGCCTCAACAAGCAAAAATCTTGCGGATTTTGTTCAGAACGGCAGTTTTGCTGAGGAGCTGTTTTTCCGGTTGAATGTTTTTCCAGTGCGGATTCCAGCTCTTCGGGTACGAAAAGAGGATATTTTACCTCTTGCTGAAAATTTTTTAGTTTCTTTTTCTGCGAAATATGGAAAAAAAATTGCCGGATTTTCAGAAGAGTCTAAAAGTGCCCTCGTTGATTATTCCTGGCCGGGAAATATTCTTGAGCTCAGGGATATTGTTTCCAGAAGCGTGCTTTTGTGCCACGGTTCAATGATTCAGAATGAGGATTTGCATCTTGTGTACATTCAGTCTGAGCCGGAAAGCGGACAGGTTCTTTTGTTTGATGATGAGGATAAAACCCTGAAAACTGCGGTGAATGATTTTAAAAGGCGCTATGTTGTGAAAATTCTTGACGAGTGCGGCTGGAACCAGACAAAGGCGGGAAAAGTTCTTGGCATACAAAGAACCTACGTGTCGCGGCTGATGAATGAGCTGCACATTCGCGATAAAATAATAAGTATGGAGAAATAAATGAAAGCACAATTTGAAAAAGCATCTGCAGGAGAAAAATTATCAGGATTTTTTGTTGCATACCGAAAAGTTCTTATTGCGGTTCTTGTTGTTCTGGCGGTTTTTGTCCTGAGCTATGGAATTGGAGCTTCTGTGGTTTCAAACGCAAGCAAGAAAGGTCTTGAGGATATCGATTCAATTTCTTATAACCTTACAAAAGATTCTGCGGGACTTTCTGAAGAAGCGCTGGAAGCACGCCGGGAAAAAGCTCTTTCTGATTTGGCTGGCTACAACAGCAAGTCTGGAGTTGTGGGCGTGCGGGCAAATATGCTTTCTGCGGAAGTGAAATATTCCCAGAAAAAATATGACGAAGCTGCGTCTTTCTGGACTGTGGCCGCTGAGAAGGGCAGAAAATCATATACTGCGCCGTTGTGTTATTTTAATGCTGGAGCCGCTTTTGAAGATTCCGGAAAATTTGACGACGCTGAAAAATCTTATGAAAAAACTGTTTCTTACAAGGATTTTGACCAGATTGCTCATGCGAAATTCAGTCTTGGCCGCGTAAAAGAATCTAAAGGTGATAAAAAAGGCGCTGTTGAAGTTTATACGGAACTTTTCGGCTCGCTTCCTGAGGATTCCTGGGCAAAACTTGCTGAATCAAGACTTATAAGCATTGAAATTTCGGACAAAGAGTAGTTTTAAAAAATTATTTTGCGGAAGGCAGATATGAAAAAATTGATTTTTTTTAATATTTCGATTTTTTTTGTCTGTCTTTTTTTATTTTCTTCATGCGGAATTGAAAAGTCTTATTATCTGGAAGCTCCTGTTCAACGTCAGACGAATCCGACAGTTTCCGATGCTGGAGACGCGGCTTCTTATGATGAAGCCTATTTTGATTTTATGACAAATGACAGCAGCAATGCTTCTGAAGGTGAATTCAGGTACATGGGCACGGCTGTTTATTACAAAATCTACAACAACTATTCAACGATGAACAGCAATATTTCGTCTGTTAGCTCTATTTCGAGCTCGACAAATTCGTCGTCGGCATTTCCGCAGCTTCAGTCCTATGGATATCAGGAGCTTGGCACAAAAGATAAAAATGGCGTTGAAAGAAATATTTCTCCGCTTGTTCCGGCGAAGGATTCAAATCAAAGAGTTGTTATCCGCCTTACAAATTATCAAAGCGACTATGCGTTCCGGGCAAGAGTTGTTGTTGATGATGTTGAAAATTATGTTCCAATGCGCAACGACAGCACAAAATCGTTTGATTTTGGAAGAAAAAACTCTAGCGGCGATTATGACAAGCCGAAAAGCGGCGATGATGACGTGAACTTTGGAACTGCGAGCAAAACTGATGTTTATTACGTTGCGCTTTATGCGGTTGCGGTGGGCCGGGACAATTCGTTTACAAATTATTACAGCAATGTGCTTTATCTTGGCTCGGTTGCAATAGATGCGTCCAGCGAGGACAACTAGCCTTTCGTTTTTTGACACCAAAGAAATCTGCAATTCTGTGTCTTTTTCACTTGTAAAAAAACTGATTTTTTTATATATTATTTGAACAGAGTTTTACTCATTTCAATTTTTTGGTGCTTTAGCTCAGTTGGATTAGAGCAGCTGCCTTCTAAGCAGCAGGTCGCAAGTTCGAGCCTTGCAAGCATCACTTTTCAAAGCTGGCCGTTGGGCTGGCTTTTGTTTTTTTTGTATGGAATATTCAAACGGACATTTTTATTCAGCGGGGCAGTATTACAAGGAAATTTTCGGCTCGAAAGTTTATAAAATCAGCCTGGACGCGGGCTGCACCTGTCCGAACAGGGATGGAACAAAAGGTTTTGGCGGATGCATTTTCTGCAGTTCGAGCGGTTCCGGGGATTTTGCCGCAAGCCGTGCATTTTCAATAAAAAATCAGGTTGAGCAGGCGAAAATCATTGTTTCTTCAAAGCTGAAGGAAGGCGCGAAAAAATCGTATATTGCGTATTTTCAGAATTTTTCCTCAACTTACGGAGATGAAAACGTTCTTCTTGAAAAATACAAGGAGGCGCTTGGCTGCCCGGAAATTTCAGGGCTTGCGGTTGGAACCCGGCCGGACTGCATTTCTGAAAAAATGCTGGAAAACCTTGCGCTGCTTTCTGAAAAATATTATCTGAGCATCGAGCTTGGATTTCAAAGCTCAAAAAAGGAAACTGTGGAATATATCCGGCGGATGTATGAAAATTCAGTTTTTCTGGACTGCGTAAGGCGCATAAAACAGAAGGCTCCGAAAATTCATGTGGCGGCTCATCTGATTTTCGGGCTTCCGGGCGAAAATGAGCAGGATATGATGAATTCTGTGAAATATGTTCTGGCGGCTGGCGTTGACGGAATAAAAATTTCGGTTCTTTACGTTTTGAAAGGAACGGATTTGGAAAAAGATTTTGAAAAAGGGGCTTTTTCTTGTCTTGGCGAGGATGAATATTTCAGGCTTGTGGGAAATGCGCTTGAAATAATTCCTGAAAACATTGTGGTTCACCGGCTTACCGGCGACGGCGCAAAGAAAATTCTGGTTGCGCCTCAGTGGACTGGAAACAAGCGCGAGGTTCTGAATTCGATGAAAAAATATTTTGCTGCGAACAATATTTTTCAGGGTAAAAACACGCTAAAATCTTGAAATCATAGTGTAGCCGCGCGGATTTTTCAGAATGTCAAAATCGTCTGAGCCGGCTTTTTTCATGGCTTTCCGGATTTTTGAAATTGAACAGAAAACTGTCGCCTCCTGGAGCGTTTTCTGCAGCTCTTCTGAAGCCTGAAGTTCTTCCAGCGGCACGCATTTGTTCAGATTTTTAAAAAGTTTCTTGAAAATCGCAATGCTGATTCCTGAAAGTTCCTTCAGAATCGGTTCGTCTTTTCTTTTTTCAGCTTGCTCAGCTGATTTTTTTGTGCAAGGATTTTCTTCCGGAGCGGATTCCGTGGTTTTTGCTTTTTCCGGACTGCCCATTTCCTGGGTTATGACTTCCGCGGAATCTGAAACAATTTTTTCATATTTTTCCCAGTCAATCTTGTTTTCGTCGTGGATGAGATTCAGAAAATTTTTGAAGAAAACTTCTGTCGGTTCGGGATGAAGCGTCGGCTCGTTGAAAAAAACAAGCGGAACCAGGCAGTTTTCTTTCTTCATGAAATTGTAGATGTTGAACGCATTGTGGTTGAACAAAAGATAGTCGTAGATGATGAAATCCGGAACTTCTTCCTTTTTATAGATTGAAATGAAAAACTGCGAGTCTGAGTCGAAAAGTTTTGCGGAGTGGCCTTTTAAATTCAGAAAATCCTGGATTTTTCGTGCGGTCTCAAGGTTCTGCGGCAGGGAAAAAATATAAACTCTCATATTTCTTTAATATCATAATTTTTCTGGTTTTTCAATGGTTTTTGCAAGGAATTTTTTGTCCGCAGGATTTTTTTTTTTCATCCCGTTTTCCGTGATTTTCGTGTTTTTCAGGAAATTTTTCGCAGATTCCGAGTTTTCTGCATTTTTTGCGTCGCTTGACTAATATCAATATTTTTTAGATTATTATTTTTATGGAAAAAAATGTGCTTAGCCGTGCTTACTTGGAAACTCTTTCATTTTCTGAGCTTATAAAAATTGCTGATGACGAGGGAATCGATGTTCCTTCAGATTTTGACAGAAATTTTCTTATTGAAGAAATTCTTGAGGTTTACGAAGATTTAGAAAAAATTGAAAAAGACGATATGATTATTTCTGATGATGAGCCGGAGCCGAAAGACGAGGACGAGCTTGTTCCGCGCGCATACAATCAGACTGAAGTTGGAATTGTTCTTAGAAATCCTGCATGGGCGTTTGTTTACTGGAACATCAGCGATTCGGACAGAATTTCCCTTGAAAAAGCGTTTGTAAGCCAGATGAGAATCCGTGTGAATTCTTTTTCCGAAAAAGGGCAGGTCAAGCCGGATGAATTTTTTGACATTCAGATTTCAAAGGAAGATGACGGTCAGTACGTTCTTCTTCCGCAGAACAAAAAATTTTTCCGGGTGGATCTTCTTTTCAACCTTGATAATTTTGTGGATATCCTTGCGTCTTCTAGAATTCTGGAAAAACCTAAGGGCTGCGAGCGTTTCGCCCTTCTTCAGCCTGGAAAACTGGAAAATGAGTCTGAAATAATGAAGCTTTCCGGAATGAACGAGCTTCTGCTTGAGCATTACAAAAATCACCGGGAATCTTTTTCGTAGGGCGCGCAAAAATTAAAGTTTTGGTTACAGGAAAAATAAATGGCACAAAAAAAATTAGTTCTTATTCTTAACACAAGCCAGGAATATGTAAAACATTCCGGTGAAGAAGCGGTTCTGTACGCCGGCGAGCAAAGCCGTCTTTTTGAAAATATTTCGAATGTTTATATTCCGCTGGTTAAAATGCTGGAAAAATTTGAGGCGGAAGGAATTCCTGCGAAAATCGCGCTTGTGCTGACACCTGTTCTTTGCACTTTGCTGGAGGATTCTGAAATTCAGGAGCAGTATCTTGCCTGGCTTGATAAAAAAATCGAGTTTGGAAAAAAAGAGCTTGTCCGCGTGAATTCGGACGGAAAGCTCCTTGAGGCCGCGAAGCTTTGCCTTGAAAAATCGGAAAGCGATAAAATTGATTTTGAGCGTTTCGGCCGGCGGATTGTAAAAAAAATCTCGGAATTCAGGAAAAAAGGTTTTGTTGAAATTCTTGCGACTTGCGCGACGGATATTTTTCTTCCGTTCTACAACGACATGCAGGAAGTTATGTCCGCGCAGGTTGAAGCCGGAATTTTTGCCTACAGAAGTTTTTTCGGTGAAGTTCCGGACGGATTCTGGCTTCCTGAGCTTGGATATTACGACGGCGTTGAAAAAGTTTTGCGCGCATACGGAATAAATTATACAGTTCTGGATGCGCACAGTTTTCTTTTCAGCGAAATTGAGCCTAAAAAAGGAATTTTTTCTCCGGCGCGTTTTGCGAATGCGCTTGTGGTTTTTGGCCGCGACGGTTTTTCTGACAATGAAATTTCAGGTGAGAGCGGATATTCTGAAAATCCGGTGTACCGTTCAGAAAACCGCGATGTGATTTTTTCTTTGCCGGCTGAAAATATTGAATCTTTTGTGAAAAAAGGAACTTCGCGCTATTCCATCGGGTACAAATATTGGAACAAGGGCGGCGATTCCGAGGCGAATGCGGCAAATCCGGACGAGGCGGAGAATATTTATTCTGCGCAGGAGGCAAAAGCCCAGGTTTTGAAGGATGCGGCGGATTTTGCTTCAAAAAAGGTTGAAAAACTTTGCGCGGCGGAAAAACTCCTTCCTGATGAAAAAGAAATTTCCCTGGTTGTTTCAATAAATATCAGCCGTCTGAATGAAAAATGGTTTGAAGCAATTGACTGGCTTGAGCAGCTCTGCCGAAAGATTTCAGAATCCGGGGCTGAGCTGGAACTGCCGAAAAATCTTGCGAAAAATCCGTTTGAGCTTCAGCGCATCCAGCCTTACTACGGAGCGGCGAGCGGCGTTGGCTACGGCGAGGATTTGCTTTCAAGCAAAAACAGCTGGATGATGAAATTTGCGCGGAAAGCCAGCGAGCGTATGGTTGACTTGTCGGAGCGTTTTCCGGCTGAAACTGGGCTTAAGGCGCGTCTTCTTAATCTTGGGGCAAAGGAACTGATGTTCGCGCAGAGCAGCGGCCTTGCAAAAATGATTCAAAACGGCATTTTCCCGGAATACGCGGAACTTCGCTTCAAGCAGAGCATAAATGATTTTACGGCTGTGTTCGACGCGCTCGGCTCAAACACTGTCAGCACGGAATGGCTTACGCAGCTTGAAGAAAAGCACCAGATTTTTCCGTGGATGAATTACCGGATTTTCAGCAGAAAAAGATAAAATTCAGCGCGTTGAAAGATTTTGCGGCCTTAGAAAGATAAGGCTTTAGCTGGCGGAAAGATTCTCCATATTTTTAAGCATCTCGCTGTACATTCGGGCGGTTTTGATTCCGTTTTTCGCCGGGTCGAAATTTTTGTCAAGCCGCAGGGCTTCCTGCCATTTTTCAATCGCTTTTTCGTATTCTTTTTGCGAGAAGAAATAAATTCCTTCGTTGTAGAGTTTTTTCACTTCCTCGTGCTTTTTCGCCCTTCCTTTGTCGCCAAGAAGAATTCCCGCGGAAAAACTGAAGCGGTTCAATGGATTCATCGATGAAGTCAGGTCGAGCGTGTAGCTTGCGTTCAGCTTGATTTTTGAAATAACAGCCTCGCCGCCAAGACTGAACCGTGGATTCGCGCCTTTCAGCTGAAATCCGCCCTGAACTGAAAAGAATTTTGCAATCTGCACGGAAATTCCGGTTCCGGCGTAGAACATCTGGTATTCGGAAAAATCCTGAAGATTCAGCGGCTGCCTGAATTCAACTGAAATTGTTACCGGCCGCAAAAATTTGTATGAAATTCCGATTCCCACGGTTGAAGGCAGCGGATCGTCCTGCACAATTCCTTTTTCGCTTGAAAATCCGGTTATCGCCGCGCCGAAGTTCGATGCGCTTAGTCCGACCTTGAAATTCGCTTCCTCCGCGCTGTAAAATTTCGCCAGGTTGAACTGAAGCATTATTCCGAAATCTGCCATGAACGCGAGCGCGGACTGTTCAAGCCCGGATGATGAAATAATTTCTCCGGTGTTGTTGTCCGTGTAGTCTGGAACTGAGCGCCACGCAAATTTTAAATTGAGCCCGGCGGCAATTCCCTTGAAATTGTATCCTGAAAGAAAATTGTACGAAAAATTCGCGCTTCCGGTTGTTTCGGAATAGTAGCTTCCCGCAACGCGCGAGCCGAAAGAATCGTATTCGGTGAAAGGCACGTAGAAGCACGAAATTTTTCCGCCTACGCCAAAATTATTGAATCTTGTGGAAAACGCCAGGCTTTCAATGTTTGAGTCGGCAATCCACGAGGTGTGGAAAAAAGCGATTTCCGTTTCGTCCAGAAGGCTTGAGGCCGCCGGGTTGAAATCAACGCAGCTGATGTCGTCCGAAAGGGCGGTGCTGGACGCGCCGAGGCTTTCTGAGCGCCCGCCTGGAGGAATCAAAAGCGAGCGGAAACCTGTTGTTCCTTCGTTTTTTCCGTAGAGCGAGTCAAAAAAAGTTGCAAGCGATGATGAAATTTCAGTGTAGTCCAGAGCGGCGGTTTCTGAAGCCCTGAAAAATGAGAAAGCTAGGAAAAAAATAAAAATGAACAGCCTGTTTTTTTTCATTTTGTTGATTATTTTGCTACTTTATTAGTCGGATTTTTTTTCTTAACTCATTAGAATATATACCGAAAAAGAAATTGTGGACAATTGCAGTTTGATTTTTTAAGATGGCAAAAAGAAAAATTCTGGCGTTTTTAATATTATTTTTCTCATTTTCTGGCAGTATTTTTTCGCAGGAAGAAATTTTGTCTCTGCGTGAAATTGATGAAATTATTGACAGGCCGGATGAACGGAATTTTCAGAAGGCGCTTGTTGAGCTGAACAAATATCTTGAAAAAAATCCCGCGGAATTCGACGCAGTCCAGAAACGGTACAAAAAAATCCTGAATTCAAGAAAACTTTATTCCGAGCTTGCGAACGAGCTTGTTGAGCTTATCAAGAACAGCTCCGAGGAAGACACAGAAGCTACGGACAGCCGCATAAAAAAACTGACCGAGGAAATTCTTGCGCTGGAATTCAATCCGAACGACAGGCGGCTCGATATTGTGAAAGACACAAATTATCTTGTTTCAATCCGGCAGTACAGCGCAATCCAGAACAAGACCGCGAAGCTGGTTCAGTCTGAAAAATATTCCGAGGCGCTGAAAAAGGCTGCGGAAGGACTGGAAATTCTGCGCGACAATTTCAACACTGAGTTCGGAAAGGAAAAAATCAGCGCGGAAGTTGACTCAATTGTAAGGGAAATCAAGAGAAATTCCGGGCTTTTTGACGGAATTTTTTTCCGGCTTGAAAATGCGTTCGCTTCCTGCGAAAATGCGTTTAATTCCGAAAACGAGGCGGCGATTCAGGCTTCTGTGCAGAATTTAAAGGCCGTGGCTTCGGAATATTGCTCGCTTAGAAATTCAATCCTTGAGCTTGGCCTTCAGCTTGAAAAAAAATCTTCTGAAATAAAAAAAATTGCTGAAAAAAGCAGAAAAGGCGGAAAATCCGGGGAAAACGGAATTTCCTTTGCGCATGGCGAGGAATATCCGGCTCTTGCGTCCGGCGCGGTTTTCGGCTGGAGCGAAATTCCCGGCGCGGACCACGGAATTCTTGGCGTTATGGACAGCGTTTTTTCTTCAGATGTTGAAAAAATAAAATCCGCTGCGGTTCTGGTTTTGAACAGAATTTCCGGGCGTTTCGCTGAAAAAAGTTCCGTGGAAAATTTCCGCCGGAGCAAAATTCTTCCGGAAAAATCCGAGCTTTTAAAAATCGAGGCGATTGGAAAAAAATCCCGCGAAATAAACGGTTTTTATTCGCTGCTGAAAAAACGTGATGGAAGCGGAAATTTGCTTCCGTGCGAAAATTTTGACATTTCTGTTGAATATCTTGAAAATGTCGCGTTTTATTCGGAAGCGTTTGTTGACGAATTTGAAAAAATCGCGGAAATAAAATCCTCCGCGGAAAATCTTTTGCAGCCTGAAAATCCTGGCGGCTCCGCGCTTTCCGGGAATTCTTATATTCTTTCGCTGCTTGATTTTGTTTCGCAGATTGATTCCGTGAAAAAACAGATAAATGAAAATTCCCCGAAAAATTCCGGATGGAGCGAAAAATACCGGACGCTTCTTGAAAAGCAGAATTCTTCTGCGGGAACTTCGGCCGCCGCTTCTGGAAATTTCCGTGCGCAAAATGAATCGGGCGGCATTCAGCCTGAGGATAAAATTCTTTCCTGGGAAAAAATCGGCGAAACTTACAACGAATATATTTTCGCGCTGAATGATTATTGCTCCGAGCTTGCGTCCGGGCTTTACAGAAGAGGCGCGGAATTTTATTCGCTTGCCGGAATTCAGTATGAAAACGAAGCTTCCTCAAAAACCGCGGAAATTGAAAAAGACTTGGAAGGAACTGTTTCTGACGGAATGAGAATGCGTTTCTCCCGGAATGCGGCGCAGAAAATTCTGGAGCTGGAAAAATTTGCGGACGGCGGAAAAAACGCGCTTCAGTTCGGGCTTCAGAAAATCACAAATTCCTATGAGGAAAACTACGGGAATCTTGTTTCGTCTGTGAAATCAAGCATTGCGGCTCTTGAAAAAATTTCAGTTTCGCTTGAAGAAAAACTTTCCGAGGCAAAATCGCTCGTGAGTCAGGCTGATGAAAATATTGCGTCCGGCGATAAAAATTTCGAGAACGCAAGAAAACTTTTCCGGCAGAAAAAATTCGACGAGGCAAGAAATTCCGCGGAAAATGCGGTTGAATTTTACAACAGCTCGCTCCGCTTCAATTATGATGAAAAATTCGCTTCATCAAGCCGGGAAAAAGTTGAAAATCTTCTGGAAGAAATTTCCGAGCAGCAGAAAATTGTAATCGACAGGGAAGTTGAGTCTTTGCTTGTGAAGGCAAGAAACGAATTCAGCAACGACAACTATGCGGAGGCGCAAATTCTTTTGAACCGTGCGCAGGAACGCTGGAATGTTGTTTTTCTTGACTATAAGAACGATGAAATTCAAAATATGATGAAAGTTGTTGAGAACGCCCTGAACGCGAACAACGGCCGCGAGGTTTTGCCGTCGGACGCGCTTTACCGTGACGTTTCCCAGATGCTCAGAAGCGCGCGCCAAAGTTTTGAAAAAGGAAAGTCATATTCAAAAAAAGGCGAAAAGGAGCTTGCTTCAGCGCAGTTCAGCGAATCCCTGAAAACCCTGGAAATTTTACGCTCGCTTGTTCCTCGTAACACCGAGGCGAATAAACTTCGACTTGAAATCCAGCAGTTCCAGGACCCTGAGCAGTTCGCCGTTAATTTTGCAAGGCGAGTTTCCCAGGCAGAGGAAGCGGCGGCTTCCGCGTCAAAAGATTCAGCTGGAAATGAAAAGCTGATTCAGGCGTACTCCGAGCTTTCCGATCTTGCGGAAATCAATCCGGATTATCCGGGGCTGAAGCAGGCGATTCTTGAAATTGAATATTCTCTTGGAAAAAAGAAACGTCCTCTCGCTCCGGCTGCAAAAAAACAGGCTGAGCAGCTTTATGCGGATTCCCAGAAACTTTTCCAGGCTGGAAATTACCAGGAAGCGTTCAAGAAAATAAACCAGGCGATTTCGATTGACACGGAAAACCAGAATTTCAAGAGTTTCCGTTCAAGAGTAAGCGCGCGCCTGAAAACTAAAGTTTACACAAGAGATATAAATTATGCGGACCGCTACCAGGAAATTGTTGAGCTTATTTCCTCGAACCGCTACGAAATGGCGCAGGAAATAATTTCTGAAATGTGGAAAAATCCGGCGAACAGAACGGACAATCTGGGAAAGCTTAAAAATCGCGTTGAAAGGGCTTTGGGACAATGAAAAAAGAACGGTTTTATTTTTTTGATTTATTCAGACGAATTTTTGTTCTCTCATTTTTTTCAGTTTTTCTTTTTTCGGGATTTTCCGTGGAAAAATTCTGGTGGAACCAGCCACGCCCGGCAAGCATGAAAAATTCAGTTTTTCCAAAATCGGCTGGAAACGGTGAAAAATCTTTTTTCTTCTGGCAGGAAGTTGACGGCAAAAACAGAAATATCTGGCTTTCCGCCCGCGCCGTTGATTCATCCGGAAACTGGAGCGATTTTCCGCGCTTTGCAGGCCCTTTTGAATACGCCGGCTCTGAAATTCCGGATATTTATTCAGCCGCGATGACGAAAAACGGAACGGTCGCGGTCGCAGTCCAGGCATCCGGCTCAAAGCTGAACGTTTTTGTCCTGAATCCAGGGGCGGAAAAATTTCTTCCGGCGGAAATTTCCGTGCCAAAAGACGAATTTTTCACGCCGAGAATTTACGCGTCTTTCACCGGAAAATTTGTGATGTTTGTCTCAAAGTCTAAAATTTCAGACCCGGCGCTGCGCCTTCACGAATTTTTTATTTATCATTCAGTTTCAGACGACGGTTTGAAATGGCCGGATTTTTCTGAAACTTTCAGCGGCTCTTCGATGCCGAATTCGTTCGCGCCGTTCATGGCAAGCTCTGAAAATTCGGATTTTCTTGTTTTTCAGTCGCAGTTTTTGCAGAACGGCAAAAATTCTTACCAGATTTATATTTCTCATTCGGAAAACGGAGGAAAAAACTGGGCGGCTCCGGCTCATGTTTCCGGCAAAGATTCTGTTCTGAACGGCGATTTCGCGGATTTTGACAACCAGTCGCCTTTCATTCTGTTCAAGGATGGAAAAATCAGTCTTGCCTGGGAACGAAAAAAACGCGGCACGGAAAATTCTGAAATTTGGTTCGGGCAGATTTCTGACGGAAAAATTCTTCCTGAATCGGTGGATATTGTCGCAATGAAAGGAAACTGCCGCAAGCCGGGAATTTTCGCCTTTAAAAACAGTCTTTTTGTCTACTGGTTTGACAACCGTTCGGGGATAAACCAGGTTTATCTTGCGGAAAAACAAAAAGTTGAATGGAATGAAAGCCGCCTCGGAAGTCTTAAAAACAGCTCGGAATTTCCGGCTCCTCTGGAAAACGGTGATTATCTTGCTTTTGTCTGGCAGTCGGAAAATTCTTCCGGAAGCCAGATTTTTGTGCTTGAGCCGGACCTCGAGGTTGGCGCTCCGTCAATTTCGCTGGAAAGGCAGAATTCTTCCGGCCGCTCAAAAAACAAGCGCGTTTCATGCAGAATAAATTTTCCATACGATATTTCGGGAATCAAAGGTTATTCCTACAGCTGGTCCCAGGATGAAGATGAAATTCCTGCGCTTGAGGAAAAAGATGTGTCGGCAGAAAAAAACTTGCAGCTCTACGCGGAAAACGAAGGAAAATGGTATCTGAAAATCCGCGTTCTTGACAATGCTGGAAACTGGTCTCAGCCCGCCTCCGCGGAATATTATCTGGATCTTACGCCGCCGAGGCCGGTTGTGTTCAGTCCGCTTGAAACGGATGCGGCAGGATTTCTTTCCTCAAACTACGGAACAGTCCACTGGCAGCCGGATTTTTCGGATGATGACATAAAAGGCTATTGCTACGGACTTTCAAAAATCGCGGAGCTTCCGGCAAGATTTTCTTCAACGCAGAAAAAAAAGCTGAAAATTACGGATGAAGAGCTTAAAAATTACGGTGAATCGCTCCTTCTTTCAAATGAAAAACTTATTCAGAAAAAAATAAAGCTTTCCGGGGAAGTCTACAGAAATCCGTCTTTCACATTTAAAAACCAGCGGAACGGACTTTACGTGCTTTCTGTGGCCGCCGTTGATGAGGCTGGATTTGTCGGTCCTGCTGAAAATATTCCGGTTCTTCTGAACAAATATGTTCCGCACACAAATATTTCCTCAATAAAGGAAAATGTTTCTTCTTTCGGAGATGTGACAATCGAGCTTTCCGGAAGCGACTTTGCATACGACGGAACGATTTCTTCCGTGATTATCGATTCAGACGGAAAACCGCCTTACGACATGGTGATTTCAAGAACCGCGCAGAATTTCAGCGTTGCGAACCATAAAGTTTCGGGAATAAATCTTGGGCACGAGCTGGATGAAGGCTCTTATTTTGTTGGAGTTGTCCATTCATCCCGCGGGCTTTCCTTCACAAAGACAAAAGCGTTGAAAATCAGTCCGAACGGAACAGTTCAAATTGAGCCGGAATACGAATATGTTCCGGCGTTCAAGGCTGTCAGAAAAAAATACGCCCATTCGGTTTTTGCCGGCGCCGTTGTGCTTTTTGTTGCGCTGGCTCTTCTGGCGGTTTCGGCGGTTGTGTTCGGAGCGTCATTCTTTAAAAACTATGCAGAAATTTGTTCGGCAAAAAAAATAGTCATTCAGCTGGAAAAAGGAGGATTTATGCCGCAGTTCCAGAAATCAATAAAAGATGAAAAACGAAGAAACGGCAGCCTGAAAACTTCTCTGGCCGGATTCGCGATTTCCCTTGTGGTGGCGATTATTGTGATAATTTCAGGAAGCCTTGGCTTCACAATGATAAAAGGGCAGGAGAGGACTCTTTCAAAAGGCCTGCACGACCGCGTGAACGTTCTGCTTTCGTCCGTTTTTACCGGGGCAAGAACTTATCTTCAGAACGCTGACCAAAGCACGATGGAATTCAACGACCTTCTGAACCAGATGAGCTCTCTTTCCGAGGCGGAATTCCTTACGATTACGGGCGAGCCGGCGGAAAATTTTTCTGGCGCGGATTCAGGAAATTCTGGCGGCGGAAAAAATATCTCCGTTTCTGCGGATGAAGAAAATTCAATCCTTTACGTCTGGGCTTCCAACGACGCGAATATAAATTCAAAAGTTGACAGGCTTAGCGCGCGTAAAACAATAATTCCGGGCGTTTCAATGCTTTCTCCAACACAGGAATCTGAGCGTGAAGTTGTTTCCCGCTGCCTTGACCTGAATTCCCGGGCGCACGAGCTTTGCGGAAAAATCGAGGCTGAAATCGCGGCGCTGAACAAGGAAATTCCGGGAGCATCCGGCGCGCGTCGCTCTGAAATTTCAAACCTGAACGCCTCGTACCGCGGAGAAATCCAGAAGCAGCTGCTCGAGCTTTCAGAAAAAGGCTCGGATTCTCTTCCGCCGTACAACGATGAAAAATTCAACCGCAAAGTTACTGAATATCTTTTTTACCGTCCGGTTCTTTATTCTTCAGGCACGTCCAGCCAGTATGTGCACGGAATTCTTTTTCTGAAGGTGAACACCGATTCTCTCATCCAGGACATTGACAGCGCTATCTTCAACATTGTTTTTATTGTGCTGATTCTTGCGGCCGTTGCAGTCGTTCTTGGAATTCTTGTGGCGAACATTTTTGCAGGCAGAATCGTACGCCCGATTCAAATGCTTGAAAAAACTGTCACAGAAATTTCCGAGGAAAACGACAAGGAACGTCTGCTTGCCGGCGATATAACCGATCTTCCGAACAACGAAATCGGGCGGCTGGGCAATTCCGTGAACAAGATGAAAAAAGATCTTGGCTACAACGAGCGGGAACTGAACCTTCAGGCGAACGAGGCGACTCCGATTCAGCAGGCGATGGTTTCCCTTGAGCCGCTATCCGGCAACTTCAAGCAGAATATCTCAAGAATTTCAGATGAAAACATTTCAGAATTCGCGTATTACAAAGGCGCGTCCGGCGCGTCAGGCGACTATTTCGACTTTAAAAAACTCGACGAACGCTGGTACGTCCTTATAAAATGCGACGCTTCCGGCCACGCCGCGCCGGCGGGAATTCTGGTGACAATTGTCGCAACACTTTACAAAAAATATTTTGAAAGCTGGAGCTTCCAGAAAAACGGAACAAAACTTGAAGATTTCGTCTACAAAATCAACGGATTCCTGGAATCCCTGAACATAAAAGGCAAATTCGTCGCGATGATAGTTTCTCTTTACGACTCAAAAACCGGAAACGTTTTCATGTGCCACGCAGGCGACCGGTTTGTCCGGATTTACGAAGATTCATCCCGGAAAATCAAAAAAATCGAGCTTTCCGAAACACCAGCGGCCGGCCCGTTCCCAAATTTCATGCTCCAAATGAAAGGCGGATTCAAAGTTGAAAAAGCGGCTCTCGGCAAAAAAGACGTTCTGATTCTCTACACCGACGGAATCGAAGAAAACGGAAGAATAATCCGCACTCCGGATTTTGCCGCGGTCATGAAACCTAAAAAAGATTCAAACGGCGAGCAGATTTACGATGAATACGGAAACCCCGAATACGAAGCCGAAAAAGAAGAATTCGGCGAAAAACGCGTTTCAGAAATCATCGAGGCAGTTTTCCAGAAGAAAAAATACATTCTCACAAAAAAAGAAAATCCGTCAATCGGCGAAAACCTTGAGTTCGATTTTACGATTTGCGAAGGAACCGTCGAGGAAGCCACGCTCGCGCTCGCGTCCCTGGAAAAACTGTTCCGCCTGTACAAGCCGGATTCAGCCACCGCGAAAGACCTCGTGGAAGTTGACGTTGCAATTGACCGCTTCCTGAAAAAATATTTCTCGCTCTACGAAAAATACGCAGTTCCTCCAACCGAGGAAAGTTTCAACGGCCGTCCGGTCAGAAAACCAAAAAATCCGAACAACGTTTTCTATTCGTTCATAAAAGAAGACGCCCAGGAAGACGATCTGACGATGATTTCTCTCCAGCGGAACTGAAATTTCCCGGAAATGGGTAAGCAGTAAAATATAATTCCCCATAAAAAAGGTTTCCAACCATCTGTTATAATGAAATTGCAACATACAAA
>CAKUZR010000007.1 GCA_934718065.1 uncultured Treponema sp.
AAGAATTTTCACACATTCAATTTTTATAGCACAAAAACACCAATTGTGCTAAACTAAAAGAATGAAAATAGCAGTTGCAGGAACAGGCTACGTTGGGCTTTCAAACGCCATACTTTTGGCGCAGCACAACGAAGTAAAAACCGTTGACATTATTCAAGAAAAAGTAGACTTAATTAACAGCAAGAAATCCCCGATTGTGGACAAGGAGATTTCTGAATATCTTGCCACAAAAGATTTGAATCTGGTTGCCACAACAGATGCCGTTGAAGCATACAAGAACGCGGATTTCATTATCATTTCAACGCCAACAAACTACGATGAGGAAAAGAATTATTTTGACACTTCAAGCGTTGAATCAGTTGTTGAGCTGGTGAAAAAATCAGGTTCAAACGCCACAATCGTTGTAAAATCAACAGTGCCGGTCGGCTACACTGAAAATTTAAGAAAAACTTCTGGATACAAGAATATGCTTTTTTCTCCGGAATTTCTGCGGGAAGGTCATGCGCTTTATGACAATCTTTATCCTTCAAGAATTGTTGTCAGCTACCCGAAGGATGACGACGCGCTTCTGGAAAAAGCCGAGCAGTTTTCTTCACTTTTAAAGGAAGGCGCAATAAAAAAAGACGTTCAGGTTCTTCACCCGCATTGCACGGAAGCCGAGGCGATAAAGCTTTTTGCGAACACTTACCTTGCGCTGCGTGTCGCATATTTCAACGAGCTTGACACTTACGCTGAGCTTCGCGGACTTAACACCAAGCAGATTATTGAAGGAATCAGTCTTGACCCGAGAATCGGGGATTTTTACAACAATCCAAGTTTCGGGTACGGCGGCTACTGTCTTCCAAAGGACACAAAGCAGCTTCTGGCAAACTATTCCGATGTTCCGCAGAATCTTATCCGGGCGATTGTTGATTCAAACCGCACGAGAAAAGATTTTGTCGCTGACCAGATTATTGCGAAAAAGCCTAGAACAGTTGGCGTTTACCGCCTTACAATGAAGGCTGGAAGCGACAATTTCCGGCAGAGTTCAATTCAGGGCGTTATGAAGCGCATCAAGGCGAAAGGAATTCAGGTTATTGTCTATGAACCTACTTTTAAAGGCGGAGATGATTTCTTCAACTCAAAAGTAACAAAAGATTTGGAATGGTTCAAGGCAAATTCTGATGTAATTATTGCAAACCGCTGGAACAAAGATCTGGACGATGTAAAGGAAAAAGTTTACACAAGAGATTTGTATTCCCGCGATTAATTTTAAAGAACAAGGCTCAGAATGGAAAAAATTCTTATAAATGGAAACTTCCTAAACAGAAATCTTACCGGAATCGAACGTTTTTCCTGGGAAACGTGCAGACGGCTCGACTTGCTTTTAACAGAGCAGGATGATTTTTCAATTCTTGTTTCAGCGAATCCAAAAATGGTTCCGGAATTCAAGAACATCAAGCTGATCCGCTCAAAAAAAATCATAAAGAATTTTCCATTCTGGGATCTGGTTGAATTTCCAAAATGGTGCAGAGAAACCGGCTCAACCGGGCTGAATTTTTCAAACACAGCTCCGCTCGGAAAAAGCTGCGGCTACGCTTTTCTGCACGATATATACGCGAAAATTTTTCCAGATGACTTTTCAAGCTTCAAGGACAGGCTTGTTAGAGCCTACAGCCTTCTGCACTACTGGAATATCGCGAAAAACGCAAAGAAAATCTTTACAGTTTCAGAATTCAGCAGGAACCAGATTTCTGAATCATACAAAATTGCTCCGCAGAAAATTTCTGTAATCCCAAACGGATGGGATCATTTTAAGGATATTCAGGAAGACGAGCGCATTTTTGAGAAATTTCCTTCATTAAAGAAAGGCAGTTTTTACTTTACGCTAGGCTCTTTGAGCAAACGTAAAAATCTTGCGTGGCTCTGCAAATACGCGGAGGCTCACCCTTCTGAAAATTTCGCAATAAGCGGAAAGGCAATCAGCGGACTTGTCCCGGAAGAACTGAAAAACCTGAAAACACTGAAAAACGTAACGCTGGTCGGATATGTTTCAGACGGCGAAGTAAAAGCCCTTATGAGAAACTGCAAAGCCTTTGTTTTTCCAAGCTACTACGAAGGGTTCGGAATTCCACCGCTGGAAGCTCTTTCCACCGGCGCAAAAATAATCATTTCAAAAGCGGCGTCGCTGCCGGAGATTTTTCAGAACACGGCGCACTACATCACCCCGGAAAACACGGACGTGGAACTGGACGAGCTTTTAAAGGAAAGCGTGGATTCACCTGATGCGATTCTAAAAAAATACACTTATGATGAAGCCGCGCATAAACTTTATGAAGCCCTGAAAGGCAATCAAACAAACTAGAACAGAACCTTGAATCCAAAGCCCATTACAACGCCAAACTGAACCGGATATTCATCCGTGTTTACAAAATGGTACGGAGTTGAAAAATCGGCATTTTTGCAGTTTCCGTTGTTTCCATAAATGCTTCTGTCGTAGTTGTCGCTGTCAATCATAGTGTAATAGCTGTACAAAAATCCAAGATTCAAGCTCAGCTGCAGATCTCGCTGAACGTTTTTGTGTTCAAACGTTGTTTCAAGCTTGATCATGTGCATCCAGTTGTACGCACCGTCATGAAGGAAATATTTTTTCAGCTCGTCGCGGTTGAACCTGCTGAGCTCTGAATAAAGCGAGCTTCCCGGCACCTGCTGGCTTCCGTAATCCGCGCCGTGGCGCACAAACTGATACTGAAGCGCAGTGCTCAAAAAACTTCTAGGCTTCATTTCAAAGCGGAAGAAGAATTCATCAGAGTTCGGCGGAAGATAATAGCCCAAAGACTCGCCGTTGTTCGTGTAGTTTTCCATAATGTAATGGTTGTACGACGGAGCATAGTTTATTGCATGGTGAGTGTAGCAGTACGGCTCAATTTTTGTGTAGCGGGTTGAAACGCTTGCAAACGGAAGCCACGGAATCACAGCCTTTGCGCCGACCTGTCCTGAAAACATTACGCGCGTTTCAGTAAACCAGTTGTTCTGAATATTAAGCTCATCAAAATAAATTGAAGCCCAGACTTTTCCAACTCCAGGTTTTCTGAGCATTATGTCTCCGAACAGAGCAAGATTGTCGCAGTCGCCGGTGTGGTTCTGGTACTCAACATAGATAAAAAGCGGAAAAAGATAGCCGATTTCAAAACGCTTCGGATAAACCACGGAGCTTCCAAAATCAAGATGAAGATACTTGAAATTCAGCTCTATCATATTCACAGAAAACGCGTTCTGCCAGAAATAAGAATCATCCACGCCGTCCTTGTCTTCCGGATAAGAATCGGAATTCATATAGTCAGCGTTCGGATATTCAAGAATTCCGGACAAAGTTGAAAATTTTAGCCAGCTGAACATTTCAATTCCTGTGTTGAATTCAAAGAACGGCCGCGCCTGCTTGTTCAGCACAAGCGAACTTCCGTTGTCCATCGCCGCCCATTCATGCGACTGCCGCCCCGCCCCGATTGTAAGGCGGTCATCCAGGAACGAAGCCTTGATTTCCGCAAGAACACTTCCGCTCACACCGAATTCAGTTGCCCAGCCTTCCGTTCCGGAAGCAGACATATTTGAAAGAAGATAAACCTGGCCGTCCCATGGCTTTTTGTACGAATAAGGAAGATAGCTGTTGTTCAGGAACTTTTTAACAAAACGCTCGCTTTCAGGCTTTGAATATTTAGGAGTTCCGTCATCGTTCAAGTCGCCGCTGAAATAATCCTCAACATCTTTTTCATACCACGGATAACCGATGGAATAATTTCCCACTTCTTTGAGCGGCATATATGTCAGGTCAAAAATTCCCTTGAAACCGTACGAAAGAAATTTTGTAATGTCGCCGCGGAAATTAACTTCCGGCAGCAAGTCAAATCCTACAGAATTGAAGTCCGACTTGTTGTAAATTCCGCCGGAAACATTGCCTTCAAGAGCAAAATCATATAGAAACGAAAAATGAAACTTTTCGTCCTTTGTTTGAACAGCAAGATGAGAGGCACTGTTCTTCTTCTCGGAATTGATTTCGTGCTTCGCCTTGAATTTTTCAAGAAGCTCTATTTCCGAAGGCTTAAGCTCGTCCTCGTGCTCGAGAATTTCATCAATCGCCTTGAAAATTCTTGAAACTGTATACGGTTTCGCGCCTGGCAAAAAGCTGCAGAAACCTTTCATCTCCGCAATTTCAAGAACGCTGTAAATTTCATCTTCAACATCCACAGAAAGATTTTTCTGCGCAAAAGCAAATTCAAAGCAAAAAAGCAAAGCGAAAACTGACAAAATAATCTTTTTCATAGCACAACCTTAGTCAAAAAGTGTATATTCAAAACTCATGGCGCCTTCAAAGCCCTGGGCGAATTTTCCTTCCTCATTTCTATTGTTGAAAATAAAGGAATACGCCGCCCTGCCGGAAAGTTTCATCCGGGAATTTATGTTGTACGAAGCCTTGGCTGAAATTCTGTTCGTAAACTGAACGCTGCCTGTAAGAACGTATGTTCTGGCGATATTTTCAGCCTCTTCATCTGTAACAAGCCCCATTTTCCGAAGAACGCTCGGATAATAAGCATAATATTTTTTTCCGTCGATTTCTATTGTATTATTGAACAAACCGAAAGAATTTGTTCCGTGGGCAAGAAACAGATAGTCCAGCTCCGCATTCCACTTTGAAATTTTGCTGTAGGCAAGCCTTGCCTGGAAACCGAGCGCATCCGGACCGAACGGAGAACCAATCCACGAATAGAGCGGCACATCAGAATTTGACTGCATATCATTCCGGGAGCTGTAAAGCGACCAGTCCGCGCCCTGTTTTATGTAGCAGAACGGAGTTGTGTATATTCCTTCAAGAGTTCCAGTCCACCAGCCTTCGTTTTTGTCCGGAATGGTAAGCTCAAGCCCCGCCTGGAAGCCGATGCCGTCCGGAATGGAATTTGCGCTGGGCGAGCCAAGCTCGAACATTGTCTGCATTTCATTCTGCGCATACAGAAAATAAAGCCTTGTATATTTGAACGGAGTCAGTTCCAGGGAAATTCCCATGTACTGGCAGATGTGCGCCTCGCCGTAAATAGATTTTTCATCGGAGCTTACGTAGTCGCTGTCTTCCCATGAGGCGAACGAATGCATAATCATAAGCGGATTCAGGTGCTTCAGCTCAAAGCCGCTCTGAACCATTGTCGCCTCCAGGATTCCAAAGCGGATCCAGTCAAAAAGCGGACGCGCCTCAACTGAATGCATATAAAGATACTTGTTCGTGTTAACCTGCACCACATCCAGATTGTACTTCATTCTTGGCGAGTAAAGATTCAGCTGGAAATAGCCTTCTGTTTCAAAAGTTGAGTTATAAATAACCGAGCCGGTAAGAGTTTTTCCAACCTGAAGCCCCTGCCTTCCGAAATTTACGTTCACGCCCCACTTTTCAAAAGTTTTTCCTGCGCTTCCATAGGCAGTTTTCGGCCACATGAAATCCATGTCGCTTGTGTTGAAAAAAATATTCGTAACATTTGAATCTGCGCTCATTCCCCAGAAACTTTTCGCAAGGGAAATTCCTGTGTGAATCACAAAATAGTCGCTCCAGCCAAGATAAAGCGGAATTTCGGCAAAAGATTTCCATCCGTCTGAGTTCACAAAGCCCGAATACGCGCCGTACTCCGCCCTGCTGTCTTCAATTCCATGAGGCAAGCCATCCGACGAATGATTTTTCTCATCATCCCAGTTAACATTTGAACCGTCAGCCTTGGTTCTGTAGTTTTCTTTCTGCAGAATATTGTAGCCGTCAACAGAATTTTTGTGTCCCGTGTAGTCAGTCGCGAACGACCAGTCAATATCAGAGCTGCTTTTGTAGAAAATTCCAGGCGCGGCGTTCAGGTTGAATCCAAAATAAACCGGCCCCATGTCAATGCTGAAGGATTTTTTTCCAAGATATTCAGAAAGCCTGTTATAAAGCTTTTTTCCGGAATCACCGAGCTTTTCGTAAGGAACTAAATCAAGATACATTTTCAGTTCGCCCACTGAAATAGGAGCGTCCGCCGCAAAAGAAGTGCGCTTTGTTTCATTTGAAAGCATAAAAAGCGCGTCGTAAACCCAATGCCCAGCCGGAATCAGCTGCTGTGAGCCGTAAGTTTCCGCATTCAAAAACTGAATGAACGAAAAAAACGCGGCAAAAAACAGAATATAACCTTTTCTTTTCATTTTTTTTGTAAAATACATTTCTTTGTTTTAACATTTTTTGTAGAAAAAATAAACACTTTATTCTATTCTATATGTATGAAAATTGCCATAGATTGCCGCATGACAAACAGCGGAGGAGTCGGCTCATATTTAAATGCGCTCCTTCCCTATTTTATAGAAAAGAATGAATGTATTCTTCTTGGAAACAAAAACGAGCTTGAAAAATACAAGTCCGGAAAAACTGAAATAATTCCGCTTGAAACAAAAACTTTTTCCCTGAAAGAGCTTTTTGCGTTTCCAAAGGAAATTTCCAGGAAAATCAACAGCTGCAACCTTTATTACTCGCCGTACTTCAATATTCCGTCCGGAATAAAAGTTCCTGTTTTCACGACAATCCACGACGTGGTTTTTCTTGATGTTCCAGGACTTGCCTCGCGCGCAGGAATCATCGCCAGAAAATTCTTCTATAAATATGCGGTTTTCAAGTCCAGAAAAATTTTCACCGTCTCGGAATTTTCAAAGGAACGCATAATTTTTCACTTGAAATGCAAAAAGCCAGTTGTAGTAACATACAATGCCGTTCCAGGCTGGTTTGAAAAGCAGAATTCCACCCCGAATCAAAAAATTGACAAAGAAGATTCAATTCTTTTTGTTGGAAACATAAAAAAACACAAAGGGCTTTCCGTTCTGATTGACGCTTTCAAGATTGCAAAGGAGAAAGGATTTTCCCCGGTTCTGAAAATTGTTGGAAACTCAGAGAATTTCCGGACCGCGGACGAAACTGTATTCAAGAAAATCCAGGGCGCGCCGGAAGGTTCAGTCCAGTTCACCGGAAGAATAAGCGACAGCGAGCTGAAAGAGCTTTACAGAAAAACAAAAAGACTTGTGCAGCCTTCATTTTACGAAGGTTTTGGAATGCCGCCGCTTGAAGCGATGAGCCTTGGAACAAAAGCGATAATTTCCGACATTCCGGTTTTCAAGGAAATTTACAGGGATTTTCCAGTAACTTTTTTTAAAGCCGGAAACTGCAACGATTTGGCGGAAAAATTGCTTTCTATAAAGAACGAAAATGATGAGATTGAAGAATTTCCGCAAATTTATTCATTTGAAAAAACTGCCGGAATAATTCAAAAAACGCTGGAGGAATCCCTATGAAAGTTGCCATTGTGCATGACTGGCTTGTAAATTACGGCGGCGCGGAGCTTTTTGTTGAATATCTTCTGAAGATTTATCCTGACGCTGAAATTTTCACGCTTGTATACGACAAGAAAAAAATGGGAAACCACTTTTTGAACAACAAAATTCACACTTCAAAGATTCAGAAGCTGCCGATGGCAAGCAGAATTTACACAAAACTGCTGAAATTCATGCCGGACGCATTTGAATCGTTCGACCTTTCGGGCTTCGACCTGGTTATTTCATCCTCTTCATGCTGCGCCAAAGGCGTAATCACTCCGCCGTACGTGCCTCACGTTGCTTTCATCCACTCGCCAATGCGCTACGCCTGGGACCTGTTCTTTGACTACAGAAAAAGAAGCGGAAGGCTGACACGTTTTTTCATGAACAGATGGATTCCTTCGTTGCGCCTGTGGGACTACGTTTCAAGCCAGAGAATTGACACAATTATCGCGAACTCAAAATTCATCGCGCGCCGGATAAAAAAATTCTGGAACCGCGATGCGAAAGTCATCTATCTTCCTGTTGATGTAAGCCGGTTCAACCCGACTGAAAAGCCCCGCGAGGATTTTTACGTTGCGTTCAGCCGTCTTGTTCCGTACAAAAGAATTGACCTGGCTGTTTCCGCGTGCAGAAAGCTTGGAAGAAAACTTGTTGTAATCGGCGGCGGCTCTGAAATGGAAAACCTGAAGAAACTTGCCGGAAACGACAAAAACATAACTTTTCTTGGACGCGCGAGCGACGAAGTTCTTCAGGACAATCTGCAGCGGTGCAAGGCTCTTCTTTTCTGCGCCGAGGAAGACTTTGGATTTGTGCCGCTTGAAGCGCAGGCTTGCGGAGCCCCTGTAATTGCGTTCGGCCGCGGAGGAGCGCTGGAGACAGTTGTTCCAGGCGAAACCGGAATTTTCTTCAGCGAGCAGAAAACTGAATCGCTTGCAAACGCAATCCTTGATTTTGAAAAACTAGACGCGGAAGGAAAATTTAAAAAAGACACGATTGTTTCCCATGCGCGCTCGTTCACCGAGGAACGTTTCCAGAGAGAGTTCATAGACACTGTACAAGAAACCGTTAAAAAGTTAAAATATTAAGCCTATGACCACAAACGAATTTATTGATTATTTTAAGAAAACTTACAGGAACAGGACAAGCTCTTTCTTTTCCGGACTGATGATTATGATTTCAGACGCGGTCGCGCTTTTCTGCTGCGTCGGGCTTGCGTTTTTCATAATGAATTTCATCAATCCTTCCGCAATAAATTTCAGGTCATTTATTTATTACTCAGTGTTTTTCCCGATAATTCTTGTGGTTTTCTACGCCAGCGGTCTTTATCCTGGAATATTGCTTTCTCCGTCCGAGGAAGTCAGAAAAATGACAGTAATTTCTTTCTTCTGCTATTTTGGCATCTGCCTGGCCCTTGTTTTCTTCGGAAAAGACTCTGAAACTCTTGCCGGGGCAATCGCTGAAAATCTTATCAAGGACAGCGACACCTGGGGCGTTCTGTGCGCATTTCTCCTGGCAATTCCGATTTCCGCAATCGGGCTTCCTGCCGCACGGGAATTTTCAAGGCATATCTTTGGAAAATTCCATTTTTTTGGTGTTCCTGCTGTAATTTACTGCACGAACGACAGCGCAAAGGAAGTAATAAACCGACTCATAAAGCGTCCTGACCTGGGCTACAAGCCTGCTGTAATCATAGACAGCGCGGCCACAGAATGTTACATGAACAACGGGATTCCGGTTTTTCCGGACTCGGCGGAAATTCTTGAGACCATAAAAACCCTGAAAATCAAAGTGGCGATAATCTGCGACTTCAAAGGCAAAAGCCGTCCGATTATGTCCTCTTACCGCTACACGATAAATATCTCAAACCACCAGGACATTTACACTTCTTCCATGCACCTAAGGGATTTCGGCGGAATCATTGGTTTTTCAGCGACGCACAACCTTACAAAACGATGGAATCTTTTTCTGAAACGTCTTATCGACATCGTTCTGTGCATTATTGCCGCAATAATCGTAATTCCTATTTCGATTATTATCGCCGTCATAATCAAGGTTACTTCACCGGGACCTGTTTTTTACGGACACAAGCGCGTTGGAAAAAACGGAAAATACATCAAGTGCTGGAAATTCCGCTCAATGTACAAGAATTCGCAGGAAATGCTCCAGAAAATTCTTGCGGAAGATCCAGTCCGCCGTGAAGAATGGGAAAAAGACAGAAAATTCGTGGATGACCCGCGCGTAACAAAATTCGGAAAATTCCTAAGAAAATCCAGCCTTGACGAGCTTCCTCAGCTTTGGAATATTTTCATCGGAGAAATGAGCTTCGTAGGTCCGCGCCCTGTTACAGAGGAAGAGCTTGAAAAATACGGAGAAAACGCTGATTATATTCTGACTGTAACTCCAGGTCTTTCCGGAATGTGGCAGATTTCAGGCCGTTCCGACACAGGCTACGAGGAACGCATAAATCTTGACACTTATTATATCCAGAACTGGTCTGTCTGGCTTGATATATGGATTCTTATAAAAACTGTTTGGGTTGTAATAAACGGAAAAGGCGCATATTAAAATATGAAAAAATCACTTGTCTCACTATTCTTGCTTGTTTCTTATTCTGCACTGTCGGCTTCATCGTATAAAATAAAAGATGTTCAGTATGATTTACAGGGTTCACGCGCTGAATTCACAGGAGTTACAAGGGAATATGCCCTGAAAACAAAAGTTCCTGTTGACTTCAAAAGAAAATTCAATAACGAGGACGAGCTTGTTCACTATATAAAAGACATAAAGCAGCAGATTGAAAACACAAGAAACTTTGAAAAAGTTGATATAGACTTTTCGGTTTCAGAGCCCGACTCTTCCGACTTGTGCAACGTTTTTTTAAGAATTTCAACTTATGATTCAATGCATTTTATTGCCGCTCCGTACCCAAAATACAGTTCCGGCGATTCCCTGAATCTTACGGTAAAGCTGAAGGACACAAACTTTCTTGGCTCAATGGAAACAATGACCGGCGAGGCGAAATTTGCAATTGAACTGAACGACGACGACTCGCCGAAAGATTATCTGGTTGGTTTCGGGCTTGAATTTGAAACGCCTTTCCAGCTGAAAAGCCTGGACGCTTCCTGGAACAACAATATTGATTTTTCATACACATTCGGCGATTCCTCTCCGGAATGGAAACTTGACTCCGGCTTGAAGCTTACAAAGAATTTCAGAAAATTTTCTGTAGTGGCAAGCGCGAATCAAATTTTTGCAAGGAATTTTGACTACGAGGAAGAAGACAAAAACGGACTTATCCTGCATTACGGCGACGGAACTTATTTCGGCGAGGAGCTTGGGCTTTCAATTCCAATCACAATCCAGGAAATTGACAACTGGGGGAAAATTTATTACACGCCTTTCTTTTCCGGAGTTTACTACTGGGATTTTGACGGCATTGATGAAAGAAACACGGATTTAAGCAGCCCGGTGATTTCTTTCGGACAGACGCTTTCAACAGGACGCGTAAACTGGATAGAAAATTTCAGGAACGGACTTTCAGCCTCGATAACGAATTCTTTCGCATATAATTTCCAGACGTACAGCTTCAAGCCTTCAATTGAAGGAGAAATTCTGGCGTACAAAGCGTTCAAGCGTTTTGCGCTGAGCACTGACATATATGCGTTCGCCGTAATGAACGGCACAAAATCGTTCGGCGAGCGGCTGCGCGGAATCCGGGACAAGCAGTATTTCAGCGAAGACACAGGCTCGCATATGTACGAAAAGGCCTGCGAGTCGGCAGGAGCATTGATTGTAAACATTGATGTTCCAATCAGAATATGCAGAATTTACTGGGACCAGGTTCCTTTAATCAAAAAGATAAAATTTGCAAAATATTTCAATCTTGAAGCGCAAATTTCACCGTTCATTGATTTCGCGATTTTCCACAACGAAGCGGCGGGAACGGCATTCAATCCAAAAGACGGATTTTTGTGCGGAGGCATTGAAGGAATAATTTACCCGCTTAGAATCCGGGGAATCCAGGTGCGGGCAAGTTTTGGTGTTGACTTAAGCCGAAAAATGCCGAAACTGAATTCATTCTTCAACCAGGACTGGAGGGACAACGTAAGTTCATACGAACTTTCAATCGGTCTTGGACTGCATTATTAGTCCGGAATTATTTCAGCAAGGCGGACAGAAGATTTCTGCTTCCAGTAATCCTCTGGCTCAGCCTCTTTTAGAATATTGAAAAGCTGAACAGAAAATATAAGGTTGCTGTTCAAATAATTCAGCTCCGCAAGAGTGTAAAAGCCTTTCCAGATATTGTTTTCAATTCCCCATTGAACTATATCCGGATAGTTCTGAGCTTCCTGCAGAACATCTGAAAGTCCGGCAAACTCAAAATCTGCGTTGCGTTTTTTAAGCACGTCAACAATTTTCGTGTATGCGGTAATTGCGCCAAGCTGGCAGGTTTTCAACGCTTTTTCATTGCGTCCGTGCTCCATGTAAAAATCCGTAAGCGCAAAATACGCTTTCAAAAGACTGAAATCGTCGCACCGGTAAAGACTGAAGAATTTTTCGAGGCAGTCATTTCTGGTGCTTTCAGAAGTTTTTTTCAGCGCGGAATAGAATGTTTCATCTTTAAATTCCTTGCTCTGGCTCAAAATCAGCAGAAGAAATTCCTCGTATTTTTCATCCTTTTTTAAAAGCTGGCTTACATTTGCAAGCTCGTAGAGAATATCGTATTTTTCATCCGGAATTTCCAGGACTGCAGAATTTTTGTATGCGCTGGAAAAATATTCATAGGCAAAAGAATACTCGCCTTCAAGGCAGTAAATTTTTCCCATCAGAAAATCAGCTTCCGGGAAAGCCGCGTTTTTTCTGATAAAAGAAAGCAGTTCAGTCTTTGAATCATCAAAAAATTCCGCGCCGTACTTTCTGAAATTTCGTTTTATAATCTGAATTGCGTCAAAATCCTCGCGTTCCTGAAGAATTTCAAGGATTGAATTTATGGAATCCCCTTTCCGCTTGACTTCCGCCGGCTTGAAAGAATTTTCAAGGATATAAATTTCGTATTCAGACTGTTCTTTTTTTGAATTTCTGGCTTTTTCAGCCTGTTTCAACGCATCTCCGTAAGAATTTTCATCAAACAAAATCTGCGCTTCTTCCAGAATCCGCTCGTAATTGTGAACATAATCCGGCTTTTTCACGTTTTTTGAAAAAACGTTCAGCGCGCAAAAGAAAACCAGAAAAATCAATCCGTTTTTTTTCATTTTATTCCTTCAAGACATTCAAAAAGAATCAAGCTCTTCCCTAAAAGCATTATCGGCATCTGAATCGTTTACCGTTCTAACAATTTTTCCTTTTTTGAAAATTATCGCCTTTCCGCCTGCGCCGGCAATTCCCAAATCCGCGTGCTTTCCTTCGCCAGGTCCGTTCACAACGCAGCCCATCACCGCAACCGTGATATTTTTTTTCATTGAAAGAAGCTCGTTCTGCCAGCGCTGGACAAATCCGTGAACATCAAAACCTTCGCGGCCGCAGCGTGGACATGAAATTATTGTGACACCGCCGTTTCTTTTTCCTGTTTCATGCAGGATTTCCCGGCCGGCAATAATTTCATTTTCCGGCGAGGAAGAAAGACTTACGCGGATTGTGCTTCCAATACCTTCGTTCAGAAGATGCGTGAACGCCATTGTTGATTTTACAACGCCTGTAATCAATGGTCCTGCTTCCGTAACGCCGATGTGAAGCGGAGCATCGTATTTTTTAGCGAAAGCCTCGTTCGCCTCAATTGTTTCCAGAACGCTGGAGGCTTTCATGCTTACAACATACTGGTCAAATTTCAGCTCTTCAAAAACCGCGGCTTCCCGTGCGGCAGTTTCCGCCAGTGCTTCTGCGCGGGAAATTTCTTGTTTTTCAACTTTTTCAGAAAGCTCCTTTGGAAGACTTCCTGTGTTCACGCCAATCCGGATGGCAGCGCCTTTTTCGCGGCAAGCATTCACAACCTGCTCTACGCGGTCGCGGCTTCCAATATTTCCTGGATTGATTCTGATTGCAGCGACATTTCCCTTCAAACATTCAAGCGCCAGCCTGTAGTCAAAATGAATATCCGCAACAAGAGGCATATCCGTGCTGCTTTGAATTTTCACAAGGCTTTCCGCGCTTTTTTTGTCCGGAACAGCGAATCTTAAAATGTCGCAGCCCAAAGACTTCAAAATATTTATCTGCTTCAGAAGTTCTGTTAATTTTTCATCGTTTTCGCATATATCAGAAATGCCCGATTTCCACATAGTTTGAATTGAAACCGGCTCGTTTCCACCGATTCCAATGCGTTTTACATTTCCAGAGCCGCCTAAAAAAACTGTCCGCGGGATTAAAAATTTCTTTTCCATACAGATATTATACAATATGTTTTTAAACAAAAAAAGACTGCCTGAAAACTTTGTTCCAGACAGTCTTTATATCAAAATATTTTTTTAAGCAATCATTGAGAATACCATTGCGAACAGCGCAACAGTTTCACAAAGACCTACAACCATGATGTACTGAGCGAAGCCTTTTCCTGTTTCACCAAGAGCATCTGAGCCAGCAGCACCAGCTTTTCCCTGAGCTACAGCAGAGAACAACATTCCAAGACCAGAAGCGATTCCAAGACCAAGAGCTGTTGCCGGATCCATTGCGCCTGAATTTACTTTTCCAGCCATTGACTGCATCAAAAGGAAGCCGTAAATTGTCTGTGTCAAAGGAGCACCGGCAAATACTGTAAGAATGAACGGAGCAGGCTTATTGTTCACATAGCAGCGTTTCCATGCGCCAATAGCACCCTGACCAGCAATTCCAATTCCGATAGCTGAACCAACCGCAGCGATTCCCATACAAAGAGCAGCACCTAACAAACCAAAATTCATAATTAATCTCCTGTGGCAGAACAAAAAGTTCCGCTGAATAGTTTATTTTTATTTTTCCGTTTCTGCAAACGGAGCGTATTTAAAGCCTGACCAAGACATTCCCAAGTGGTTTGAGAATTCAAGCGTATTCAGACGAACACCATGAACAATTACTGAAAGCAAGTTCAAAACCATATTCAATCCATGTCCGAAAACCAGCAGGGCAATCGCGGCAATAAACAATATTGCGTGCCCAAGAATCGGTCCGGCCATTGTGTTTACAGTGTTTGAAATAGCTGCTCCAGCAAGTCCTACAGCCCAAAGTCTTATGTAAGAAACAATATCAGAGAAAACATTTACAACTCCAAGCAGCACAGAAATTATATTCTTGCAGCTTTCCAGAATTGATTTTCCAATGCTTCCGTCATAATTGCTGAACACAAAACTAAGAGCAAATCCAACTGCGACAAGCCCGATTGAAACTTTTCCAACCGGAATACCGTAGATAAGCTCGCCAAAACCAAATATCTGTGAGCTTACAACCATATTCAGGACAACGTAGAACATTCCCCAAAGCTGAAGAAGTGAACCAAGTTCGCCTAGCATCTTCAAAGATTTGTGATAGCGCGCCATTCCCTTGAAATGCGCAACTGAAAGCTGCAGGAATCCAAGAGTAAAGCAGAAAATCTGAAGATTCTGCGCCGTTGTCAAAGTTCCTTTTGAAGGATCGTCGGACCAGAACGGAAGCCAAGCCTCTGTGCTGGCATTTGAAATCGGAGGAACAGAAAGATTCACAAGCCAAGAAGGAAGCTGCTCAGGCGCAAGCCCGAACCAAGTGCAGGTTACAGTTCCCCATGCAACTGTGGCAATTCCAAGCAGAAGCACAAGATTCATCATCGGAGCAACTTTCTGCTTTTTTGCAACAGACTTCAAAAGCATAGCCAGCGAGACAACCGTAACAATAGCGCCATATCCTCCGTCTCCAAAAATCATTCCAAAGAAAATTGTGAAGAACAGCAGAAACCATCCGGAAATGTCATATTCATGGTAGCCCGGAACAGTTCCCAAAAAATCTGTAAGCGGATAAATCAGGCTTACGAATTTGTTGTTCTTAAGTTTTGTAGGAACTTCATCTTCCTCAGCAGGATCTGAACACGCCAAAGCCCAGCCGTTCAATTTTACAGCTTCCTTGAGCTTTTCAAGGCTGTCAACAGGAACAAAGCCCGAAATCCACGCCAAGTCAGTTGTTTTTCCGTCCGACTCCTGCTCCATTCCAGAATAGATGTTCTCAAATTCAATGTCTTTTTCAAGAGATTTCTGGAATTCTTTCATCTGAGGCACAAAAACCGCAAGAGAAAGGAGTTTTTCATCAATTTTCTGAATTTCCGCTCTGTCAAGCTTAACCTTCGATTTCAGCTCATCAGTTGAAAATTCCGGCATTGGAACTTCAAACGCCTCCGCAGGAAATCCAGCAGGACGCTCGTCAGACGCATCAAGCAGAACAAAGCGGACAATCTTTTTGTAGTGATTTACGCAGATTGTCTTTGAATTTTCATCAATCAGATTGTATTTATCTTCTGGAATTTCATACATCTTGAGAGAAATATTTTTTTCCTTAAGATAAGCAAAATCAGCCGGTGTAACGCCGCCCCACGGAGCAAGACGTTCCAGCTCCGCGGAATACGATGAAATTTCTTCCTGGAGTTTTTTCTTCTGCTCTGAAAGGTTCAGGACATCCTTGCATTTTGAAGCGATATCGGCATTTCCAAGTTTTTCCGCAGCCGGCATCTTTTTTGGAAGTTTTATTTCCGCAAGAACAGACACTGCATTCATAGCGTTGCTAGACGCTTCCTTGAACGCCGCAAGCTGCTCGCCTTTTCCTTCAATATGCTCAAGATGAACTACACCAACTTTTTTCAGTTGCTTCAATACCTCTTTTCGTTCCTTGTTCAGAACTACAAGCGAGACTTTTTTCATTTGTACAATCACTTCAAAGCCTCCTTCTTAGCATCAGATGCAGCCTGAAGCTTTTTCTTAGAGATTTTGCTGCGAACAACAGCCGCAACCTGCTCATCACCAAGATAAACAGAAATCTTCTTTATATTGGCTTTTGTTTCTGGAATCTTTACTTTTTCAAAAAGATTTACACGTTGAGTTGTAGTGCGCAGTTCCTTAGAAAGAAGACGAACCTGCTCGTCAAGAACTTCCGCCTCAAGGTCCAAAGACAAAGCCTTTTCCATTCTGTCAGCAGCCATGTCAATCCATAAAGGAGTTTCGTACAAATCATAGTCGCCACGGCTAAAATCCGCGCCTTCATAAACTGGAATAACAACACCGGCGATGTTTCCAACGCCTTTTTTGATATTTTTCACGGTCACCATTCCAGGCTTGAACGCTTCCGACTCGCCGAAAACGGAAATCCAGTCATCGAATTCCTTTTCCAGCTGCTTCCGTTTAGCGCGGACTTCCTTAGCTTTTGCATCTATTGTACGAATTTCTGTCTGGAGCTGCTGTTTTTTAAGCGTAAGCGTAGGAAGGTAACGCTGATACATTTTCAGCGAATCTTTCTGGACTTTCTGCTCATTTTTAGTCAGCTTTATTTTCGCCATACAGTTTCCTTTGCAATTCTAGTTCTTTTTTGGCCAGTATTTTTCTACCAAAGCGGTTTTAATACCAGTTTCTGCCGGCTCAAAACAGTCTGAAAGAATCTTCCAGCCAAGATCCAAAGCATCTTCCAATTTTATATTCTTTGAAAGATCCATCATTTCGTCTTCAAATTCCTTTCCGTACGCAAGAAGCTTTTCATCCCATGCAGACATATTGAAACCCATGGATTTCTTTTCAAGCGTGTCCTTGTAGTTTGAATAAAGACGAATCATACCATCCATAAGTGCGCGGTGGTCGTCGCGGGTTGAACTATTAACGTTCTGCTTAAGACGAGACAATGAACCGAACGGCTCGATTCTTCCGCCCTTAAGATAGTACTGACCTTCCGTGATATATCCTGTGTTGTCCGGAACCGGATGAGTTACATCGTCGCCAGGCATTGTTGTAACGGCAAGAACTGTAACAGAACCTGCGCCCTCAAAGTCAACGGCTTTTTCGTAGCGGCTGGCAAGCTGAGAATACAAATCGCCAGGATAACCGCGGTTTGAAGGAACCTGCTCCTGGGTAATCGCGATTTCCTTCAGGGAATCCGCAAAGTTTGTCATATCAGTAAGAAGAACAAGAACATCTTTTCCCTGAAGCGCAAACTGCTCGGCAACAGCAAGGGAAAGGTCCGGAATCTTCTGACATTCTACAGTCGGGTCAGCGGCTGTGTGCATGAACATAACTGTTTTTGAAAGAGCGCCGCCGTTTTCAAGCGTATCCTTGAAATAAAGATAATCATCGTATTTCAAGCCCATTCCACCCAGAACAATTACGTCAACTTCCGCCTGCATGGCGATTCTGGCGAGCAGCTGGTTGTACGGTTCACCTGAAATAGAGAAAATTGGCAGTTTCTGGGAAATAACCAAAGTGTTGAACATATCAATCATTGGAATTCCAGTGCGGATCATACGTTTCGCCATGATTCGTTTCGCCGGGTTTACAGAAGGTCCGCCGATTGCAACAAGGTTGTCTGCAAGAGCCGGTCCGTTGTCGCGAGGCTCGGCAGAACCGTTGAAAATTCGGCCCAAAAGATTTTCACTGAAGGAAACTTCCATTCTGTGTCCAAGGAAACGGATATGGTCACCTGTTGAAACACCGCGTCCACCCGCAAAAACCTGCAATGAAACTGTATCACCGTCAATCTTGTTTACTTCGGCAAGAGATTTTCCAAATACTGTTTCGATTTCTGCAAGTTCTCCATAGGCAACATTTTCAGCTTTTACTGTGATAACGGAACCTACAATAGATTCAATACGGCTATAAATCTTACTCATTATTCACCATCCTTTAGCATTTCACTAGCCTCAGCTTTTACTGAACCTTTCTTAGAAGCGTACAGCTCATCGATTTCCTTTTCTTTCGCCTTGAATTCCGGAGTATTCCATGCAATATAGTTCCAGTCCAGCGATTTCTGGCGCAGCTGGTTGAAGAATACGCGGGCATCGTCCTTGTCAGAAAGCTCAAAGTCGGAAGCAAGCACTGTCAAAACCTTTCTGAAAGTATAAGTCTGGCGCTCAACGCTTACAGCCGCATCAACTTCATCAAAGGAATTCTGCTGGAAATAAACGTTGTCAAGATATTCGCTCTTCATGTAAAGAACGAAATCCTCTGTTGTTGTGCCTTCCTCGCCTACAACTTTCATCATCTGGTTTACTTCAACACCAGCCTTATATATTTTCCGCGCGTAATTAACCCAGTCCTCGCGGATTACAGACTTGTATTTTGACCACGAGCCGATAGGATCAATCGCCGGGAATTTTCGTGCGTCTGAACGTTCACGGGTAAGTCCATGGAAACCGCCGACAACTTTCAATGTAGCCTGAGTAACCGGCTCCTCAAAGTTTCCGCCGGCCGGAGAAACAGTTCCACCGATTGTAACAGAGCCTTTTGAACCGTCTCGAAGGCGGACATAGCCAGCTCGTTCATAGAAAGCGGCGATATAAGACTCAAGGTATGCAGGGAACGCCTCTTCCCCTGGAATTTCCTCCAAACGGCCTGACATTTCACGCAAAGCCTGAGCCCAGCGCGATGTTGAATCCGCAAGAAGAAGAACGTGAAGTCCCATCTGTCTGTAGTATTCAGCCAAAGTAACTGATGTGTATACAGAAGCCTCCCGGGAAGCAACCGGCATTGAAGAAGTATTGCAGATGATGATTGTTCGTTTCATCAGCGATTCGCCGGTGCGCGGGTCGATAAGCTCAGGGAATTCCTTGATTGTCTCAACAACTTCACCGGCTCGTTCACCGCAGGCCGCGATGATTACAATATCAACGTCGGCGTTTCTTGAAGTTGTGTGCTGAATAACAGTCTTTCCTGCGCCGAAAGGTCCAGGAATACAGTAAGTTCCGCCCTTTGCAACCGGGAAGAATGTGTCGATAAGTCGGGTTTTTGTAACCATTGTTTCTGTCGGGGCAAGACGCTCCGCATAGCAGTCAACGGCTCGCTTTACAGGCCATTCAAAACACATTGTAAGAGTGTGGTCGTTGCCCTTTTCATCAGTTATTACAGCCATTTTGTCTGTGATTGTGTAAGAGCCGGCCGGAGTAACTTCCTTCACTGTGTAAGTTCCAAGAAGACCGAACGGAACAAGAATCTTGTGCGAGAAAGGTCCTTCAGGAACAGAACCGATTGAATCTCCGCGCAAAACTTTGTCGCCAGGCTTTACAGAAGGGCTCCAGTCCCATTTCTTTTCTTTATTAAGCGGATCTACATAAACTCCTCTTTCAAGGAAGAATCCTGCTTTTTCCGCAACCAGTGGAAGCGGATTCTGAAGTCCATCATAAACCTGGCCAAGAAGTCCAGGTCCAAGCAATGCACAAAGCATATTTCCGGCAAATTCAACAGAATCGCCAGCCTTTATTCCCTGTGTCATTTCAAAAATCTGTAGCTGTGCAATGTCACCGCGGATGCGGATTACTTCGCCACGAAGCTTTTTGCCCTCAACATTGACGTAGGCAACTTCGTTCATGGAAATATTTCCGTCAAACTTAACAGAAACCATGTTTCCATTGATACCGACTACTTTACCTTTTGTTTCTGTCATATAGTTTCTCCAAGTATAGTATCGTAAATTTTGTGATAAGAGTCTGTTCCCTTTTCCTTATTGAATTTTCTGATCCGCTCAAGCAGCATAAGCCGGATTCCATAAGCCAAAACATAATCTGATGAAAAATAATCCATCGGCTGAAGCTCGTTAAGAACGCCCAGTCTGAATTCATAAAGGAACTGCTCCGCGGAAAGAGGACTGTCCATTCCGACAGCCGTTCTTGCAGCCTGAAGCAAATCAGCGGAAATTGAAACCGGAATTGCTCCAGCATCTTTCTTCATTTTTTGAGCGCGGACCTGGGCAAGAGCATAGCGCAAAGCACGCTCAAAACCGTACCACTTGTCAAGAAAATCAGAACCTGTCGGCTCAGGAAATTTCGGAGGCTCCAATGAAAGCCTGCTCAAAATTTCATTCTGCTTCGCGTCAAAAAAGCGGGAACACAAATCTCTGTAATATTTTTCAGTAATTGGCAGCGCGGATTTTTCTCCAGCAGCAGAAATATCAGGCAGCTGCGATACCAAATAATATTGTTCTTTCACTAATTATTTCCTTTTGCAGCGTCCTTCATAAGAGCTGCGACACGTGGATTCAAATACGCAGAGAACAAATCTGCAACTGATTCTGCTGAATAATCATAGAATGCAGCACCGTTATTCACACCAATGCGGAATCCTGCAGAAAGCGTGCTGTCCGGCTTGATTTCAAGGCCTTTTTCAATTTCAGCCTTAAGAGCGGCTTTCAGTTCGCCTTCAAGTGATTTCAAGTCTTTTTCGCTTAAAATAACAGAAAGCTCAGAAGCGTCAGCGTTTTTGCACCAAGCCTTTACGGTTTCTGGAATAAGGCTCTTCATCAGGTCAGGTGAATAAGATTTTGCTGTTTCAGACTGAACAATTCCGTCAAGCTCGGCAACCAGAGAATCCCGGAAACTTATGAGCATATTGCGGCAAGCCTGCTTTACAGCATCTTCACTAGCTTTTTCAAGGCGCGCGATTTCAGACTTGGCATTTTTTATCATGTCATCCGCTTTTTTCTGCGCATCTTCAACAATAGATGCAGCCTTTTTTTCTGCATCGGCGGTAATCTGGGCAGCAGCCGATTCAGCGCTGGAAACTCCGTCTTTTTTTATTTTGTCAATTAACTCTTGTAACTGAAAATCCATTTTTACCCCACTAAAGTTGTTAAAAAAATGTTTTGTTTAAAGTATACTCAAAAAAAAACAAAAGACAAACAAAAATAGTTCAAAAATGAAATATTTTTTTTCAAATAGCACAGAATTTGACTTTTGGCAGGATTTTTTTTAATTGAAATATGAAAGGAATAGCGGGCGGCTTTCCGAGAGCTGCAAAAGCCGCCGGTTGGAATCCTAGCTGCGTTCCAAATCCAGAACAAACTGAACTTCGGTCAGCGAGCAGTCAAGCTCCTTTGAAATAACTTCGGCGTCGTAGCCCTGGTCAAAAAGCTTCAGGATTTTATCTTTCAGAGTTTCCGGAGTTTTGCTCAAATCCGCGAATTTTTCAGAAACAAAAACTTTTGGCGACACAAGCGGAATCTGCGCGTAGGAAGCGCCCTGGCTGTCAACGTGAATGTCGGTGTTCACAGGAATTTCATCATTTTTGCTCTTGCTCTGGCTGCTCTGGGAAAAATCTGATTTTTCATTGAAAAGCGTTGTCTGCAGCGGCTCAACGGAAAACTGCTCGCCGGTGCGCGTTAGAACAACAGTGTCCTCTGAATTTATATTTTTTCTGGACGGCTTGTTTTTTTCATACGCGGAGGCGGCAACTTTTCGCCCGGAAACCGGCTTTGAGTTTATTTTTGCTGAAAGCTGGGCTGTTCCCGCCGCGGAATTTTTAAGCTCGTCAAGAAGCTTCAGTTTCTTGTCAATTTCCGCGTTCAATGCCTTCATTTTCGAAATCGAGCTGTCCATCAGGGAAAGATTCCGTTCCGTCTGGCGGTTCAAATCCATGAGAATTTTATTGATTTCCTCTTTTGTGCCGGCGACAATGTCTTCTGTTGTAAAAAGATTTTTAAAATGCCGCAGAAAAACAATCCACATTACGACATTGAAAACACAAATCAAAATTATAGCAACTGACAATTTTCACCTCGTAATATCAACGTGCTGCCCGATATAGGATTCTTTCAGCCGGCCGCCGCAGTCTTTTTTCCCGGATGAATCTGAGTTTTCCTGCTTCTGCCCGGAAAAACCAGCTCCGCCCTGGCCGTTGCGTCCGTTCTGGTCAACTGATGACGCGCCCGCCTGCTTTTCAGCTTCAGCGACCTTGTTCTTCTGTTCTTCCACCTGCCGCAAAATTTCTTTGTTCTGGGCATTCTGAACCGCCTGCATGGAATTTTCCGCAAGCGAAGCCTGTTTCGCCATATTTGACATCTGAGAATACATTGTCTGCAAGTCGATTGGCTGCAATCCCATATCAGTTATATCCTTCAGGACCTTTTGAAACATCTACTGAAGGCGGCTCGTATTTTCCGCGCTTAGCAAATGCGTTTTCGTAATAGAAAGTGCAGCCAGAAACTTCTGTATGAACTTCATCAAGAACGTCCCGGACATAAATTTTTGTTCCAGGATAAGTTACTCCCTCAACTTTTACTCTTCCAACTGTTTTCAAGTCACGGAGGTGAGCCTGAAGAGCCTCGACTTCCTTGTTTATTTCCTTGGACTCAGTGATAATCTCGCCTTTTCGTTCCTGGAATTTCTGAAGATTTTCCTCTTTGTCCTTCGGAAGAGAACGGCGGACTTTCTTCATATTTTCCAAAGTCGTAATGTCAAGGTCAAGATTTTCAAGCTCCTTCACAAGCTCTGCCTGGCGCTCAAGAAGCTCGTCCAGCTTTTTCTTTGCGCGCGGATCAACCCCGACAGTGAGCGTGGTTGTCGCACCGCCGCCAGGAGATCCAAGCGTTCTTGCGCAAATTTCTTCCGTGGCAAAAAGGTTTCCGCCCGTAATCTGAGCTTTTTTTCCATATACGATGATATTTTTCATCGCCGTAACATCGCAGTTCATCAAGCTGTCCGTGGCAATCACATTTTCTTCAACTTCAATTTTTGTTTCCTGAACGAATTTGCACCAAAGGGATTTTCCGGCTTTGATAGAGCCTTCGTTCTTTCCAAAAACACCCTGATGAATTACAATGTCGCCGTTTTCAGACTCAATGTTGCATTTTCCAACTGAACCGCCTATGTCAATCGCGCCGGTAGCCCGGACATCAAATCCGTCGTCAACAGAGCCTTTTATAATGACCGAGCCGACAAATTTTATATTTCCAGTTTTTATATTAACCGCAGGCAAAGTAAGCAGCGGCTCAACTGAAACCTTTCCATTCTCAAAAAGAACCTGTCCGTCGCATGAAGCCAGAATCGTAACGCCGTCCTTGTCAAAATGAACATTCTGGCCAAGCTGAACCTGAATATCCTTGCCGTTTTCAGCCTCCAGATAATGGCCGTACAAAGTTTTTCCGCCCTTTCCGCGCGTTGCGGCAATTTTTACAGCAAGAACCTGTCCGGCAACAACATTCTGAATATTGTTCAGTTCCTTGAAATCAATATTTCCGGATGCAGATTTCTGAGCCTTTATCTTAGACTTGTCTGTTTCAAAATTATACTGAACGTAAGCGTCCTTTCCGTTTTCAGGAAGAATTGCGGAAGCCACTTCGTAAGGCGTTGAATAAACAGGATTGTCAACAAATTCGCTGATTTTCTCCTCGTTGATTCCGGCGCGAATTCCCTGTGCCTTCAGCGAACGCTCAATCAAATCAAAAGTACAGTCCGCGCCGCCCATCGCAGGCGGATCCACAGTGATTGTGCCGTGCATTTCATCCTTTGAAACATCAACAGAAACAATCGCGTCGCCAGCCGCAATATGCTTGTATGAGCCGACCGTTTCGTACTGTCCGCCGGTTCCGTTTTTTATGAATTTATTTATAAGTTTCTCGTCAAAAGTTTCTGTGTCCGCCCTTTTCACTGAATCAAGAATTTCCGCGGCATCAACAGGACGGCCCTTTCCAACAGGAAGAATAACTTTCAGCTTGATTGAAGAGCCGAATCTATGGACGTAGAAAATTCCGTCGCGGTTTTCTTCAACCTGATCTTCCTTGAATGTGTTTTCGTTGAACAAATCGTCTGAAGCCGCCTTGCGTTTTGCGGCGGCCGCTTCTGAATTCTGAAAGATGCGCAGTTTCCACGGCTTTTTTCCAATTCCAAGAAAACCGTTGCTGCCTTTTTCAATAACTTCGTATTCAAGTCCGTTTAATCTTGTGTCAAGCTGAACCGACGCATCGGCCAAAGCCTCGTCAACGCTGTCCGCATTCACTTCAACGCAGTTCAGCTGGTTATCAAGCTCGAGGCGCTTCGACATTTCTTCACGGATTTTTTCAAGCGAATACATCTGCTACATAATTCCTTTTCGTAAATTTGTAAGTTTCGCCCGCAGACGCAAGTTCGCCTTTGTGTGCAGCTGAGAAATCCGGGACTCGCTCACCTCAAGAACTTCGCCGATTTCCTTGAAAGTAAGATCTTCGTGGTAGTACAAGACAATGACCATTTTTTCTTTTTCGGGAAGCTCGTTTATCGCCTGGATTATTACTTTCCGGATTTCCTCGCGCTCCGCAATCACATCTGGATTCAGGCTTGAAGGAGACTCGATTGAATCACCGATTGACATGCTGTCCGAATCATCGCCGGAATACCAGACTTCATTCAGAGAAAGAACGCTCGTTCCGGAAACTTTCATGACCGTCTTGTGGTATTCATCCTCGCTGATTTTCAACGCGCCGGCAATTTCTGAGTCAGTTGCCGTTCTGCCAAGTTTTGCCTCCAGCTCAACAATTGTATCTTCAATTTCACGTGATTTCTGGCGGACAGAGCGCGGAACCCAGTCAATTTCGCGAAGCTCATCAAAAATTGCACCGCGGATTCGTGTAACCGCATAAGTCTTGAATTTCACGCCTTTCTCAGGATCGTATTTATTTATCGCATCAAGAAGCCCGAACTGCCCGAAGCCAACAAGGTCATCAAATTCAACACTGTTCGGCATTCCAACCGCAACTTTGCCTGCAACGTACTTTACAAGCGGCATATACTGCCGTATAAATTTATCGCGAAGTTTTGTTGACTTTGTTTTATGGAATTCTGCCCACAGCAAATCTTCTTCTTTTTCATCATTGACCGAAGCTGCCGCGGATGTCTGCTCTTTTTTTTCTTCAGCTGTAATTTCGTCCATATAAACCTTACCTTATTAGTTATCTTTTGAAAGCAAAGTGCTGATTGCCTTAGCCATAAGCTCCGCATCCTGGCCGCTGGATTTTTCTTTTGAAGAACCTGCGGAAGACGCGGAATTCGTATCTTTATTTTCTGAGAAATTTGAATTTTCAGAAAAACCAGAATTTTCCGATGAAACAGACGGCTGCGAAACATCGGAAATAGTTTCCAAGTCCGGCAGAACGTCAAGAGTTTCAGAATCATTTTCAGAATTATTTTCAAAGGAAGGAATTTGCTCCGCCCTTGCAGATTTTTCATCAGATTTCAGCTCGTCCATTGATTTTGACTCAACGCTGGAAATATTCGCCGGGCTTTCAGCAAAATTCAAAGGAACAAAACCGCTGTTCCCGGAAGAAGAATTTTCGCCCTTCACCTGCTCCGCCGCAGAATTTTGCGCGCCGGGAGCAATTTCAGACGCTTTTTCTGGAACAGTTTTCTGCGGCTCAGTGTCATTTTTCTTCACATCCTGCAAATCTTCCTTGTTCAGCATCTGGTGGTTCGAGCCCACAAAAAACTGCGGGCCGCCGTCCTCAGCAGGAAGCTCCTCGTCCTGAACAACAATATCCACAGGATGAGTTCCGGAAGAAGCGTTCGCCGAATTTGAAGATTTATTTCCCGCCTCAGAAAAATCCCCGGAAGTTTCCGCAAAAATAAATTTCTTTCCCAAAAACTGAATAGCCGCGGCAAGCGCGCCGAATCCAAGCGCAAAACAGAAAGCAATAAGAAAACGCGAGCCGGCTGACCTTGCGACAGTATGAAAACTTGAAAAAATAGAAAGCAGAAAACCAAAAATAGAAAAAGCCGCAATGAATTTTAAATTTTTCATTTTCCACCTCCCATTCAGAAAATTAAAAACACAAAATATGCTAAAAAAACAATATAATTATATATCAATTACGAACAAAAAGACAGAAAAAGTTTTCCGCAACTTTTATTTCGACTTTTTGCCAAGAAATTTCTTAAGGAACGAAGAAACGCCTTCATTTCCGGAATCTCCTGTTTTTTCAATTCTGCCTACAATGTGCTTCAGGCAGACAGAAGGCTTGCAAGTCGGATTCACAACAATGAACGGTTTCTGCCTGATAACAGAAGCCTGAACAATAGGATCGTCGTAAACATAGCCGATATAATCAACTTTGTAGCCAAGGAACTGGCCTACAATAGTAATAATTCTGTCAGAAATGCGTTTTCCTTCATCCGCGGAATGAACACGGTTCACAAGAAGCTTTAAATTCACTGTGCGGTCAACAATTTCTGTTGTGATTATTTTTATGATTCCGTAAGCGTCTGTGATTGCGGTAGGCTCTGGAGTTGTCACAACGTAAACCTCATCCGCGGCGGCTACAAACTGAAGAACATTGTTCGCAATTCCCGCGCCTGTGTCGATTATGATGATATCCGCGTTTCCAAGCGTGCTGAACTGCTTTGCGAAATACTCAAGCTCTTCCTTGCTCAAATTCGCAATTTTTGAAAATCCGTTCGCGCCGGCAATGAATTTTATTCCGAATTCCGTGTCCAGAATAATTTCCTTCATTGTCTTTTTCTTGTTTATCACATGCATAAGATTATACTGCGGAACCACATTCAGCAGGACATTGACGTTCGCCATTCCAAGGTCGCCGTCAATCAGAATGACTTTTTTTCCAAGCTGAGCGTATGCAATCGCCATATTCACAGAAATATTTGTTTTTCCAACGCCGCCTTTTCCGCTTGTGATAGCGATTATCCGAGTCTTATGATTTTTTTCAGCGGAATTTCCGTCAAATGAATTTTTAGGTTCAGCCAAACCTCCGCTCAAAAGTTCACGCAAATCTTCTGCCTGTTCTTCCATACTTATTTAACTCCAAATTTATCTTCTATATGAATTCTATCAACTTTGAAACCCATCATCCGGATTAAAAAATACAAAACATTCGCTTTTTCTATGCAGCCAGCCGCTTTCTGTCCGGTTGTAAGATATGAAATGTTTTTATTTTTCTCCCAGATTACAGAAATAACATTTCCGTACTGGTTTGATTCATCACACTTAGTAATTATAACAGAATTATAGCCAAAAGGCTCATAATTTCGCATGATATTTACCAAATCTCTTGATTTTGTTGAAGCCATGACCGCAAGGTAAACATCCGGATTCATCCCCGGAACATCAAGCGTTTCCTTCATTGCGCCGATATGCGCTGAATCATTCGGGCTGTAGCCGCTCGTGTCTATAAAAATCGCATCAACGTGGTCTTTAACATCCTCGTAGATTTTCTGGACGTCACCAGCGTTTTCAGCCTTTAAAACCTGAAGATTAAAAAGACTTCCGAATTTTGAAAGCTGCTCCTGTGCGCCGACGCGCATTGTGTCTGTTGTTATAAAGCAAAGCTCAACTTTCCGCTCCTGTTTTTTTGCCGCCATTACATACTGCGCGGCGAGTTTTACAAGAGTTGTTGTTTTTCCAACGCCTGTCGGCCCGACAATAATCACAACATGAGGATTTCTATGAACTTTTTCCGGCGCGATATTTATCGACTCGCCAATCCAGTCTATGACCGCGCGCTGAACGTAATCCGTATCTTCCAGCTGCTCCAGGGAAAGCGACTTCAGCTTGTCGGTGATATGCCGGCAGTATGAAATTGAAAAATCATTGTCCGCAAGAAGATTCTGAATCATTTCTATTGAAGGATGAGTTTCATTTCCGGAAACCGGCGCGGATTTTGCCTGGCTGATGGAATTTTTCAGCTCATCAAGAGTCTTTTTTATTTCAGAAAGCTGGGCGCTGTTTGCCTGGGAATGCGGAACAACTGTCGCGGCAGGAGCATTCAAGCTGGGATCAAGAGACTGCATCGCCATTGAACGCAGAAAACTGTCCTTGTTGCGCATAAAAGAATCAACATCTGAAGCATACGAAGGCGACAAATTTTCATGGTGCTTTACGATATATGTAACTTCCACGCCTTCCTCGTTAAAAAGTCCGCACCAGCGGCTCTTCAAAACCTGCTTTTTGTTTATTATTTCATAGTCATTTTGATATTTACGGAAAAGTTTTTCCTTTGCTTCCTGCATGCTTTTCGCATAAATTGTCTGTGCAGGCTCATTTATATTTCGTTCCATCATATCAATTTATTCCTCGTAAGCTATTTCGCCAAGAACTTCAACAGCGATATTGTTTCTTGCCGCATTAACTTCTTCCGCCGCAAGAACTACAACGCCAGGCATTTCAATTTCAATTGAATCATGGACAAGCATTCTTATCGAGCCAGGGCAAAGAATTATCGGCATATAGCCCATGACGCTCACATTCTTTATGGTGTTGCTCACCGCATTAATCCATTTTCTGTTGTCAGCCGGGTCAAGCGCCAGAATCGGACCTGAACCGTCATCCGGATACTGGGCATGGCTGAACAGAAGCTCGCACCAGCCCTGGCTCAAATTTATAAGCCTGAGCTTTCCGTCGTTGTCAGCATACTGAAGACAAATCTGGCTTCCAAGAGCGACACGAACCGCATCAATCAGTTTCCATGTAACGCGTGTGTACAGTCCGCTGTTTGAAACAGCCTCAAGGATTGTAACCATATTGCGGATTGAAACTTTTTCCTTAAGAAGTCCGCGCAGGATTTTTTCGATTTCTCCAATTGAAAATTTATGGTCGCCGGAAAGAACTTCGTCAACAATAATCTGGTTGTCTTTCTTCGTCTGCTCAAGAATAAGATTGACTTCCTGACGCCCAAGAATATCAGCGGCGTTGTTTTTAATAATTTCCGTAAGATGAGTCGCGATGATTGTTGGAGCGTCAACAACTGTGTACCCGGCCTGCTCCGCGTCTGCCCGCTGGTCTTCCGGAAGCCAGATTGCAGGCATTCCGAACGCAGGATCTTTTGTAGGCTCGCCCTTCAGCTCTTCTGTAACCGCGCCTGTGTTCATGCACATGTAATAGCCAAGCCGAACCTGGCTTCGTCCGGCAGGAATTCCGCGGATTTTAAAGCAATATTCATTAGGCTCAAGGTTCATGTTGTCAACAATGCGGATTTTTGGAACGGGGAGCCCCATGTCAAGAGCGGCTTCCCTTCGGATTCTGGAGATTCGCTCCACAAGCTCAGCCCCTTTCTCCTGGTCAACAAGCGGAATCAGCGCAAAACCAATTTCCAGGCACAAAGGATCAAGCGGTGCGACAGCCTCCTGCTCAGGATTTCCCTGGGCTTTTTTCCCGCTTGCGGCTTCAGCCTTTTTCTGCGCCTCAAGAGCTTTCTCCTTTGCTTTCTGACGGGAAAGCATATATCCGTAGTAAAAAAACGCGGCGCCAGTAGGCACAAGAAGAAACTGTGTTCCATGCCGGAAAACTATTCCCATAACGGCAAGAACTCCGCCGATTATTTCATAGATTGTTCCGTCAATTGAAAATTCCTTTATAACTTTTTCGCCCAAAGTGTCAGCGGACTTGTCAGCAGTAACAAGAATACCTGTTGCAAAAGAAAGCATGAGCGACGGCATCTGGCTAAGCAGACCGTCACCAATTGTAAGGCGCGTGTACACTTCCAGCGCTTCCGTGAACGAAAGATGGCGGTAAACCATTCCCACAATGAATCCGCCCACAAGATTTATGACAGTGATTACAATTCCAGCCTTAACGTTTCCTGAAACAAATTTGGATGAACCGTCCATATTTGAATAAAAATCAATGTCCCGGCGGAGCTGCTCCTTCTGGCGGTTAGCCTCCTCCTCCGTTATGTAGCCGTTTGAAAGCTGGTTGTCAATATCAAGCTGCTTGACCTGCATTGAATCAAGAGTGAACCTTGCCGCAACTTCTGAAACACGGCCGGCACCCTTTGTGATTACAACAACCTGAACAACAATAAGAATTATAAAAATAACAAAACCGATTACAAGACTGTTTCCAGCCACAATATCGGCGAACGCCTGAACCATCGCACTCTGAGTTTTCGCAAGCGCGTTGACATTGTTTCCCTCGGCGGAAAGAATCAGCCTTGTTGAAGAAATATTTATTCCAAGCCCGAACAATGTGATGAAAAGAATTATCTGCGGAAAGGACGACAAATCCGAAGCGCGCGGTGTATACACAACCGTAAGAAGCACCAAAAGCGCCAGCGCCAGATTTATAATCATGAGAAAATCTATAAATACTTTTGGAATAGGAATAATGAGCATAAGAACCGCGACGATTGCAAAAATTCCAATCATGTTGGTTCTAATGAAAGTTAATACCTTTCCCCTGCCATTTTCGTTTGCCATAAGTCCCCACCCAGCAAATTACTCATCATTTCTTAGGAGTAAATTTTACAACTTCTGCGTAAATTTGCGCTATCACTCGAAAATAATCTTCTGGTATTATATCACCAACCTCAGTTCTTGTATAGAGTTCACGGGCCATAGGTCTGTTTTCAACAACCGGAACAGAATTTTCCGCGGCAATCCGCCTCATCATAAGCGCAAGCTCATCCTCGCCTTTCGCCGTAACCTGCGGAGCAGGCGCAACTTCCGAGTCAAACTTCAGTGAAACCGCAAAATGCGTAGGGTTCGTGATTACAACATCGGATTCACTGACAGCTTTCGGAATATTCTGCCGGGCCATCTGGATAGCGCGCTGCCGGATTCTGGACTTCACCTCCGGATCGCCTTCCATCTCCTTGTATTCCTGCTTAACCTCGAATTTTGTCATCTTCATGGATTCCATGAATTCCCTTTTCTGCACAAAATAGTCCGGAATCGCAATCAGAACGAAAAGAACCGCCGTAACCGCAAGAATCGTTCCAATCATCCTGGAAATGCTGAAAACCGCCTGCACAATGCTTTTGTTCTGGATTTCCATCAGAAGGACCGGAATATCTTTTCTGATTAAAAAAAACGAAATCGCGATAATCAGAAAAACCTTTCCAATCGACTTTAAAATATTGAAAATTCCCTTGAACGAAAAAAGCGTGTTCTTAAAATACTGCCCGAAATTCGGAACAATCTTTGAAAATTTCGGCTCAATCGCCTTTGTTGAAAAAATAAAGCCTTTGTTCTGGATTATATTTCCAAGAATTCCGAAAACAATTCCGGTCAAAGCTACAGGAACCACAATTTTCACAAATTTTTCAGCAAAAATATAAAAATAAGCCGCTTTTTTCACGTCGCTGTCATTTATGCTGTTAAAAAAAAACTGCATCACGTCCGCACATTCAATAAGAACTCGCTTTGCAAGAACAAAAAATGTCATCAGCACGAAAAAAAACACAATTGAGCTGTTAAGCTCCGAGCTTTTTGCAATCCGGCCTTCCTCGCGCGCCTTGCGGAGCTTGTACTCCGACGGTTCTTCTGTCCGTCCTTCGTCTTCCGCCGCAAACCACTGAAGGTCAATCTGGTCAAAACTCATTTCTGCCCTCCGGCAAGACTAAGCACCCTGATAAGCTCGTTCAGCCCCGTGTTGAATGAACGCAGGAAAAAATCGCACAGAGGCTGGAAAATCATCACAATCAGAAGAAACGAAAGCAGAATCATAACCGGAAAGCCTTCGCTCATAAGATTCATCTGCGGAGCCGCCTTGGAAAGCAGTCCTGTGCAAACCGAAATCAGCACAAGAGTTCCCATAATCGGGAGCGCAATCACAAAAGCATCCGCAAAAAGATTTGAAAGCCCCTTCAGAAGAAATTTCAAAATGGATTCCCTTCCGTCAACAAGAGAAAAAACATTCAGCGAAACAAAAGTCTGCCGCAGCCCGGTCAGAAAAATCTTCTGAAACCAGTGGTCCTGCAGAAAAATAAGAATCGCCGCAAAATTAAAAAACTGGCCGAGAAGCGGATTTTCAACCTGGCTCAGAGAATCGTAGACCGCGGCCGCAGAAAATCCCATCTGAAAGGCAAAAAACTGCGCCGCCGTGCTGAACGCCGCGAAAATTATCGAGACATAAAAGCCAATTATAACGCCGATCAGAGCCTCGCCAACCAAAAGAAGAGCATACTCCATGCTGAATGCGCCGTCGCCCTGAATCCACGCCGAATACGCGGAAAAATCCGCAAAACCCATCATCAAATAGGACATATAGCCAATCAGGGCAATTTTTGCAGTCCGGGAAACAGTCCTCATCGAAAAAAGCGGCAATGTAAAAACCAGTCCCGCGCACCTTGCGGCAACAAGAAGAAAAACAGGCGCGGAATTCACAATCTCATCAAGCACATTCATAAGAATTTATTTTGCGATTTCCGGAATCATCTGAAAAAGCGAAACCGTATAATTCCTTAAATCCGAAAACATCCAGCCGCTCAGAAGCGAAATCACCAGAAGAATTCCCACAAGCTTCGGAAGAAAAGTCAAAGTCTGCTCCTGAATTGAAGTCACGGCCTGAAAAATCGCCACAATCAGACCGATTACAAGGGCAACTCCCAAAGGAGGCGCAATCAGCAGAAGAATCTGAACAACGCTTCCGCGCATAAGGCTTACAATCTGACCAATAGACAAAACTTACCTCCTGAAAAAAAGCTAATGAATAACCGAATTGAACAGCTGGGTTGTCAAAAGTCCCCATCCGTCAACCAGAACAAAAAGCATAAGCTTGAAAGGCATGGAAATTTGAACCGGCGGAAGCATCATCATTCCCATGGACATAAGAATGCTTGCCACTACCATATCAATTATTATAAACGGAATATAAAGAATCACACCGATTTTGAACGCGACGGTAAGCTCGTGCAGAATATAAGACGGCACAAGCACGTAAGTCGGAACATCCGCCAGAGTGTCAGGGCGGTCAAGTTTGGCCATGTTCATAAAAACTGAAATATAGCTCGTGTCGCCAGCCATCTGTGTGTACATGAACTGCCGAATTGGAGCCTCCGCCTCGTGGTAAGCCTCTGAAATTTCAATGCTGCCGTCCGAAAGCGGCTTGAAGGCTTTTTCATACATCTGCGTGAACGTTGGCCACATCACAAAAATCGTCATAAAAAATGCGATTCCGTTCAAAACCGCCGTAGGAGGAACCTGCTGCAAAGAAAGTGCTCTTTTTATAAAGTCAAGGACAATTGAAAATCTGAGGAAACAAGTCACAAGAATCAGAATGCTAGGCGCAAGGCTCAGAACCGTAAGCAAAACCAGCAGGCGCACAGAAAAAGCGACTTCCCTTCCAGTTCTAGGCTCGGTAACATTTATTGAAACGTTTGGAATTTCCGCCGGACGGATATTTCTGTTCATCTCCGTGTTTCCGCGCGCAGAGCCCTGAGGAAACGAAGACTGAGAAAACACAAAATTTCCTGCAAGCAAAAAGACAGCCGCAAACGTCAAGATTTTTCTGGCAATTGATTTCATTTTATTTGCCGCCGTTGAATTTATTTCGCTGTTTTTCAAGCAAATCTGTAATCTTGTTTTTTTCGCCGGACATAGCATTTTCAGAATCCCGCGGGCCGTTCGGCATGAAAATATCAAGAATATCCGCAAAATTCTTAGGCTTGCTCTTTTTCTTCTGCTTGTCCGAATAAAGATTCATCGCCTGGATAAGCTCCGGATCGTCAATCTGGCTTATAAGATTAACAGAATCATCGGAAACGCCAATCATAAACGCATATTTATCTGTCAGAGTAACAATCTGAACTGACTTTGAAGGCGAAATATTCACGGAAGAAACGATGCGCATGAACATATCATCGTTGTCCGGAACAGCCATAGTTTTCTTCATGAATTTGAAAACAAGAAAAATGCAGGCAACAACAATCAGAAGAAACAAAACCATTCTTAAAAGAAGAAAAAACGAAGAACTGCCGCTTCCGCCCGGAGCCTGGTTCTGCCGGCTTTCTCCAAGAAGAACTGAAGACTCATCAAAAGTGTTCAGCGGCTGCTCAATAACCTGAGTTTCTTCAGCAGAAGCGTTTTGCTGCGCCGCCACCGAAAAAACAGAGCAAACAAGAATTAACAAAAATACTACGAGATTCTTTTTAAACAATTTTCCCCACCCTGAAAAATCGAAAAATATCTATTTACGCGCTTTAATGCAAATCTGAAACCCGTTCCAAAGGCGAAAGAATTTCTGTTACGCGGACACCGAAATTTTCATCGATGACAACAACCTCGCCTTTCGCAATCGGTTTGTGGTTCACAAGAATATCAACAGGCTCACCGGCAAGCTTATCAAGCTCAATGATAGTTCCTTCGCCCATGCCCAGAATTTCCTTTATCTGTTTCTTTGTGCGGCCAAGCTCTACAGTCATTTCCATGTAAACATCCATGATAAGACTGATATTTCCTTGTTCACCAGGAACGTTCGAGCCCTGAAGATTTGGATACTGAAGAGTCTGTACATTAGGCATATTCATGCCCATATTCTGACCAACCGGCATCTGCTGCATTCCCATCTGAGGCATCCCCATGTTCATCTGGTTCATGCCCATATTCATCTGAGGCTGCATAGCCATCTGATTCATGTTCTGTCCCATAGGCATCTGCATCTGCTGCATTCCCATCTGGTTCATGCCCATGTTCATCTGCGGCTGCATATTGTTCATCTGGCCGGCGTTCATTCCGTTAGGCACAGAAGCATCTGAAGCCGAAAGGCTCTCCAGCTCAGCAGCGTCGTTTGCACCGTAAGCCTTGCAAATCTGCTCGCCGACTTCACCGCCAAGACATTCCCACAATGTGTAATTCTGGCCATCCAAAGAAATTGGATAGCTGATCAAAGGAAATTTATTCTGCGGAATGCGGAGCATCGCCTTAGGGCTGTTCGCCGCTTCCGGAGGATTCGAGGCAAGTCCCGGAAATTTTCCAGTTTTGTCAAGCTCCTGGATTTCAGTTCCGGAATGCATCGCAATAACTTCCGAAATGCAGTTCAGCGCCATATCATCAAAATCAGCATTTTCTTCTTTTGTAATGAGATTTACAATTTTCTGGGCAAATTCAGGCGCAAGCAGATAAAGATGCTCGCCAGCCATCCCTGAAGAAAAATCAGAAGTAACTGAAACAACAATTTCCGGAATTTTTGCCAGAAGCCCGTCGCGGTCCAGAATCTCAACAGACGGAGTTCCGCCAGTAAAATTCGCGCCAGTCATTGAATTCAATTTTTCTACAAAAGGAGCGCTTAAATCACCGGCAAAAGTCGTTAAAGTTTTTGCATCAATATGAACTGCAGGGCCTCCGCTTACATGACCGGATGAATTCAACCCGTCAACAGAAACTCCTGAAAGCAAAGCGTCAATTTCATCCTGGGAAATAGCACCATCACTCATAATGTATCATCTCCTTCTACAGAAAGTTCTTCAAAATCATCTGCAGCAACATCTTCAATCTTACCTGTAACCTGAACCGCCATTTTTTTTCCGACAATTCCAGGCTGACAATAAAACTTTTTCTTGTTTCCAACACTTAAAGTAAACGGTTCGCCGACTTTTGTATTGGAAAGACGGACAACATCTCCAACTTTCAATGCCAGCACATCTCTGACGGGCAAATTAATCGAGCCAACTTCCGCCACAACTTCCATATCGACAGAAGAAAGCTTTTCCTTCAAGGTTCCAAGATACTGCGTTGTAGAGCTTCTTCTTACGGAAGAGAACCAGAACTGAGAGGACAGCTTTGAGATTATAGGCTCTATGGTTATGTAAGGAATACAGAAGTTCATCATTCCTTCCTCATCCCCAACCTTTGTTTCAAGAGTAATAAGAACGACCATTTCCGACGGCGGAACAATCTGGGCAAACTGCGGGTTCGTCTCAATCTGGGCAAGCCTAGGGCGAAGGTCAATAACCTGAGTCCATGCCTCGCGCATATTCGCAAGGATGCGGACAATAATTCCTTCCATTACCGACTGCTCAATATCCGTAAGGTCGCGGTTTTTGTTCGTGGCAGTAACTCCGCGTCCGCCAAAAAGACGGTCAATCATGCAGAAAGTAATCGCCGGGTCAATTTCAAGGACTGCATTTCCTTTCAGAGGATCCATATTCACAACCGCCAAAGTTGTAGGCGTAGGAATTGAACGGATAAATTCCTCGTAAGTAAGCTGGTCTACAGAAGCAACATGAACGTGGACCAGAGAACGCAGCTGCGCGGAAAGAGATGTTGTTGTAAGACGCGCAAAGGTTTCGTGCATATTCGAAACCGTTCGCAGCTGTTCCTTTGAGAATTTGTCAGGACGCTTGAAATCATAAATTTTTATTTTGCGGGTATCGCTGACCGGCTTGAAGTCATCGGCGTCAGAATCACCTGAGCTGATAGCCGTCAAGAGCTGGTCAATTTCATCCTGTGACAAAACTTCTGTCATCTGCCTTCCACCTTAAAACTTTCAGCAGTTACTGTTCAAGAACATCAAGCTGAAGAAAAGAAATATCCTTTATTTTCGAGGAACTTAAAATTTCGTCGTTTATTTCATTCCGCAACTCAATCTTAAGTTTCTGCTCATTCTGAGGACGAAGCTCAGCAATTGTCTTCTGTGTAAAGTATCGGCGCAAAAAGTCTTTTAATTCAATACTTCTTTGAGTAATTTCTGTTGAACAGGCCTTGTCGTCTTTTTTATATCCAAGAGCAATGTCAACAACAACGCTTGCCGGAATATCATCGCTGGTTTTTGTTCTGATTGCGCCCAACGACGTGTACCAGTCAAGAATTTCACGCTGAACCTGATATTCATCAGAAACAGGAAAAGAAATTCCAGCATTTGAAGGCTTGTTATTGTTTATAATCCGAACTGTAACAACCACAATTACAACAATCAGAATTATCGCGCCAAGCGCAATTGCTATCCATTTTAAAAGCGAATTAAAAAGACCGCCAACTTTGCTGCCTTTCGCCGGAGCAGATGAGTCCGAGCCTTCATCCAAACCGTCAAGTCCGTCGTCTGCCATCTTTCCTCCCAGAAAAAAAAATGCTTTCCGCATAAATTTTAAAAGATATATCTAAAAGTATACACTTAAAAATGTCCCTCGTCTAGGATAATTATATCCACACGGCGATTATATGCCCTGCCCTCCGGCGTATCGTTTGAAAATTTAGGCTGAGTGTCCGCATATCCGGCAACAGAGAAACGGTTTTCGTCAACTCCGTAATCCGCAAGATAATGAAGAACGTTCATTGAGCGCGCCGCGGAAAGCTCCCAATTGCTAAGAAATTTTGAATTTTCCTGAACCGGCGTATTGTCGGTGTGGCCTTCAATCCGGAATTTCCTGTTCTTAAGCTCCGGATCCTTGAAAAAATCAGAAAGACGCAGCAGAGAATCGCGGGTTTCTTCTATATTTAAGTCTGCGCTTCCTTCCGCAAAAAAATTGTCAGCGGCAAGAGAAATAACAAGTCCGCGCTCATCGCTTGTAATCGTTATTTTGTTGGATTTTATGTCCGGCGCAAAAAGCGACACAGCCTTTTTCTTTGCAAGTCCAAGGGATTTTCCTTTTTCAATGGCAGGAAGAGAATTTATTGTGTTTCCAAGGTCAGAAAGTTTTCCTGTAGACAAAGACATTCCGCCGTTCACGGATTCAGTTTCATTCATCTGAAGAGACTGGGTAATTGTCGCAAGCTGAGTGACGTCCACTTCTGAAGGATTGTAGAGCATAACAAAGAAGCAGAGCATAAGGGTAATCATATCACCATAAGTGCCCTGCCAGGCGGTTGACGGTTTTTCAGGTTCTTTTTTTTCCTTTGCCATTTTGAATCCTTAGTCTTTTAGAATATCCGCTTCTATTGATTTTCGTGTAACCGGATCAAGATAAGTAAGAAGCTTCTGCCCCATGATTCTAGGATTTTCACCGGCCTGAATTGCAAGAACGCCCTCGATAACCATTTCCTTGGCGCGCATTTCCATTGAATTCTGGTTGATAAGATTCTGTCCGAGAGGAACAAGAAGCCAGTTCGCCATCATAGATCCGTAAAGAGTTGTAATAAGGGCGACCGCCATGTTAGGTCCAAGGGAAGATTTATCCTCAAGGTTGTTCAACATACCAATAAGACCAAGAACCGTTCCCATCATTCCGAAACCTGGAGCAAAACCCGCCCACTGGTTCATTACGTTTACCCATTCCATGTGGCGTGCCTCGCACTGGCTCATTTCATTTTCCATGATTGTGCGGATTACGTTTCCGTCTGTTCCGTCAACAACAAGGCGCAGACCGTTGCGCATAAAAGCGTCGTCAAGATCGTCAAGTCCGTCTTCCAGGGCAAGAATACCTTCGCGGCGGGCTTTGTTTGAAAGATCCATCAGCTTTGAGATAAGCGTTTTTTCACCAAAATCCGGAACTTTAAAACATTTTCCAATAATTTTAAAAAGACCGATAGCCTTGGACAAAGGCGACATAATAAAAATCGCGGCGTAAGAACCGCCTACAGTCATGAAAACAGACGGAATATCAATAATTCCGCCCAAAGTACCGCCTGATGTCAATACAGACATTACAATACAAGCCGCGCCACCAACAAAACCAATTATTGTCGCTATATCCATTTACAGAACCTCTTGGTTATCAATACCGATTTTTTTTCTATATTCAATGATTTTTTCTATTATCTCTGACGGAGGGTTTTTTACGACAATTTTTTTTCCAGACAGCATTGTCAAAGTCAAATCAGGATTCGACTCCATGCTTTCAATCATGTGCGGATTCACCCAGTAAATTTTTCCATCCAGACGCATAACTTCAATCATTGATAGTATTTTCCTTTGCAAAACAAATATCGTCAAGACTATTTTTATATTTTATTATATTTAACGGCCGCATTTTATTCAACTTTTAATTTTTTTTGCTGATTCGCCATTCTTTTTAAAGAAAAAAATTCCATTTTTAAATATCCGTGGTAAAATTGAATTCAGTTAAAAAGCAGGAAATTTAAAAAAATGATTTTTATCGGTGAAACAGCCAGAAAAGAAAAAAATTCAATCCAGTTTTACCTGGAGAACGCAAATTTTGAGGCGGAGACTTTTGCGGATGCGGAGGAGTTTTTCAACAAGCTGAAAACTGGAAATTCACCAGATTTATTTATTTTGACCAGAAATTTTATAAAGGAAAACGGCTCTGACCTCATAAAAAAAACAAGGGAAGAATACAAATCGAACGCGCCGGCAATCGTTGTTTCAGAGCCATGCGGCGAGCAGGAAATAATAAACGGCTTTGCGCTAGGCGCAGATGATTTTCTTGAAATGCCTTTTTCACCGGAAATTCTTGTCGCGCACGTTAAAGCCCATCTTAGGCGGGCAAAAATTTCTTCAGAAACAGAAAACTGCATAAAATTCGGAGAATATTCCCTGCTGACGGACGGAAATGTCATTAAAAAAGGAAACACAAAAATTCCGATTTCTGAAAAAGAATACAAAATTCTTGAATACATGGCGGAAAACGACGGAAAAATTCTTTCGGCGGAGCAAATTTACAAAAATGTCTGGAAAACAAAATTCGGAGACATCACAGCCGTAGCAGTTTACATCCAGCGCTTAAGAAAAAAAATTGAGGAAAATCCGTCGAAACCGGCTTTTATAAAAACAGTTTTCGGGCAAGGCTACTGCTTTGACAAAAACGGCGGAACCGGAACCGAAAAATTCTCAGAAAGCTAGATTATTTCCTCAAGAAAGCGGTTCAGAAAAAGAATTCCATTTTCATTCAAGGAATAGAAATGGCTGGCGGAAGCCTCTTCAACGCGGCAAAGCCCTTCCTTCTTCCAGCGGCTGAACGCAGCGGTGAATTTTTCCGGAAAATCTGTGAAAAAGCGTTTTTTGTATTCCTCGCGGGAAACGCCGCGCAAAGTCCGGAGCCCCATCATAAAAAACTCGAACGACTGAATTTCCGCGGAAAGCCGCTCCGCCTCGCCCGGCGCGCCTTTTGAAGAAACGGCATTTTTCCAGAATGAAATATATTTTTCAATGTCAGCGGCATTTGTAAAGCGCAAGGCGTTTTTTCCGTAGAAAGTTCCTGTGCCGCCAGCGCCGCATCCGATGTAATCACCTTGGTTCCAGTAAACCAGATTATGCCTGCATTCAAATCCCGGAAGACAGAAATTTGAAACTTCGTAATGAGAATAGCCTTTTTCCAGAAGAAAATCTTTTCCGGAAAGCCAGATTTTGTCCGCCTCTTCAAAATCATACTGAAGCGAACCGTCCCCCAGGGATTTTCCGAAAGGCGTTTCTTCTTCAATTGTGAGCGAATACATTGAAATATGCTCAGGATGAAATTCCAGAAGTCCTTCCAAAGTTTTTAAAAATGATTCGGAATCTTCTTTTGGAAGCCCGGAAATCAAATCCGCGGAAAAAACGCCTTTCCAGCATTTTTTTATCTGGACGAGCGCGTCCAGGACAATTTTTCCGGTTCCGCGGCGGTTCGCGTTTTTCAGGGCGGAATCATTGAAAGACTGAATTCCGCACGAAAGCCTTGTTACGCCAAGTGAATAAAAATTTTCCAGCAAATTTTCTGAAATATCATCCGGATTCGCCTCAACCGTGATTTCTTCCGGGATTTTTTTCAGTCCGCGGAAAATTTCATTCATAATGGAAGAAAGCTGTTCCGGCTCCAGAAGGCTCGGAGTTCCGCCGCCGATATAAACGGTTTCAATTGAATCAATTTCGTTTTCAGCCTTGCGGATTTTTATTTCATTGCAGAGCGCGGAAATATATTCGCCGGGAATTTTCCGTTCACCGCACGCCACGCTGAAAAAATCGCAGTAGGAACATTTTGACTTGCAGAACGGAATATGAATATAAAGCGAAGTTTTCACGGTCAGAAATAAATTCTTATCTTGTTCAATGGAAAATAAGAAACCAGCGCGCCGGCCTTAATGTCCTTGCCTTCCACTGTTCCGAAGAAACGCGAGTCCACGCAGGAATTTCTGTAGTCGCCGAGCACAAAATACTCGTCTTCGCCAAGAGTAAGCTGGTCGAACGAGCCGCACACTCCAAGAGAAGAATCCCACAGTGAAGGAGCAGCATTTATTGAAACATTGTACGGCTTTTTCACAAGCTCAAATTCCGTAAGAAAAAAATCCTCGCCGGCGGGCTTTATGTACATAACGTAGTCGCGCATATAAATTGTATCGCCGGGAACGCCTATAACGCGGCGAACGAGCCTGTTCGCGCCCATATTTTTTCTGCTTGAAACGATTGAAAACTGCTGCGCCGTAAAAAATCTTACAACGCAATCCGCGGCTTTAAAAAGAAAAGAATCGTTTGATTTCTGCAGAGGCTCCAGCAGCACAACCGAGCCTCTTCCAACATTCCGTTTCAGCGGTGAAAAAAGAATGCACGTGTTTTTTCCGCTGTCAGGCTCCATTGAGCCGGAAGCAATCCGCACAGAAAAAGCTACAAAAGCGACAAAAAGATTTATGGCCACAAAAATGCAAATCACAAAAAATAGCACCGAGGAAATTTTCTTTTCAAAGTCCTTGCGCACAGAATACGAAAGTTCAAACAGTTTTTTGTTCATAAGTTAAAAATATCACGAATCAAGGAAAACTTGCAACCGATTTAAGTATACTCTATAATTCAAGTTATGGCTGAAGATAAAAAAATTATTGCCGAGAACAGAAAAGCCCGGTTTGACTATTTTATTGAAGAAACTTACGAATGCGGAATAGAACTTCAGGGAACAGAAGTAAAATCTGTCAAGGAAGGCGCGGTTTCATTTCCGGACGCATTTGCGGAAATAGTCAACAATGAAATTTTCATAAAGAATTTTCACATTTCAGAATATTCGTACTCATCTGTTTTTAACCACGATCCGGACAGGCCCAAGAAACTTCTTCTGCACAAGCAGGAAATCAAAAAAATCGAGCGCAAAGTAGACCAGAAAGGCTACACGCTGATTCCTATAAATTTCTACCTGAAAAACGGGCGCGTAAAAGTAACTTTGGGCGTCTGCAAAGGAAAAAAACAGTTTGACAAGCGGGCCACAATAAAGGAACGCGATGTGAACCGGGATTTGCAGCGTGAATTCCGGAAAGGAATTACTGGCCAGTGAAAAAAAATCTGATTCTGATTATCGCATTTTTTCAGTCTCTTTTTATTCCGGAAGCTTTTTGCCAGAAGCTCAGCCAGATTGATTTTTACGGAATTGCTTCAAAAGACACTGAAAGAAATATGCTTTCAATGACAGAGGATATTTTTCTTGCGCAGCTGAAGGAGCTTGAATACAACATTGAAGACAAGCGGAAAAGCTCGTTTTCAGAAGATTTTTTCAGCGGAGCGGCAGATTTTTCAGCGTCGGACATTCCTGAAACCGGATATTTTTATGCGGTTATTTCAAAAATCAGCCAGAACGACTGGGAAATGCGGCTGACACTGAAAATTCACGGCTACGAAGAGCCAAAAACAGCCGTCAGCAACTACAATTCCTACTATAAAATACTGATGGACTCAAAAGTTTCGCTGCGAGGAATCGTTGAAAATCTTGCGAAAAATTACAGCGGTGAAAATTCCACGGAAAAGAAAATCGGCAGAATCTCTTTTGAAAGCCTTGCCGGAAGCTGGAACGACGGAAAATATCTTAACAAAATTGTGATAATGCGCGGCGGACGAGGATTTGTGATTTTCAAGAACGGCGCGCCGATGAACATTTCTGTAAAAATAAACGACGAGCCGGACGGAACGCAGAGCATAAAAATTTCCCAGACAAGCGGAAACAACGCTTCATATTTTCCAGAGATTGACAGGCAGAAAGCGCTGGAAAATGCGATGCAGGCTGAGCCTGTCGAGTGGAATTTCAAAATGGAATCGCCGGACGTTCTTTCCGGGACAATCGAAACTCTTGTTCAGACAGAAAACGGCAGAATCGAGCGCAAAGAGCTTCCTTCAAAATGGACTAAAAACTAACCCAGGATTTTTTCAACATCCAGAGCGCCCTTTCGGACAACAGAAATTTTTCCTTCATCAAGCCGGACAATTGTTGAAGGAACTGAGCTTTCAGAATCGCCCGCGCTGACAATCAGATCAACGTCTTTTTCAAATTCGTCCTTTATTTCTGAAATTTTTGAAAGAACAGGAAAACCGCTCCGGTTCACGCTGGTTGAATAAACAGGGCTTCCGCAGGCCGCGATGAGTTTTCGGAGCCATTCGTCGCCTGGACAGCGGACCGCGACTGTTTCAGCAGGATTTTGTTTTTTGTGCACAATTATTGTAAGCGGACCTGGCCACAGAGACAAAAGCTTTTCAGGAACAACATCGTCTGTCAGAAGAAAAATATCTTCAGGCTTTCCAACAAGCTGGATGAAAGGCTTGTTTTCTTCCCTGCCCTTTATTTTTCTGATTTTTTCGTCAGTTTTTCCAACAACTCCGGAAAATCCATAGACTGTGTCAGTTGGAAGAATAAGAATTTTGTTTTCCTTTAATAGTTCCGCGCAGATTTTTAAAGAAGATTCGTCACATTTGTTTAATATCATAAACCGGGATTCCTTTTACAAGAACTTTGTTTTTTAAGCCGAAAGAAATTTTTCCGCTGTTCAAATCAATCAGAACCGAAAGCACCAGCGTTAAACCGAAAAAAACTAGTCCGCAGACTTTGCAGGCTTTCTCAGAAATGAACGGAATATTTTTTTTTCGCAGAATTGTTCCTATGTCGTAAAGCTCCGTCTGCGCAGGCTTAAGCCCTTTGACTTTCACAAGTTTTTCACCGTCGCCTACGTAATCCAGCTTCCGGGCGTAAGCGGCAATCACATCCTTGTCACGCAGAAGCGCGGAATACTCAAGGTTAAGCTCATTGTTTATATTCTGAATCACTTCCGTCTGCCTGGCAATCGCTTTTTTCTGCTCAACAAGTTTATTATAGACAAGAACTCCGTTGTTTCCTGCAACAAAAGATAAAACCGTATATGCAAGAGTTCCTGCGAAAAGCGAGAACAAAATTCTTATTTTCATATTATTTTTTTCGGATGATATTTTTATTTTCTGAATGCAAAAAGTGTGTTAAAATATATTTTTATAAAGAGGGAAAGTTTTTTTGGCAGACAAAATAAATTATATTTCAAAATAATACTTTATTTTTAACCATTTTATGCCGATAAAAACACAGTAAGATTATCTGAAATAGAGAGGAACTTTTATGAGTGATTCAACAGAAGATTTAAAAAATATTGACAGTTACGGTGTATGGGTAAAAAGACCGCCGAAAGATGACAACGGCATAACAGAGGAAACTGCCGCGGAACCAGCGGTAAACGCTGATGAAGTTTCTATTGAAGAACCTGTAATTCCAGAGGATCTTTCTTTTGACACATTGACTGACAATGACTCTACTCTCTCGGATGAAGAAGTTTCAGACATAAAAAGCGATGTTTCCGAGCCGGAAGCAGAAATTCCTGCCGCCGGTGCGGATGATTTTTTCAAGGATGAGCTGCCTGACTTTGGAAGCCCGGAACAGAATTCAGAAGATTCAGGCGATTCCGGAGAATCTGAAATTTCCCTGGATGATTTTATCGGCGCGGATGGATTTGAAGACCCGAACAAAGCGTTTGAGCCAAAAGAAGAAAAACCTGCCGCAAAGGAAGAAACTTCAGATGCGCCAGCCTTTGAAGACGGCGAGCTTTCCCTGGATGATTTTATGGACGGAGATTTTTCAGACGCAGGTTCCGGCGCGCCAAGCTCAGGAAATTCCGGCTCAGATGAAATTTCTCTCGACGACTTTTTCGATGATTCTTCAAGCAGCACAAAAGAAGATGACATTGCAAACGACGAGCCGCTGGACATCGACCTTTCATTCACAGAAAATCCGGACGACAAAGTTCCAACCGAAGAAACAGATATTTCCGCAGACGACGAAAATTCTTCAGACTTTGCGGACGACGATATGTTTGACAATATTTCCTCAGAGCAGAGCGATGGTTCTGAAACAAAAGCCGCGGAACCTTCAGCGGTTGGACTTGACTCTGCAACCGAGGAAGTTTCCCTTGACGATTTTGGAATCGATGAAAATTCAGATGACGCAACCGCAGTCGCAGCTGGCGCAAATGTAAATTCCCAGGCTGACAGCGAGGAAGTTGACCTTTCAGACTTTGGAATTGACAGCGATGCCGGAGAAACTCCTGTAAAGCAGGACGTTCACGCCTCAAAGAAAAAAGCAGTTGACTACGACATTGCAATCACCGAGGACGACAGCGCGGCGGAAGCGCCAAAAGTTGAGGAAGTAAAAACTCCTGACCAGACAGAAAAGCCGGCGGAAGAAACAAACGGAAGCGCAAAAGTTGACTCCTCAATGTTTGATATGATTATGAAGGAACTTTCCGGGCTGAAAAATGAAATAAATTCTCTTAGGGATGAATTCCAGAATCTTAAGGAAAACAACGCGGAAACTCAGCCGGAGCCGGAAAAAACTGAAACTTCCGTGCCGGATTTTGCCGAAACGGACGAAACGGAAACTCCTGCGCAGGAAATTTCAGAGCCTGAAATTCCTGCCGAACCGGAAAACGATGAAAAGGAAAGCTCCGGATTCTTTGATGCCGCAGACAGCGACGAGACAATCGCGCTTTCCGGCGACGAGCTTTCAAACATAATGAACACCGCCGACATAACTGAGTCAGCGGAAGAGCCTTCTGAAGACGGCGTTGCGCTTCCAGATGAAGACCTGGAAAATTCCCAGGAAACTGAAACCGAAGCGGAAAAAACAGAAATGGCAGACGAATCTGAACCAGCAGAAACTGCTCCAGCCGAAGCGGAAGAAATTCCAGCCGGGGAAAATGCCGCTGAAATTCAGGAAGAGAACGAGCCTTCATCAGAACCGGCAGATGATTTCAGCGAGGATGCGCCTTTCGGAACTATTGATGAAGCTGAAACCATTGCGGAAGAGCCGAATTCTGGTCTTTCAATGAATTCCGACGACGAAAAACTTGAAGATCCGGATCTTGACGAAATCAACATGAAAAATATGGAAGAAGAAATTTCAATTCCGAAAGTTGACGAAGTTGCTGATGAAAGCGAAAAACCGCTCGACGACATTCTTGTTGAATCTTCAAATTCCGACCTGATAAATTCTGTGGATGAAACTGAAGCCGCGGCTCCAGAAATGCCGGAGGCTCCGGCTGAACCGGAAGAAATTCCAGAGGCGGAAGAGTCGCCTTCAGAAGAAGCGAACAAAATTTACGAGGATCTTATTGCAGAAGAACCGAAAGTTTCCGAAAGCATTTCCGAGGAAAACATTGACTATCTGAACGAAGATGAACAGAATGATGAATCAAAAGAAGAAATAGAAGAAATTGAGCCGGCTGAAGCAATTCCAGAGCCGGAAGCAGAAGAAGAACCGGAAGTTGCCCCAGAAAACGAGGAGCCTGAGCTCGCAGAAACAGTTGAGCCGGAAGAGACTGCTGTTCCGGAAGAAGATATTCCGCCAGCAGAAACTGAAACTGCCGAAGCGCCTGCTCCGGACTCAAAACAGCTTCCAGACGATTTGAAAAACGATGTAAAATCTGTGCTTCTTTACATGGATCAGCTTCTTGAAAATCTTCCTGAAGACAAAATCATGGAGTTTGCAAAATCTGAGCAGTTCACTACTTACAAAAAGCTTTTCACAGAACTTGGATTAGCAAAATAAAATAAGATTTCCAGGGCTGCCAAAATTTTTCAAAAAATTTCTGGCAGCCTTTTTATTTCACCATGAAAAAAATTCAGTTTGAAAAGGCGAAAAACGGCGGCCTAACCTGCTCTGCTGACGGAAAATTCCTGCACTCAAAATACAATCCTCAAAAAGAAGCGGAAACTTTCGCGGCAAATCTACAAATTCAAAACAATCCTGAATACATTGTTATAACCGAGCCGTGCATTTCATATTCTGCCGCCGCAATAAAAGAAAAATTCAAATCCGCAAAAATTGCCGCAATAAGATTTTCACATGAATTTGACCAGTTCAACCAGGAATTTTCTTTCGCTGTTTATGTTTCAGAAAATGAAACTCCGCAGGAAATCTGCTCGGAACTCATAAAAAAGATCGGCGAAAAAAATATTTTGAAAACCGCATTTCTGCAGTGGATTCCGGCAGCAAACGCGTTTCCCGAGCAAAACGCAAAAACCTGGGCTGGAATAAAATCAGCGGCGGAATACGCAAGGGCAATTCTGGCCACAAACACTTGCTTTTCAAAGCGGTGGTTCTTGAATTCAATAAAAAATCTTGCATTCGCAAAGGAAATTTTCGCGCTTCAAAAGACAAATCTTCCAGTTGTGATTGCGGCAAGCGGTCGAAGCCTGGAAAACAGCCTTGAAAAACTGAAAAAATTCCGGAGCAGTTTTTTTTTAATCGGCGTTTCATCCGCAGTTTCCGCGCTTTTAAGGCAAAAAATAATTCCGGACTTTGTAATTTCCACAGACGGCGGATTCTGGGCGAAAAAACATCTTGAAATTCTAAAAAAATTTCCGGAAATTCCTGTCGCGCTGGCATTGGAAAGCGCCTGCCCTTCATTCATTTTAAAAAGAAATCCAGTAATTCTGCTGGAATACAACGACGGTTTTTCAAAAAAAATGGCAGATTTTCTGAATTTAACTTTTCCAGAAGCTGAAAGAAACGGTACTGTTTCAGGAACGGCCGTGAGCCTTGCCCTGAAGCTGACTGAAAAAAATATTTATGTCTGCGGACTTGACCTGCACAGCGCGAAAGGTTTTCAGCACACAATGCCGAATTCCCTGGAAATTTTCAACGCAAGAAAAGACAATAAAATTTTCGGAAATGAAATCCGGGCGGCAAAATCTGAGTTCAGTTCGGATGCGCTGAAAATTTACGAAAACTGGTTTTCTGATTCAAAGCGGAATTTTCAAGGCAGAGTTTTCAGGCTTTCAGAAAATTTTCCTTTCAAGAACAATTTGAATTCAGCGAAAGATGTGAATTTCGATTTTTTTTATGAGAATGAAAAAATTCCACTAGAAAATGAAAAAACAGAAAACGCGAAAAAAATGCAGAAAATCAGCGTCGGCAAAAATATTTTTCCTGAAATCCGGAAATTCGCAGAGGAAAATTCAAAAACCGAAGAATGGCTGGAAGAATTCTTTCCGGCAGAAATGTTCGCCTTGAAAAACAAAAACAGCACCGAAGAAAAACAATCTTTTTTCAGCGAAATTTGCGAAAAAAACAAAAAATTCATAGAAAAAATAGAAAAGCTGCTAAAATGATATACAAAGAAATTGAAAAAGCGAAAAACGGCACAGAAATTCCTCTTTTTTTGGACGGAAAATCATTCCACTCAAAATATAATCCTGAGCGCGAGGCGGCGCAGCTTGTTCAAAACACGGAAAAAAGCGATTTTTTTCTGGTGACAGGGCTTGGCGGCGGATTTCATCTTTTGGAACTGCGCAAAAAATTTCCGGAATCTTTTATTCTTGTTGTGGAAAATTCCCAGGAGGACATTGAATTTTTAGAGGAACGATTCGGAACAAAAAATCTTTTAAACAGAAGAATAGAAATTTGCACTTTGGCAAACCTTGAGGAATCGCTCCAGAAATTTTATCTTCCGGCAAAATATTCAACTTTTTCAGTTTTTACAGTGAACAGCTGGGTTCTGGAAATTGACAAAAATCTTCTATTAAACAGAATAAACGGCGCGCTTTCAAAAATTTCCGCGGATTTTTCGGTTCAGGCGCATTTTGGAAAAATCTGGCAGGCGAATATCCTCAAAAATTTAAAATTCGCTGACAAAGAGAAAAAATTCAATCTTCCAGTTGAAAAAACTTGTGTTATCTGCGCGGCCGGTCCTTCTCTGGATAAAAAAATTGAAATTCTGAAGGAAAAACGCAGTCAATTTTACATAATCGCGACCGACACGGCGTACAGAACCTTGAACGCTGAAAAAATCATTGCCGATGCGGTGGTTTCAATCGACGGGCAGATGATTTCCTATTCACATTTTGCAGGAAAAATCGCTCCGGAAACGCTGTTCATTTTTGACTTGTGCGCGAATCATTCGACCGTAAAAAAAATTTCAAAAAAGACAGAAAATATTTTATTCACGGTTTCTTCGCATCCGTTCGAGCAGCTTGCGGCTTTTTTCAACAGAAACGCATTTTTGCAGAATGATTCAACTTCCGGAACTGTAACAATTGCCGCCCTGGATTTTGCGCGTTCCGCCGGATTTTCAAAAATTGAAATTTTCGGCGCAGATTTTGGCTACGTAAACAACAAGCCGTATGCGAAAGGAACTTACCTGGACAAAATCAATTATTCAAGGCAGACAAAAATCAGCACGGCGGAAAATGAATTTTCAAGAATTATGTTCAGAACGGAGCTTCAGAAAGTTTCTGAAACAAAAAAAACTTCAGAGACTTTAAAAAAATATGAGGAAAATCTTTTCCTTTGGTGCAGAAAAAATTCATGCGAAATAAAAAAAAGTGACGATATTTTTGAAATTTCAAATTTCAGCAGAAAAAAAATCGAAATAAAAAACGAGCCTTTTGACACAAAAAAATTCCTTGCAAAAATAGAAAAATTTGAAAATTCACCTGAAGTTGAAACTGCGTTGCTTCCCTACATCTCATGGCTGAAAAACAGCGGAAAAAATCTTAAAAACATTCCGTTTTCTGAATATTCAAAACTTGCACTCAACTTTATACTAAGATATAATTTAACATTATGAAACACAACGGAATCACTCTTTTTTCAATTTTAGTATTATTAGTTTTTGCAGGCTCGATTTTTTATTTTTTTAACACAATCCGTGTAGACTACAAAAACGGACTTCCACGCGCGGAAAAAATATTTGAAGAAATCTCAAGCCAGGCGGAGAAAAATCCAGAACAGCTGAAAAAAGAAATGTTTTCCAGCGAGGAAACAGTTCATTCTGCAAAATACACAAAAAACAACAGAATTTTAATCGCCTACCCGGACGAACAGACAAGCTCGCAAGTTTCGACCACGAAGCTCGTAAAGATTTTTTCAAAAACAATCGTTGAACAGGAAAACACGTATGAACTAAAACTTGCGCTCTACATTCTGCGTCCAGCCGTAATTTACAATGCCGCACGACAAAGTTTCATAATAATTCTAGGCGCGACTTTAGCAACAATCGGCGTGCTGATTTTTATTTCTGTAAAATCAAAAAAAGGTGTGCCAGCTGAAACCGAAACAGAAGAATCAACTCCGGACGAAAATCCGCAGGAAATTGAGATTGAAGAGGAAAACACCGGAATTCAAGACGCTGAAAACGCAGCTGAAGATGATTCTGCACAGGAAAATATTCCGGAGCCGGAAGAAACTGAAATTCCAGAGAATTTTTCAGATTCAAATTCTGAGCAGGAAAATGAAAGCAGTTCAGAAGAGCCTGAAATTGAGCTTCCCAACTCTGACTCAGGATTTGATTCCGATTCCGTTGAAACCGAAAACCAGGACAGCGGAAACGAAAATGATTCAGAAGCATACTACAATGAACACAAAATTATGCAGGAAGCTCGAAATTCTTTTGAAGGAGAAGCCAGCCTGAACGAAAGAATAAATTTCGAGCTTACAAAAGCAGCTTCAAACGGACAGGATTTTTCGGTTCTGCTGATTGAAATAAAAGATTCAGAAAAATTTGCGGACATCAAAAAATTCCTTGACGACAACTATGGAAAAGAAAATATTTTCAACTATAAGCCGCAGATTCTGGCACTTTTAAAGGAAAACACAAACATCGACGATGCCGAAGACAAGGCGGCTTTGATTGAAAACAATATCAAGGCGTTTTTTAAGGAGCAGAACCTGGCAATAGGAATTTCAAGCCGCTCGCTCCGAACGATAACCGCGGACAGAATTCTTTCCGAAGCAGAAGAAGCGTTGAACCACGCGAACAGCGATCCGGACTCAAAAATTGTAGGATTCCACGTTGACCTGGAAAAATACCGGGAATTTGTTGAAAATTCACAAAAAGCGGAAAACGATTCTGAATAATTTGTGCAAAAAACTAAATCAAGATTGATTTTTATCGATTCTGCGCAGAATCCGAATTTTCAGATTCTGCAGTTTCAGCGCCGCCGCTTTCGCCAGTTTTCGCGTCGGAATCAGTTTCCGGCTCAGAAGAATTGAGCTCTTCAAGTTTTTTTTCAAAGGAAGAAATATTTGCGTTGTCTTTAAATTTTTCCTTCAGCGCAGAAAGATTTTTCTCAGCCTCCGGATATTTTTCCATGGCGAAAAGAACATTGATATAATTTACAAGAACATCGGAATTTTCAGGATTTTTTTCAACCAGAGAAGAATAAATATTTTCCGAATCAGAAAGTTTTCCAGCCATTGCATAAATATACGCAATCGACATTTGAATTGAAACATTTTCCGGGTCGCGCTTGTACAGTTTCTGATAAATTTTCAACGCCTCATCCCAGTTTTTATTCATTGCGTAGGCATGAGCAAGCTTGTAGTTCGCCGTCCACCGCAAATTCTTGTTCGACTTTGCCATTTTGTAATACGATATAGCTTTGTCGTACTTTCCCAAATCATTGTAGGCGTCCGCAATATTCATATATTCAGCGAAAATATTATTTTTTCGCGCTGAAGACTCGCCGGGAACAGGAACTCGGAACGACGCGCAAGAGAAAAAAATCAATGAAACACAAAAAAACAAAAACTTTTTCATTTTCAACTAAAGCACAAGGATTTTATACAGCTGCCGCTTGTTTATCTCGATTCCCGAAACCACCAGATGCGTTTCAGATGTTTTTTTCACATTTGAATCTGTCAGGCCGAATGCAACCTCGAGCATAGCCTGGGCAGCTCCGACAACACGCGGGTCGCGGAATTCAAACTCCAGTTCCGCTAGATATTGATTTTCATTGCTGAAATCATTTTCCAGAAAGCCTTTCACGTAAACAAGCTTAAAATTAAGATTCGCACCAATCAGCGTTGTAAGAAATGACTGAGGCTTTGAAGCGTAAAAACGGATTTGCCCATCACGAATTCCATCCTCGTATGAAAGCCAGTTTTTTATATCCTCGCCAAGCAATAAATCATCGGAAAAGTCAATTTTCTGAGAAATATTGTGAAAACGCTCAACCATCGAAGAAACATTTACACCAAGAAGTGCAATGTTTTCAGACGGAAAAGCGGCGAGAATTCCCGAATTGCTGTAAACAGTATAAGGAATTTCCCGGTTTTCCGCATTATTCAGAACCAGCTTGTCAGAAGTCCAGCCGTTCTTTTTTGAAAAAGCGGAAGCCACTGCAATTTTTGGAAAACTGCACCGCGAGGCAATCTGAAATTCAACAGATTTTCTTGTTTTTTTCAATCCAAGATAAACCGTGTCAATCCGTTCGGCAACTTTACGCGCGTCATTTTCGGAAAGCCCCTGAAGATTATTCTGAAGCATCCGTGCAATCAGCGCAGAATCAACTTCCTTTGGAATGCGGATGTAAAACGCACTCCTTGAATCAATCAAGTCAAGAGGATCAACTTCATTTTCAACAAACGGCGTTGATTTGCAGCCGAATGAACAAATGCCTGCGGCAATCACAAGGACAGCCGCAGAAAGCGCATAAAATATTTTTTTACGCTTTAACAATAGAAATTCTCCATTTTTTGTCATCAGCTTCTACTTCTGTTCCTTTTTCAAGTGAAGCGGAAAATTCTGATGAAGAAGCAAGCGTTTCTGAATCAATGAAATCCTTGAACATTTCATAAGAAGCCTTCAAGTCGTCATCGCCGGAAACAGAAAGACAAATTCTGTCCGTTACATTCAGTCCGGATTCTTTTCGCAAATTCTGAATTCCACGAACAAGGTCGCGGACATAGCCTTCTTTTTTCAGCTCATCAGTAATTTTTGAATCCAGTCCGACTGTCAAAGTTCCTTCATTCAAAACTTTCAGACCGTCCTTTTCAAGGCGTTCAACAAGAATTTTTTCAGAATTGAGCTCAACTGCAGTTCCATCAACATCAATAGAAAGATTTGTGCCTTCAAGAATTGACTGAATCTGTTCTGAAGCAAGATTCTGAATTATTGAAGCCGCTTTTTTCATCTTCGGTCCGAGTTCCTTTCCAAGAACCTTGAAATTCGCCTTGCATTTATATTCAACAAGCTCGTCCTCGCGGTCGTGGAATTCAACTTTTTTAACGTTCAGCTCTTCGCGGATTGAATCTTCCATTTCCGCAAGAACCCGTTTTTCATTTTCGTTTCGTGTAACCAGAGCCACAGAAGCGAGCGGCTGCCTGTTTTTCAGATTGAATGTGTTTCTTAAAGAGCGTCCCATGGAAACCGCCTTCTGAACAGTCGCCATTTTGAATTCAAGCTCCTCGTTGCGCCATTTTTCATTATAAACCGGATAATCTGAAAGATGAACAGATTCCTTGTCCTCGGAAGTCTTTAAATTCTGCCAGATTTGCTCTGTTATAAACGGAATAAACGGCGACGCCACAAGGCTGAATGTTTTCAGCGCGATATAAAGCGCCTCGTACGCTTCTTTTTTGTCTGAATCATTTTCCGACTTCCAGAAGCGGCGGCGAGAACGGCGGATGTACCAGTTGTTCATTTCATCAATAAATTTGACAATCGGATCAACGGCTCCGCTCAAATCGTAGTCATCAAGACCGGCTGTAACATCCTTCACAAGTTTCTGAGTAATTGACAAAAGCCATGCGTCAAGCGGATTCACAGGCAGCTTTTCATCAAACAGATGTCCGGCTGGCTGAATGTTGTCGATATTCGCATACGTTACAAAGAAACTGTATGAATTCCAAAGCGGAAGAATGATATTTTTGATTACATCCCGAACGCCTTCATCGCTGTAGCGAAGGTCGTCCGCACGCACAACAGCTGAATGAATAAGGAACAGGCGAAGCGCATCCGCGCCGAATTTATTGATTGCCTCAACAGGATCTGTGTAGTTCCGGAGCGATTTCGACATTTTTCTGCCGTCTGAAGCAAGAACAAGTCCGTTTACAATACAATTCTGGAAAGCAGGTTTGTCAAAAAGATGAGCTGCAAGAACTGTAAGCGTGTAGAACCATCCGCGTGTCTGATCCAATCCTTCTGAAATAAAATTAGCAGGGAAATGTTTTTCAAAATATTCCTTGTTTTCAAAAGGATAATGCTGCTGCGCATACGGCATGCTTCCTGACTCAAACCAGCAGTCAAAAACTTCCGGAATGCGGTGCATTGTTCCGCCGCATTTTTTGCACGGAATTGTAATTTTATCAACAAACTGCTTGTGCAAATCCTCCGGGTAAGTTCCGCTAAGCTCAGAAAGCTCCTGGCGGCTTCCAACACAAAGAACATTTTTGCATTCAGGATTATCACACTTCCAGATTGGAATAGGATTTCCCCAGTAACGGTTGCGGCTGACAGCCCAGTCGCGCGCGCCGGCAAGCCATTTTCCAAAGCGGCCTTCTTTTATATGAGCCGGCTGCCATTTAATCTGGCTGTTCGCCTTTAAAAGACGTTCATGGAAATCCTGAACCTTGACGAACCACGAGCCAATTCCGCGGTAAATAAGCGGAGAACCGCAACGCCAGCAATGCGGATACTGGTGAACAACTGTGTCGCGCTTAACAAGTTTTCCTTCCTTTTTAAGGCGGTCCATAATGTCTTTGTCGCAGTCTTTTACAAACCGGCCTGCATAATCAGAAACTTCGCTTGTGAATTTACATTCCGCGTCCATAGGCTCAACGTTAGGAATTCCAGAGCCTGCAAAAACCTTGTTGTCTTCCTCACCAAATGCAGGAGCAATATGAACAATTCCTGTACCGTCTTCTGTTGAAACATAATCCGCGTTGAAAAGACGGAAAGCGCCTTTTTCACATGGCTGATGAGTTTCTTCAGAACATTTTGCCGGATCTTTCAGATAATCAAAATACGGGAAGAGAGGCTCGTATTCTGCGCCCAGGAATTCACTTCCAAGCTTTTCGTAAATAATTTCATAGTCAGAATCATTCTTGTAATACGCTGAAAGCCTGCTTTTCGCCAAAATATAATAGTCGCCGGATTCCTTGTCCAGAATTTTCACATATTCAATTTTTGGTCCCATGCAGAGTCCAAGATTTGAAGGCAAAGTCCAAGGCGTTGTTGTCCAGGCAAGAAAATAAGTTTTTCCGTTCACCATGTCAGAATCATTTATGGCAGAAGGAGCTTTTGTAACCTTGAAGCGGATTGTAACCGCCGGATCCTGCTTTTCCTTGTAGCCCTGGGCAAGTTCGTGCGTTGAAAGAACTGTGGAACAGCGCGGACAATACGGAAGAATATATTTTCCTTCATAAATAAGTCCTTTGTCCCACAATGATTTTGCGACCCACCAGATTGACTCCATGTAATCAGGATTCATAGTTTTATAGTCATGGTCAAAATCAACCCAGCGTCCCATGCGGGTAATTGTCTGACGCCATTCAGAAGTATATTTCAAAACCGAAGCCTTGCATTTATCGTTGAAATTTGCAACGCCGTAAGCTTCAATTTCGTGCTTTGAGTTTATTCCAAGCTCTTTTTCAATAAGATTTTCAACAGGAAGACCGTGGCAGTCCCAGCCAAAACGACGCTCAACTTTCTTGCCTTTCATTGTCTGGTAGCGCGGAATAATATCCTTGATTGTTGAAGGAATGAAATGTCCAAAATGCGGAAGTCCAGTTGCAAACGGCGGTCCGTCGAAGAAAACATATTCCTCCGCGCCTTCTCGCTGGCTAACTGACTTTTTAAAAGTATCATCTTCTTTCCAAAATTTCAGGACTTCTTCTTCCTGCTTCGGAAAATCTGCTTTTGGATTGACTGGCTTATACATATTCTATAAATTCCTTGAATAAAAAATCGTATATTATAGAAAAATTATAGCGCAAATCAAACAATTATTCTACTTTTCAATAATTTTTCTGCCAAAAATCTTCATAAGCTGAAAATCTGGCTGCGGTTTTATTTTTTCAAAAAACTTGGCATTCAGGCCAGAAATGCAGAATTTAAAATGAAAAAGCAGAGTTTTTAGCTCTGCTGAAAAAACAAGACTTAAGAAATGACAACATTGTCTTTTTTTACAAAACCCAAGTCCTCCAGAAAATGAACTGTGCGGTAAACTGTAGCCCGCCCTATCTCGCCGTCATTTCTGCGGGCAAGATAATAAAGCTCCTTGCACGAACATCCTGGATTTTTCAAAATTATATCGACTAGCTGCTTGCGCTGCTCTGTAATACGGCATCCTTTCATTTTGAATGCACCCACGATTTGATTGAATTTCTCGTTCATAGGCCACCTTCTTGATTTATAGAATTAGCATAGGCTAACTATAAAAAAAAGTCAATATCTTAAATTCGGGGATTCTGTGGCAAGGATTGGAAGGCCTGGCGAAGCCAGTTCCGAAGCGGCAGCGAAGGAATGGAGGCGAAAGCCGGAAGCCTGAAAAGCCTGGTTTTGGCTGGAGAGCTTAGCGAGCCAGACAAAAGCCACCCGAAATATAAAAATCAAAAAAATGAAATTTCTGCTGAAACATTTTTCAGCCCAGCGCGACATCCAGCGCCATCATAAGCACAAAGCCCAGTCCGAAGCCGATTGTGCCGTTGTTTGAATGTTCGCCCTCGCTCGCCTCCGGAATAAGCTCCTCGACCACCACAAAAAGCATTGCGCCGGCGGCAAAAGACAGAAGGTACGGAAGAATTCCTTCAACAAACCTTGAAAGAACGATTGTAAGAAAACCGGCAAGAGGCTCGACAATTCCGGAAAGCGTTCCGTAGGCAAAAGATTTCAGTTTTCCGTTTCCGTCCGCTTTGAGCGGCAGGCTGATTATAGCTCCCTCGGGAAAATTCTGGACGGCGATTCCAACTGAAAGAGCCAGCGCGGCGGCAAAATTCACTTCGACTGAATTTGAAAGAACTCCGGCGGCAACAACTCCGACTGCCATTCCCTCCGGAATATTGTGAAGCGTTACGGCAAGGCAAAGCATTGTTGTTTTTTTCAGCTTTGAGGCAGGTCCGTCCGCTTTCTGGGAATCAAGGTGAAGATGCGGAACAACCATATCAAGAATGTACAAGAACGCCATTCCAAGGACGATTCCAACCGCGGCAGGAACAAACGCGAAACGCCCGAGGCTCTGGCTTTGGGAAATTGAAGGAACAACAAGCGACCACACGGAAGCCGCAACCATGACTCCGGAAGCGAAGCCAAGCAAAAGTTTCTGAACGTTTTTCTTCAGCTCGTCTTTTACGAAGAAAACAACCGAGGAGCCAAGCAGCGTGCCAAGAAACGGAATCAACAGAATGTAAAAAATGCCCACAGAAACACCTCCTGCTGCAAAAATAGTTAAAAAAAACACAGGATTCAAGCTTTTTGATGGAGAACGGTTCGCCTGAATCCTGTGCAAAAGTCGGGTTTACTTTTTATAATTTATGACTTGCAGTTCAATAAATTCCAAACAATTACGCTTCCTGTCCAAGTTTTTCACAGGCTGCGGAAGTTTCTTCATCCGGGGAAAGATGTCCGGCGAGCCCCTCGCCGTTTACGACTTCCGCTCCGGCTGCCGCGATACGGTCGCGCCACAAGCGGAGCCACTCGCCGTCGCCCCAGTCGTACGAGCCGAAAATTGCGACTTTTTTGCCGGAAAGTCCGGATTCTATGGAGCTGTAGAAATTTTCCATGGATTCCTCAACTTCCTCAGCGCCCATCGCAGGGCTTCCAAGAATTATCACATCGCTGGCAAGAACTTCCGCTGCGTCCGCGCTGTCCGCCGTTGAAAAATAAACTTCCGCTCCGGATTTTTCCGCGCCTTTTTTTACGGCGTTCGCCATGGCCTCGGTATTTCCTGTTGTTGTTGAATAAACAATTGCTTTTTTCATTTTTTCACCTCAAATATTTTATTTTTTCTTTGTAATTTTTCGCCGCCTGAAAAATATCCACTCCTTTTTCAAGCTGGGTTGAGCAAAAATTCCTGCACTTTGAATATTCGCTCATCAAAAGCCTTGCCGAATCAATATTTCCATAAACTTTCCAGTCGCCAAGAAATTTGAATCCAGCGCCGCTGTTAAGCTCAAACTGAACCACATCTTCCAGCGGATATCCAAGGAAAAATCCGACTTCATGCGGAAATTCCCCGCCTGACAGAAGCCTTGAAAAAAGCTCCATCATAATTGAGTCGAAGCCTTTTTCAACCGGATATTTTTTTTCCTTCAGATACGAAATCGCGCTTTTTTTTGAAAACTGTTTTTTCAGAAGATTTTTGTCGTAAACAAACAAAAGAATTCTGCCTTCAGTTTTTTGAATCGGAACCATAAAAATTCCGGATGCAGAAAAATATGATGAAAATTCCAGAAGTTTTTTCAGTTCGTTTCCATAACGTTCAAGATTTACAGAAAACAAATTCGCTGGCTTTACGCCGCAAAACACAGGCGCGCCGCATTTTATCAAAACTTGCTCAAAGCTCATCGTATTTCCTTTTAGTTAGCAATAACTAACTAATTTATACAGGAAGATTTAATTTTATTCAAGTAGTTAGCATAAACTAACTTAAATTTTCTTCCGATTTTTTATATATGAGATTTATTTTTCTTCCGCTTTTTTTTATGTTTTTTTTCGCAAATATTCTTTCCGCCGAAATTCCGGAGGAGCTGAAAGGTATTTGGCAGGGAAATGACAGAATCATTTTTTTTGGCGGAAACGACGAAATTTCAATCATTTTAAAGGAATACTACGGCTGGTACTACGACCGCGCTGTTGAGCCGGAAGAATTTTCAAAAATTCAGCCTAGAAAAAGAAACATTGCCACACAAAAAAAGGCGCTCAGCTACAAAGCCAGCTTTGAAAAAATCGAAAACGGCTGCGACGCATGGGAACTGACAATCCTGATTGACGAAAAAACAAAATCAACAGTTCCGCTCGCATTGGTTGACGGGAAAATATATCTGAATTTCTGGCTAAAATCTTCAGAAAACACAAACGATGAAAACGGCGGAAACACTGAAAATCCGCTGTTCGGCTGCTGGAAAGGCTTGAACACCGAAAATTCCATCAGGATAAGCCAAAGAAACAGCAAGGAAAATTTAATTTCTTGGTACATCACAGAAAACGGCGCATACAGGCTAAGATTCTGGAGCACAAAAATGCCCCACGATGAGACAAAAGCAGTTTTTTCAGACAACAATACGCTTTTCACGGTTGATAAACAGATTTTTTCAGCAGGAACGAACTACACCTGCGTAAGCGGAAAAGGCTCGAACATCCGGAACGTTGAAAAATACGCGGAGCTTCCGTTCAAGGTTATAATGGACAAAAGCGGAAAAATAATTGCGTCGGGCGAGCCGTTTCTTTCTAAAATTGAAGGAAAAGATTCCGCGGAAAATCTTATGGAAATTGTCCGCGAGGCGAATTCAAGGCGAAAACCGGATCCTGCGCCGCTTTTTCCGGAAGAAGAGCTTGACTGGCACTGGGATCTTATAAATCAGCTTGAAAAAGGAAACAAAATAATAGAAGAAGTCCGCGAAAGGCAGAGGGAATTTGGCGCGCGTCCGGGCGACACGCAAAAATAAAGCGCGGAAAATAAAAAATCACTTTTCATGGCTTTTAAAAATCAGTAAACTTTTTGTATGGTTACGTATCTTGCAAAAATCGGCGAGCTTATGCTGAAAGGCTCGAATCTGAAAACTTTTGAAAAACTGCTTTACTCAAACACAAAAACTTATCTGAAAGGCTTGAATCTTAACGTTCAGTGCCATGCGGGCCGGCTTTACATTGACTGCGAGGAAAAAGATTCCGCCGCAGTTGAGGAAACGTTGAGCCATCTTCTGGGAATTACCGGCTGGGCGCGCACACTCACCTGCGAAAACGACATAAATGAAATAAAAAAATGCGTCCGAAAAATTGCGGAAACTGAAAAAGAGCTGAATCCGCGGATAAAAACATTCAAAATTGAAGCGCGCCGCGGAGACAAGCGGTTTCCGATGAATTCTTTTGAAATAAACTGCGAATGCGGAGCGGCCGTCTGCGACGATGATTTTCTTGAAGTTGACGTTCATAATCCTGACATAAGAATTTACGTTGAAGTGCGGGAGCGGACTTTTATCTACAGCGATTCTAAAAAAGGAAACCGCGGGCTTCCGGCAGGCTGCAGCGGCCTTGGACTTCTTCTGCTTTCCGGCGGAATTGACTCTCCTGTTGCCGGCTACCGAATGATGCGCCGCGGAATGAAAATCGAATGTGTTTATTTTCATTCGTATCCGTACACTTCAATTGAAGCGCAGAAAAAAGTTGAGGAGCTTGCCGCAAAACTTTCAGAATTCGGGCTGAAAACATATCTGAACATAATACCTTTCACGGATGTACAGATGAAAATAAAGCAGAAAGCGCCGGAAGAATGGTCAACGCTTATGCTCCGTGTCTGCATGATGAAAGTCGCAAATATGCTTGCAAAACGAATCGAAGCGGACTGCATTGTAACCGGCGAAAGCCTTGGCCAGGTTGCGAGCCAGACAATCGAAAATATGAATATAACAGAGCATTTCGCTGACTTTCCGCTGCTGCGCCCGCTTGTCGGACTTGACAAGGAAGAAATAATGCAGACCGCGGAATTTATCGGGACATACAACACTTCAATTCTGCCTTACGAGGACTGCTGCGTGCTTTTCAGCCCGAAACATCCGGTTTTAAGGGGAAGAATTGAAGATGCGGAACGAATTTTCAAGGAGCTTGAAGCCGACGAGCTTATCAAGGAATCCTATGAAAAACGTGAAATCAAACGTTTCGAACTGGGGAAAGAAATTTAGCCGCGACTTTTGACGCATCAGTATCAATTCTGATGCTGTCAAAATTCTTTTTCATGTCTGAAGAAAAATTTTCATCATTCATAAGGTCGTTTATTTTTCGATAAATTTTTCTTGCATTCTGAATGAAAAATCCGACATTGTTTCTTACCGCAAAATGCATGTTTCCAAGTTCCTGGTTATGAATATACCGGCTGATTATAACTGGCTTTCTGAATGAAAGAACTTCCATCAAAGTTGCAGGTCCAGCCTTGATTACCGCGCAGTCACAGATTTTCACAAGCTCGTCGAAATAGTCAACAAACCCGAATACATGCAGATCCAGCTTTGGATGGGCAATCCGCAGAAGAGTCATATTTCTTTTTTTCACAATGTCCCGCCCGCAGATAATTGCAGTGGCAAAATTCGCCTTGTGAAGAATGCACTGGTTTACAATTTCTGTTGCGCCAGGAAGTCCTTCTCCGCCGCCAACAAGAAGAAGAACTTTTTTTTCAGGGTCGAAACCGTGCTTTATTTTCAGCATCCGGATTTCTTCCGGATTTTCCACGTGGTTTCTGAATTTTTCATTCATAAGGAACGGAATCACCGTGATGTTTTCAGGAGGAACTCCACATTCTTTTATTCCAATCTGCCGGGCTTCCTCTGAATAAACCATATAGTTAAGATTTTTTTCATAGAACCAGCAGTGCGGAACGGTGAAAGGATCTGTAACTACAACCGTGAAATTTATGTTCCAAGGAATATTTTTTATAACATCCTTTACAAAAGGCGTAACCCCAAAGTGAAAGCAGACTATGTCGGTCGGATGCTCCTTCAAAATCATTTTTCTAAGATGATGCCGCGCTTCCGGTCCGATTATATAGTTCAAAAGACTCTGGAGCCATCTGCGCTGGCCAAGGTCGTAAACCAAAGGAAAAAGCCCGTGGATAAAATTCAGAGAGTAATTGTATCCTTTTTCAAAAATAAGATGACCAAGTCCATGGCGGCTGTAGCCAATCTCCATTTTGATTTCAACATCCGGATCAATCTTCTTCATTGAGTTTGCAAGAACTTTTGCGGCGGATTTATGTCCTGCGCCAGTATTTAAATATAGAAATAAGAATTTCCTGTTTGCCATTAAAAAATAATTTTAACTCCTGCCCTGAAATAATGATTATAAGAATTGTGAAGATGCGCTTTCCACTGGTCGTGCGCGCTGTCAACTATTGCCTGGGAAGCCTGTTTTTCTTCTTCAGTAGAATATTTCAAATTTGTGTAATTTCCAGTGTAAATTCCATCGTCAACGCCGTCGTTTCTTATGAATTCAAATGTGTAGCCTGCAAAAATTGAAACTGTCGATTTTGAGCCGAAAGTATATTCTATGTCAATTCCAGCCTGCATTGTGTACATCAGGTTGTCCTGCAGAAGAAATCCCGTCTGGTCTTTTGCGGAATCAAGGTTCTGAGTGTTCTGCGACAAGCTTGTGTTTGTGGCCGCTGTTCCGTCAAGCTTGGCAATATCTTCAAGATCCCAGTCTTCATACTGGTTTCCGTGCCGGGAATATGCGGACGTTGTGGAAATCTTCAAATTTTTCACTGGATTGAAATTCAATGTCATGGAAATTCTGTCGGAATTCGGAAGCAAGTCCGTTCCAATCGGATAGCCGAAATTTGAATAAGTTCGGTAATTGTATTTGTCATCAATTGTATCGTAAGCAGTGAATGTATACGGCGTAACCAGCGTGTAGTCAACTGAAATCAGGCTCGCGATTGAATCAAGCGGAGTGTACGTGAAACCCGTCTTAAAAGCAGCCCGGATTGCAGCGTCGTTCCACTTAAACTTCAAGAAGTTTTTAGCCTGCAAGTCGTTCAGAAGGAATTCTGTATTCCACGAAAAGCACGGAACCGGCTTCACTTCAATTTTTGTTCCGCCGTAAAGCATTTCGCTGTTTCCGTCCGCGAGCGCAACAATTACCCATGGAACCGGCGTTAAAAATGAAGGATTGAAATTTTTGCCGAACACTGCGCCTTCAAAATAAGCAATGTTCAGTTTTCCGTTCAGCAAAGGAACGTTGAGCGAGTGAAAGGCAAAAAATTTGTCGAAGGAAAAATCATTTTCAAGATTTTTGTATTTGCCCGAAGCTCCGGTCAAGCCGAAAACCTGCGAATACTGAAAGAATTTGCCTTCATAGTTAAAAGTTCCGTTAAGTAATTTTGCCGAATTCGCGGAAAGAATCAGGTCGTCCGCCGGAAAAAGCCCGTATGCCAAAGAGCTGTATCCAAATGTGCCGTATAATTCCGTGCCGCCAACAGAAACATTTCCTGCCAAATCCATAAGAATGTCAACGTCGCCCGCGTTGAACCGGAAAGGCTCAATCACCGACAGGCTTGAATCAGACATATAGCGCGGAAGAACTTCAGCGGAATCCACAAAAGAGCTGAGCCCGCGCGCCTCCGCAAAAAATCCGGCGCCAAAAAAACTTCCCGCAGAAAAATCCGAGGCAAACGAAACCGAGCCGGCCGCCTGGTTCAAGTTGCTGAAACGCTCCGCATTTTCATTTTCCGTGTCTTCAAGCGAATAAATTTTTCCAAAATATTTTCCGGAAGAAGAAATTCGCCAGTTTTTTCCAAAAAATTTTTCATAATGACGCGCTGCCCGCCTCTGCTCATCAGGCTCGCCGTCCTGAATAACTTTTTCGAGCATATTTTTTACAATGTTCACGGGATACGGCTTAAGCTGCGGAAGACGTTCAACGTAGCCTTTCTGGTACCAGCCGACCGCATCTGAATAAAATTCATCCTTAGGATCAACGCTCACCTGCGCAAAAACAGCCGCCGCAAAAAGAGAAAGAATTGAAAAAACAAAAACACTTTTTTTCATCAGAAATCCCAAATAATTTTATTAAAACTCTCAAAACTGATTTTTGAAAATTCAATTTATTTTCTTATTTTACTTATTTATTGAATGATTTACAAGTTACGTGATAAAATACAAAATATTTATGAAAGCTCAGGAAAAAAATTTAATTTTTAATCTTTTGAAAACTGCCAGCGACAATTTTTACGGCTACAAATCCCCGGATTTTGCTGAAAAACCCGATTTTTCAGATGACAAAATGCCTGAACCGGATGAAAAAAAATCTTTAAGCGCCGGGGAAAAAATTTCTTCTGAAAATCAAATTTCTCCAGAAGCGAAGCCGGAAGAAACGCCTAAAACTGAAACCGCAAGCCGGAGCGGAATCACAATAGAATCTTTGAACAAAAAAATTCTTGAATGTTCAAAGTGCCGGCTGAGCCAGAAAAGAACGCACATCGTTCCTGGTCAGGGCGTTGAAAAACCCGAAGTTCTTGTGATTGGCGAAGCTCCAGGCGAAGAAGAGGACAAGCAGGGACTTCCGTTTGTCGGGCCTGCCGGGAAACTTCTTGACAAAATGCTGAACGCAATCCAGCTTGACCGGTTTGCAAACTGCTACATCGCGAACACAGTCAAATGCCGCCCGCCGTACAACCGCGATCCGCAGAAAGATGAGGCGGAAACCTGCCGGGCTTTTCTTGATGCGCAGATTGCCGTTCTGAAACCAAAAATGATTCTTGCGCTTGGAAAAGTCGCCGTGCGCAATCTTCTGAAAATCGAAGGAGAATTTTCACTGAACCGTTTCCGCGGAACAATTTATGAATACAACAAAATTCCTCTGGTTGTAACTTATCATCCGAGCGCGCTTCTGCGGAACATTGAATTCAAGAAGCCCGCCTGGGAAGACTTGAAATTTTTCAAGGCGAAGCTGCTGACTCTTTCCCCGGAATACGCAAAGGATTTTCAGCCTAAATGAAATACCTTCAGATTGTCCTAAACATTCCGCTGAACCAAACTTTCACTTATTCCTGGACCCCGGATGAAAAAACTATTCCTGAAAACGAGCCTGAAACAGGAAAAAGAGCTGAAGTACGGTTCGGAAACCGGAAAATGACAGGTTTTATTGTTTCAGTTAGCAGCGAAATTCCAAGGGAATGCCCGGTTTCCGCTGAAAAAATCCGCTCAGTCTCAAGAATTTTAGACAAAGAGCCTTTGTTCACGCCGGAAATTTACGAATTCGCCGTCTGGCTTTCAAAATATTACATCTGCTCAATCGGCGAGGCAGTTTTTTCAATAATTCCTTCAAGGGCAAAAAGAGAGACAAGCTGCCCGGGATTTTCTTTCGAGGACGACATAACGGCAAAAACAACAAACCAGCTGAGCGAGGAGCAAATCCGGGCGGTAGATTCCGTCATAAAGGCCGGTGAAAAAGGAAACGTTTCCTACCATTATCTTTACGGCCCTACAGGAACTGGAAAAACAGAAGTATTCCTTCAATGCGCGGAATGGTTTTTAAATAAAGGGAAAGGAGTTATTTATCTTGTGCCGGAAATCGGGCTCACTCCACAAGTTGTAAAAGCTGTAACAGCAAGATTTGGAAACACAGCGGCCGTGCTTCATTCAGGGCTAACTCCAAGCCAGAAACTAAGCGAATGGCGAAGAATCATGCACAAGGAAGCAAGAATTGTTGTGGGCGCAAGAAGCGCGGTTTTTGCGCCAGTGCCTGACCTTGGGCTGATAATTATTGACGAGGAGCACGACGGCTCGTACAAATCCGGGGAAACTCCGCGCTACCACGCAAGACAGGCGGCGATGCACCGATGCAGTGCGCTGGGGATTCCTCTTCTGATGGGAAGCGCCACGCCGAGCGTTGAAGCATGGCAGCTGATGAAAACAGGGCGGCTCGTGCAGCACAAGCTTACAAAAAGACTTGCGGGCGGCGCAATGCCGGAAATCCATACAATCGACCTTTCAAAAACTGAAAATTCCGGCTGCATAAGCGACGAGCTGGCTGAAGAAATAAGAAAAACTGTGGAAAACAAAAAGCAGGCCATACTGTTTTTAAACCGCCGCGGATTCACGCATTTTTTCAGGTGCAATTCATGCGGATATGAAATAAAATGCAAAAACTGCTCAGTTCCAATGACCTACCACAAATCTGAAAACAGGCTGAAATGCCATTACTGCGGATGGTCGGTCCAGCCGCCAAGCTCCTGCCCTAAATGCTCAAGCCTTGATGTTGGCTACAGCGGATTCGGCACAGAATACATAGAAACTGAAACCAGGGCGAAATTTCCAAACGCGAAAATTCTAAGACTCGACACAGATTCCCTTACAAAAAAAGGCGAGCTTCAGGAGAAACTTGACTCCTTCAGAAAAGGCGACTACGACATTCTTCTTGGAACCCAGATGGTTGCAAAAGGCCTGAATTTTCCGAACCTCCAGCTTGTAGGCGTTGTTCTTGCGGACACAGGGCTTCACATGCCGGATTTCAGGGCGAGCGAGCGAACTTTCAGCCTGATAACGCAAGTTGCCGGGCGCGCCGGAAGATATTTTCCAGACGGAAAAGTTTTTGTGCAGACTTACAATCCTTACAAAGAGCCAATAAAATACGCCTGCTCAGGTGAAATCGAGGCGTTCTACAACTACGAGCTGGAAACCCGGAAAATTCTTGGTTTTCCGCCGTTCAGCAGGCTGGCCAGACTTGTTTTCAGAAGCGCGAAGCAGACTCTTGCGGAAAAATTCGCAGGCGATTCTGTTGAAATTCTGAAAAAATTCTGCGGCAAAAACACGGACATAATCGGACCGGCCGAATGCCCGATTTTAAAAATCAGCCAGAATTTCAGGTACCAGGTTATTCTCCGCGGCCTTGACATCCGGGCAATGCAGCTAGCAATTTCAAACCTGATGTACAATTATTCACATCCGGCTTCAGTCTACATTGAATTTGACATCGATCCAGTTTCGCTTCTTTAAAAAATGAAAAAAATGGGCAAACTTCACCGCAAATAAAAATGCACCGCTCCGCACAAATCAGGCGTGCCTGCGGATTCCGTCAAATTTTATGTCGTAAAGAAAAAGTCCTTTCGCCGGCGCAGTTGCTCCAGCTTTTGAACGGTCTTTTGATTCCAGAATTTTTCTGAAAGAATCTTCTGGAGCGTCCGCCTTGTCAAGATTCACAAGAGTTCCTGTGATTGTCCGGACCATTTTCCACAGAAATGCATTCGCCTCAATTTCAAAGACAACAAGTTTTCCGCCGTCAGGAAACGAATTCTGCGTAAAAAATCTTGCGACTTCCAAATACCTGAACGTTGAAAGGCTTTTGTCCCCGCTGGCCGCAAAGGAAGCGCAGTCAATTTCCCCGGAAAGACATTCGCAGTATCTGTTCAGGCGCTCAATGTTCGGCTCGTAATTCACAAACCATGAAAAGCGGTTGTTGTTCGCAAGAATATTTCCCGGCGTTAAAAAATATCTGTAAATCCGGCTGGTTGCGCTCAGCCTTGCGTTGAAATTTTCAGGAACTTCACACGAAGCTGTAATTCTTATATCCTGGGGCAAAAATGCGTTCAAAGCGCAAATATATTTTTCAGCAGGAATTGAATCAATCGGAGAAAAGAAATTCGCTTTCTGGGCAACCGCATGAACTCCGCTGTCTGTGCGCCCAGAGCCGTAAAGCACAACCGGCGTCTTGTGAAGCTTTTCAAGGGCATTTTCAACTTCCCCCTGGACGGTTCGGAAAACATTTTTTTTCTCCGCGGAATCCTGCCGCTGCCATCCGCAAAAATCTGTTCCATCGTATGAAATTGTAAGAAGAATATTACGCACGCTTTTTTCCTGGATTAAAGTTCATCATCGTTCAGTTCTTTTGTAAGCTGGTCATAAAGATTTCTGGCCTTTTCAAGAAGCGGTCCCGGCTTGTTTTTTGAAGATTTTCCAAGCCCGAAAATTCTTGCAATCGCCGTTTTTGACTCCGCAAGTTTTTTCAGCCGCAGCTGGATGTCTTCCTGCTGGCCGTATTTGTACTCAAGAAGCCCGCAAAGATAAATAACGCCATCCCATCCGTAGTTTTTATCCATATCCGGACCGAAATTATTCAAAGTCGAGCTTTTTTCAGTTCTTGAAGTTTCACAGACAATCGCCTGCTGATAAAAAAACAACGCTTTCCTGTACATCACATCGGAAATATACTTGAAATTGTGTCCCGGAACCGCTGAATCAAGCTCGCGCGTAAGCCAGGCCATTCTTAATGAAAGAAACGCGCTTTTCATCGTGGGAAGGCTTTCCGGAAGCATTTTGCTGTACGTAAGAAGCGCAAGATAATACATCGCGCATCCGTCGTAAAGGGTACGCTCTTTTTTCAAGTTGAAGTGAGGAAAAATCGTCTCGCATTTTTCGCGGCGTTCCTCGCGGGAATCAAAAAGCGCATCCGCAGTGCCTTTATCTCGCAGCTCCTTGAAATCGCTCCAAATCAACGCAGTGTAGCAGTTCGGACACGCGCCGATTTCGTAAATCAACGGATAAATGCGTCCGAATTTTGCAGAAGGCTCAAAAGTTCTGTGCAAGTCATCAGAAAGTTTTCCTGCAATCATACGTCCGTTTCCGCTGAGCATAACCTCTCGTTCAAAAGTTTTTTTGCAGACAGGACAAGCGCATTTTTCCTTTGACCAGTATGAAATCGCGGGTTTCTTTTTTTCGCCGGCAGCAACTGATTTTTTTACGACAGACACTAGTTCAGCTCCTCAATTTCTTCCTGAAATTTTTCTATTATCAAATATGCAAGCGCATATTCCTTTTCATGAGTCAATGATAAATGAATTTTTGCATTTCCGCACTTTTTTTTCAACAATTCAGCGGCTTCATCCTGCAAAAAAAGCTCAGGTTTTCCAAATTCATCGTTTTTTACAAAAACATCCTGAAGCTTGAATCCGCTGAGCCCGATTCCAAGCGCTTTTCCAAAAGCTTCTTTCGCGGCAAAACGCGCCGCATAATGTTCCGCCGACGCCTGAACCGAGGACGAAGAATTCATTTCAGCAGGATTAAAAAAGCGTTGAACCATATTTCCGTCCTGAAGCCATTTTTTTATGCGGTCAACTTTTACAATGTCAATTCCGATTCCGTATATCATCAGCTTTTTTTCGCCTTTTTTTCATTTGAAGCCGTTTTCTGAGTTTCATCCTGGTTTTCCGCCGAAGTTTCCTCAGAAGAATTTTCGCTTTCCGGAGCAGTTTCCTCATTTTTCTGAAGAATTTTCAAAAGAACAGTTTCCTGAGACTTTTCCTTAAGCTCCATTCCAGCCGGAATATTGAATTCCAGCGGAACTTCGTACTCGCCCGGCTCTGAAATATCCTTCAAGTCCAGAAAAGCGACTCCATTTTCCGGCGCAAATCCATCCAGAGCCAGAACTTCACCGGAAACAGAAATTTGAATTTTTGGAAGCCCGCCTGAAATCTCAAGCTTTTCATCAAGATTCTGGACAGAAGGGACAATTTTTTCATATTTGCGGGTTTCTTCCAGCGGGTCAATTTTTACAGTAACCTTGAAATCACCTTCCGGAAGAATTTTTATCTTCGAGTTGAACCTGCTGTCAAGCTGAACGTCAAGGGAAAAACTTCTTGCCGCACCGTCAACAATCACTTTCTTTGTGTAAATTCTTTTAGTTTTCTCAACAATTCTTGAAGGACCCACAACTTTTACTGTCGCCGGAGAAACATCAAACTGGGAAATTTTATAGCCGTACGCAGGCGTTCCCGATGGAGCAACCTCAACTGGAACATATTTCAGAATTTTCTCGTCCAGAAGAACGTTCACCGCCTCGGTTTTTGAGCGGCACTCAAAAGTGTCAAGAAGCTCCAGCTTTTCGGAAACTGAAACTGAAACCGGAACAACATATTCACCCGGATCCGCAAAATTATCCAGATTAACTTTCGCGGAAAAATCGTTTTCCTGGATGAACGCCATATTTTCCTTTGTGGTTGTGACAACAACTTTCACAAATTTCGGCAGGTCGGCGGCCGGCATCATAAGCCCTTCAGCTTCAACAGAAAGAGGAATTGTGAATGTTTTTTTCTGAAGCGAAGTTGTCCTGTTGTAGATGTAAAGAAAAAACGCAAGAATCAGGCAGATAACCTTTGCCGCCCAGTTGTTTGAAATGCGGTCAATCAGCTTGCTTATGCTCATCGATTGTGTCCTCCATGTTGAATGAATCAGGCGTGATTTCCAAAAGATTCTCCAGAATTTTTGTCAAATCCTTTACAGAAAGGTCGTAATGCAGCTTTGAATCATAAGCCAGGCTCAAAGCTCCGGTTTCTTCTGAAACAACAAGAACAACAGCGTCTGAAACTTCAGAAAGTCCGAGCGCAGCCCTGTGCCGAGTTCCGAACGTCTTCTTGATGTCATACTGCTCGCTCAGCGGAAGAAAACAGCCGGCCGCCACAACTTTTCCGCCCTGAATAAGGCAGGCTCCGTCATGAAGCGGCGTATCCATTCCAAAAATTGTAACAAGCAGGCTGGAAGAAAGATCCGCGTCAAGCTTTGTGCCAGACTGAATTATGTCATCAAGTTTTGTGTGGCGCAAAAACACGGCGAGCATTCCTCTTTTCTGCTTTGAAAGCATTTCCGCGGCAATAAGAACTGAGTCAACGTAAGTGTGCTTTGAGCGATGCCCGAACGCAAACCACTGGTTCTGCCCCAGCCTAAGAAAAAGTTTCCTTACTTCCGGCTGGAAAACAATCGCCAGGCCGATTATTATCACCGGCGCGGCAGTCTTAAAAATCCAAAGCAAAGTGTCAAGCTTCAAAAGATAAGCGATAAAATATGAAATCAAAAGAATTACAGCCGCCTTTAAAATCTGAATGCTGTTCGTCTTTACCATAACCTGGTAGGCTTTGTACAAAATGAATGTAAGAAAACCTATGTCAAGAACTGGACGCACAAAATTATACACAGCGAGAATGCTGTCAACATCAATTGATTTCACTTTTGAATCCCCTGCTTTTTTCTATCTATTAATATACTCCAAGACTTTCAAAGTATCTACAGTTTCTTTCACATCATGAACGCGGACAAGCTGCGCTCCGTACATAACAGAAATCAAATCAGCGGCCAAAGTTCCGGCAAGACGTTCAGGAATATCGCGGCCGGTAATCTGCCCGATGCAGGATTTTCTTGAAAGCGCCATAAGAATTTTATATTTTCTTCCGCAAAGCTCGCCGATATGCTTTATCAGCGCGACATTTCCTTCAAGATTTTTTCCGAAGCCGATTCCCGGGTCCACAATTATTTTTTCCGGGGAAATTCCAGACTTTTCCGCAAAAGCGCAACGCTCCAGCAGATAATTATTAACTTCATTGAAAATATCCTTGTAGTCCGTGTTCGCCTGCATTTCAGAAGGAATTCCTCTTTTGTGCATAAGAATAACAGGAATTTTTGTTTCCGCGCAGAATGCCGGCATTTCAGAATCGTCCTCAAGCGCGGAAATATCGTTCAAAATATCAGCGCCCGCTTCATAAGCTGCTTTCATCACATTCTTTTTTCTTGTGTCAACAGAAATCGCGACATTGGAAAATTTCCTGATTTTTTCGATAACCGGAACGACGCGCCGGATTTCCTCATCCTCTGCAACGTATTCGCTTCCAGGACGTGTTGACTCGCCGCCGACATCAATAATATCCGCGCCTTCGTCTATCAGTTTCAACGCCTCGTCCGCGCCGCCGCGGCTTCCTTCCCAAAACGAATCCTTTGTGGCGTTCACAATTCCCATCACAAACGCAGGAAGTTCTGTGGAAATAATTCTATCGCGAAGTTTCAGTTCCAGCATGATTTTCTCCTATTTGATTTTCAATATTTCAAGCGCAGCTTCCCGCAGTTTTTCCGGAGAAAGCCCGGCCTGCTCAAGAACCTGAGCCCTTGTTCCCTGATGAAAAAATTCAGACGGAAAAGCCTTGACCGCAATTTTTCCAATTCCGTTTTCAGCGCAGATTTTCGCAAGATACTCGCTTACGCCGCCGGTTTCCATTCCGTCCTCAACAAAAACAATTCCATCATATTTTTTTGCAATATCCAGAAAATATTTTTCATCAAAAGGCTTTATGAAGCGCAGTGAATAAATGTCGCACAAAATATCGTCGAACGACAGCGACCGCGAGGCTTTCAAAACTTCAGAATACATTCCGCCGGTCGTTACAAAAAGAATTTTCCGGACAGAAGCAGAATCCTCAAACTGAACCGCAAACGAAGGCTCAAAATCCATTGCAGAAACAAAAACTCCCCTGCCTTCCTCGGCTTTCTGGCTGAACGCAGGAATTTCTGTAGGACATGACATTTTCGGATATCTGATCACAACCGCCTTGTCTGTGCAGGCGGCATAATTCAAGCAGACTGAAAGGTCATCCGCTGTTGCCGGCGACATTATCTTTATGTTCGGAACCGGTCTGAAAAGGGAAATATCAAAAAGCCCCTGGTGAGTCTCGCCGTCATTCGGAACTGCGCCAGCCCTGTCAAGCACAACCACAGCCCTAAGATTCTGCAGAGCAATGTCATGAATAAGCTGGTCGACCGCCCTCTGCATGAAAGTTGAATAAATGCACACAACAGGAAGCAGCCCGCCGCGCGAAAGTCCGCCGGCAAAAGTAACAGCATGCTCCTCCGCGATTCCAACGTCAAAAAAACGCTCCGGATAATGACGCGCGAAAGTATCAAGCCCCGTGCCTTTAGCCATCGCCGCTGTAACCGCAACAATATCATCTCTTTTCAGCGCAAGATCCATCAACGCATTGCTGAAGCTTTCCGTAAAGCTCAGGCTGTCAAATTTCTCGACAGTGCCGTCGCTTATCGCAAAAGGCCCTACGCCATGAAAACGCTCCGGATGGTCTTCCGCCGGACTGTAGCCCTTCCCCTTTTTTGTAATCACATGAACAACAACCGGGCGGCGCATATTCTTCACCCGGCCTAAAACCGTCTCAAGCTCCTTTTCGTTGTGTCCGTCAAGCGGGCCGACATATTCAAACCCGAAATCAGTAAAAAGATTGTTGGAAAGCAAAAGCCCCTTCAATCCGCGCTTGAACCTGAAAACAAATTTTGTAAGAATTTTATTTATTCCCGGAATTTTCTGGATAATCCGGTCAAAATTATGCCTGAAAGACTGGTACGGCGAAGTCATCGTTATCCGGCTCAAATAGCTGGAAATCGCCCCGGTGTTGTGGTCAATCGACATCTGGTTGTCATTCACAATGACTATAAGATTCTTGCCAAGCTGCCCGGCGTTTGAAAGAGCCTCAAAAGCCATTCCGCCAGTAAGCGCGCCGTCGCCAATCACCGCCACAACTTTTCCTTCTTTATGAAGAATACCGCGGGCAACCAGCAGCCCCAGCGCCGAAGAAATAGAAGTCGATGAATGTCCGTTGTCAAAATAATCGTGCGGCGACTCTTCTTTTTTAGTGAAACCAGAAAGACCATCCGCAGTCCTCAAAGTTGAAAACTGCCCGAAACGCCCGGTAAGCAGCTTGTGCGCATAACACTGGTGGCTCACATCCCAGATTATCGCATCCTTCGGACTTTCAAAAACCCGGTGAAGCGCAATTGTAAGCTCAACAACGCCAAGATTGCTTGCAAGATGACCGCCGTTTTTTCCAACAACCTCAATAATTTCCCTTCTTATTTCAGAAGCAAGCTCATTCAGCTGTTTTTGAGAAAATTTCTTTATATCGTCTGGAGACTGAACCGATGAAAGCAGCACAACAACCTCTCGCTTAAAAAAAAGACCGGGACAAAAACTTCTGACCCGGTCTTACAAGACATATCAAAGTAAACTACTTTGCCTTATGTCTATTTTTTCTAAGCATCTTCTTACGCTTATGTGTCGCCATCTTCTGGCGTTTTCGTTTCTTTCCACAAGGCACGATGGCACCCCTCTACTAGTAAAGTAGATTTATTATCTTATAAATATTCGCTTAGGTCAATACTTCAAAGCGAAATTTCTTTAAAATATTGCTTTCAACGCCTTCTGAACCTCAAAAATCATTTTTTCCTCATCAGAAGCATCAATTTTCAGCGCGCCAGGAATTCCAGAAATATAAGTATACTGCTTTTTCGCATACTTCCGGCTGTCGCGCTTTATTTCCTGCATAACATTTTCCACATCAGAACGCAGGCCGCCGTCATCCAGAAACCATTCCCTGTAGCCAATCGCCTGCATTCCCGGCGCAGATTTTCCAAAACCCTTTTCATACAAAGCGCGAACTTCGCCGGCAAGACCACGCTCAAACATTTTTTCAACACGGAAATTTATTTTTTCATACAGCTTCGCCCTTTCAGCCTCAAGCACAATAACCTTGAAGTCATATTTTTCCCGCATTTTCGAGCTTATCTTAAAAGACGAGCGCGGCCTCCCGGTTGAATAAAAAACCTCCAGCGCCCGGCAAATCCTGTACCCGTCATTCACGTTGATTTTAGCCGCGCTTTCCGCATCCACAGACTCCAGCTCCGCGTAAAGAGCCTCGTTCCCTTCATTTTTGATTCTTTCTTTCAGCGAATTCCTGATTTTTTCATCCGAGACAGGCGTTTCCGGAAGCCCCATTATAAAATTCCGTATATAAAAACCAGTTCCGCCGGCAACAAGAGGAATTTTCCCGCGCCCATAAATTTCCCGGCAGCAGGAATCAGCCATTGAAACAAAATCCGCAACGGAAAACTGCTCGTCCGGCTCCAAAATATCAATCAGATGATGCGGAAGCTCGTTTTTTTCATTTTCATCAGGCTTTGCAGTTCCAATATCAAGCCCTTTATAAACCTGCATCGAATCCGCACTGACAAGCTCAGCCCTGCCTTTAAAACAAAACAGACTGCTCTTTCCAAAAAGTTTTATGGACAAAGCAGTCTTTCCTGACGCGGTCGGCGCAAACAGAACAACAACCGGAATGCGCATTTTTATCTGTTTGAAGCGTCCTCGATTCTATAAGTAACTTTTTTGCAGAACAACTGGCGGGCAGCCAAAGAAACAGCCTTTCCAGCGTTTCGCTCAATCTCAGGGTCATTGATTTTTGACATCTGGTAAGCACGGCGGCTCGCCGCAACTGTAATCATATAAATATTGTCTTTAAATCCAATCAACTGTTCCAAAGGAAAAATCGTTTCCATTTTTACCACCTCAATCAAATGAAAATCCAAAGTTTTCACTTTAAATTCAAAAAATATTATACATAAAACAAGCAGAAAAGTCAAACAAATTAAAAATCAAAAAAATATGAGCGCCAAGATTTCTTCCCGCGGCAAATTCCGCCGCAAGCCCAGCCACATCAGAAAACCGCACTTTCAGGGCCCGCTCCGCTCGGTCTTTTGCTCCGCAAAATCCTTTTGCGCACGCGCAAAACCCTTCCACCACGGCGCAGGCACTTTCCATGCAATCCCCTAAAAAAAACAATGCGCAAAAAAAACGAGGCTTCCGAAGAACAACGTTTCCAGAAGCCTCGCCGACCGATTTTCACGGTCATCGGAGAGAGTTTATCAGCTTATTTACAAGCTGTCATTAATATAGCACGAACAAAAAAAACAGTCAATAAAAAAATCGTTTTTTTTCAACAAAATCCGCAAAAAAAAAATAAATATCTCGAATTTCGTTTTTTTTTGTAAATTCTGAAAGAACGCTTTCGGCATATTTCCAGTTTGCTCAGATGGATTTGGCTCGCGCTGCGATTGAATTAATCCGGGTGCTCCGCACTTTTATTAACTCAATCGCCAAAAATCTTCACAAACTGGAAAAATGCCTGCGCTTTTATTCCTACAAACAAAAAATTTGATATTCATGCCAACAGCTCAAATTTCTAGCTTCATAACACACTAAAAAAATACCGCGAGCCTAAGCCATCCGGAGTAAAAAAAATCTGCCGAAAGCGTTTTTTCAAAACCAGCAAAAGCGTAGGCGGATTTTTATTTGCGAAGATTTTGGGCGATAAAACCGTTTTTAGTGCAGCGCACCCGAATCCTTACAAGCGAAGCGCGAGCCCAATCCATCTGTAGCAAACAAAAATCTGCCTAAAGCGCTTTTTCTGAAAATTTAAAAAAAAATCACTTTTTTTAAATTTTTAGATTTTAGCTATTGACACTTTTTATTATATTTTATATATTAATAAAGCATTCACGAAATGCAGGGGCTATTAGCTCAGGTGGTAGAGCACCGCCCTTTTAAGGCGGCTGTCGATGGTTCGAGTCCATCATAGCTCACAAAAGACTGTTCAGCAATTGAACAGTCTTTTTTTTTCGTTTATAGTAAAATCATGTCCGGCTCAATTTCTACTCTGGCGACAGTTATTTCCATAAAACCAAGCGGAAAAAACAATTCTTCCGTAACTTTTCTTTCTCAGGAGGAAGGAATTGTTTACGCCACAATGTACGGCGGCTTTAAAAGCAAGATGAAATCCCTGGTTTCGCCGTGGAACACCGGAACGGCGTATTTTTCTGTGACGGCGGCGGGAAACTATAAAATTTCTGATTTTGACGTAAAAAACTACCATCTTTCATTCCGGGAAAACCTTTTGAAATTCTGGGCGGCTTCGCTGGCGGCGGAAATCGCGCTGAAAACAAAATGCGCGGGAAGTCCGCAAAAATGCTGGGCGCTGACAAACGGATTTCTGGACGGCCTTGAGCTTTGCAAGGAAAACGACCAGTGCACAGCCGGACTTATAAGATTTTTGTGGCGATATCTTGCGCTGCTGGGAATTCAGCCGGAAAGCTCGGTTTGCTGCTGCTGCGGTAAAAAAATTCAGAACGGCGCATTCTTTAATTTTGCGGAAAACGGATTTTTGTGCCGAAACTGCGCGCAGAGCAAAAATCCGCTTGAAATTCCGCAGAACGGAATTGAATATCTTTCAGCAGTTTCAGTTTTGTCTCCGAAGGAGGCAAGAAAAATTCCGCTGAGCAGAGAAAGCGTTTCGGCGGTGAAGCAGCTTGTTTTTTACCTGATGGAAAATGCCTGCGGCTCGGAGCTTGTTTCATTAAAAACCGGGGCTGGAATTTTGTAAAAGCGGACGCAAGAAGGATTGGAGGGGAAAGCCGGAGGCTTTTTGCAGAGCGGAGCGGCGCAATGGAGCTAGCACGAAGTGCGTGCGGAACCCCGGAAAGCCTGACGGCAACTTGTTGCCGGCTTGCCCAGACAAAAAAGAAAAAATATGTTGATTTGCCTATATTCGACTTTTAATGTAATATATAGAAAAAACTGAATTGCGGGTGGATTTTATGAGAGCGACCGACATCATTATGAAAAAGCGCGGAACTTTTTTGCGCGGAGCAGACGGAAAACAGAAGCTGGCTGGAAGCACCGGGCTTTCTGCGGAGGAAATAAAATTCATAGTTGACGGTTATGTGGCTGGAACAATTCCTGACTACCAGATTTCGGCGTTTCTGATGGCGGTTTATTTTAACGGAATGACTTTTGAGGAAACCGGAATTATGACGGAATGCATGCTTCACTCGGGGGAAACAATTCAGACTCATGGTTATGAAAATATCGGTTTGACAGGGCCTTTTGTGGACAAACATTCGACCGGCGGCGTTGGGGACAAAATTTCTCTTCCGCTTGCGCCGATTGCCGCGGTCTGCGGAATTCAGGTTCCGATGATGAGCGGACGCGCGCTTGGGCATACTGGCGGAACTTTGGACAAGCTGGAGTCGATAAACGGATACCGGGTGAATCTTTCTGCTGATGAATTCAGAAAAATCATTGCGGAAACAGGTTTTGCGATGACCGGGCAGACAAAGGAGATTGTGCCGGCGGACAGGCTTCTTTACGCGCTGCGGGATGTTACAGGCACGGTTGAGTCGGTTCCGCTTATTACTTCGAGCATTCTTTCAAAAAAAATTGCGGAAGGGGCGGATTCTCTGGTTTTTGATGTGAAATGCGGTTCGGGCGCGTTTATGAAGACTTTGCCGGACGCTGAGCTGCTCGCCTCTTTTCTTGTGAAGACAGCAAATGCTATGGGAAAGAACGCGGCTGCGCTGATAACAAACATGGATACTCCGCTTGGAATAAAAATCGGGAATTTCCTTGAAATTGAGGAGACGCTCGACTGCCTGCGCGGAAAAGGCCCGGAAGATGTTATGGAAGAAACGTACGCGCTGGCGGCGGAAATGATTCTGCTTGGAAAAAAGGCGGATTCCAGGGAAAGCGCGCGGAAAATGGCGGAAAATGCCGTTTTATCCGGAAAGGCGTACGAAATTTTTATGAAAAACGTGGAAGCCCAGGGCGGAAATCCGCAGGAAATCGAGGCGGAATACGGAAAGCGCAGAAGCAAATTCAAAACGGAGCTGCGCGCGGAAAATTCAGGATATATTTTTATTGAAGCATATAAAACAGGTCTTGCCGGCGTCGTTCTGGGCGTTGGAAGAAACAAGACTTCAGATTCTGTCTGCAAGGATGCGGGAATTATTCTGCACGCCGCAAGCGGAACTTATGTAAAAAAAGGCGATCTTGTCATGGAAATTTTCGGAAAGGATGAATCATGCCTTGAGCCGGCGAAAAAAATGCTGGCGGAAGCGCTTTCTTTTTCCGCCGAAAAGCCTGAGAAAAAGCCTTTGATTTACAAAATAATTCAGTAGACTGCCTCTAGGAATATCTCAAGGATTATTCTAAATTGAAAAAATTTTACAAAAAAAATGTTGCCCGCGATGAAGTGATGAAACTTCACTCAAAATTTGGACTTTCCCAGCTTGAAGCCGCAGTTTTTGCGCGCAGAGGAATTACTTCCGGGGAATCGCTTATGTATTTTCTGGAGACGGACAGGCGTTTTATGCATCTGCCGTTTGAATTTTCAAGCATGGAAGATGCCGTAAGCCGAATTTCAGATGCGATTGAAGAAGGCGAGAAAATTCTTATCTTCGGAGACAAGGATGTTGACGGAGTTACGAGCACCGCGATTCTTTACGGCTATTTGAAATCTGAAGGAGCAGATGTTTCCTGGAGGATTCCAGTTGGCGACGATGCGTACGGGCTTTCACTGGATGCGGTCGATTCATTTGCAAAAGACTACGGAACGCTGATAATCACTGTTGACTGCGGAATTTCAAATATTCAGGAGATTGCGCACGCAAACGAGCTTGGAATTGATGTAATCGTTACAGACCACCACAATCCGCCGGAAATTCTTCCGGAAGCCGCTGTTTTTCTTGACCCGAAAATGCAGGATTCGGGCTATCCGTTCAAGGATATTTCTGGAGCCGCGGTCGCGTTCAAACTGGCGCAGGCGTTAAGATTCAGAAAATCGGAGCTTTTCGGGCAGGACATTTCGCTTCTTGACGTGCAGCCTTCTTCAGACGGAAAATTCAAGCTGGACATTCTGAAAACCAGAAATCTTGTGAAAAAGCAGAAATTCTCGGAAATTTTTGAGCCGGGATTCGGACCTGTTTCAAACACAAATCTGCCTTCATTTTTAAGAGGCCAGCAAATATTCTGCTGGAACAAAAAGGCGGTTTCTTCTTATTTGAAGGAAATTTTCGGTTCAGGCGTTGAATTTGAAATGCTGGATATGCAGCAGGAAATCGCAAGGACAATTCCGCAGGTTCAGGGGAAGTCGCTTTCGCAAATCAAGGAAATGTCGAAGCTTGCAAAATATTCGGACAGCCCGATTGAAGAAATTGACGGTTTTTACAATATTTTTGTAACTTTCGCGGAGCTTTCAGACGCTAAAATTTTTCCGAAACATTCCGCCGACGCAACGCAGGACCTTCAGCTTGTGGGAATTGCCGCGCTTGCGGACATCATGCCGATGCAGAATGAAAACAGGATTTTTGTGAAAAACGCGCTTGCCGCAATAAACAGCGGAAAAACCAGAAAAGGCATTGCGGAGCTGATTTCAAGGCTTGACCTTGCCGGAAAAGAAATAAATTCCACGGAACTTTCCTGGAAAGTGATTCCAGCCTTGAACGCTGCAGGACGGATGGGACAGTCAAATTTGAGCCTTGAGCTTCTGACAGCAGAGGATGCCGCAGAGCGCGACCACCTGGCAGGCAAAATAATCGAGCTGAACGAAGACAGAAAGCATTTTGTCTCGGAAGGGGAAATGTACACGTCAAAGCAGGCGGAAGAGAATTTCCACAAATTCAATGAAAAACTCTGCGTTGTTACGGATGAAAAAATCAACCGCGGAGTAACGGGAATTCTTGCCGCAAAAATAATGAACAAATACAACGTTCCTTCAATTGCAATCACATTTTCAGAAAATATTGCGGTAGGCTCAATGCGAAGCTGCCGTTCTGTTGTCGCAACAAAATTCCTTGACTCGTTCGGGGAGGATTTTTTCATAAACCATGGCGGACACGACGCGGCGGCCGGATTCAGCTTCACAAAGGACAAGCTCAACGACTTCATGAAAAAAGCCTGGATGATTTCAAGGCAGTTCAACCTTGAAGCTGAAGAGGAATCCATAAATATCGACGCGGAAATTCCTGCCGAATACATAACTCCGGAGCTGCTGAGCCTTATCGACCGGTTCGAGCCATACGGCGAGCAGAACAAGGAGCTTGTGTTTGTCTCAAAAAATCTTCGGTTTCAGGATGGAATTCCTGTGGGAAAATCGCAGACGCAAAGCCTGAAACTGATTTTTGACTGCGGAAAATACAAATTTCCGGCAATGTTCTGGGGGCAGGCCGAACGCTTGAACAGAGACTTCAAAACCGGAGACAATCTGAACATTCTTTACACGGTTTCAAAAAATTCATTCCGGGGAAGCGTAACGCCTCAGATGATTTTGATTGACGCCGAAACAGAAAAAAAATGAATTCAAGGGGAAAACATAATATGAAAAAAATTACAGCACTTGCGGCGATGATTATTCTTGGAAACGGAATTCTTTTTGCAAAAACAGTTTCGTTTCAAAATTCATATTGCAGCGGAACAATAACTTACAATGAAAAGGCAAAACCCGGAGAAGCAATCTGGGCTAGGCTGAATATGAAAATTGAAAAAAAGCGGAAAAATTCTCCGGAGCCGGTCGCGGTTCTTCAGCTTGTAAAAGACGACCAGAAAATCGACTCGGCGAAATTCTATCACTTAAGCTCAAAGGGCAAGCGGCAGACAAATCCTGAAATGCTTGCCGGAGTTCCGCTTTCAATCTGGCTTGACACAGCGCAGAATTATTCCATAAAAGTTATTTTTTCAACAGGAACAGAAGATTCTCCGAAAGAAGCGATTCTTCCTTTCTCGCTTGAAAATGTTGAGTGGGAAAAGGAAATCATTCCGCTTGATGAAAAAAATTCTGAAATCAAGCAGAATATGACGCCTGAACGCCTTGCGCAAATTGAAAAGCTCAACAATATTCTTGGAACTTCAATGGAAAACGATGTCTACAGCACAAAACCGTTCATCCAGCCTGTAAAATCAAACCGCTACACAGCGCATTTCGGCGACCAGCGGATATACAAATACACAAACGGAAAAACATCAGCCTCGCCGCACTACGGAAATGACTACGGCGTGCCGGAAGGAACAGAAGTCGTTGCCTGCGCGGAAGGCCGGGTCGTTATGGCTGAAAACAGAATTTCCACAGGATGGTCAGTTGTAATCGAGCATCTTCCAGGGCTTTACAGCCTTTACTACCACATGCAGAGTTTAAATGTAAAGGAAAATGACTATGTAAAGGCCGGCGAAAAAATCGGGCTTTCCGGAGCCACAGGGCTTGCCACAGGTCCGCATCTTCACTGGGAAGTAAGACTGAACATGGCGGCGCTGAAGCCAGAATTTTTCATGCAGGATTTTACTCAGCTCGGACAATAAGCCTGCCGTTTTCAGCGAAAACACCGTAATTTCTTCCTGTTTCGCAGCCGGAAAGATTTACGGTGCATTTGCCCATGGCGAAATAAAAAAGCCGGTACAAGCCTTTCCTCTGAAAATCATCCGTTCCAAGAAGGCACTGGCGTTTCCTGATAAAATAACGCTCAATATAAATGCTTGAATTGCGTTCAATAATGCTGTTGCTGACAGAAACAGAATTTGTGCCGAAAATCCGCTCCGGAAAAAAATAAGTTTTTCCCAGAAAAGACGCGCTCCGGAAGCTTGCCGCAAGATAAAGTTTCGGCCATGAACGTTCAACCGCCGCAATTTCAGCTCCGCTTCTGTCCAGAATTGAAATTTTTGCGCTGACAGTTTCGCCCTCAGGATTTTCGCTGGAGCCAAAAAGCATAATCCTTAAAATCTGCCCGTTGTCAGAAGGAATTTTCTGGACAATATAATAGCAGCGGAGATAGGAAGCAAGCTGCATTACAAGCAAAATTCCCGCCGCCGAAAAGAGAACTCCAAAAAACAATCTGCGCGCGCTGATTTTCTTTGCAGGCATGAACTATTTTCCAACCAGCTCAAGGAACTGCTTTTCATCTATGACAGGAACTCCGAATTTCAGAGCCTTTAAATTTTTTGAGGAGCCGGATTCCTTGTCATTTGTAACAAGATACGAAAGGTCTTTTGTGACACTTGACTTGCAGGTTCCCCCGCTCTGCTTCACCAGAGATTCCGCATCCGCACGTTTCATTGAAAAAAGCTCGCCGGTAAAGCAAAAAGATTTTCCAGCAAGAATTCCGCCGCCAGTCTCCTTGATTTTTATGATATTATCCGCAAGATAAAGCATTTCCGGCTTGTTTTCAGCCAGACCTTCAACTGCTATATTCGCCATTGTTTCCGCAAAACCATAAATTTCAGAGCATTCTTCCTTTGTCATCGCAAGAAGTTTTTCAAGCGTGTTGTAACCGGCCGAGACAAGTTTTTCCGCGGAAGTTTCGCCGATTCCTTCAATATCAAATCCTGCCACAAAAACTGAAAGCGGAAGCTCGCGCTTAGACTGGATTGATTTCACAACTTTCTGCGCTCCAAGAGATTTTTTTTCATTCGCAATGCTGTCTTCATTCAAAAAAAACGGCGTCAAATCCTCCTCAGTCAGAGAATACAAATCCGAGATTGACTTAACCTTGCCGTTCTTAAAAAGCTCCTTCACAAGAGTTTCGCCAAGATCACGTATGTCAACAACGGAATTCCATTTCATAATCTGATGGAGAACCCGTTTTTCGCAGGATTTGTTCGGACAGAAAAGGCGGCTTCCTTCATCAACAAGCAGAGTTCCGCAACATTCGCATTTTTCCGGCATTTTAACAGGAAGCTCCTGCCCTTCATTTTCGTGAACCGCGCTTTCAATCTTTGGAATAATTTCGCCACGCTTTACAACAACAACCTTGCAGCCGATTTTTACGCCGAGCGCGCGCATTGTGTCAGGATTCGCAAGGCTTGCCCGCTGAACCATAGTTCCGTTCAAGGCGACCTCGTCAAAAACTGCAACCGGAGTGTATGTGCCGCCGTTTATGCTCCATTCAACATTCCTAAGCGTTGAAACGGCTTCCTCCAGACTGAATTTAAAGGCAATCTGCCGGTCAGGGCGGTTTCGGCTGGCGTCCGCATGGTCAATTTTCCGCTCTTTTACAACAAGACCATCAATATCGTAATCCAGAGATTTTCGTTCTTCCATTACGCGCGCGCGGTAGTCAATAACTTCCTGCGGAGTTTTCGCGATGAAAAGCGGACACACGTTGAATCCCAGCGTTTTCAGCCAGTTCACTTTTTCTTCCTCATCTGAAAAAGGCTGAGCGCCTGAAACAGCCCACGCATCGTAAGTTATCAGCGTAAGAAATTCGCATCCTTCACCGCTTTTTCGCTTCATAAGTCCGTTCGCGGCATTCCGGCAGTTCGCCTTGTCCGAAAATTTTTCAGAATGGACTTTGTGCGTCATTATAACTTCGCCGCGGATTCCGCCGGTATAATCAATTGTTTTAAAATTTGAATCCACAAGAGCCGGAAGAACTCCATTCATTTTTTTTGCGTTGAGCGTAATATCGTCGCCTGTAGTTCCATCGCCCCGTGTAACCGCATGGGACAAAATTCCGTGCTCGTACTGAAGCTCAAGGCTTGCGCCGTCCAGCTTGTACTCAACAAGATACTCATCGTAAACGTGCTTTTCAGCCCATGCAAGAAACTGCTCCGGAGAAGCGGCTTTTTCCTGGCTTCCCATAGGCATCACATGGCGGAGTTTTGCGAAATTTCCGGAATCCGCGCCTATCTTCTTGAGAATTTCATTTTCCGGGTCGATTTTTTTCAGCTCATCCCAAAGCTTGTCAAATTCAGCGTCACTGATTTCAGCCTCGCCGTCATAATAACTTTTTTGATAGCGGGAAATAAGAGAAACGAGTTCTTTTATTCTTGCGGCTCTTTCATTTTCCCGAAAAGCCTCGTCTACATCAAACAAATCACTCATCTTTTAAAAAATAAAGCTCATTTATAATATGATCTTTTTCAAGACCTTTTCTTTCAAATTTAGTTTTCGGCCGCCATTCCTGGTGGTCAGCGAAGCCGCTGTATTTATTGCGGAGCCCCGGTGTCTGGCTAAGCTGCTCAAGCGCAAAATCCGCATATTCCTGCCAGTCAGTCACAAAATAAAGATATCCTTCCGGAGCAAGTTTTCTTGCGAAAAGATCTGTATGCGGCCGCTGAACCATTCTTCTTTTGTGATGGCGTTTTTTCTGCCACGGATCGGGGAAAAATATATGAAATCCGTTCACCGAGCCGTCAACAACCATATTTTCAAGAACTTCAAGCGCGTCATGCTCAATTATGTAAAGATTTTTCAAATCCTTCGCGCGGATTTCGCCTAAAAGTTTTCCAACGCCCGGAGTATGAACTTCAATGCCGATATAATTTATATCAGGATTCTGCTCCGCAATTATAGCAGTCGCCGTTCCCATTCCAAAGCCGATTTCAATCACAACTGGATTTGTATTTCCAAAAATATCAAGGAAATTTAATTTTTTGTTCTCATAAGGAATGCACCAGACATTTGAAAGCTCCGCATAATCTCTTTCCTGCGCGGCCGTCATTCTTCCAGCCCGAAGCACATAAGTTTTCACAGCCCGGTAAAACGGATTTTTCGAGGACACATCCTCGCCGCCATCAACATTTTCCTGCTCTTTTTGCAATTGTTCGTTACCCATAAAGTCCTTTTTTATTTATTTTGATTTGTTTTCTTGTAAACAGGAGGCATAATGCACACAGAAGAATCATTCGTTCCTATATAAATTTTTCTATAGTAACTTGATTTTTTGTCGGAACTGAATATTTTTGAATCGTCCGTCCAGCCTTGCTTTTTCGCGCCGAAATAAAGAAGCATATTTTTTTCGGAATAAAGCGCATACTGCTCAACCGCATTCTCCTGAAGAACCTGAAGAGCTTTTTCCGCCGTTGAACCGACCAGCTTTTCGCTGTAGTTTATCAAAAAAGATGAAGAAACTTCATTTCCCTGCGCATCAATGTAAAAAAAGTTATAAACTCCAACCGGAATATTCGTTCCGTCCGGAGAAAAAAAATCTGTATATCCAGACCATTGCTTTTTCTCATTTGAAAAAACTGCCGGGGAAAAGCAGTTCCATTCAAAATCAGACGCGGCGTTTCTTATGCGTATGCTGTCAACGCGGCGCACTTCACTTGAAACTTCAGCAAACGCGGCGAGCCGCACTGAAGGCGGATTTTTTTCATCCGGGAAATCAAACACAACATAGCCTTTTGCAGAAACAACATCCGGCTCGGAATCAGAGCATCCTGAAAAAAGAACAGCCGCCGCGCAAAAAAGAGAAAACAGCAGTTTAGGCAAAGGTACAACTTTCATACTAAAAATTGAAAATCAAGTTGATAACGGTAAGATCACTTGTTGAGAACTGGTTTACAATTGACTCAAACTTAACGTTGACCTTTTTGCAGGCATCATCAAGATATGAAAGATAATACAAGCCCAGATCCGTTCCTCCGCCATCCGGAGTTTCGCGATAAAAATCAATAAGCGTTCTTTTATTTGTGTCCGCGCTGGCTTTTGTTTCAATATTTTCCTTTACTTCCTGGAATTCGTCATCTTTGTTGTACAAAGTAATCTGAAGCCTTCCCTGCTTTCCGATTGAAGTCGAGCCGCCGCCAAGCTTCCATGAAACAGAAACAAGAACTCGCTTTTTCTGAAGTTCCTTTACAATTTTTGAACGCACGTCAGGATCAACCACAAGCGCATTTATATCATCAACGGTCGGATACATGCTTTTGGCTTCCTTGCGGATATTCGTATTTTCGTTGTTGAGCGCAAGCTCCATGACCATTACAGAAATGTATTCAGCAACCCTGGATTTTTCCATATACTGCGCAAGAATATTTCTGATTGAAGCAATCATGTCCTCAAAGCCTTCTTTTTTATGGAACAAAGTAATTACGTACCAGTTCTGAAGGCTCATCCGGTTCATGAATTTTTCAGTCATCAGCATATAAATATTCTTTTCTTCAATTGAATAATCCTTGTTGTTTCTGATTGACTCCCAGACTGGCTCAAGAATCTCGGACCGGGTCTGCCCTATTACCTCATCCTTGCTTATAAGAATTGAACGCAGCTGCTTTTCACTCATCTTTGTTTTTTCATCAATAAGCTGCGAAGCGTGCGCGCGGTTATATTTCCGGACGCAATCACACTGGATTATCGCCGTATAAATGTCACGGTCAAACTGTTTATATAGAAGAGAATAAACAATAATTTTTGAAAGATCCATCACTTCCTGGCGGGAAGTAACAAATTCCGGCATTGAAATTTCAATTTTTGAAATATAGTCAAGCATCAGCATGGTCTGAATAGACTGCGGCGAAAACTGACGCATTGAAATGCCATATTCATCTATATTATCAGCAAGGCGGAAACGTATCAGCTTCTTTTTGTGGCTAATAAAATTCGACGCTCCATCTTCTGTAAGAACAACCTTCAGCGGAAGTTCTATCATCATTTTTCTACCAGATGCACTCATCAGCTCTTGCTTTCTCCTAAAATCAACAATGCAAATTATAACTTAGACTTCTTGCAATGTAAACTATTATTATTATAATCTATAAATATGAAGAAAAACAGTTTTTTTTTCATTTTATTTCTAGTCTTTTTCTCTTTTTTGCGCAGTTTTTCCTATGCTGAAAATGAAAAAATATTTCCGGCGGAGGAACATCAAAAAGGCTGGAGCGAATGCAATGACCTGCTGAAATTTCTTCAGGCAAACGATTACAATGCGGAAAAAATTCCGATTCTGAATAATTCCTCGGCGGATTTTCCGTTCAACATAAAACTTGATTTTCTGCCGGACAGTTCCGCGGGCGAGCCGGATTTTTCAAATGATTCCGATGAAATTTCAACGCTCGTGCTGCTTTTTTCAATTGAAGAAATTCAGAAAGACTACAATTTTCTGCTGAAAACGCTTGATTCAATCCAAACTTTTTCGCGGAAAGGAAAAATCGAGCTGCTTTTCACTTATGGCGACCAGATTGCATTTGGCTCAGAAAATCTTATTTCCGGAACAGAAATTTTCGCTGACCAGACTGCGGATTCCGGAAACTACGCCGCAATCTGCGTGAAGCTCGGAAGAAAACAGAACACAATTCTTCCAGGTGGCGGCGGAGACTGTTCCCCGGCATGGATGATTCAGCTTGTTTCAGCGGCTTTCCACGAAAACAATATGTTCTACCATCTTAAAGGCGGAATTTTAAATACCTTGCACCGACTGAATATTCTGAAATCGGACAGGCAGACGGCTTTTTTTATGCAGAAAGGAATTCCTGCCTGCGGAGTGGAGCTTGTTTCGCCTTCAAAAAATGAGGAATACAACAGCAGAAGCGCTAGTTTCATTGCAAATCTTGCGTACAGCTTTGAGCCGGAAAACACGCTTGAATGGGACAGACACAGCCGGCCTTTCGTGATTTTCAACTATACGGTTCTGCTTTCAGAAAAATTCACCGTAATGCTTTTTATTCTGGTTTCAGCGGCGAGCCTGTTTTTTCTGTGCGAATTTTATTTCATTCATCTTCTTCAGCGGAAACTTTTTTCAAGGCGGATTTTAAGAAAATGGTACCTGCTTGTGATTTGCCTGGTTTTCACAATGATTTCCTTCACGGCAAGCCAGTACGCCGCGCTTTTTCTTCTGAAGACTTTGAAAATTCCGGTTGTTTCAGCGTATGCCGTAAAAATAATTCTTTCGTTCCTGCTGATTTCTTTTTCGTACTTTCTGTTTTTCAAGATTATAAAAAATTCCGGAGCAAAAATTTTTTCAATGCTTACAAATGTCACCGGAATTCTGAATATTTTTCTTTTTTCATCGCTGGATCTTTCGCTTTTTTATCTTTTTGCGTTTGAGTATTTTTTTATAGTCATCGCGCAGAAATTCAAAACCCTGCCTGCGCTGATTTTTTCGTTTTTCCTGATGGCGGTTCCGTTCCTGCCGTACATAATTGAATTTTTCACCTGCGCCACAGAAGATTCCCTGCTGAAAATTCTGATAGCAACTCCGGTTATGAACACAATTTTCGCATTTGCGTTCGTTCCGTTCGCGCTCGCCTGGTTTAAAATTCTGGAGCGGCTCAATTTTATCTGGAAAAGCATTGGAATCCGGAAAAAAACGTTCATAAAGCAGAATTTCATTGCAATTTCCAGCGCATTCCTGATTTTCGCCGCGATTCTTGCCGCAGCCACCGCATTTATGCCGGACGAATACAAAATTCCTGCGAAAAAACTGCCGGAATTCCAGGAAGCAGACGCTTCTGAAAGCATAGAAATTTCATTCTACGACCAGGATTTTTTTGAGGACACAATCAGAACTTTTTCTGTGAAAATCAAGGACCGGGAAGCAAATGTTTCAATAAAAATAAAAGGAAAAGACGGAAATCCAGTTCTTTATTCAGACGAAATCTACAGCTACAATGTTCCTGAAAAAACCGCGACTTTCCGGCTTCCAGCATGGCCGCCAGCTGAAATGACATTCAGCTACATTGCGGACACTTTTCAGGAATCTGAAATAATTGTAACGGAGACAAAACATCCGGAAGAAGACAAATTTCTGGTTTTAAAAAAATCATTGAAAATTCCGGCGAAAAACGAAAAACTCAGCAAGGAAAAAAGCGGTGAAATATAAAAAATGTTTTCTTCACATAGATATGGACGCTTTTTTTGCCTCTGTTGAGCAGCGCGACCATCCTGAATGGCGGGGAAAACCGCTGATTGTCGGCGGACTTCCAGGCGAGCCGCGGAGCGTTGTTTCAACCGCATCCTATGAAGCCAGAAAATTCGGAGTTCATTCCGCAATGCCGGTTTTCAAGGCTGTGAAGCTTTGCCCGGACGGAATTTTTGTGCACGGAAACCACAAGCATTATTCTGAAATTTCCATGCAGATTATGCAGATTCTTTCAAAATATTCGCCGGATGTGCGGCAAATTTCAATTGACGAGGCGAGCATTGAAATGACCGGAACAGAGCTTCTTTTCGGCGAGCCTGACGAAGCTGCACTGAAAATTCAAAAAGAAATTTTTGACGCGACGCAGCTGACGGTTTCAATCGGGCTGGCCGCAAACGCTTATCTTGCGAAACTTGCCAGCGAAGTGAACAAGCCGAACGGTTTTTACGCAATTCCCATGGGAAAAGAAGAAGATTTTATGCTCTCGCTTCCTTTGAAAAAAGTCTGGGGAATCGGAACAAAAACTCTTGAAAAGCTGAATAAAAACGGATTTTTCACAACAAAAGATATTTTTCTGCGCTCAAAAGAATTTCTTGTTTCAACGTTCGGGGAATGCGCCGGGAATTTTCTTTTCAATTCTGTGCGTGGACTCGAAACGCCGTCAAAAGGACCTTCCGCCCATTCAATAAGCAATGAAATCACGTTTCCGGAAGACATAACAAATATTTACACGGCGGAAACCGCGCTGATGGAGCTTTGCCACAGCATAATGTTCAGAATTCTGAAGGAAGAATCGTTCAGCAAAACTGTGTTCCTAAAAATCCGCTACGATGATTTTTCAACATTTACGGTTCAGCAGACTTTTTCTGAATATGTAACTTCCACAGACGACCTTTTTGAAAAACTGAAATCAATTTTTGAAAAAAAATACGAAAACGGCCGCGGAATAAGACTTCTTGGCGCGGGACTTGAAAACATCCAGGGAAAAGACGCGCCGATTCAGGAAGTTCTGTTCGATTTTGGCGAAAAGAAAAAACAGGCTGTTGAAAACGCAATTTTAAAGCTTTCCTCGAAGCACCCGGAAATAAAAATTCAAAAGGCAAGAACTTTGAAAAACAACCTGAAATCGCTCCCCATGATTTTCGCGGCTCTGTCTTTCCTTGGATTTTCAGGCAAAAACGCGGCTGCGGAGGAATATTCCTTTAAAAACAATTCGGAAAGCGCAGGCTCGATAAACTCGCCTTCAGAACTGATTCCGTTTCCAGCTGAATCGCCCGGCTCGCTTTTCAATTTCAACATCCACGACAATGAAATTCTTTTTCTGGCCGACGGATTTTGGAGCGGAGAAATTGAAGGCCAGCTGAACGCAACTTACAGTTCAAAAAACGGACTTAACGGTTCAACGCCGAATTTTGTTTTCAAGCAGCAGGTTGCCCTTTCGCTGCTTTTTATGCTGAACGAGCAGTGGTTTTTCAAGACGGATTTTGCCGATGAATTTACAAAAAACACGGTTTCCGCAGGTTTTTACGGAAAAAATGAAAATCCGCTGAAGGAATTCAAAATTTCCAACCGGAACATAATTTTTCCAGACAGCTATTCGATGAGCCTTTTCAACAGAAGCATTGGCGGCGGCGAAAACCAGGCTCCAGGAATTTCCGCGCATTTTGAAGAGCCGAAATCAAAAAAATGGATTGCGGATTTTGCGCTCCGCTACGATATGACGGAACAGCACGATGCGACTTTTTACGGAAAAAACAGCGTTTCAACAGATTACATTGAGCTTTCAAATTTTATAACCGGACAATTTTTTGCGCTGCCGGAAAAACTGATTTCAAGCATAAAAGAAATTTTCATTGAAAATTCTTCAGGAAGCTACACTGACGAAAAAAATCGCAGGCTGAAAAAACTTTCCGAGGATGAATTTTTGACAATCGCCGCAAAAAATCAGCTGGTGATTTCCGCGGACGCAGGCGGAACAAAAAAAAACGGAAAACGCCCCGCGGTTCTTGTAACTTTCTATGAAAAAGACATAAATTCCGCGCTCGGCTCGTACAATGACTCAACCAGCGACGAAAATATTTCTTTTTTAAAGGAAATTCAGGAAGTTTTCGGAGAAAAAATAAGGCTTGAAAAATACACAAATCCGCTCACAACAAAAATCAGCGGCGAGGAAGCCCTGGTTTTGCAGGAAGCCACCGGATTTTCACCTTTTTTATGCGGAAATTATTACGACCTGGGAATTTCTGATTCAGCAAAGGCAAAAATCGGAAGCATTTATTCGGAAAACCAGTCCGCAGACTTTTCAATAGAAATAACAGAAGATTTTGAAAATTTTTCAGCTTCAGCATTTGTGAATTCAAAGCATATAATTGCAAAAATCTATAAAACCGAAAATTCAGAACGCGAATCCGACGCGGAAAGCCGTTTCCCGCTGGCAAAAAAAATTCCGGAAGCCTATTTGGGCGGACCGCTTAAAACCGACTTGAAAATCATCGTGCAGAAATTCAATCCAGTTTCAACTTACAACATCGGAACAAACGCGGAATCCAGCTCCGTAAAAGTCTACAAAAACGGAATTTTAGTTTCCGGCACAGAATACGACAACGAATCTGGAACTGTAAGAATCAATTCTTCTGTTTCGGACATGGACAAAATTTATATAACCTGGAACGAAACTTCTGGAGACGCAAAATCGGGCGCAGTTGCCGGGGAAGCCGCATTCAAATATTTTTTCACGCCGAATTTTTCAGCGGACGTTTCAATGGCAGCAAACTGGACGGTCTCGCCTTTCGCGGAATATTCTGAATACAACAGAAAAGCCGGCGGATATGCAGCGTTTTCAACAGGAATTGACTATTCAACTGAAAACATAAAATTTTCAACAGCGGCGGCGGCAGTCTACGAAAAACTTGATGTCACAGACAAATATAGAATCGACGGATTTGAAAACGCTCAGAGCGAAACCTGGTACCTTGAAAAGAATTCCGGCTTCGAGCTGGCGGAAACGCAAATTCCAGTTCTGAACCCGCGGCCAAATTCCACGGAAGAAAGCGAAAAACTTGACCCGGAAAAAAATTTCACAGTTCTGGAAACAAGCGAAACCGGCAGAAAAGACTCCTACATCTCAGGATATAAAATTCCTTTGGAATGGAATTTTCCTTCATCCGGGGAAAGCGGAACAAGCGCAAACTTGAAAAATGCCTGGGCGGCTTGCAACATAAAACTCCAGGCAGGTTACATTCTGTCATCTTCATCAGTTTTTAGAATCGCATTGCAGCTTGAAGAACCTCTTCCGGAAACACTCGATATTTATATTCAGCTTGGTGTGCAGGCGGAAGACAAGCCAGATTCAGAGGCAGCGGAGCGAATTCCCACTTGGAAACTGAATGTTGACCGGGAAATTTGCGCCGGCTCAGAAAATCCGGAAAAAAACAGAAACGGCGGCTGGCAGACTGCGGAAATTCATCTTACGGATTACGACAAAAGCTTTCTTTCGGTTTACCACGACGCTCGGCTTATTGTAAAATCAAATTCTGAAACAACGGAGCTTCCGCACGGAATTATTTACGCAGGTCCGTATGAAACTGTTCCGCAGGGAATTTCTTTTGCAGCGCCGGAAAATTCAAATCTAAAAGCTGAGCAGACAAAAGACAACACAGTTCCTTCAAAAAAAATATTCAACAGCGATGACAATTACGCGCAGAAGATTTCGTGGAATTTCGACGAGGAGCCGCCGGAAGACGAAAACGAAATCATTCTTGGAAAATTTGTGAATGAAACAGATATTTCAGCCTACAAATACTTGAAATTTTACTATAAAAACGCAAATTTCAAGAAATTCAGCCTGATTTTTGACAAAGACTCGCCTTCGTTCTCTGAAAGCGGCGATGAAGCGGTGAATCTGGAGCTGAACGAAAGCGGGCTGGAATATTTCAACAAAACCGATGAAAAATGGCATCTGGCGGAAATAAATTTGCTTGAAAAATCCATTAGCGTTGACGGGCAGAAAATTCCTTCAGAAAAAGCAGCTCTTTCAGTCAGCAGAAAAAAAATGCCATCCAGGCTAAAAATCACTTTTACGCCGAAAGAAATGAAAGATGATTTTTTTATTGATGAATTTTTCATGGAGCTTTCCCCGGCGAATTTTAATTTTCAGAATATTTCAAAATTCCAGGCGAAAAAAGAAGGAACTTTGCTGAGCGCAAAAAATTTTCCGATTGTCCAGAATCCATTTTTCAGCACAGAGCTTGAAAGCGGCGCTACAGTTCCGGAAGAAAAGGAATTTTCAGCTGAAAATTTCATAAATTCAGTTTCGACCGCAGAAATCACAATTGCGACAATAAAATTTTCTGGCGACGCGAGCCTTTCCTCGCAGGAAAAAAATCTGCTTGTCTCGGCTGGGCATTCAGTGAAAACAACTGAACCGATTCTGAAAATTCTTACCGCGGAAGATTCGTTTGTTTTCAACAAGGCGGATTCTTCAACCGAAAAACTGACGGGTGCGACGCTGGACTTAAAAAACTTGAAAATTCCAGTTTCCATAACTGCAAAAGCTGAAGGCAAAAAAAACAGATGGGATTTTTCAAACAACCTGGAAAGCGGATTTTTTTTCAATCTGAAAAAAGAAGAATGGAGCGCATCGCTGAAAACAGAATTTTCCGCGGCGCAAAAAATTTCCTCAGCGCAGGACGAACTGAAAAAACTTGAATCGCGGAACTATGCTGAAAATTACGCGGACGCAACAAATTTTTCATTCAGCTTTGGCTCGGAAAACGCCTCAAAAAGAAATGTAAAAGCAAAATTTTCCACAGGATTTGAAATTCCGTTCATGAAAATTTCGCCGGAAATAATTTTTTCCGCGGACGAAAAATATTCAAACGCAGGAAACGCAAAATACACAGGCGGCCAGCAGCTGGATTTTTCATTTCCATTCCGTGTAAAAAACTCAAGGCTGACGTTCAAATACTCAAAATCCGGAAACAAAACAGAAAGCGCCGATTCCGGCGGAAACTACGGCAACGATTTCGGCGAGCTTTTTGAGTCGCTCCGGAAAAGCGGCTGGTATTTCAAGGCGGCTCCGCTCCAGGACTTGTTCGACAGGAATTTTTCAGATTCAATTTTTTCTGAAATTTCAGGAACAGGCGCAGAATACATTTTTTACAGCGGAAAATACAGCTTGAACTGGAAACGCCCGGTTTTCGCCGACACAAGAGACTTTTTTGTTCCAGTCGCAGTGGATTTTTCATCTGAGCGGCGAATTTCGGCCTCATCGGATTTCAGCGGATTTTATATTTTAAAAGCTTCCGTTCTGAACACGCCGATGAATATTTTCGGTCTTCAAGGCAAAAAACAGATTTTCAGATGGTTCAACACCGACGAATACGCATTTTCCATTTCAGGCACAGTGAAAATTCCGGAGAAATCGCCTTCAGAAACTTTGTGGAGCACGAATTTTTACGCGCAGGCAGGATTTTACATCAATGAAAACGACATTTTGCGCGCCGGCCTTGAAGCTGAAATTTCACCGGATTATGAATGGAAAGTCACCGGAAGCACGCAATACAAAAGGCGCGCTCAAAAATCTGTTCTAGGGGAAATTGTAAAAATCGCGGCCGGCAAAAAACTGAAAAATCCACGGCTTTCCAGAACTGACAGCATAAACATCACGTTCAGCTACGACAAAACCGATGAATATTTAACTCAGCTTTACGACTATGCGCATAAACTTTCCGCCGGACTCTCCGAAAAAATCGACCTCGACTGCGGCCTGAATTTCTATCTAAAAATCAAAAAAGAAATCACAGAAATCACCGTTTCAGGCTCGCTCGGAGGAAAAATAACTTTCTAGGCCAATTACTGAAGCGGCGCAAAATAACCGCACTCGTCGCGGCCGCTCCGGTTCAGCAGATAGGCTTCCGCCTCAACCGGAAGATATTTTTCACCAAAATTTGTGGCAAGAACCGACGTGTAAGAAAAAGTATACAGTCCGCTTGGAATATCAATTAGCTCCGGAACGATTCCGCCCAGACCTTCCGGCTGAAAAATGTAATATTCCTTTCCCGGCGTGCTTGAAACAATAAAATCCAGCTCCTCGTCGCAGGCTTTTTGGGTCAGAGCCACCGAAGCAACGGAAATATGATTATTATTGAAATAAGAAACCGTTTCTGAAAGGCTGTATTTTTCAAAAGCGTCCAGGGAAACTTTTCCGGCTGAAATTATAATAACAGCGCGTTTCCGCTCGGCGTTCACAAGGTCATTCGCGGCGAGCCTCAAAGCAAGGTCCAAAGGAATTCTGTCTGAAACAGGATTTTTCAGCGCGGCCGCATCAAAATCAAGCGCGCCGGACGGAGAACCCGAATATTCAAGCGCAGGAATTTTTCCAGCCGAAACGATTCTTAAAGTTCCGCGGTTTTTCATTGAATCCGCGATTTCGCGCACCGCAGAATTAATCTGCGCACTGAATTCAGAGGAATAGGAGCTGCGGTCAATCAGCAAAGTTATGTCCGCCGTGTCAGAATACGAGGACGAGCCTATAAATTTCAGCTTGTTCACAGGGCGGTTCTGCTCAGTTATATAGAAATTGTTTTCACCAAGCCCTACAACTGCCGCGCGCTGGCGGTTTTCCACGCGGATATCAATGTAAACTTCTGGAAATTTAGAGGCATTCACTTTTTCAATCTGGACAAAAAGTCCGCCAACAACTTCCTGCATTTTTGACATAACGTAAACTTCATTTGAAATCACATCTGAAACAATGACATTTCCATTCACATCAGGAACAGCGCAAGTAAGCCTTGAAGGAGCATTTCCGGCGTTCACATTCTCAAAGACAGAGCCGGACTGAGCCTCAACAGAATAAACTTTGTTTGAATCGCACACAACCAGATAGCCGTTCCAGACGCGGATAGACTCCGGATGCTGAAAAGTTTTCTCCGGAACCACAGACTGACGGAAATTTCCAGCCAGGTCGAATTCGTAAATTCCGCCGGAAATATTGTCCGCAACGTACACATTTTCACCTAGAACCGCAATTCCCGTAGGACCTTTCAGCCCCGGAAAATCATTCTGGGCAGTTCCAAAGCAAAAAAGCCCGTTTCCATCCTTGTCAAAAACTGAAATTCTGCGGTTTCCATAATCTGAGACATAAATATTCCGCCTTGAATCTTCCGCGGCATACTGAGGCCCCACAAGACATCCCACGGCCCGCCCTTTCTTTCCAATGTATTTTACAAATTTTCCTTTTTTATCAAGAACGCACAGCCTGTTTCCCGCGCTTTCCGTAACAAGCATATTTCCGTCTGAAAGCCGGATAAGATCCATCGGCCTGTCAAATCCGTTCACCGGTCCTGTAACTCTGGAAACAACCGTTCCGTTGATGTTCAGCCGCACAAGCTCGTTCGAGCCGTAAGCCAAAACCCACACAGTTCCGTCATTGTTCGGAAGAATGGAAACCGGCCCGCTGAAGACAAAATTTTCATCATTGTAGCCGGAAAACGCCCCGGCCTCAGTGTATTTCGCATCCGCTCCGGACTGAACAGCTCCAACGCGGCGCTCCTGCACAATTTCAATTTTATTTTTAAGAAGAAGACCGCCGTAGCCGTTCTGAACAGCTTTGTTCCAGCTCTGAAGCGCAGTTCCTTCAAGCCCGGAATGATAATAAGCCTTTCCGAGCCATTCCAGAATAAGTGAATCGTCCGGCATATAGCTCAGGGCTTTTTCAAACTGCATGACTGAGTCATTGAACGAGCCGCGGTAATAGGACTGGACGCCGCGGCGGAATTCCTGCGAGGCGAATCCTTCCTCGGCGGTTCTAGGCTCTCCGTTGTAAAGACCGGCGGTTGAAGTCTGCGGAAAAACAGAAAAAAACGCCGCCGCTGAAAATATGCAAAAGAAAACGAATTTTTTGTTTTTCACCATTTTATGCTCCTGCCAGCTGAACGTCGCGGATGTGCTCCGCAATTATTTCATTTTCCTTATCAAGCTGCTCCGCCATTTCAAGATATTTCTTCGCATCTTTAAAAAGCCCCAGCTTATAGTAAACATAGCCAAGAGAGTCAAGGCAGGCCGCTGAATCCGGAGAATTTTTCACTGCTTTCTTGCAGCACGAAAGAGCTTTCGCCAGGTCGCGGTTTTCCGTAGCAAGAACATAGCCGAGCCCGTTCAGCGCAGTAACGTTTTCCTCGTCCAGCTCAAGAGATTTTTCATAATACGAAAGTGAAAGGTCGATTTCCTGCTGCTCCCACGCAATAAAAGCCATCGAAGCATAAACTGAGGCAGGCTTGTATCCGCTTTCAAGAAGTTTTCCCAGCTCAAACGAAGCAAGTCTTTTTCTTTTTGATTTTGTGTAGATTACGGCAAGAATAAAACGGCACTGAAGAACCCGCTCAATCTGCCCGCCGCCTGTAACAACCTGCTCCAAGTACAGAAGCGCGTCCTCATAACGCTTAAGCTTCGCGTAGCACAAGCCAAGATAATAAGCGACATCCTGGACATCCGCCCCGGAATCTTCCGGAAGCGCAAGAAAAAACGCAAGAGCATCAGAATATTTTTTCTGATTGTACAAGTCAATTCCCTGAGACAAAATATTTGTATCGCCCATAGTCCCCACCTTGGCCAAGATATGTTATTCTATAACGAAAATTTAATACCGTCCACAGCACAGGCCGCAGGCTCGGCTTTTATCAAGGAAACAGCGACATTTCCGTTCACAACAGCGTGAAAATCGTTTCCTTGCACATAAGTGGAAACCGGAACTTCGCCATAAAAAACCGACTCAAACGAGCCGCTTTCCCCGGGCTGATTTTTTTCCTTGATTTCAACAACATCCTTGTAAACCCGGTGCGAAAGCTCCGAGCAAAATTCAACGCCCTTGTACTCCGGAAGAGAAAGAGCGTTCACGCTGACAAATGCGCCCGGAACATTCACACGGCAAAGCTTTACAAGGGCCTCAATATTTTTTGCGGCAAAATCCGCCATCGGCTCGTAAATAAAAAGATTTTCATCCGCTTCGCCGGAAACAAGATAATGCCCTTCCCCGACAGGCTGAATGCTAAGCGCGATTCCCGGAACTCCCATCATTACAGCCTGCCTTGCAGCCGCGCAGGTTCCTGAATAAACAACGTCCGTTCCAATGTTCGCCCCGGCATTTATTCCGGAAAAAACGGCATCGATTTTCTTTGGAAAAATGCAGCTGCTAAGCGCGGACACAACACAGTCAACAGGCTTTCCGGAGCAAGTCCATTCATTTTCCGAAATTTTACTGAAATCAAGTGAAGAAAATGTCATTCCATGAGAAACCGCCGAACGGTTTCCGGAAGGAGCCATCACATAAACTGAATGGCCGTCCTTCAAAAGGCGTTTTTTCAGTGCGGCAAGACCTTCCGCCTTGAATCCGTCATCATTTGTAAGAAGAATTGTCATATCAGTCTTTTAAAACCTTTGCGCCGTCGCTTGAATGAACTTCATAGCAGTCCGGCTTGAATCCAAAAATTCTCTCATATTCCGAAAGTTTCTGCCTGAACGGCTCTATGTCCTGCTCCCTTATGAAAGCGTAAAGACAGCGTCCGAAGCCTTTTCCGGTAAGACGTCCGCAAGTAACAGGATTTCTGATGAACTCAAGCTTAGGCTCAAGCTCGCCGACTCTTTTCAGAATCCAGTCAATTTCCGGGCACGAAAGATTGAAATAATCCCGCAGGCTTTCATGGCTATGGTTAACCGCGCGCGCGAAATGCATGAAATCATTCTTGCGGCAGGCGTTTATGGCGTCCAGAACATCCTGATGCTCGCGCATGACACAAAGAAGCTTGCGCTTAGTATCCTCGCCCACAACAGAAAGCTCCTCGTTTATGTCCGTGACATTGCTTATATACTGCCATCCGCCGTAGACATTCGGTTTTGTTTCCCGCAGGTCACCCAGGACAAGGGCATTCTGAGGCTCGTAAAGATTTTCGCGGTTCCACAGTTCATAGCGCGGAACTTTCGCATCCACAAGAAATATGCGCTTGTCGCTGAAATCAAACGGAACCAAGTCCCATGAATTTTTTGAATAGTTTGTGACAACGAAATTTCCTTTTTTCGCGAAAAGGGCAGAAAAATTGTCCGCGTTGTGGTTCACCTGCTGAAGGAAAATTTTGTTGGCGCGCTCAATTACCTGGAGCAGCTTGAAATCATCGCAGTTCAGGTCGAAGAGCTTCCAGATTGCCTTTGCGGCGGCGACTTTTATTGCGGTTGTAACACCGAATCCCGCCGAAGGAAGAATTTTGCTGTAGACGGTCACATTCATTCCGCCAAGCTCGTATCCGCCGGAAGTGAAACCGTAAATAACCGCCTTAAGCGCGTTCGCCCACCGGTCCTCCTTCTTGTATTTCAAGGAAGTCACGGAAGTTTTTTTCCTGTCGTCAAGCTGGCAGAAATAAAAATGCGCCGCTGAATCATCTCTTCTGGAAATGCCGACGTAAACCGGAAGATCCACCGCCATCGACAATGTCTTGTCCTTGAAGAACCATGTGTTCTCACCTATAAGATGAAACCTGCCAGGAGCGGAAGCCGCCACCTCAGGATTCACGCCGTATTCGAAATAATGTGCCTCGTTTAACAATTTCATATAAGCTGATATCTTACCTTTCTTTAATTATTGTTTTTTTGTTTGTATACTGTTAATATTAATTCAATGAGTTGCATTTTACAAGTTTTTTGTATTTTTTTATCCGCTTTGCTGCTTTCTCTTGGAATTCCAAATGAAATATATCTTCTTGGCTCGCCAGTTTTCGGCTTTATCGCGCTTGTTCCGCTGTACCTGGTTTTCGCATCCTCAAAATCGTACAGGGACGCATTCGCTTTCATGGGGCTGCACGCAGGGGCGACTCATCTTATGTCAAGCTACTGGCTCGCGTATTTCAAGGATTTCGCGGCATTGACGCTTGGCGCATCCGCTCTTGGAACAGCTGTTCTTGGCGGTCTTTGCGGACTTTTTTTCTATATTCCGTTCAGCAGATACGGCGGTCCCGGAAACAGGAAATCAAACTTTTCAAGAAACAAGATTTATTTTCCGTCGCTCAGAATTTTCTGGTTCGCGCTGTGCTACGTCACCTACGAATGGGTGAAATCAACAGGATTTCTTGCATATCCGTGGGGAACGCTTTACCAGACAACCTATCATTTTAAAATATTCACGCAGATTGCCGACATCACAGGAGTTTACGGAATAACTTTTCTTATGACGTGCTTTTCGGCGCTTCTGGGGGAATTTTTCATCCTGTGGTTTTCAAGGCGCACGGAAGAAGAGAAAATTCTTTCAGTTTTCAGCGTTTCATGCGCCGCGCTCACAATTGGAACGCTTTTCGCAGTTTCTTTCATATACGGAATTTTCCAGTACACAAAGGACTGGCGGCCTGAAAAAATTGTGAACACAATAATGGTCCAGCAGAACGCAGATCCGTGGACGCTTTCCTCTGATGACAGCACAATTCTTGTTTCAGAGCGTCTGACGGAAGCAAAGCTCGCCGAGGCAAAATCAAACGGCTTCAACGTTGACCTTGTGGTCTGGAGCGAAGGCTGCCTGAAATACAGGTTTCCACGGTCAAAAACGCATTACCAGCATTATCCGAAGGAAAATCCGCTGATTCCGTTCATCCAGAAAACAGGAATTCCTTTTCTGCTCGGCGGCTCCTACGCCCCGGAATACAGCTCGAAGCACTTCAACGGCGCGCTGCTTTTTGATCCGGAAGGAAATTTCCGCGGAGCTTACCCGAAAAACCATCTTGTTCCGCTTGCCGAGGCAGTTCCTTTTTCAGACATAAAGGCGGTCGCAGCTTTTTTCAAGAAAGCCATAGGGATTTCAGCGGGCTGGTCGGCCGGCGACAAATACACAATGTTCAGAATTCCATGCAGCTATCCGGAGGAAAAACTTCCCGAAATTTCAAAAATCGTCTCGCTTGAAGAAAGCTTCAATGAATCATCTGAGGAAAAAAAGCCTTTTGTAACGTTCAGCGCGCCAATCTGCTACGACGACGCTTTTCCAGATGTCTGCCGGCCGCTCGTAAAATACGGCTCGGATTTTTTCATGAACATAACGGACGACTCATGGTCAAAAAAAGAATCCGCGGAATACCAGCATTTCGTGATTTCATATTTCAGGGCGGTTGAGCAGAGAACGACACTTGCGCGCTCAACGAACGCCGGATATTCAGTTGTAATAAATCCGGCTGGAAAAATTGTGATGGAAATGCCTCTTTTCAAGGAGCACGCGGAATTCGTCCAGATTCCAGTCTACAAAAAACAGGCGACTCTTTACCAGAAGGCGGGAAACTGGCTTCCAGGGCTTGCGTTCCTGTCAATTCTGGCTTCAATGTGCGCCTCTTACGCTGAAAGAAACAAAATTCTGGCTGAAAATTCCGAGCGGAAAAAGTTCCGGAATAAGAAAAAATCAAAAAAATCTGATAAAATAAACTCAAAAGGAAAATAAAATGCGCTGCCCTTACTGCGGAAGTATTGATGACAAAGTTGTAGAATCCCGGACAATGGCGAACGGAGAAAGCATCCGAAGACGAAGAGAATGCATCTCCTGCGGCTACCGGTTCACGTCCTACGAGAAAATCGAGGAAAAACCATTCATGGTCATAAAAAAAGACGGAAGCCGCCAGCCTTTTGAAAGAACGAAACTTGCAAAAGGAATTGAGCGCGCCTTCGAGAAACGTTCGGTCGCGACAGGAACAATCGAAAACATTGTCCTGGAGATTGAGGACGAGGCGATTATGAGCGCGCGGACCACGCGGGAAATTTCCACCCAGAAAATCGGGGAAATCGTCCTGCGCAGGCTTTATGAAATTGACAAAGTCGCGTACATCCGGTTCGCATCGGCATACAAGCACTTTGAAAGCCTTGAGGAATTTATAAATGAAATAAAATCGGTCGAGGGAGGAAAGCAATGAGCGGACAGTCAGTTTTTCCAGAATGGAGAGCATTTTTAGGCCCGTCATCCGATGAAGAAACCCGCAACGTCATAAAATCAGTTGTAAAACGTTCCGGAGAAATAGCAAAATATGACCGGAAAAAAATCGAGAGCGCAATCGGAAAGGCAATCCAGGCAGTTGAAAAGCATTTTGACCCGGAAAGAGCCTCCGCCCTCACAGACCTTGTTGAAGAAAGAATACGCGTAAAAATGGCGGGAAACAGAGCCCACTCAATTCCAGCGATTGAAGAAATCCAGGACATCGTTGAATCCGTTCTTATTGAAAACAAAGAGGTTGAAGTCGCAAAGGCCTACATAATCTACAGGGCCCGCCACGAAGCCATGAGAGGCGCAAAAACCCCGATGCTCGACATAAACAGCACAATGGACGGCTACCTTGCAAAAAGCGACTGGCGCGTGAACGAGAACGCAAACGTGAATTTTTCCCTGGGCGGCCTGATTCTTCACAATTCCGGGGCAATCACCGCGAACTACTGGCTCAGCAATATCTACCCGCAGGAAATTTCCGAGGCGCACAGACGCGCGGCGTTCCACATACACGACCTTTCGATGCTCAGCGGATACTGCGCCGGCTGGTCGCTGCGCCAGCTTATCCAGGAGGGGCTCGGCGGCGTTCCGGACAAAAATTCCTCAAAACCGGCGTCACACCTTTCAACGCTTGTAAACCAGATGGTGAATTTCCTTGGAGTCCTGCAGAATGAATGGGCAGGCGCGCAGGCGTTCAGCTCATTCGACACATATCTTGCGCCCTTCGTGAAAAAGGACAGCCTATCTGAAAAACAAGTCCATCAGTGCATACAGTCATTCGTCTTTGGAATCAACGTTCCAAGCCGCTGGGGCTCGCAGGCTCCGTTCACAAACATAACGCTCGACTGGACCTGCCCTGAAGACCTGAAGAACAAAAAGGCGATTGTAGGCGGAAAGGAGCAGGATTTCACCTACGGAGAATGCCAGAAAGAAATGGATATGATAAACCGCCATTTCCTTGAAATAATGAAGGAGGGCGACGCCGACGGAAGGGGCTTCGGCTACCCTATTTCCACATACAACATCACAAAGGATTTTGACTGGCAGAGCGAAAACGCCAGAATGCTTTTTGAGATGACCGGCCAGTACGGGACTCCGTATTTCCAGAATTTTATAAATTCTGACCTGAATCCGGAAGACGTGCGCTCAATGTGCTGCCGGCTTCGCCTTGACAAACGCGAGCTTAGGAAACGCGGCGGCGGGCTTTTCGGCTCGGACGAATTCACAGGCTCGCTCGGAGTTGTAACAATCAATCTTCCGCAGATTGCCTATCTTTCAAAAACCAAGGAAGAATTTTTCAGCCGGCTCGACCATCTTATGAATCTTGCAAAGCAGTCCCTGTGCATAAAGCGGAAAGTAATCCAGAAGCTGTACGACGGAGGTCTTTTTCCGTACACAAGGCGTTACCTTAAAACCCTGGACAATCATTTCAACACAATCGGACTTTGCGGAATGAACGAATGCTGCCTGAATTTCCTGAAAAAAAACATCGCGGCTCCGGAAGGCAAAAAATTCGCGGAAGAAATTCTTGACCACATGCGCGCAAGGCTTCAGAATTTCCAGGAGGAGACCGGCGAGCTTTTCAACCTTGAGGCGACTCCAGCCGAAAGCACATCCTACCGGCTTGCAAAGCACGACAAGGAGCAGTACCCGGACATAATAACAAGCGGATCGAAAGAGCCGTTCTACACAAATTCAACGCAGCTTCCGATTGACTTCACCTCGGATATTTTTGAAGCCCTTGACCACCAGGAGAGCCTCCAGACAAAATACACGGGCGGAACGGTTTTCCACACTTTTGTGGGCGAGCAGATAAAAGACTGGAAAAGCGCCGCGGCTCTTGTGAAAACAATCTTCACAAACTACAAAATTCCGTACCTGACAATTTCGCCAGTTTATTCAGTCTGTCCGGTCCACGGATATCTAAGCGGAACTCATTTTGAATGTCCTAAATGCAAGGCTGAAAAACAGGAGAAACTGCTGGAAAAGCTTGCCTCTCTTGAAAAAGAAAAAAACGCGCTGCTGAAAAACCGGTGAATTCGGGCTGAAAATTCATTGACACCAAAACCGTTGGTTGCTAAATTCAACTTGGGTGCAGAAATTTAAATTTTGCGGGAGGACCTATGCGCACGCTTGAAGAAATTGAAAATGAAATCGCGGAAACAAAAGCCGAGCTGGAAAATGTCCACGGCACAGAAACAGAAGTTTACTCAAGAATTGTAGGCTACTACCGCGCAGTCAGAAACTGGAACAAAGGAAAGAAAGACGAATTCAGCCAGCGGAAAATGTTTTCAATCAGCCCTGCTGAAAAAAACACTGGAAATTCCTCGTGCGGCACAGAAAACAGCATGGAAAATTCAAGCGAAACAGATTTCTCTCAAAAATATGAAATTCAGGAAGAAAATTCCGGCGTGAACAGCGGTTACTACGAAATTTACACAAGAAAAACCTGTCCGAACTGCCCGCCTGTAAAAAATTTTATGGAAAAAACAAATTTCACAGGCAAATCTGTTGACGTGGACTCCGCGGAAGGACTTGCGGAAGCCGCTGAAAAAGGCGTGTTCGCCGCCCCGACCGTAATTTTCTACGACAAGAACGGAAACGAAAAAGCAAGGGGACACAGCATAGAAGAGCTTGAAGAAATTTTTTCAGAAATCACAGCAGAAGCCTGAAATATGATTTCAAAAGATGAGGAAACCAGGGGAATTCTTCTGAAAACAACGCTCATTGATTTTCCCGGACGCATCGCCTGTGCATTTTTTCTGCCGGGCTGCAATCTAAGATGTCCGTACTGCTACAACCGCGAGCTTGCGCTGGGAATTCTTCCGGAAGAAAATTCCGTTTCCACCGCTGGTCTTTACGAGCATCTGAAAAAAAGAAGAAATCTTCTTTCCGGGCTGGTGCTTAGCGGCGGCGAGGCTCTTCTGAATCCGCGTCTGCCCGAAATAATTGAAAACGCAAAGTCGCTTGGCTACAAAATAAAGCTGGACACAAACGGAACGCTTCCTGAAAAACTTGAAAAAATAATCCGCGGCAAAAACACAAGGCCGGATTTCATCGCAATGGACATAAAAACGAGCCCTTCAAAATACGCTGAAAAACTTGCTTTCCACGGACAGAAAAAAACGGAAGCCCAAAAAGAGGCTGAAACAGATTTTCAAGAGAAAATTTTAAAGTCAGTCAGGCTGGTTTCAGAATTTCCGCCGCAGAACAGGGAATTCCGCACCGTTTTAGTTCCAACTCTGGTTGAAAAAGAAGACATCGAGGAAATCTCAAGAATTCTTCCGCCGGACGCGACCTGGAAATTCTCGCAGTTCGCAAACGAAAACTGCCTTTCGCCGGAATTCAACAGAATCGCCCCTTTTTCACAAACCCAGGCCGAAGCACTTGTGGAAACCGCGCGCAACAAAATTCCAGGCGCAAGCTTAAGGTAGCCTGAAAAAGTGAATATTTTTTCCTGTTTTGAGCTTTTTCCTATTGACAACATAAAAAGATTAATGCTATCATTCTAAACATCGTATGGCGATGTAGCTCAGCTGGTAGAGCACCCGGCTCATATCCGGTAGGTCATAGGTTCAAGCCCCATCATCGCTAGAAAGACTTGCGTTATGCAAGTCTTTTTTTTTCGTAATTTTAATTTTTGAAACGGGACAGATTTTTTAATAGCCTGAATGTCGAGTTTTTTGTGGCAAAGAATAAAAGCGCAGGCAGATTTACAGTTTGTGAAGATTTTTGGCGATTGAATTAATTAAAGTGCAGAGCACCCGAATTAACACAAGCGAAGCGCGAGCCAAATCCATCTGAGCAAATTGGAAATATGCCGAAAGCGTTCTTTCAGAATTTACAAAAAAACTCGAAATCAAGGCTAAACAGCAGGAAATTTTATTCGGCCAGAATTTCTGATGTGGCAAGGATTGGAAGGGCGCGCGGAGCGCGTTGCGGAAGAAAAACGAAGTTTTTATGGAGCAATGCAGGCGAAAGCCGGAACCCTGAAAAGCCTGGTTTTGGCTGGTGAGCCTTGCGAACCGGACAAAAGCCACCCGACTTATACAAAATTATTTGGTTTTATACAGATTTATGTAGTTTTATTCGATTTTATACCGTTTTATATGATTTTATACGGATTTATTCAGTTTTAATCAGTTTTCAGATGAAAAAAAATAATCCGGCCAGCTTATTTACAACCGGTTCAAAAAGATTTATTATGAGCGAATGGAAACATTTAAAGCACCTTTCAAAGGTCGTTCATTATTAAATTGGATTGACTGGACACCAGAAGAAATTGAAACATTGCTGAACCTTGCTTTTCAAGTGAAGGCAGAATCTCACCGCGGCGAAATCCACCAGCGTTTTTTAGGAAAAACAATCGCCCTGATATTTGAAAAACGTTCAACCAGAACAAGAAGTTCTTTTGAAACGGCGTTCGGCGAAGAAGGCGGACACCCGGTTTTTATGTCCACTGACGATATTCAGCTTGGCGGAAAAGAATCCGTTCAGGACACAGCGCGCGTTCTTGGAAGAATGTTCAGCGCGATAGAATTCCGCGGCTTCAAGCAGGAGCACGTGGAGCAGCTCGCGAAATATTCAGGGATTCCTGTTATAAACGGGCTTACCGACGATTTTCATCCGACTCAGGCTCTTGCCGACATAATGACTTTGAAGGAAAATTTTGAGACTCTCAAAGGATTGAAATGGGCGTTCTGCGGAGACGGAAGAAACAATGTCGCGCGCTCGATGATGCTTATTTCCGCAAAACTTGGAATCGATTTTGCAATTTTCAGCCCCAAGGAGCTTTTCCCGGACCAGAAAATTATTGATATTTGCGAGCCTTTTGCAAAAGTTTCAGGTGCAAAAATTCAAATCAGTGATAAAATGGATGTTGTGGAAGGCGCTGACTGCCTTTACACAGATGTGTGGGTTTCTATGGGAGAAGAAAAGCTCAAGGACCAGCGCACAAAACTGCTTGCTCCTTTCCAGGTGAATTCAGAGCTCATGAAAAAAACTGGAAAATCAAACACTATCTTCATGCACTGCCTTCCTGCTGTTAAAGGCCAGGAAGTTACAGAAGAGGTTTTTGAAAGCACTGCCAGCCGCGTTTGGGACGAAGCTGAAAACAGAAAGCACACAATAAAAGCAATTATGCTGGGATTGATTTAATTTTCAGCAGAAAACCGATTATTTTCTAAAAAGGAGGCATGATAAAAAAGTAAACGAACAAGCGGTATTGTGATACGCTGAAGAGATTCAGCGGAACCCAGGCG
>CAKUZR010000008.1 GCA_934718065.1 uncultured Treponema sp.
TTTTGTATGTTGCAATTTCATTATAACAGATGGTTGGAAACCTTTTTTATGGGGAATTATATTTTACTGCTTACCTACTCAAAAAAATCTTCAATTTTGTCAAAAAAGATTGTAACTTTCGGCGGGGCGGGTTGTTGTTTTAGTGTAAAGCGAATAATTAAAGAACATACTCCAGCTCCCGGTGATTTTTCTCTCCTTTTTCACCGGGAGCTTTTCTTTTAAATCCGCTGTTCCTGAAAAAACAGAATATGGTATAATCAAAATATGAAAAACGGCTTTGAATCAGTAAGATGCGATGAAAAAAATCCAAAATGGCAGGAAGCGGCAAAACGCGAAACTCCGATTTACGACAGAAACGACATACGCTCGGAATTTGAGCGCGACTACACAAGGCTTCTTCACTGCCAGGCCTACCGCCGCCTTAAGCACAAAACCCAGGTTTTTTATGCGCCGCACAACGACCACGTATGCACAAGAATGGAACACGTTATGCACGTGGCAAGCGTCGCAAGCACAATCTGCAAGTACCTTGGACTGAACGAACAGCTTTCAAATGCGATTGCACTGGGACACGACATAGGACATGCGCCGTTTGGACACCACGGAGAAGACTGCCTGAATTCTCTTATGGAGCAGAAAGAAGGCAAAGACGCGCCGAAAAAATTCTGGCATGAGCGGAATTCATTGTTTTTTGCGGATTTCATAGAAACCCTTCCAGACCCGGACGGAATCGCCCAGCCGCTGAACCTTACCTATGCCGTGCGCGACGGATTAATCTGCCACTGCGGAGAAATCGACCAGCAGGGAATAAAACCCCGGGAAGACGCAATTGATCTTTATTCAATAAAACGACCGGGACTGATTCAGCCGTTCACGTGGGAAGGCTGCGTAGTAAAAATCGCGGACAAAATCGCCTACCTTGGCCGGGACATAGAAGACGCGCGGCAATATCACATTCTTGACATGGCCGCATACAGACACATGCGCGAAATCGTTGCGACAACATTGAATTCAAAGGGAAACCACGCCTTCCGGAGCGGAAAAGCCGTGAACACAACGGTTTTAATAAACGACCTGATTGTTGACCTTTGCCAGCAGAGCAGCCCGGAAAAAGGACTTTGCTTCAGCGAGGAATACTTCAACTTCATTCTGGAGCTTAAAAAATTCAACTTTGCGCACATATACAACCACTGGCGGCTGAAAGAATTCTCTTACTACGCGGACAACTGCCTTCAGACAATTTTCAGGACGCTTATGCGCTACTATGAATACGCAAAAAACGGAAGAATGGCGCAGGCTCTTAAATATTATCCTGTTCTTGGAAAAACATTTGTTGAATGGCTAATAAAATACACAAACTACCGCCCGGCCACCTGGAAAATGGAAATGGACCGAAAAAAAATCCTCCGCCTGAACACCGTGCAAGTATTCAACCTGAACGACATCGCCTCCTACACAAAATGCGTAGTTGAATTCATCTCCGGAATGACAGACGTTTTCGCAATCCAAGTTTACGACGAAATAATTTCATTCTAGAGCTTCGTGCAGCAAGCTAGAAGAACGCCCAGGCAAATCGCATGGGCGCAATATTTTTATGACTGTTTTTCTTGCAATGCGCTTATATCAGTCATTGAAAGCCCAGTGCATTCTGCTATTATTTCTACGGAAATATTGCATTTCAGCAGTTTTCTGGCGGTTTCAATGGCTTTTTTATTTTCACCTTCGGCAATTCCAGCGGTCCTACCTTCCATTCTGCCTTCCCTTCTACCTTCTTCACGACCTTCTTCCCGCCCTTCTGCGAGTCCTTCCGCGAGTCCTTCCTCGCGGGCTTCCTCTTTCCATTCGCGCACCTGGTCATTCCACAGCATATACTCTGCCCTCCATTTCTGGTGGCTCTTGCACACCTCGACTTCGGTCTGGATTCGGCGGGTGATGGCGTCCGACGCGGAGCGGTTTTTCAGGAACTCCAGGAACGAGCGCACCGCCGGGCTTCCCGCCTTCGCGAAGTCGCTTGCATTATAAATCACTTTGTGAATTCTGTCATTCAAAATCCTGTCGCCGTCCTCTTCTTTCGTGACGAAGCTGTACACCGGCTTTCCGTCGCCGAACGGATCTGCAAGACAGATGAAGATTACGTACGACTCCTTCATCCTTCGGTAGCTTTCGCCGCGGCCCAGGTGCTCAACGTCGATCACACTCTGGTAGTAGCGCATTCTAAGCCCTTCGTCCGCTCTGACAACGGTTTGCATTTCAATGTCGATCACTTTATCCGAATCTTCAAGATATGCGTCCAATCTGACACCGCGCCCGTCGGAAAGCTCGCCCAGCGAATACTGCGATGTCAGAAACTCTATCCTGCCGACCTTGATTCCCAACAGGCTCTCCACAACGCCCTTCGCGATTTCAGGATTGCGCATTATCTTGCTGAAAAGAAAGTCGTCCGTGAAAAACAGATCCTCGTATTTTTTTGATTTGTAGCCCATCAGACCTCCATATTTTGCGTGAATGTTGATTTTCCTGCGGATTGTGAAAAACCGCTTCCGGCATATTTCCAGTTTGCTCCAGATGAATTTGGCTCGCGCTCCGCTTGTAATGCTTCGGGTGCTCCGCACTTTAACTGGTTCAATCGCCAAAAATCTTCACAAACTGTAAATCTGCCTGCGGTTTTGTTTTTTCACAAAAAAACCTAATCTTTCAGTTTATATAGTTAATAGGTGAAAAAATTGCAAAAACGGAAATGAATCACAAAAAAACTGAAAAAAAATTCATACTTATTCCCGCGGCTGTTCATACTTATGTTCAAAATCGTTCATAAGTATGAACGCAGTCTATTCATACTTATGAACAAAAATGTCCATACTTATGTTCATACTACATTCATACGTATGAACGCTATATATTCATACTTATGAACGTGAACCGTCATACGTATGAATTTTTGCAGGATTTTTTTCCGCAATAATCAAAAAAAAGACCGCCCATTTGTTCAGGCGGCCATCCGTAGGTTTACAAAAATTATTTCAGCTGGGCGGTTTCGATGTAGCCTTGACCAGCATAATTAATACCGTAACCAAGAACTGGATTTGAAGTTCCATTGCCTCCACATTTATCAGTTCCTGTTACTACTGGAATATTTTTAAGCATTCCATTGCTATCCCTTAGAACTCCAATGCAAATATCATCCAAAAGGAATTTATTATTAGTTGGCAATATAACAGATTCCCATGCACCTGTGTACATATTTTCAGAATCAGAACCTTCCTTAGGAGTCCAATCATTAGAATTTCCATTAGCAGATTTTACATCAACAAGATATGCATACTTTGGATATTGCAATGATGTCATAAGATAACCAATATACGGAACATATCTAGTACCTGTGCTATCTTTTGCAAAATCAATAGTAATATACTGTCCTGTAGCTCCATAACTGTCTACAAATACAGAATGATTTTTTACATAACTGCTATCATTTACTGGAGAATTATATGATTCAAGATATGTATACACAAGAGAACCTGTATTCTGCTTGCTGTATGAAGCAATATGAACGTGCTTGTTAGAATCTACCGCAATTGCAGCATAACCGCCAGAATTACCATTAAGAATTGCAACCGGTGTTGACCAGCTCCTGTTCACATGATTTGAATCAACATTTTTATGATTGTTCTGTATTGGATCTTCCAAATAACTATACCACAATGTATTGCGAATATCATCATTCCAAACCGCAACAACTACATCTGGAGAACCAGGAACAACAGCAATGTCATAACGTTCACCAGGCGCATACGGCAAACTGCCTGTATTTGTAGCAGAACTTGCAAGAACAGAAACATGGTTGTAATTAGTAACAACCTTAGTATCTGTTCTGCTATCAGTATACGCATCATCATAAAAATCATCAAAAGAAGAATTTACATTTTGAGTAGAATAGCCAGTATTACCATCTGCATTTTTATCAAGAGCAAAAGCTGTTTTATTATTCATTTTTCCAGCACGGAATCTAAGTTCATTTGTAAGAGAATCATAATACATTAAATACAAATTAGTTGTATCTCCGCTAGCACTTGCCGCAAGCTGCGGATGGTACTGGAATCGGGTTCCATTCATTACATAGCTTTTATCACTAGGTTTATAGTTAGCCATATATTCAAGACGCAACGCATTATTTGCACTGTATGCGCACAGCCAGTCAGAATCTTTACCTTCCAAAGTAGAACTTGGTCCCCAAACACTTGAAACAAGGCGGAAACGTGCTACGCGCGGATTATTTGTATCTGTTCCTGCATGAACACCAAACATATGCCCCTGGTTGTCGTAAATAAATCGCATTGTATTCACTGGTGTATAATCTCTGCACCAGAATTCCAATGATTTGTCCTGGGCTTTTCCTTGGGAATCTACACCATGCGGATAATATCCATAATTTCCAGAGCTGAACGAGAATCCTAGCTGACCGTCAACAGGATTTATATGCATTGTAGGTTCTGTAATTACACCTTCAGGTGATACAGCAGACTGGGAATTTATTCCCCAAATTGCAAGCTCCAAATCATCATCCAGATAATCATTATTCACGCCATTTGCCTGGCGATTATAATAATTCTTGTAGTTTGCATACAGAGAATCCGCATTTTTACTATCCGTATAGCTACCTTTTGAATCTGTATAATTTTCATTATTAAGATTTTTTATTCCATTCACAGTAACATAAAATTTTCCTGATTTTGCATTTGATGGCAATCTAAAATCAAAATTTCCATCCAAAGCAGGAATACTTGTTGTAGAAACTCCTTCAAGATGAACATAAGCCCCTTCTGCTAGATTGAATCCGTTCAGTCCAATAACCTCAGACTCTGCAACACCAGAAGCATTCTTTGTGTAATAATAAACTGGATATTTTCCAAGCGCAGTTCTTCCATATACAGAAGAATTTTTCTTTTCAATATCGCTCAATGTTGTTCTAAGCCCCGTAATATACGGCACAACATCCATTCTGTACGCCGGCTTGTTGTATACGTTGTCGTCGGTGTTTGTAGTGCCGTCTGGGTTTACGGCGGATGAATCAATCTCGGCGGACTTGTGTTCGTCGGTCTTTACGTGGTCAACTGCCATGACTTTAAAGTCTATGTCTGTTCCGGCGATTCCGCTCAGTTTTGAGGTGTCTATTCTCAAAGTCCAGTTTACTTTGTGGCCGTTCTGGTCAAAGTAGTCATCTGAAACGTCAAATTCCCAGCCGTCAGTTTCCATTGCGGCGGAAGCTTTCTTCCATCCGTCTTCGTAGAATGCGGCCTGAACATAACCGTCACTCGTCCTTCCAGCAGAGCCAAAGCCTGCGTTTGTCAGATAATTGGTAAACGTAAAGTTCTGTCCGGTAGCTCCATCGACTTTGCCGAATTTTATCCACAAAGAGCTTAAGAATACGTCATCATAGGCTGTTCCGCGGATTACAATCTTTCCGGAAACTTTAGGGTCGCCGTCGTACAATCCGGTTGTTGCGCCATTATAGCCGGAAGCGTTTTTCCAGTCGTCCTCAAGCTCAATGTGGCCGTTCAAAAGGCTGTTTCCGTAAAGGCTGTTGTCCTCGCTGTCGTTCCAGAAGAACGGCGAAACAGCAACTTTCGGCGCATTTGAATCTTCAATATCCTGCTTAAGCTGGGCGTTCAGAACCGTCCACTGAGAATCTTTTCCAGGCGCAGTTTCTTCTGTTGAATCCCAGAAGCTGAACTGGTACGTGTTGATTTTGTCTTCAAATGCGTCAGAAGAATCCAAACTGCTGTTTGAAATCTCAAACGGTTCCTTGTTCGCTGTTATTTTTCTTGCGTCAGAAGCGTTGAAAGAATCAGTTTTTGGCGAAGTAAGATTTTTTGCATTTCCTGCTCCAGATTCCTTTGAGAAAACATAATAGAACGGAGCTGTTCCGCCAACAAATTCCGGCTCAACCTGCAAGTTGTTCTTGATTGTCCAGCCTTCCGCGTCAAGATTCCAGATTTCTGTGCCGGAAGAAGCTGTATGTTTATTCCAGTCCGTTGAATCTTCCTTCAGATATGTGAACACCTTGGTTTCGTTTTCTTCGTACGTTCCGTTTGAATTCAAGTCGGTTGCAAGCCGAACGCGGGCAATTCGCGGCGCATTGTTGCTTACAGAAGTTTTTACGTAGCCGTGGTTTGAATTTCCTGCCTTGTCAAATACAACAACGTGAATTTCAATCGGGCCGTCCGGAATATTTGTTGAGTCAACGGAAGCGTCCCAAGTGTAGTTCGAGCCGCTCTTTGCAAACGATTCAACCATTCCGTCGCCGTCGTCATTTTTTATTGAATTGTCGTAGTTCAAGCTTTCGCCGGAATTATCAATAACCATTCCATAAACAAATTCCGCTTCTGTATAAACTTGCGCGCACGCTGAATCAAACGTAACTTTGCCAGAAGCGTAGTCAACCGCGGAGATTTTTCTGTAAAGTCCGCCGATTTTTACAAGTCCGCCAACACGAACATTCTTGTTGTTCTTAACATATTCAGAAATAAGCGTATATTCGTTGTCTTCTTCGCGTGCAACAGAGCTTGCGTGCAGAACCGGAAGCGAATCAGAATTTATGTAGACTTTTCCGTTTTCCGCAGTTTCCGCCGTAATATCCGCGCGGTTTCCCCTGTTTGAATCGCCGTGGCTTTCCATAGGATTGTAAACTCTAGCCGGATTTTGCGCCGTTGTTTCAGAAGGAACTCTCTTAAAATAGAAGATTACATTCTCATATCCAGAGCCTTCTTCTGTAACCCGGCCTGCCAAAGTAAAGAAGCCGTTTGAGTTCTGCACAAAATTCTTGTCGTCAAGAATTACTCCGCTTGAACCGTAGCCGCCTTTGTACAGTTTTATTGTTCCTAAAGTTTCTTCTTCATCATTGTTGCGGATGTCAAAGAACTGCGGAGGCGTGTTGTCTATATTCAAGCTGTAATTTGAATAATTTGTCTTTTTGCTTCCTTCAGAAGCGTTGTCCGTAACGGTAATTCTTGTTTCCCAGCGCGAAGTTCCATCAACTGGAATCTTGTAGGTAAGCTCGTTGATGTTTCCGCCGCTTGCTGTTTTATCCAGAACAATGTCTGTATCACCTGAAACAACAGGCCCGCCGCTATCAGGGTCTATTTTTGAAGTGTCTATTTCCACAGTGTAATTTGTCGCGCCTTCAACAGCAATTTCTGAAATACCTGCGTTGCTGCTGACTTTTCCAACAAGATACCAGTTTGTGCCGGAAATATATTTGTCGTCCTGGTATTCAACAGATTTTACTTCTGTGTCGGAAGAAGAATTTCCTGAATACTGCGAGATTTTTACAGATTCAAAAGCCGGAACGTCATTGTTCACCGAAATATGAATCGGCTCAGACCATGCGCCCAGAAGCGGACTGTCGTTAGTTCCTGTGTCAAGGGCAACCGCTCGCACGTTCAGAACTTTTTTGTTGCTTTCAGAGTACAAAAGATTTTTCAGGCTGGAAACTTTCAATGAATAGCTCCAGCTGTTTGTGCCTTTTACAAGAACGCCTTTTTCTTTTTCAGCAGAAGTTGGAATTTCAACCGGACTTACATCATCCGGACAGCCCTCAACGTCGACTCCGTTTTCATAAATTCCGTCGCCGTCCATATCAAACTGAAGATAAACAGCCTGAACGCCTTCATCGTCCTCGGCAGTTCCTGTAAAGCGGATTGTGCCGCCCATAATTACATAGCTGAAATTGCTGTTTGAAGAATCTGTTACATTGTGAACCGGATACGTTATTGCAACACGAGGCTTGTCCGCATCAGGATTGTAGCGCACTGAATTTCCTGTGTTGTAGCCAACATTTCCGGCGTTATCCACAATCTTAAACCAGACTGGAAGATTGTAAATTCCGGAAGAACCGTTCTGATAGCCAATATAGCCCTCTTTCATAACAATGTTCGAGCCTTCTTTAGTGTAAATATAGTCAGTTTTTACAGTAAGACTCCATACAACGCTGGTAAGCTCATCAACCTTGAACCACATTGTTCCAAATGACTCGGAATCTTTATTGTAATCAGCCAACGCCTTTGGATCTGTTATTGTTTTATACGGAATAGCATAGTACATTTCCGCAATTCCTGAGTTCGCGCTTGAATCATCAGAAACCTGGCCGCTAAGCGCAATATCGCCAGTAAGCTCGTCATTTGAAGAATGATTTATTTTGGAAATCGTTGTTGGCGCAGTGTTGTCAATAATTATTCCCAAAGACATAGTTTTCGGCTTTTCCGCCTTGTCCTTTGCCTCAACTTCGATTGTGTAAGACTTGGTCGGAATCGATTTATCCGCCGGATTCAAGTCAATTGTGTCCGACTCAAAATAATAGTAAGTTTTTCCATCTATGCTTTCAGAATCCGTTGTCAGCTTGATTGCAGAAGAAGAATCTCCTTTTTTATAAGTGTATTTCTTGTCAATTTCGGAAATATTTATAGAAACAGACAAATCTTCCTGCTCAGAAACTGTATCATAAGAAAGAATTCTGAATTTTGCGTAACGGTAGTTCATACCGCCAAAAAGCTGGTTGTTGTTCAAATCCTTCCATTCTTCCCAGCTGCTGCCGTCTTTTGAAGTTGCAAATTTAAAGTATTTTATTGTAGGCGGATTTGAGTCAATGCTGAAGCTTATCGCCGAGCAAACTTCATTTTTTCCCTGATACTGAATTCTAGGGCAAGCCCACTTGTCTTCTGCGTTTGCCGGTTCTGATTCAGCAGAAGTGAACACGCCGCCCGCAGAATCCGTAACTCTAAAGTACAATTTATAGTCGCCGTCAATGTCTGTTCCAGAATATTTGAAAGTCCAGTTAGAGCCGTTTAAAGTTGCTGCTTTCCAGGCAGAGTCGTCAAGGCTTGCGTAAGATGCGTCCGATTTTTTCAGCATTTGAATTTCAAGCTTTGAAATTCCGTCATCATCAGAAATTGTTCCTGAGATTTCGCCGCTAGAAAGCGTTGTGTTTCCGTCCGTGGAAATTGTGCTAAGCTGGATTACCGGCCGGTCAGAATTCTGGTCAATTTTGAGCGTTAATGTTTTTGCATTTGAATCAGATTCAGAAATTGTGTTTCCAGCCTTGTCAGTTGCAATAACAATAAATTCCGCGTTTCCTTCCCCGATATTTGTTGTGTCAATTCCAGAAACTTTGAATTTTCCTGTTTCAAGCGAAGTGTCAAACGTTGCTCCGGTTACGTCTTCAAAAGCAGTTCCGCCCGGTTTCTTTACTTTAAGATTCCAAGCCCAGCCGGAATTGTTTTCCGGAGGATTCAAATCTGAAATCGTTCCTTCAATTGAAATAGTTTTGTTCACATCAGAATTTGCCGCCGGCGTTGCATACGTTACAACAGGAGGAACTTTGTCAAATGTAAAGTTCGGCAAATCTGTATAAGCAGAATTTCCTGCGGCATCAATAACTTTTATATAGAAATCGTATTCTCTTGATTCATACGTTGAAATATCAATTTCAATTACGCCAGACGCTTCCGCCAAAGGTTTGTCAAAATCTTTTGAACCGATTTTTTCTTTCATTGCGGCAGTTTTGTAGATTTCAACAGTTTTTACTTTGCTCACTGCGTCGGTTGCTTCAAATTTTACAAAAACCTTGTCCTTGTTTACAAAACCTTTTTCTTCCAGAGGTTTTGCAGAAGTATTTTCGACCGGACTTTCTGTGTAAATTTCTTTTTTAGTAATTTGCGGAAGATCTTTATCAACGTGAACAGTAATGCGAAGTTCAGAAGATTCGTTTCCTGCCTCGTCTGTTGCAACAAGAATGATTGTAACAACGCCCAAAGATTCCGCGGTTTCAGAAAGAACATCAACACTTCCAGAAAAATTATTGTTTCCAGAAGGCTGAATTGTAGAAATCAATTTGTCGCTGGATTTCTGTCCGGAATAAAGCTTCACGTCAAAACTATTAGTTTCCGTTACAGGAATTTTTGAAGCCGAACCATCTCCGCCCCTAATCGTGAACGAAGAGCCTGTGAACCAGACTTTAGTAGAATCATAAACATCATAGGTTTTGTCATCAGAAGCAGCCAAAGCATAAGTTTTTGAGCCGTCTGCTGTTTCACCAGTCAGATAAATATAAGAAGAATTGAAAACCGGAGCGACTGTGTCAACCTTGTAGTTTATTTCAAGGGATTTATCACGGCCGTATTTGTCTTTTGCCACAAATGTGCGCGAAATATCGCCAGAAGAATTTGTAAGTTCATAAGACCAGTCTTTTTCAGTTGCGCAGCCAGTAACTTCCGCAACTTTTGTTTCTGTGTCATTTTCTTTTAAATAAATTGTAACAGTTCCGCTTGAATCTTTTACGTTTCCAGTCAAAATGAAATTTTCTTTTGCAAAACAGTCTGGAGTGTAATTTACATCTCCAAGTTTAAGCACAGAAATCTCCGGCACATCGTTGTCATACGCTATTTTGATGGAAGAATCTTTATCTTCCGGGAATGATTCTGAAAGATTGTTTACGTCTGTAACTGTGAATCTTAAAGAATGAACGCCGTCTTTAAATTTTGAAACATCAATCTGCGCGCTGAATGTTGTTAATTTTCCATCAGAAAGCAAACTTGTTGAAGTTGTGCCGCCATCCAGCGTGTATTCAACAGATTTTACTCCGTCATCGTCCGTTACATTTATGTACAGAGTATCGCTTCCCATTCCAAAAAGATTTTTTCCAACTTTTATTTCGCTTTCATCTGTACAGTTCACATCGCCGTTGTTAAAGCTCAAGGTCGGCTTGTCTGTTTCCTGGCAGACATAAACCGGGTAATCCGTTGTGCCTGTATTTCCGGCGCGGTCTGTAGATTCAAGCCGAAGAATTATTCCGGCGTTGTCTGTAAGTTTTGTTGTGTCCACATTGAATTTAAAGTTGTTCGCCGTGCTCGTAACACCGTTTTCAATTGTTATCGCGTCGCCAACTTTTGAATCTGTTCCGTTGAACGAAAGGCTCTGAATTGCTTCGCCGTCCGCAATAATATTCGAGACATCAGTTTTTACTTTGTAGATTTTAAGCACAGTTGAAACAACTTTGTCATTGTCAGAAGAAGTTCCCTGAATTGTAATCGTTCCGTTCACCGCGCCGTTTGTGTATTTTTCCGGAGTGCCTGAATATCCGGTAACCAGCGGAGAAACCTGCGAAAATTCCGGTTTTGGTGAATCTGTATCCAGGAAAACAGAAATTGAAGCGGAAGCCGACTGTCCGGCTTTGTCAACCGCCGTGAATGTGTAGCTGTTTTCGCCGTCAGAAGAAATATTTTCAACCTTGAAATCCGCCGAAGTCCATTCCTTGCCTGCACAGGAAATTTTATCCAGCGCATCGGAAGTTACAGTTCCGCTAACCGTAAATTCTTTGTTCACATAAATGCTTTCGCCTTCGCGCAAATAACACTGTTCGTCGCCGGCTGTTACTGTAAATGCCTCAAACACAGGAGCTTTTTCAATAATTTTTACAGTTCTGCTGGAACCACCATCTACTCCAGAAACATTGCCCGCATCGTCAGTTGCCCGGAACTGAACCACAACATCTTTTTCAGAAACATCTTTAAAGTCAATGTTCGCGTTAAATGTTTTTTGCGCCGGAATAGAAGTCCAGTCAACAAGCGTAGTTGCATCTGCGCCAGCGCCTTTTTTCACAATCCTGTATTCAAGCAACTTCAACGAATTTTCTTCAACAACACTTCCGCTGAATGAATACAAAGTCGTCTTTGTTTTTCCTATGTAAGCAACAGCTGTAGCATCAGTCACCGTAACAACAGGAGCTGTGTAATCCGTTTTGAACTGAACTGTATCTGTTGTGCTGCGGCCAAATTTATCCGTTACGGTGTAAGCTATTGTGTAGTCAACTCCGCCAGCAGCTTTTGTAATTCCTGAATCTTCTGTCGGCGTGTCATTGCCCGACAAATCTTCAGCGTAAGAAATTGTGTCCGTCCAGCTGAAAGTTCCGCCATCCTTCTTTGTAACTTTTATTTCTTTTGTTCCGCGCTTTAAAATCGCTGTAGATGAATCACCCTCAAACTTGAACTGACCGGAAACTGTTCCCGAAGCCACAAAATCTTTTTTCTGGTAAACCGAAGTGTTTTTCAAAGGATTTGTAAACGTTATCGCCGGCGCGCTGTTGCTTATGCAGAGCGCAAATTCCTGCGATTCAAAAGTTTTTCCGTTCACGTCCGTTGCAGTAATTTTTATTTTATAAGAGCCTTCAGCAAGACCTTTGCCGGAAGAATCCTTTAGCTCCTGGCTCAATGAATAAGAAGTTTTTTCGCCGGCTTTTATCGGATTTTTGTTAAGAGATTTAAATTCACCCGCCGTGCCGCTGTCTGAAACTTCCGCATACAAAACATTTATTGTTTCAATTCCGTCATCGTCTGTTACAGAGCCAGAAAGCTTGTTGTTTCCAGTCTGGTCAAAAAGATTTTCGCCGACTTTTATTTCCTCGTCATTTACAATGTCAAAACTGGCGTTGGTAAGTTTCACAACCGGATAATCTGTTATCTGATGGATTACAAGCGGCTTTCCGTCGTCGTATTTATATGAATAAGAACATTTATTTCCTGCGCGGTCAAACGCTTCCACTTCAATAGAAAGTTCCTGTCCGTCAGTTCCTTGTGTTGTGTCAATTTCAAGCCTGAACTGGGAAGTCGCGAGTTTTCCGGCCGCAATTTCCTTTCCGCCGCAAGTTGCTTTCCACGTTCCGCTGGCAAACGCATCGTTGTCGGAAACATTTCCTGCAACAGTTATTGTGCCGTTCACATATCCGCGGTTCGCCTTTGCCGTAAATTCATTTTCGCCGGCTTTTATAAGTGTGTCTGAATCAAAAACCACAACATTGTTCACGGAATTAAACTGAACAACAGGATCTTCCTTGTCAAAAATCACAGAGATTTCTTTTGAAGTCTGGTTCGTAATTTCATCGGTTGCGTAAATTGTAACAGTATAAGCGTCGCTCTTCTGATCGTTGAAAACGCTTCCCGGAATTGTCAAAGTCCAGGCGGTTTCTGTGTTGCTTTTTGTTACAACTTTATTTTCATGGTAATCTGTCTTGTTCACGTTCGGATACAAAGTTACGTGGCCTTTTGCCGAGCCGGAGCGGCTTTCCGCAGTTCCGGAAATAACCAAATCCACAGCGGTAGAAGCGTCTTTTTTCTTCAAATAAACAGTTGTTCCGGAATTAGGCGCGCTGTAGCTTAAAATCTTAACGTCCGGCGGAGTTGTTCCCGACTGAACCAGGAATTTGTATTCCTTAGAGCCGTTGTAAAACTCAACTCCAGATTTATCCTGGCCTTTCAGCTCAATTGTGTAGAACTGCGCGACTTCCACGTATTTCGAGCTTAAAGTAAGGCGGCCCGTATAATTGGAACCGTTTTTTGTCCATTCGCAAGGAATCTCAACGTCCTCGTTTTTATCTTCATCAGTGCTTTCAAGGCGTTTTCCATATTCATCAGTTTTATAAACCACAACCTTGAAAGTTGAATCATCCAGCGGAACATCGCTCAATCCCACTTTTGCAAGCAGAGTTATATTCCCGGAAGTTGAAACGCTTTTTCCTTCCCACGGTTTTTCAGCGGAAGAATCAAATGCGTCAAAACTTGTAATTTCGTAGCTAGGATTGTTCAGCGGATTCAAAGAGAATGTTCCAACCGGCTTTACTTTCATCGCCCTGGAAACGGCAGCCCGCGAATCAGAAGCGGCCGAATCTTCATATTCATCGTCGGAATCATGCTTGAACTGCTCCAGCGCCGCCAGAATATTTTTTTCAGTTTCAGAAAGCTCAGACTGATTTTCCGCGCGTTTTGTTATGATTTTATAAACGTCAGGAAGTCCAATTCCAAGATTATTTATCACATCTGTGTAAATTTCATCATATAAATAGTAATATTCAGAAACGTTTCCGCGCTCCGAAGCGTCAGAAACAACATCCGCGCCTTTGTACGTTCTTGCAGAATCGGAAACCGTAACCTTGAATTTTCTATATTTTGTGTCTACAACTTCGCCAACATCGCCGTAAATCGCCTTGTAGAATTTGTTTGACTCTGTCAGCTCCGTAGTTCCCCCCCCCCTCCGGATATTCACCGATAATAATTCCAAGTGAAGGCGGAATATTCGCCAGTTCGCGCCGTCCAAGATAATTGTCATCTTTGTCAAAAACTGTAAAAACGAAACCAGAGCCGCTGTCGCTGTCAGTAACGGAAAAATCGTTTACAGAACCTTGAATTTTTATTGTCGCGCCAAAACCGCCGGCTTTTTCAAGCGGAGTTTTTTCATCCAGAACTGTAGCCGGATTTGTAAGAACTAGCAGAGGCGGAGTGTTGTCAATGCGCAGGCTGGTCTTGTCTTCCTGAGTTCTTCCCGCGCTGTCGGTCGCAATTACCGTAACTGAATAAGAACCGTCCGCCAAAGGATAGCGTTTTTTCTCCGAGTCAAATTCATTTATTTTTGCAGACCAGGAATTTTTGTCCTCGCTTAAAACTGCGTCAAATGAAAATTCACTTCTGCTGGTGTTCTGAAACAAAACTTTCACGGATTTTATGCTTGTGTCATCGTGGCATTTTCCGCTTATAACAAAATCTTCCTTAATTACCACGTTATTTGAAGGATATTCAATTGAAACAGTAGGTTTTTCAGTGTCGACGGCTTCGCCAAGACCAACATCGCAGGCGGAAAAAATAGCTGGAATAATAACAAGAATAGAAATAACAGGCAATAAAAATCTTTTCATAAATACCCCTAATTTATTCAAAACAACAACTTAGCTAAAAGGACGTTATCTCTCGATATTTTGTCGGTATAAACACAGATTTTCTTTAGTGAGAAGCAATATTACCACAGGGTATTCTACACGATTTTATAAAAATGGCAATCCCGCGTATATTTTTTTAATTGACGCGGCAAGATTCGTTCATTTCTGCCTGTTTTTCAGAACGAATTTTACCAGCCGAGCCTGATTCCAAGGTATGCGCCAAAGCCTGAGCCTTTGCAGCTTTTCTTGAAATTCGCGCCTTGCGACGAAACTCCAAAATCCAGCTCAAGAACCCGGCAGTTCAGCATAAATCCAGCCTGGTGAACAAAAACTTCGTTCAAATATGCAGTTGAAACATTTATTCCCAGCACGTTGAACAAAGCCGCCTCGGCCGAGCCTTTGTATTCAACATAAGCCCTTGCCTCGCTTGTCCACGGATATTTTACGCCGAGCCCCAGAAGAGCGCCGAATTTCATCCAGTTTCCGAACGGACGCCAGGCGATTTCAGCCCCGGTTCTGAACGGTCTTGAAAGCCAGTATTTTTTCTTGCTGTACTCAACATCGCCGGAATCAAAATGAAGATTTTCAGACTCATTTTTTATTACATCGAAAATGTCTTTTGCGCCGTAGCTCATCGAAAGCGTTGAAGAAGCCTCGTAGCCCATGCTTCCAGGAACAATCGGAATCCGGATGTAGCAGCGTCCTAGCAGAGTATTCAGCAGCTGATGTTCAATTGTGCTTGCAAAATCAAATCCGGCGGAAACATTTCTTCCGCCAAATTTCGCGAGCTCCTTGTATTCCTTTTCAAAAAACGGATTCATCGGAATGCAGGAATTTATTCTGTATGTGGCAACAACCTGCGCTTTGATTGAACCGTCGCTTCCGTTCACAAAATCCGAATCGAATTCAGAAAGCTCGGCGTGCAAAAGCGGCAAAAAGACCGTTGGAGCAAAACTTACGCGGAAATCTTTTATAAAGAAGGAAACGTCTGTCGTTGTGTAGCTGAAAATATCCGCGTCCGCATTTCCGTCCACAGAGATTTTTTCGTTAAGGTCGTTGCCGTAACCTAAAAACTCAAAGAAATTCTTTCCTACAGAACCGCCGCCGGAAGTTTCAATTCCTGAGCTAAGACCGACAGAAACTCCGTTCTTCAGATTAAGATTCATAAAAAAATCAGTCAGAAAATTAAAGTCAAAGCGCAGGCCGTTCGGGTCGATTTCGTCGGCAATTTCCCTAAGATTGATTTCAAGATTTTTCTTCAAAAGCTCCGAGGCTGAAAAATAATTGTTGGAAATCCCCATGTCAACGTCAAAGCCAACTTCAAAAATCCGGCGGGGAATATCAATCCGTTTTTTTTCATCCTGGGCGGCAAAAACAAAAGCCGTGCAAAAAAGCAGAAACAGCATCAAAACATTTTTCTTCATATTAATCTCCGAAAATCACAACTTTGCCATCTGCGTGAATCTTAACCGCAAGATTTATATTGAATTCAGCATTTCTTGAAACTTGCAGAGTTCCATCCGGCAAAGTCAGAATTATTTTTGGCATAAAAGGATAAGTTCTGAGCATTGTTTTTACATCTTCGGTGAAAATTTTTTCATTTCCTTCAGACAGCGAAAGTTTGTAGCTCGGCTTTTCCACGCCGGAAAGATTTGTCTCAAAAAGAATTGAACCGCTCAAAGATTTTTCGTTGTAGCTGAAAAGTCCGTTTCTAACCCTGTAAATAAGGCTCGCGGATTTTATCAAATCCACATATTTTTCAATATCGTCCAGGGAAGTCGCTTCGCTGCGGCTGAACAAATCCTTGTCCGTGTCGATTTTTGCAAGCTTCAGAATATTAAGCTCAGTTTTGTTTCCGTCCGCTTCCGGCGCGTCAAGTTCCAGAGCCAAAGGAACAACAAGCCTTGCTGAAAGTTTTACAGAAACCGGCGAGCCCTTGTTTTCAGCCTTAAGCTTTTCAAAATCTTCCTTTGAAATTTCAACCGAGCCGTCCAGGCCGCTGAACTGAACATCGTACACAAGTTTTATGCTTTCCGCCTTGCTGTTGTTAAAAAGGTCTGCGATATTCGCGTAAGTGCTGGCATTTTCCCGGCTAAGCTGGCTTACAACAACGCCGTCTTCATCGGTTTCAAGAGCCTCTACATTTTTTGAGTCAATTTTCTTTCCTTCAAGAATTTTCACTTCATTTGAATCCGAAGTTTTGAGCGAAAGATTTCCTGAAAAATCCATTTTCTGAATTGATTCAATCTCGGGCTTCTGAAAATAGACAAAAAGCGGGAATTCCTTGAATTTTATATTGTCAATAAACGCGGATTCCTCGCCAAGCTCGCTCTTCAACGATGAAAAAAGCTTGTCAAAACTAAGTTCCGTATCTTCCTCGCCGCTTTTTTTCGCGTCTTCCGGAGTTTTGATTTTTACGCTTTTCCAGTCAAAAACAGGTTTCGCCAGAACAGAAATTTCATAGCTTCCGTTCAAATCAACGTTTTTCAGAACCGCATAATTTTCAGGCATTCCTTCCTCGCGCGGAAGAACAAGTTTTATGTCAAAATCAATTGATTTTCCTTCCGGCTGAACAACAATCGCCTTGTCCTGCGGCGAAAGGCTGCGCAAAGTTTCATTTTTTCCCGGCAGCAACTTCTTCCCGTTTTCGCCAGAATCATTTATTTCAAGCAGCCCCGAAAGAATTTCCACCCCGATTGTATTTTCGCCCGGCTCAGCCTGCGGCAAAGTATTTTTATACGAAAGTTCAATTCCGCTGTCAATCAGGGACATTTCCTCAACATAATCCGCAGTGTCGCCGGAAAAAGGAGTTTCCTTTTTAAACTGAAGCATATCCTGCTTTGAGCTTAAATCCACAACAACGTAGTTCGCCTTTGAAATTTTGCAGACAGTTTCAAGCGCAACTTGCGGCTGCTCGCCGTTCGGAAAAACCAGCGTAGCGTTCTGGCATGAAAAACCGATTTTTTCCTTGAAAGTAATTTTTCCGTCCGGGTCAGTTTCCTTTGTGTAAACGCTTTTCGCCAAATCCATTTTTTTATGAAGAAAAGAAGCGTCGTCCGAAACCGAATCGAATTTCCTGCCTTCCGGAAGTTCCAAAGCCCCGGAAATAGTTCCCTCGCCGGAAAGTTCCGCCGTAATTCCCGACCATCCCGCCGGCTTTTTTGAGCTTATTTCCAGCGAGCCTGAACCAATTTCGCATTTCACAAAAGTTTCATCCGTGGAAAGCTTAATCCATTGCTCAACTTCGCCCGAATCACCCAGATTTTCGGTGAATCCAGTTATTCTGCTGAATTTTGTTCCGTCGCTGAACCGCGCGTTTATTGAATATTTGCAGATGTTCGCCGCTATTCCGCCGGAAACCTCGCCGTAGATTTTCAGTTTCAACGTGCTGGAAATAGTTTTTCCTTCAAGATTGAAGAGCAAATCCTCGTTGCCGGAAGAAATATCAACATTTCCGCACGAAGAAAGACTGCTTCCGTTTTCCGCAAGAAGCTCAAAAGTAAAATCCGTTGAAAAATCCGGGCTTGGAGTTCCGTCCGTTCTGCAAACGTTCAAAATTATTCCGCCCGAATAAAATTCCGCCGTTTTAAATTCCGGGCTTGTTATTTTTGTGTCGATTGTCTGCGGATTTTCAGAAGAAATGGAAACTTCCGCGAGCGGCAAATCTTCATATATATTGATAATTTTATCCGTAAATTTCTTGCTTATATCCGGAAAATTTATTGCCGTGGTTTCTTTCCGCTCAGAAATATCCGGAATTTCAATTTTCTGGCCAAGCTCGATTCCTTCAGAATCCAAACCGGAAAAATCCATTTTTTCAAGGTACGAGCCAACATCAACAGGAATTTCCGCAATCGTCATATCAACAAGATATTCCTGCATTTTTTTTGCATTGTCCGGCGGATTGTAGTCGTAAACTGAATATTTTATCTTGCTGTCCTCGGAGCTGTTCACGTATTCCTTTATTTTTTCAATCGACATATATTCAGAAAGCGATTTTGAAAAGTCGCCGATTGTAAAAGAATAGTTCGCGTCCGTAACCACTGAAAGTTTTTCCGGAACTTCATAATTGCATGAAAAAACAAAGGAAACAAAAACTGCCGGAACAAGAATCAATATTGCTTTAAGAAATTTATTCATCGCCCTCTCCTAATTTTTGAATCTTGCGAAGCCCTTTTCCAAGACTCCGCAAGGTTTCAGGTGAAGCTATTTTTTCAACAACGCAGCAAACGGATTGTAGCTCATTCCGTCATCGCTGCCGTAATTTCGGCCACCGCCACGCTGGGCAGAACGTTCGCCTTTATGTGCGGCTTTTGCAAAATCAGGCTTCATTCCTTTCTTTACAACAACAACTTTTCGTCTTTCGCCTGTTTTCTCCGCAGAAGATTTTGGTGCTGAAGAAGCTCCGCCAATGCGGTTCGCAGCATCGCTTTTCAAGGAAAGACTAATACGTTTTCTGTCTTTGTCAAGACCAATAATTGTAAATTCAAAAATATCGCCGACTTTAACAACTTCCATAGGATCAGAAACAAAACTGTCGCTAAGCTCAGAAACGTGAATCAGCGCAGTTTCGTGAAGCCCGATGTCAACAAACGCGCCGAAATCAACAACGTTCTTGATTTTTCCGGTAACTTTCATTCCTTCCTTAAGGTCTTCAAACTGAACAACGCCTTTCTGCATAATCGGAGCTGGATAACCATCGCGAGGGTCGCGGTTCGGCTTCTGAAGCTCATCGATAATGTCGTTCAAAGTTGTTTCACCGATATTGTATTTTTCGCAAAGAGCTTTTCGTGTCACATTGTCGATTTTTCCGCCGGCTTTAACTGTCGGAAGAACCTCGCGGGCAACTGCATAATTTTCAGGATGAACCCATGTGTTGTCCAAAGGATCCGCGCTTTCAGCAATTTTCAGGAATCCCGCGCACTGCTCAAAGGCTTTCGGGCCAACGCCAGGAACTTTCTTCAAATCCTCGCGGCTCATGATTTTTCCGTTTGCGTCGCGGAACGCAACAATTTTCTTCGCTGTGGAAGTATTGATTCCGGAAACGTATTTCAAAAGCATATAAGAAGCAGTATTCAGGTTTACGCCGACATTGTTTACAACTGAGCCAACAACTTCATCAAGCTGCTCCGCAAGTTTCTTCTGGTTTACATCATGCTGATAAAGACCTACGCCAATCGCCTTCGGGTCGATTTTTACAAGCTCCGCAAGCGGGTCCTGCAGGCGGCGTCCCATTGAAATCGCTCCTCGAACCATTACATCAAGATCAGGGAATTCTTCTGTGGCAACAGGGCTCGCCGAATAAACCGAGGCTCCCGACTCGTCAACAACCGTGTACTTCACATCAGAATCCGCGTAGTTTTCGCTTATGACTTTTGAAACAATCGCCTGCACTTCCTGCGAGCCAGTTCCGTTTCCAACCGCAATCACCTGAATGTCATACTTGTCAACAGCGTCATTGATTGCCTTGTACGCGCCTTCCGGGTCCTGCTCCTGGAAAATCTTAAAGAATCCAAGATATTTTCCGGTTTCATCCAGAGCGGCGCATTTTGTTCCGTTTCGGTAACCTGGGTCAACGCCAAGAACTCGGCTTCCCTTGATTGGCTGCGTCATCAGAAGATTCTTCAAATTCTCGCTGAAAATTCCTATTCCGTGAGCATCCGCCTCATCAGACTCGTTTGAACGGATTTCCCGGACAACCGCCGGAGAAAGAAGACGAACAATTCCGTCCTCAATCGCCTCTTTATGATATTTGTTGTGCGTATCTGTCTTTTTTGTTATCAGATCAACCGCCGAGTCAACATCAACTTCAATTGAAACTTCCAGCGCGCCTTCGCGTTCAGCCCGGTTCATCGCAAGAATTCTGTGCGGCTTCACCTGGTTCAGCGGCTCCGAATAATCCCAGTACATCTGGTAAGTGCTGGTTTTCATCGCCTGCTCTTCAGTCTGTCCTTCAGGAACAATTCCCTTGGACTTTATGCAGCCGGTCGCCATGTACAAATCGTGGATTGCAGTTCTGTTTTCCGAATCCTGGCTAACACGCTCGGCAATAATATCCATCGCACCGTCAAGAGCGTCTTTTGCAGTTTCAACGTTCAGCGCAGAATCCTCAGCGTCAGTCTTTATGAATTTTTCCGCTTCTTTTTCAATTAAAGCATCATCCATAACGAGCATTGCGTCAGCCAAAGGCTCAAGACCTTTTTCCTGAGCAACCATTCCGCGGGTCTTCTTTTTCTTCTTGAACGGAGCCCACAAATCCTCCAGCGCAGCAAGCGTTGTCGCCGACATAATCGCATCATACAACGAATCAGTAAGTTTTCCCTGCGCAAAAACGCCCTTCACAATCTCAAGTCGTCTTTCCTCAAGATTTTTATATGATTTGAACAAGTGATCGCAATCGCGCACCTGAACTTCATCCAAATTTCCAGTCTTTTCTTTTCGGTAACGGCTGATAAAGGCAATTGTACAGTCTTCCTGAATCAAACTGATAACCGCGCTAACTTGCTGAATGCGGATATTTAGCTCTTCAGCAATCTTTTTCATAATTTCAACTTCATTGACGGTCAATGCGTCAACTGCTTCTTGTGTAAATTCCATATTATTTTGATTTTAACGTAATTTTTTACCATAAGTAAAGATTATTGTGATATAATATTTTTAATTATTCTGGAGAAAAAATGAGTAACCTTGTTGATGAAATCGTAAAAGGCCGAAAGACCTTCTTTATTGCGCCTGACCGATCGCTTTTTCCGCAGTCATATCTTGAGGAATATCTTACGCTTGGATATGAATGTTATTTCATCGACACTGATATTTTTCTTCCTATTGAAATCAAGATTGAAATCATACTTTCGATTTTCAAGGATTCAATTCTTTTCTTTAATATAGACGCTCCTCTGCAGGAAGGAACTTGGCCGCGCCTTATAAGCCAGCTTCAGGAAAAATATCCGGAGGCTCAGTTCGGTGTAACTTACTCAAAGCGGCAGACTCTGGCGGAAAAAAACGCGATTGAAAAACTGTATCTTTACACAATCGGAATTCATTGCGGCTGCATTCAGCTTGAATACCAGAAGAAAAACAACTTTGAGCTGATTGAAAAAATCCTGTACGCGAACCAGGCTGCCGGCCGCCGAAAGAATGTCCGCGCGGTCTGCACAAACAACTGCAAATTTCAGTTTATACACGAAGAATCGGGAATCATCCAGGGCAACCTGAACGACATAAGCATTTCGCATTTCTCAGTCACGCTTCCGGAAGGAATGGCGGAAATCGCCGAGTACGAAAAAATTCCGGACATCGCATTCACAATAAAAGGGCTCCGCTTTCATTCCGACGCAATCCTTTACATGACAAGAAACACAGAAACTGGAATTCTTTACGTTTTCGCCTTTTCAACAAAATCAGGACAGGGCGGGCTTGACTACGCAAACAAAAAAATTCTGATTCCAAAAATCTACGAAATCATGGTTGATAACTGCACGGAGCTTCTGGACAAGCTTTTCAACTCCGCCACAAGACAGCGAAAGAACTACACAAAGCCGAATCTTGACGCGCTTACAGACTTAAACAATCTAATCGACAAGCAGTAGTCCGCGCTGAATTTCTAATTGATTTTCCACTTGTTGTTTTCGCGGGAAAAACGTTTCGCGTTCACTTCCAGAAGCCGCCCGTCATCACCAAGCATTTTCACCATATTTGTAATCAGATTCACTTCTGAAATTTTAAAGTTCGTGCCGTCGTAATAAATATGAACGCCTTCCGCCGGAAGTTTTTTGCGCGCCTCGCTGTACCAGTCAAATTCATACGAAAGACAGCAAAGCAAACGTCCGCACTGTCCGCTTATTTTCATTGAATTCAAAGAAAGATTCTGGTCTTTCGCCATCCGGATTGAAACCGGGCGCAGCTTGTCACTTATTCCGTGGCAGCAGAACGGTCTTCCGCACGCGCCAAGTCCGCCGACAATCCTTGACTCATCGCGAACGCCAATCTGACGCAGCTCAATGCGCATTTTGAACACGCCGACCAAATCCTTCACAAGTTCCCTAAAGTCAACGCGGCTTTCAGAACTGAAGAAAAACAACGCTTTCGGCTCGTCCGCAAGAAAATGCACAGAAATCAGCTTCATTTCCAGCTTGTGGAGCGCAACTTTTTCCTTGAAAACAGAAACTGCTTCCTTTTCCTTTGCGTTGTTTTCCGCTTCTTTCGCAAGATCCTCCGAAGAAGCCTTGCGTTCAATCACAACAACATCGGAAGGCTTTATGCCCATCGGCTTTTTTGAAAGACCTATGAATTTCGCAATGTCCTTGCCGTACCGGGTAGGAACAATAACTTTCTCGCCCACGCGCACGTCAATTTTCTTTTCATTTCTTGCATAAACAGTTTCGCAGGAATAATCAAGCTTCAGCACGCAAAGCGGACTGTCAAAAACATAATCTTCTTCCCGGCCGTTTTCGCCGTCATCTTCCAGTGACGAAAGATTTTCATTTTCATCTATATCTTCTTCAAAAATATCACTCATAAACTATTTTTCCTAATTATACCTTATTCCGCCAAAAAATCCACCAGCAAGCCTTTAATCTCTTCAATTTTTGCCAGCAAATTCAGCTTGTCCGCGTGATTCTGCAGAACCATCAGCGCAAGCTCGTCAAGTTTTTTATCAACAATCCGCACGTTGAACAGCGGATCGACCGGCCTTTTTTCTTCAAAATAAACCGATTTCTTGTGGGAAACGCCCAGCCTTTTGCGGGTTCTGATTTCGTAGTTGTTTTTTTCAATATATTTTATGAACTGCCCGACTGCCTTTCTGAAAACAGCGACATTTCTTTCGTTTGCAGCCCCGGAAAGTTCTTCGGCCGCCGTGTCAACCGCGTCTTTCAGATAATTCACCGCCTCCTCAACGGAAAGCCCCGCAATTTCCGCCGGAAGCCCCGCATTCGCAAGCTCCACAAGCTCCTCTTCTTTTTTCATAATGCTTGCAAAAGAAGATTTTTTTGTTTTTTCAGATTTCAGCTTGCTCTGTTCCTTTTGAGCCTGCCGGGAAGCAGCGGATGCAGCGGAAAAATACAGCGATGAATTCAATACATCAAAATCGCCCATTAAAAAACTGCCTTGTCCCGGATTGCCTTCTGCTGAAGGAAATATTTTTTCGCCTCTTCAAAGCGTTCCTCATCAGAAATCGAAATGCAGTGTCCCTGAAAAATAACATCGTCTTCCATCTGCACTTTTTTTGTAATTATATTGCCAACCACAGCAGATGAAGAAAGAAGCTTTACGCCTTCCTTTGCGGAAATATCGCCAAGAACAATTCCGCCCACAATCGCGGATTTTGCGGTAAGATTTCCCCGGATTTTCGCTTTTTCACTTATAATCACTGCGCCGTCAGTATCAATATCGCCGTCAATATCGCCGTCTATGCGTATAAAGCCATTGGCGTGCAAGTTCCCCTGAATAAAAGAACCGCCTCCAACCAGCGTGTTTATTGAAATGTCATCCGAACGAAACGCCATATATTCCTATTTAGAAAATTTAATATTGATGTATTTTACCGGATCAACTACGTCCGAACCGATATGAACTTCATAATGAAGATGAGGCCCTGTTGTAACACCAGTGTTTCCAATGTAGCCAATCACCTGGCCCTGGTTTACAAATTCACCTTTTTTTACACGGGTTGCGCTCATGTGGGCGTAACGCGTGTACATACCATGCTTGTGGCGGATAATAATATTTATACCAAAGCTAGCGTCGTAGCCAACTGTTACAACCTGACCGTTCGCGGTTGCCATGATCGGGTCGCCTGAACGCCATGTTGAAAAGTCGATTCCCTTGTGAATGTACCACTGCCCTGTAATAGCGTGGATATTCGGCCCGAACTGCTGGGAAATATGAACATTCGGATTATTAACCGGCCAGATGTTAGGAATTTCCCGGAACAACGAACTCTGGTTGTCAAGCATTTTTCCAATCTGCTCAATCGGCTGAACAGCTTCCTCAAGATACGAAGTAAGAGAGCGAACATCGGCCGTTTCATTCACCGAGCCGGCGGCTGAATCATTCGAGCCAAGCAGCGACATCAAATCTCCGCCCTGGATTGAAGCCTGGGAAACATTGCTGCTTCTGTTAAGCCCAAGAAGCGAAAGCGACTGCGAAAGCGAAGCCTGAAAACGTTTCGCCGCCTGCAGAAGGTTTGTGTTTTCATCGCGGAGCTCGTCAAGGCTCGCAAGCGTCTCGCGGTTTTTGTTCACAAGGCGCGAAATCTCCGTGTTGGAAATAACAGCGCGCCGGTTGAAATAAAAGAAAGAGGCGACAATTCCTGCCACCAGAAGAATCCCGAACGAAAGCGCAAAAACATTTGTCTGGATGTTTATAACTTTGCTCTGGGAATGAGGAACAATCATTATTGTCAGCTTGCTATCAAAAACCTTGAATAGCCTTACAAAGAAATTTCCGATTGCCTTGAAAAAAGAAACAAATCCGCTGTGGACATTTGAAGCAATCTTCTTTTCGATGTTTTTATATCTTTGTGTTCTTGCCAAATTAATCTCCGTTAATATTTATAAAAAATACCACGCGATTTTTTTAGTATAACAACAGAGTTTGCCGCTGTCAAATTTTATCATATTTAACTTTAAAAGTTTGACAACTAAAAAAATCTATATTATCTTTATCGGTAGAAACGAACAAAAAATGTATCGTTTTATTTAGACATTCCTGTCTACAAAATAATCTTTTGGAAGAAAGCCATGCAATTTTTTGATACTCACGCTCACATCGGGCTTATTTACGATGATCCTATCGAACAACTACGCGTAATTCAGCAAGCTAAGATTGCTGGAGTTGCCCGTATTGTCAGCATTAATAATTCTCTGCACGATTTTGCCAGGGTTTATCCTCAGATCAAGGCGATTCCAGGCATTTACCATGCGGTTGGCGTTGCTCCGTCTGAAGTAGCGAATCCGGGCGCGGACTACATCAATAAAATAGAAGAATATTTAAAGCTTCCGAATGTTGTTGCCGTCGGCGAAACAGGACTTGACTACTACAAGCAGTTCGGCGACAAGCGTTCACAGATTGAGCTTTTCATCACTCAGCTTGACCTTGCGCAGAAACACAATCTGCCTGTAATAATCCACAACCGCAACGCCGGAAAAGATCTTTTTGATATATTGAAAGAAAGAATTCCAAGCGCGGGAGCAATTCTTCACTGCTACTCGGAAGACGCTGAATACGCAAAAAAATGCCTGGACATGAACATCTGGTTTTCGTTCGCGGGAAATTTAACTTACAGAAACGCGCGGAATCTTCACGAAACAGTTCTGAACATTCCGCACGACAGAATTCTTATTGAAACAGAATCTCCGTTCATGATTCCTGCTGAATACCGGGAAAGAAAACGCACAATGCCGGCATATCTTCCTTCAACAGCAAAATTCCTTGCCGAAATGCTTGAAACTGACCTGGAAGAACTCAGCGCACAGCTTTGGAAGAACAGCTGCAAGGCGTTCAACCTGCCGGAAGAATAAAAATGCTTTATCATCCGGTAAAAATTGGCTCAATAGAACTCGGCGGAAATCTTTTCCTTGCGCCGGTTGCAGGCTACAGCGACCGCTCATTCCGTTCAATCTGCATTGAAAACGGAGCGTCGTTCACGTACACGGAAATGGTTTCCGCGGAAGCACTCACGCGGAACAACTTGAAAACAGAAACTCTTATGCGCCGCGCCGAAAACGAAAAAGTTTATTCAGTTCAGATTTTTGGAGGCGAGCCCCGGAAAATGGCGGAGGCCGCTGAAATCGTTCTGGAGAAAACCCGCTGCGAGTGCATCGACATAAACTGCGGCTGCCCCGTTCCAAAAATTGTAAAAACCGGAGCCGGCTCAGCATTGACTCAAAATCCGGAGATGCTGAAAAAAGTTGCGGAAGCAGTTGTGAACGCCGCAAAGGGAAGAGCCGCTGTAACCGTGAAAATCCGTTCCGGCTGGGACCAGAATTCCATAACATACAACGAAGCCGCGCAAGCTGCGCTGGAAGCCGGAGTAAACGCAATCACAATGCATCCAAGAACAAAAGTCCAGGGCTACGAAGGAAAATCCGACTGGACAAAACTCCGCGAGCTGGTGAAACTTGCGGAAGGAAAAGTTCCTGTCTTTGGTTCGGGAGACCTTTTCACGCCGGAAGACGCAAAAAGAATGCTTGAAGAAACCGGCGTTGACGGAGTAATGTTCGCCCGCGGCGCAATGGGAAATCCTTTTATTTTCACAAAGACAATCCAGCTGCTCAAAAACGGAAGCTACGAGGAAATTCCAATTTCCGAGCGGCTGAAAACCGGATTCAGGGAACTTGAAATGCTTTCCGCCGACACAAGCGAAAAAAGCGCCTGCATGGAAATGCGGAAAAGATTCTGCGCCTATTCAAAGGGAATTTCCGGCGGCGCGGAGCTTCGTCAAAAAACAGTTCACGCTTCTTCAATAGAAGAATACCACGCAATATTTGACCCTTACATAATTTCGGGATAAAATCAAAGAATGAGTTTTCTACAGGCTATATCCGATTTTTTTGAATCTCTGTTTAATAAAAATTCTCCTGAAGTACAGAAAAGGGTCCAGATGCGCAAGCTTGAAAATGAACTTCGCTCGCAGGAGCCTGTTATTTTCAAAAACGGAAAGCTTCTCCCGAATTTTGCGGAAGCCGTAAGAATTCTCTACATGAACACAAAGCCGCTGAACGACTTGTTTTCTTCAACAATCTTCAGTCCGGATGTGCCAAGAAACGCGCGCTTTGAAAACCAGCTTGTCCTGACAGGATTTTCAGCGCAGACGCAAAAACTTGTTGAATCTTTGGAATACGAAAACCGGAAAAACGAGCTGGAAAGCAAATCAGCGATGACAACTTCGCAACTTTTTGACCGCCAGCACAAAAACCTTGAAAAAATTCTGCACGAGCTGAACACCGAGCAGTTCAAAAAAATCGACCACGACCTGAATATTCTTCACCAGCTGGGAGATTTCTGCCGCTTCAACTTTGTTACAATCCTTCAGATTTTCGACCCGAATTTTATTTCCGCGGATTCACGCTACCAGCCGAACTACCTGGAAATTCCTGTGGAAAAAATCGCGAATATCCTGGAAGACCTTTACTTCATCACAAAAGGGCTGAACCTTACCGTAAGCACGCTGAACGCCGTTTCTGCGCTTTTTACGCTTGTGGCCGGCAGCTCTTTCGCACGCGCGCACTCAGAGGAATCCCTGAAAGAAAACCTGAAAAAAATAGCATTCGTAATAAGACACATAATTTCTCCGGAAAGAACACGGCTTCTAATCTGCTACGCAAAGGGCGACCTGAACTACGCTCCGAAATTCGCGACATACAACGATTCGGCGCGCAAGCATTTCAGCGAGATGCTCCAGTCAAAATTCAAGTCCGACGAGCAGAGAATCAAAACCGAAATGAAGGACGAGCGGATAAACAATGAGCTTCAGAAACTTTTCGGAACAACGGAACTTTTAACGCTGAGCGGCTACAACAACGAGATGAATGAAAAACTTCTTGCGAATTCGTCCGTTTCGTTCGCGTGGATTATGCCGATGCGGATTTTAAAGACTTTTCTGGCGATTTATCTTTCAGATTCAATCCGGGCGCTTCTGAACGACTTGATTGTTGAAGGATTTTTCAACAATCCTCAGTACAAGTCGGATTTTGCCTCGGATGTTTTCGCCGCGCTGGAAAGCTCAAAGTCAATTCAGGATTTTGAAAATTCATTCTCTTCCGGAGAGGCGAATTCTGTTGCAATGCTGGAAGGTTTCATCCACGACTCGCACAATGATCCGGAATTCTTCAGAAAGCTGGAAAATATGGTTTCCACAATCAACGACCAGGCGAACAGAATTATTTCACGCGAAATAAACAACATCCACAGGCTTTCAAACCACATTTCAGGGCTGATCCAGGATTCAAAAAAGCCGACCAGCGAAATCATTTCAAATTTAAAAGTGCTAATGATGTCCTCAAGAAACCGCGATAATACAAATATAATGGAGGAACAATTTCCTAAATGGGAAATATTCTTTGAGATAATGAAAAACTATGCTATAATCTCAAATTAGCCCCACAATTTCGGGGGGGGGGGAGAAATAAGGGTTTTATGGAAAACAAAACAGAGCGACAACTAATTGCTGAATACGAAAAGCATATTTACGATTTGGAACAACTTTTAGACATTTCTCGTTCTTTCTGCTCGACTCTGGAAGGGCCAAAGCTTCTGGAGTCCATCGTATTTTCATGCATGGCGCAGATGCGCGTAACAAACGCGGGAATTTTTGTCCTGGATATGCTTTCCTCAGATTATTTCAAGCTTGAAACAAAGCAAAGCGTTCTTGACCAGCAGGCGGGGCTGCAGTACCAGATTCCTTACACTGATCCGGTTGTAACAACTCTTTCCGAAGAAAAGCGGCCGGTAACACTCGAATATCTTCTTGAAAACAGTCCGCACACAAGCGTTGCGGAAATGCTGAAATCCCTGACGCCAACGCTGATTGTTCCGCTGATTCAGAAAAACCACATCAACGGAATTCTTTTCCTTGGCGAACGTTTCACTTTTGAGCCGGGAAGCGATGTTTCATACACTGACTACGAAAAAGACTTGATTCAGAATATTGCCTCTCTTGGCGCGATTGCGATAAACAATTCCGCGCTGATTGAACGTTCTTCAACCGACATGATGACCCAGCTGAAGCTGAAATATTATTTCTTCAACGTGCTTACAGAAAAGCTGGACAACGCGATGACCCAGAAAATTCCGCTTGCGATTCTGATGTTCGACATCGACTTTTTCAAGCATTTCAACGACACTTACGGCCACGAATGCGGAGACTACGTTCTGAAGCAGGTTGCGCATCTTATAAAAACCGGACTGCGCGACGACGACCTTGCAAGCCGTTACGGCGGCGAGGAATTCACAGTTCTTCTGAACGACACAAAAAAAGACGATGCGGTGCAGATTGCGGACAGAATCCGCTCTACCATTGAAAACTACGACTTTACATTCAACAACCAGCACATGAAAGTAACAATTTCGTGCGGAGTTTCCGTTTTTGACCACAAGACAAATCCTGTTACAGTTGCGGCTCAGATAGTGAACCAGGCGGACCAGGGCTTGTATATGTCAAAGCACAACGGAAGAAACAGAGTCACATACGCGCCGCCATCGCTTGTTTCAACAGATTATGTTGAAAAATAAACCGCTTTTTTTTCTTGGAATATTTTTTTTCTCATTTTTATATTTTCCGGCGGAAGCACAGAACGTTGCTTTTGAAGAGACAATCAATATTCACGTATGGTCTGAGCTGGATGCATACCCGGAACTTGCGGAAGCCCAGGACACAAGCGCGGGAGTTTTCGACTATCCTTCACAGCGGCTGAAAGATGTCACGCCTTTTCTTATAAACGGAATGGTTTACGGCTGGAATTTCGTCTACACACCGTCAGACAAACTGCGCGCAATCCAGGAATATTTTGAAATTTCTCCAATAAATCAAATCAGCACAAAGGAAAATCCTATCGTCTACCAGAATCCGTGGGTTCAGGACAATTTGATTCACATCTGGGCAAAATACACGAGGACAAAAGCCCAGGCAAGCAGCTTCCAGGCGTGGAAATCAACAGGAACTCAGAAAACACAGGGAACAGGAACCGCGCCGGTAAAACTTGGATTTGAAGGAATAACCGAGGCCACAAAGAACGCGGTCCGCGACGGAATCAGAAATTTCTACCGCCCGATAATCAAGAACAAGCCGAAAGAAATTTCTGGAAGAATAATAATCTCCGCCGAGCCAAAAATCGGAATTACGCAGGGCCAGTATTCTGTAAAACTTGATTTTTTTCTAGAAACAGATAGAATTATAAAGCACACAATGTTTTAGTGTGGCAATCCGCCTGGAGGTTTCTTATGAAGAAAATTCTTGTTTTACTGCTTTCAATGTTTATATTCGCTGGAAATATTTTTGCTCAGTCTGAAGTTTCTGCGCTTCCTGATGAAAAAGATACTGTAGATCTTTCAAAAAAAGTGATTGTTCCAGAAGTTCAGCACACAATTGATAAAACTGCCAAGGTAAAAATTGAATATATACCGATGACAGACGAGGCAAGAATCTATTATACTGCTATGTATGTAACATACGACTCTGGAGAAGCAATGAACGCGGTTCTTGGCTGTCTTGAAGATTTTACAAAACAGAACAAATTCTACCGCTACACATACTTGGACAGAGACAGAGAACGATATTTTAAAGATGACCGGGGCATCAGCTGGGCACAATATATTTCCCACGTAAAATTCACCCGTTAATCTTTTAGGTCAGGCAAATGGATATTTCAAACATCATCAAGAATTTGCACCCGCTGGAAATCAAGGTGCTTTTAAAGTATTCAGATAAGGACGAACTTACATCTGAAAAATTAATCAATGAACTCGGCTACAAGGAAGGTCACGCAAACCAGGCTTTCTCATGGCTGGACGGAAAAGGACTTCTTAAAGAAGTTGGACGCATTGCCCATACTTTCTATGAAATAACAGAAATGGGAAAATCCCTGGCAAAGGACGGAACTGTTGAAGAGCGCGTTGTTTCATTGCTGAAGGATTCCGGCGCAAAAACTCTTCCGGAAATTGCCGCGGCTCTTAAAATTGAAAACAAGGACATCGGCTCGGCTTTCGGACAGCTTGCAAAAGACGGCGTTCTTAAGATGAATTCAGAAAAAAAGGCTGAATACACAGGTTCTCCGCTGCCGGCACGAATCGCGGTTGCCTCAGAACTTTTGAAGGCGGCGGAAAAAAGCGCGAACGGTCAGATTGACAAAAAAGATCTTTCAAAAGAACAGCAGGACGTAATTTCAACGCTTGCAAAAAAACGCGGCGCAGTTGACAGTCCGTTCAAAATCATTGAGCGCGAAACTGTAACATACAAACTTGTTCCGCAGGCAGCTGAAGTAAAATCAGCGCTTGAAAAAGCCGGCGTAACAGGAAATGAAATTGGAGAAATAACTCCGAAAATGCTTGCTTCCGGCGAATGGAAGAACGGAACTTTCCGCGGATACAATATTTCATTGCAGCCGGCGCGAATTATTCCGGGAAGAACAAATCCTTATGTTCAGTTCCTGGAATCAGTAAAAGACAAGCTTTGTTCGCTTGGTTTCCAGGAATTTGACGGACCGCTTGTAGAAACCGAATTCTGGAACGGAGACGCTTTGTTCATGCCTCAGTTCCATGCGGCGCGCGACATCCACGATGTTTACCGAATCAAAAACCCGACGCACGCAAAATCAATTGAAGAACCTTATTTGAGCAATATTGCGCGCGTTCACGAAAACGGCGGAGATTCAGGAAGCCGCGGATGGAACTACAAGTTCGACAGGGAATTTACCCGCCGGCTGATTCTTCGTTCGCAGGGAACAGTTCTTTCCGCGCACCAGCTGCACAAAGCTGAAGTTCCGGGAAAATATTTCGGAATCGCACGATGTTTCCGCTATGACAAAGTTGACGCAACGCACCTTTCAGACTTTTACCAGACTGAAGGAATTGTAATAGGCGAAGAAGCGAATCTTAGGACTTTGCTTGGATTCTTGAAAATGTTCGCCACAGAAATTGCCGGCGCAACAGAAGTAAAATATGTTCCGGGATATTTCCCGTTCACAGAACCGTCTGTTGAAGTTCATATCAAGCACCCGGTTTTGGGCTGGTTCGAGCTTGGCGGCTCAGGAATTTTCCGGCCGGAAGTTACAAAAGCCATGGGAATCGATGCGCCGGTTCTTGCCTGGGGAATTGGAATTGACCGAATGGCTTTGATGGCTCTTGGATTGAACGACCTTAGGGAACTGTTCTGCGAGGATATTGAAAGAGTCCGACAAAGAACTGCGAAATTCTAAAAAAACAGCGGGTTTTAGGGCGGCGAGCCCTAGGAGAATGGGTAGGAAGCAACGAAGTGCTGACGAGGGAAAGGCTTTTCCCTTCCAGCATTGAATCCTACCCTTTTTTTATTCTATTTCGACTTTTCTGATGTGCGCGCCGAGCCCTTTAAGGCGTTCGACAAGATTTTCGTAGCCGCGCTCAATTTGATAAACGTTGCTGATGCGGCTTTCGCCATGCGCTGCCATTGCCGCGATAACCATCGCCATGCCCGCCCGGACGTCCGGAGAAACCAGATGCTCGCCGTGCAGAACTGAGGGTCCGCAAACAATCGCCCGGTGAGGGTCGCAAAGCGTAATCTGCGCGCCCATTCCAATCAGCTTGTCCACAAAAAACATACGGCTTTCAAACATTTTTTCAAAAATCAGGACGGTTCCTTCAACCTGGGTCGCGACAACTGTCATAATCGAAGTCAAATCCGGCGGAAATCCTGGCCACGGAGAATCGTCGATTTTCGGGATTTTTGTTCCGACATCCGCGTTTGTTTTCATTTCCTGAATCGAGGAAACTTTTATTGTTTCGCCTTCCTGAATCCACGAAATTCCGAGTTTTGCGAAACCGACTTTCAGCGGGCGCATATCAAGATTTTTGATGCCTTTTATTTCTATGCTGCCTTTTGTTGCGGCCGCAAGCCCGATGTACGAGCCGATTTCCATATAATCCGGGCCGATTTCAAATTCGCAGCCGTGGAGTTTTTCCATTCCGAAGATTGTAAGAAAATTTGAGCCGATGCCCTGGATTTCCGCGCCCATCGCGCAAAGCATTCTGCACAAGTCCTGAATGTGCGGCTCGCTCGCGGCGTTTGTAATCGTTGTTTTTCCTTCGGCAAGAACCGCCGCCATCAGAGCGTTTTCTGTGGCGGTGACGGAACATTCATCAAGGAAAATGTCTGTTCCAATAAGTTTGTTCGCAACAAATGTGAAATGTCCGTTTATTTTTACCTGCGCGCCAAGCTGCTCCAGCGCCAAAAAGTGCGTATCAAGCCTTCGGCGGCCAATCACATCACCGCCGGGAGGAAGCATTTCGGCTTTTCCAAGGCGGGCAACCATCGGGCCGGCAAAAAGAATTGAGGCGCGGATTTTTTTTGAAAGCTCGGACGGAATAATGCAGGACTCAATATTTTTCGCCTCGATTTTCCAGGTGTTTTTTTTGAGCAGAGTGGCTTTTGCGCCGAACGACTGCAAAATATTCAGCATAACAGCAGTGTCTTCAATGTCTGGAACGTTGTGAAGAATCACCGGCTCTTCTGTAAGCAATGCCGCGGCGATACAAGGCAACGCCGCATTTTTATTTCCACTGGCAGTAATTGTTCCCTTGATTGGAAATCCGCCGTCGATTAAATATTCGTGCATTTTTTCCTCATAATGAATTTTACTTATAGCGTGAATGTTGAATTTTTTTACAAAAGAAATTAAGCGCAGGCAGATTTACAGTTTGTGAAGATTTTGGGCGATTGAATCACTCAAAGTGCGGAGCACCCCAATCTTTACAAGCGAAGCGCGAGCCCAATCCATCTGGAGCAAACTGGAAATATGCCGGAAGCGATTTTTCACGACTTACAAAAAAAAAGTCAACATTCACACTATCAAACAACTTTCTATTTATTCTCGGCGATTTTTTGCGCCAAGTTTATAAGAACATCGGTTGCTGCGCTCATCTGGTCAAGGCTCGCCCATTCGTATCTTGAATGGAAATTGTGGCCGCCGGTAAAAATGTTCGGAGCCGGAATTCCCATTTCTGTAAGCCTAGAACCGTCTGTTCCGCCGCGAATCGGCACAAAAACCGGGGAAATTCCGGAAGCCCTATACGCTTCAACCAGTTTTTCAACAACTGAAGGATTTTTTTCCAGCACAGATTTCATATTTTTGTACTGTTCCTTGAAAGTTGTTTCAGCCGAGCCTCCAAAAGAAAGAGCCGCTGATTCCGCAAGCTTTTTCACAGTTGAAATCCGTTTTTTCATTTCTTCGTCGGTGAAATCGCGCAGAATCATTGAAACGACTGATTTTTCAACTGAACCGCTGATTTCAAGAACCGCGTAAAATCCTTCGTAGCCAAAAGTTGTTTCAGGGCGTTCTGCCGCCGGAATTGATTCCACAAAGCGGCTTGCAATATTCACAGCGTTTATCATTCCGCCGGCGCGAGCATTTCCTGTGTGCGTGGATTTTCCGTAAAAAGTCACCGTTGCGGAATACGCGTTGAAACATTCGGTTTCGAGTTCTGCAATATGTCCGCCGTCAACTGTGTATGCGAATTTTGACTTTATCAGTTCAAGTGGAACTTCATCCATTCCGTGGCCGGTTTCTTCATCCGGGGAAAAAACTACTTCAATTCTGCCGTGTTTTATTTCCGGGTGAGAAACAAGATATTCAATGCAAGTCATAATTTCTGAAACACCCGCTTTGTCATCCGCGCCAAGCAAAGTTGTTCCGTCGCTGGTGATTATTGTTTCCCGGTTTGCCGCCGCTTCCGCAAGCGCGCTGTCTTTCGCCGGATCGTGGCAAACTCCGCATTGCAAGTCAATTGGCGTTCCGTCGTAAGCTGGATAGACAATCGGCTTCACGTTTTTTCCGGAAACTTCATCAACTGTGTCGATATGGGCAAGAAGACAAAAGCCCGGAACATTTTCAAAGCCTTTTGAAGGCGCAAGATACGCGTAAGTGTAGCAGTTTTTTGTTGTCTGAACTTCCTGAAGCCCCATCACCGAAAGCTCCGCGGAAAGCTGTTTTGCAAGCTCGAATTCGCGCTCCTCGCTTGGCATAATTCCCTGCTCGGCTTTTTCAAGATTTGACTCCGTCCAGATTTTCACATATTTTATAAAACGATTTAAAAGTTGCTCCTGAATTTCAGAGTTTTTTTCAACGTAATTCATAAATCCTCCTGCGCCGACTATTCCAGCCAGCCCTGAACCGCGCCGATTATGCTCGCGCTCACAGTTGCCGCTGTTTCAGTCCGCATTATGCGTTTTCCCATTCCGCAACGTATGTAGCCATTTTGTTCAAGCAGATTCCGCTCGTTGTCCGTCCAGCCGCGCTCGCTGCCGATTGCCGCAATTATTGAATCCGGATTTTTTTTCTGCGCTGAAAGAATTTTCATCAGCGAGCCGGAAGGATTGACGTTGTCAAGGCAGAGCCGCAATTGGTTGGCCGAGCCGCCAGAAACAGCCGCAAGACAATCATCCAGGTTTTTGTGAAGAAATAACTCCGGCACAAAAGTTCCTCCAGCCTGAACTGTTCCGTCAACCAGCATTTTATAAGCTGTTCCGTGCTCAACAAGATTTGACTGCATATACGATTTTTCACCAAGCTCCGTTCCTGTAAGATGAACCTGGCTGACGCCAAGAGCCGCAACGTCGCGCAGGAGCCGCTTCAGCTGGATTGGCCGCGGAAATCCTATTATCATTTTTAAAGGGTAAAGCGGTTTTCCGTCCGACTTTTCCGCATCAGGCTTGAAATCAAAAAAAATCTGCTTGCCTTCAATTTTTGTAATAGTCGCGTTTCCAGCCGTTCCGTTTATTACTCCGGCATAAAAAGAATCGCCTTCTTTCTTGTGCAAAATTTTTATTATATGCTCGCCGCGTTCGTCCGCAAAACTTAGCGGTCGCCCCAGTTCTTCTTCCGTAAAAAGACAAATGTTCATAAACTCATTTTAATACATTTCCAAAAACACGTCATCACAAGACACACGCTCAGTCATCACGCATAGCAGCACGCATAAAAAATTGTACTTTTTGCGTAAATTTTGTAAAATAGAAGAATGAATATTATCGTTGTTGGCAATGGCGGTCGTGAGCACACTATTGCCTGGAAAATTGCTCAGAGTTCTAATGTTGAAAAGGTTGTTTGTGTTCCTGGAAATGGCGGCACGGCAAAAGAATCCAAGTGCTGCAACGTTGAAATAAAAAACTGTGATTATTTAAGCGGCTCGGAAAATCCATATATCCAGATTGCAAAGCATGAAAACTGCACAATGGCTGTAATCGGTCCGGAAGATCCTCTTGCGGAAGGCCTGGCGGATGTTTTCTGGAACGCGGGAATTCCTTGTGTAGGCCCGAAAAAAGCTGCCGCCCAGCTGGAAGCTTCAAAAGATCTTTCAAAAGATTTTATGGAAAAATACGGTGTTGCCTGCGCAAAAAGCAAAACTTTCACAGATAAAAAATCTGCGGAAGAATATGTTAAGAAGCACGGCGCGCCAATCGTAATAAAAGCGGACGGTCTTGCCGCAGGAAAAGGCGTTGTTGTTGCCGCAACTGTTGAAGATGCGCTGGCTGCAATCACGGATTTGATGGAATCTGGAAGAGTTGGCAATGCGGGGCAAAAGCTTGTAATTGAAGATTATTTGCAGGGCGTTGAAATTTCTGTTCTGTCTGCCGTAAGCGTAGACCCGGCGCACCCGGAAAATGCCTGCATAATTCCGTTCCTGCCGGCGCGCGACCACAAGCGGCTTGAAGACGGCGCAAAAGGCCCGAACACAGGCGGAATGGGCTCTGTCTGCCCGCTGGACGATGTTACAGCGGAAACCATGGCGGAATTCAATAAAACTTGCCTGGAGCCAACGCTGAAAGGTCTTGTTGCCGAAGGTTTTGACTACCGCGGTTTTCTGTTTTTCGGCGTAATGCTTACAAGCGAAGGTCCGAAACTTCTGGAATACAACGTTCGTCTTGGCGACCCGGAAACTCAGTCTGTTCTGCCGCTCATGGATTTTGATTTTGTTGAAATGTGCAAGGCAATCACTGACGGAACGCTGAAGAATTTCAAATTCGCTTGGAAAAAAGGTTATCAGGTAAGCCCTGTTGTTGTTTCAGGCGGTTATCCGGGAAGCTATCCAAAAGGAAAAGAAATTTCATTTGATGAAGAAAAAATTTCCCAGGCTGGCGCAAAAATTTTCATTGCCGGCGCAAAACTGGAAAACGGCAAACTGCTTACAAACGGCGGACGAGTTCTTGCCTGCTCAACTTTTGGAAAAACGTTCGATGAAGCCTGGAAAAATGCCTACAAAGCAATTGAAGGCGTTCATTTTGAAGGAGCATTCTACAGAAAAGACATCGGGCTTCCGGGAGCCGCTGTTTCCGGGGAGCTTTAATCCTTCAGTTTTGTTTTAGTTTTTCAAGCTTTGCTTTTTAACTAGAACAAAACAGGACAAAGCCAGAAAAAAAAATGGTTCATCAAGCCGGGGTTACAAGACTTGATGAACCAAAAAAAATATCTAAAAAGCGGGAACGGAGTCTCCCGCTTTTTTTTACATTTTCAGCATCGCGCTACACAATTTTACTCATCGTCATACTGAAGAGCGGCATAGCCTTCTTCTCCAGTTCTGATTTTTACAACTGTGTCCACAGGGTAAACGAAGATTTTTCCATCTCCAATGTGTCCTGTGTAAAGCGCTTTCTTCGCAGCATCAATTACAGTTCTGACCGGAACTTTTGAAACTACAATTTCAACCTTGATTTTTGGAAGAAGTGTCATTTCAACTGGCGCGCCGCGGTAGAATTCACTTGCGCCTTTCTGCATTCCGCAGCCCATTACATTAACAACAGTCATTCCTGTTACGCCAATTGAATTCATCGCCGCCTTAAGCGTATCGAACTTTGTCTGACGGGTAACAATTACAACCTTGCTGAACTTTGCATCCGCCGGAGCAACATTCTGAACCGGAACAGCCTTTTCAACTGGAACAGGCGAGCCGCCAGGAATTGTAACGCCGGCTTCTTTCGCTTCCTCATACTCTTCATCAGTGTAAGTAAGAGCAAATCCAGCAAAACTTGAATCCAAACCGTGCTCAAACTTGTCAAGACCAACAATTTCTTCCTCCGGACTAACTCGCAGGCCGATTGTCTTTTTCAAAATCAGGAAAGAAATTGTGATTGTAACAACTGTCCACGCAATTGTAATTCCCATACCGCCAAACTGTTTTCCAAGCTGAGCAAATCCGCCGCCGTAGAACAAACCTTCCTTGATTCCAGCAAGCGCAAATCCAGGAGCAGCGTCTGTTGCGAACAAACCAACAGCAATTGTTCCCCAGATACCGTTCATCATATGAACCGCAACCGCACCAACCGGGTCATCAACGTGAAGCTTGTTGTCAAGGAACCAAACACCGAAACATACAAGCAGACCGGCAACAACACCAATAACAGCCGCACCAGCGCAGTCTGTAACATCACAAGGGGCCGTGATTGCAACCAGACCAGCCAGAGAAGCGTTCAAACACATTGAAACATCAGGTTTTCCGTACTTAATCCAAGTGAAAAGCATCGCAGTTACAGTAGCAACCGCCGGAGCAACTGTTGTTGTAAGAAGAACAGAAGCCAAAGTTGGAATATCAGTAGCGGCAGCACCGTTGAATCCGTACCATCCAAACCAAAGAATAAAACAACCAAGCGCGCCGTTCGCAATGTTTGAGCCAGGGAAACCATGAACTTTTGTTACCTTGCCGTTCGCATCGCGGTCAAATTTTCCGATTCGGGCACCAAGCATAGCCGCGCCAATCAAAGCGCAAATTCCGCCAACCATATGAATACAGTTTGAACCCGCATAATCGTGGAATCCCCACTGAGCAAGGAATCCGCCGCCCCAAGTCCAGTGCGCTTCAATCGGATAAATAATTCCAGAAATAATCGCCGAATACAAACAATATGTAGAAAACTTAGTTCTTTCAGCCATCGCACCAGAAACAATTGTCGCAGTTGTAGCGCAGAACATAAGGTTGAACACAAAACCAGAAAAATCAAAGCTGGCATAGCTGCTGAACACGCTGAAACCAGGTTTTCCAATAACCGACCAAATTCCCTTGCTTACTTCGCCAGTAACCGGATCAGTATAAGAAAGCATCAACGAAGAACCAATCAAAAACCACATCAGTGTACCAATACAGAAATCCATAAGGTTTTTCATGATGATGTTGCCAGTATTCTTCGCGCGGGTAAAACCAGCCTCAACCATCGCAAATCCGGCCTGCATCCAGAATACTAACGCGGCGCCAATAAGAAACCAGACACTAAAAGTTGTGCCGTTCACTTCTGCAATCGCACTCGCAATCGCCTGAGAAATTTCCTGAGTCATACGACCTCCTTTTTTTGGGAAAAGCTGGGGAAAGCCTTCCCCTCGGCTCAAAGCACGCTTTTCGCCTACCCCTTCCAGCGGGCTCAAACGCCGCCCGCAACGCCTGCTCGCATCGCGGCCAACATTTGTTTCTCTCCGAAAAAAAAGGCGCGCCGGCTGCAAAACACAGAAAATTCAACTCTTCTGTCTTTTACAACAAGCACGCCCTTGTGCACGTCATATTTTTAATCTTAAGCAAGTTAAAAACAAAAAGGCGGCAAGAATTTGCATTCACAAAATCTTGTCGCCATTGACATTTATAGTTATATAAAATTTCAAAAAAATATGCAAGAAAAAAATAACGATTTTTTTTCAATTTTTTTTTCAAAAAAACATTCCCTCGCAAAAATCGCGGCGAACTTCGTGGTTGAATCAATAAAAGCAACTCTCGGCGACAAAGACCACTGGTACGGCGTAAAATTTGAAAAAGCAATTCCTTGCCTTATAAAACTGCTTGATAAATAAAAAACAGGCGTTGAACTGGAAAATCCAGCGCAACGCCTGTCTTCAGATATCTGCAATGATTCCAGAAATCAAACCCCGGAACCACCGCAAGCTCGCTTAAACTCTGTAAAGCAAATCTTCGTAGCTAGGGAACGGCTTGTAGTTTTCGCCAAGCAGAGGCTCAATTTCATCAGCCACTGCGCGGGCTTCAGCCATTGCAGGAATAACTTTGTCCGCATAAGCTTTTGCAACAGCCATAACATCGCCGCTGGCTTTTGCCGCAAGATGAATTTTCGCAAGCGACTCAGTTTTTTCAGCCAAATCGCCGGTCAAAGCATCCAGTTTTGAAAGCAGCGCGCTTTCAGCAGAAGCCTTCGCAGTCGGAACTACCGCCTTAAGATTTACAACAGTTCTTGAAACATCCGCAATGTATTTGTATGCAGCCGGAAGAATGTCCTTGTTTATCATTTCAAGCATTGTTTCAACTTCAATATTTAAAAGCTGAGCATATTTTTCAAGCTTGATTTCATAGTGGCTTTCCATTTCTTCCTTTGTGTAAACGCCGGCATCCGTGTAAAGCTTAACATTCTTTTCATCAAGATAATGCGCAACTGCATCCGGAGTTGTTCTGAGCTCAAGAAGTCCGCGCTTTGCAGCTTCTTTCTTCCAAGACTCATCGTATCCGTTTCCGTTGAATACAATTCTCCAGTGAGCTTTTACTTCTCTTTCAATAAGAGTGTTCAAAGCCTTTTCAAAATCTTTTGCGCCTTCAAGCTCGTCTGCAAAAACCTTCAGAGTTTCCGCAACAATCGCGTTCAATGTTGTGTTCGGTCCAGCCAAAGAAACATTTGAGCCGGCAGAACGGAACTCGAACTTGTTTCCAGTGAATGCGAACGGAGAAGTTCTGTTTCGGTCTGTAGAATCTTTTGGAATCGGCGGAAGAACATCAACACCGATTGTCATCTTTGATTTTTTGTCGGCAGAATATGGTTTTCCTTCAACAATAGATTCAAGAACACGGTGAAGCTCATCGCCAAGATATACTGAAATAATTGCCGGAGGCGCTTCGTTCGCTCCAAGACGGTGGTCGTTTCCAGCTGAAGCCACAGAAATTCTGAGCAAATCCTGGTTTTCGTCAACAGACTTCAAAATCGCTGTAAGGAAAAGAAGGAACTGTGCATTTGACTCCGGAGTTTTTCCCGGTTCAAGAAGGTTTTCGCCTTCATTTGTAGACATTGACCAGTTGTTGTGCTTTCCAGAGCCGTTGAGTCCAGCGAACGGTTTTTCATGAAGAAGACATTCCAAACCATGACGCTTAGCAACTTTTTTCATAACTTCCATTGTAAGCTGGTTCTGGTCAACAGCAATATTTGTTGTGCTGAAAATCGGAGCCATTTCGTGCTGCGCTGGAGCAACTTCGTTATGTTCTGTCTTTGAAAGAATTCCGTACTTCCACAAAGTTTCGTTCAAATCTTCCATATATTTTACAATGCGCGGATTCAACGCTGCAAAATACTGGTCGTCCATTTCCTGGCCTTTTGAAGGTTTTGCGCCGAACAAAGTGCGTCCTGTCATGCGCAAATCTTTTCGCTTTGACCACAAATCATGGTCAACAATGAAATATTCCTGCTCCGCGCCTACAGTTGTTGCAACGTGGCTTACAGTTTTTCCAAAAAGCTTAAGAATTCGTTTTGCCTGCTTGTCCAATGCTTCCATAGAACGAAGCAAAGGCGTTTTCTTGTCAAGCGCTTCGCCTGTATAAGAACAGAACGCTGTTGGAATACAGAGTGTATGCTCCTTGATAAAAGGATATGAAGTCGGATCCCATACAGTGTAGCCGCGAGCCTCGAAAGTTGCGCGGTGGCCTCCAGAAGGGAAAGAAGATGCATCAGGCTCGCCTTTTACAAGCTCTTTTCCGCTGAAAGACATAATTACTGTGCCGTCATCCTGCGGATTGATAAAAGAATCGTGCTTTTCCGCTGTAATTCCAGTCAAAGGCTGGAACCAGTGAGCAAAGTGCGTAGCTCCTTTTTCAATCGCCCAGTCTTTCATTGCGTGGGCAACAACGTTAGCTACATCCAGCTCAAGCGGCGCCCCGGAATCAAGAGTTTTCTTGAGCGCTTTAAAAGTTTCCTTAGGAAGACGATCTTTCATCACTTTCTGATTGAAAACCATGCTTCCAAATAATTCAGGTACGTTTGTCATTTTAACTCCTGAGTGAAACCAGCAATGCTGATTTCCTGATATATGTATGGAAAAGCGTTAAGAAAATTGCATTCGGCAATTTTGAGCTTAACCACTCCTTTCGACGAAAGGTAAAAAAAAAGCGATGTGAATTTCAACTAAAAAACTTAGAAAAAATTCACATCGCCATTGATGTTGATATTTTTATATAACTTTACAAAAAAAAGTGCAAGTGAATTTTACATTTTTTTCAATTTTTTTAATCTGAACGGCAAATCTTTGTCATTTCATCTGAAGTGTTTCTGAAATTCTGCATCTGCTGTATTCATTCTGCTTGTAAGGAAAATCCCATGTGCCGCCAAAACACGCTTTTCTTCCGCCAAATCCAGTTTTAAAAATGTAAAGCCCCGCCATAAAATTCGCGCCGTCGCTGTTCGGCGGAATTCCCATCAAATCATACTGCGTGCAGCCAAGGCTTCTTGCAAAACGAATAACTTCCCACTGCAATCCATAATTCGGCATACATTCGCGGCCTTCCAGCGAGCTTGCGGCATACATATAATATGCAGTTTTTCCGCATACCGCCAGAATCAAACCGCTTAAAAGACATTCATTTTTGTGCGCTGTAAAAAGATAGAATTTCGGAGGCGGAACTTGCGCGTCCATCGGCACAAGCGAATTTGCAGAATCTTTTCCCCGGAAAGACGCCCCGTCTCCAGCCGATTTTTTTCTATTTTTGCGGCAAATTTCCAGCCAGTTTCTGGCAATTTTAAAAATCGTCCTGAAATACTCAATTTCTTCGTAAAAAAAGTTTTTTCTTTTTGCTGTTGAAACATAAATTTCATGCCAACGCTGAAGTTTTTCCTCCAAATCCGGACTGGCCGCATCAAAAATTGAAAATTCAACTTCCTCGCGGTAAGCGCGCCGAACAGAATTTCTTGTCTGCTGCCGCATTGAGCCAAGCAGTTTTTCAGGCGGAAAATGCAAATCAATAATAATCGTGTTCGGACACAAATAATTTGAAGGCGCTTTTCTAAGATTATGCGTCCGCGTTCCAAAATTCATTGAAAGCTCCAGAAGTTCGGTTCGCAACCCCTGAGTTTTCCTTGAATAGCTCGGCCACGGCAAGTCAAACCGGATAAAAGCTGTTTCTGGCGGCAAAAATTCAGTCAGATTTTCAGCAATATCCTCCAGGAGAAGCCCTCGGAATTCTTCACTTATATTAACCGCCGGAGCACGCTGAGCGTAAGCATACACCGTTCCGCCTTTTGTTCGCCGAAGAATTACAAGCAAAGGAAAATTATACTGGCTTGCAAAATTTTCCGCCTCATCAGACTGAAACTGCGCCGTAACCCAAAAATAATACGGAACTTGCCCGCTGCATTCCTCTTTAACTTTTCCCCAGAATGAAGTTTGAAACAAAACATCTGTGCAAGGAAAATCCACAGAATCCACTTGAATGATTTTTACCATAAAATGACCGTATCAGTCATATTGAAAAGCCGCAAGATTTACATCTGTTTGCCGTGCTAGTTGTGTACTATACTTATGTTTTCGTCGCTAGTAGTACCGCACGGAAGATTTTCAATAAGTTTCAGCGGGGAACACTCAAAATTGAACTGAAATTTCGTGCCTGCCTCCGCATGAAAATAAACGGCGGACAAAGCGGCTTCCCGCGCAGAATAACCTTGAGCCAGCAGAGAAACGCACATTCCGGCAAGAACGTCTCCGCTTCCAGCCTTTGCAAGCGAATTTGTGCCCTTGTCGCAAATAAAAGTTTCTTTTCCGCAAAAAATATAAGTGTTCGCGCCTTTTGCAGCCAGCACAATGTTCGGAAATTTTACGGAAAACGCTTTTCCAAACTCAAAACGGAAATTCACAACATCAGAAAGAGAATACTTTCCGCCGGACTTTTCATTTTTTTCAGTTTCATTTTTTTCAGGCGGAAGATTTTCAATTTCCAGATTCAAAGCGTTCACAAGCGCGCAAAGCTCCTTTGGATGCGGTGTAAGAATCACACGCGCGCCCTGGCAGGAATTCAGCTTCTCCAGCTGCGACTTCAAATTTCTGCTGTAAAAAAAATCAGCATCCAGCACAACCGCCGGATTTTTCATCTGCAAGACAAAATCAAGCGTTTTCTGAACCAAATTTTCAGATTTTTCTGAACGCCCAAGTCCGCTACCAAGCAGAACCGCCGTTGTTTTTTCAGGAAAATTTTCAGAAACCATAAGTTCCGGCGACATTGCAAAATTCCGCGCGGAAAAATCATTCTGCAAAACCGTAGCAAATCCCGCTCCAAAACGAAGCGCGGCAGTTCCGGCAATTATTCCGGCTCCAGCTTTTTCCCCCAGAACCACGCAGACGTGCCCAAAATCGCCTTTGTGAACAGATTTTTTTGTTCTGAGCGGAAGTTTCACATCATTTTCTTCAATTATATAAGCATCCGGCGCGGCGCAAGATTCAAAAACTTCGGAAGAAATTCCCAGCCCGGCGGTCACAATTTCACCAACAAAATCTTTTGAGCGGTCCTCGTAAAGAATTTTTTTCAACGCGCCCATTGTCACAGTTTTGTCCGCGGCAAATTTCATTCCGCTCGGAACATCGCACGCAATCCTGAACGCCCTCAGCCCGTTGCAAAGCTCCAACGCAGCCTTAACATTTTGCGGAAGCTCACCGTGAAAACCAGTTCCATAAACACAGTCAACAATCACATCACCGTCAGAAAATTCCAAAATCCGCGCAAAAAATTCATCCAGCTCAGCTTCGGTAAAAATTTTTACGCCAACGGAAAGGCACATTTTGCGCTGAAGAGCCGACTCCTCAGTCTTAGGCTCGCCAAACGCAGCCACAAAAATATTTTTCGCCTTTCCAAAAAGCCGCCGCGAAAGCGCATATCCGTCGCCGCCGTTGTTTCCAGAGCCGCAAAGAACAGCCACATTTTCAGGATTTTTCGACAAAACCGCATTTTCAAGCGCAGCCGCCGCATTTTCCATCATAATATTTTCCGGAAAACAAAATCTTTTTTTCGCCTCTTTCTCAGGAATCCCAGAATTTATGTAAACCGCTTTCAAAAAAACCTCTTTTTCAAAATTATAGCACAGCCGACCGGATTGAAGAAGAGCATAAAAATCCGCCCGCAAAATAGCCATATCATTGACACATAGCTATTCATAAGTTATCATAAAATTATATTTTGGGTGGCTTTTGCTTGGTTCGACAGGCTCACCAACCAAAACCAGGCTTTTCAGGTTTCCGGCTTTCGCCTTCATTTGCGCGCAGCAAAGCTCCGCACAAACTGGCTTCGCCAGACCTTACAATCCTTGCCACATCAGAAAACGTGCAATTCTGCGCTCAAAATGGAGGTGCTTATGTTCGACAAAGTCATTCCAGTTTTTGAAATGAAAAATAAACTCTCATATTTTCTGCGAAAGGCAAAAGAAGAAGGTCCAGTTTTTATCAGCAACCGCGGAAAACCCGAATTTGTGCTGCAAACAATAGAAGAATATGAAAATTCAAGGCGGAAAGAAAAATCGCTGGTTGAACGCATTCAGGAATCGCGCAAAAATTTCGGCATGGAAAATGACGATTTTGATTTTTCCGCATACTATGAAAAAATCAGGGAAGAAATTCCAATGAACCGCGCCCCGGAAGAACATCTTTTCGACGAGGCGTAGCCGATGAAACCGATTTATCTTTTAGACACAAACGCCGTTTCTGAACTTCTAAAAATTGCGCCGAACTCCAGTTTCCTGCAGCACTTCACTAGATACGAAAAACGCTGCGCAATCGCCTCAACAACATGGAATGAGCTTTTATTCGGCGTGAATATTATGGAATCCGGAAAAAGGCGGGATTTTCTGTTTTCCAAAATAATTGACGATATTCAGGAAGCATTTCCGGTAATTCAGCTTGACAATCACGCGGCATGGATTCAGGCGGATTTACGCGCGCGCCTAAAAGAATCCGGAAAAACCGTTGATTACCCGGACACAGAAATCGCGGCCATTGCAATCGCAAACCAGATGATTCTTGTAACCAGAAACACAAAACATTTCGAGCCAATCACCGAAATAAATTCCGTCTTCCATTGCGAAAACTGGTTCAACTAGCGCAAATTCCACGCATAATTCATTCCGCCCCTTTTGCAATTGTAAAAAACGCAATAACTCATTAAAATCAAATTGTCTGAATGTTCAGTTTTTTGGGAATCGTAAAAAATCGCTTTCGGCATATTTCCAATTTGCTCCAGACGGATTGGGCTCGCGCTTCGCTTGTAAAATTTCGGGTGCGTTGCACTTTAATTGGTTCAATCGCCCAAAGTCTTCACAAATTGAAAATCTGCCTACGCTTTCATTCCTGATTTATAAAAAAACCGAACATTCATACAAAACAACTTTATAAAAACGAGGCCGAATTATGGAAGAAATTCTTGAATTACTGCGACAGAACGCGCGTCTTTCTGTAAAAGACATTGCAAGCATGACAAAAAAAACTGAAGCCGAAGTCGCCGCAATTATAAAAAAATTGGAAGATGACGGAATTATTTTGAAATATGCGGCCATCGTAAACCCGGAAAAATCCGGCGAAAGCAAAGACAAAGTCCGCGCGGAAATTCAGCTCCAGGTAACTCCAGAGCGCGAGCACGGATTCGATGCGCTTGCCGACCGAATCTACCGTTTCCCGCAGGTAAAATCGCTTTTCCTTATGAGCGGCGGCTACGATTTCAAAGTAATCATCGAAGGCGATTCCCTTCAGGAAGTTGCATTCTTCGTTTCAAATAAACTTGCAACACTCGAGGGCGTCCGCTCCACAAAAACCTGCTTCATTTTAAAAACTTACAAAGAAAACGACATCGTATACGTAGAAGACGAGCGTGACAGACGAGAGGCTCAGGCTTAGAAAGGCGGACAACCGCCTTACGCTCCAAACCTCCGGTTTTACGCTATCCACCGTGCGGGCTTCAAACGCCAGCCCGCAACGCCCGGCTAAAATCTTCTGCAAAAGGAAAAATATGAACACACGAACAGATAAATTCAGCCGCCTCATGGAATCCATTCCTCCAAGCGGAATCAGAAAATTTTTTGAAATGCTTATCGGCCACGACGATGTTATTTCACTTTCAGTCGGCGAGCCGGATTTTCCAACTCCGTGGACAATGCGGGAAGAAGCTTTTTATCACCTTGAAAAAGGCCACACTTCCTACACAGGAAACCGCGGACTTCTGGAACTTCGCCAGGAAATCTGCAGATACATGGAAAAATACAACATGTACTACAATCCTGAAACAGAAATTCTTGTTACAGTAGGAGCCAGCGAAGGTGTTGACGCCACTTTGCGCGCAATTCTGAATCCCGGCGACGAAATTATTGTCTGCCAGCCGTGCTACGTAAACTACGAACCGCTTGCCTGCCTTACAGAAGCAAAAGTTGTTCCGATTGACACAAGCGTGAACGGTTTTTATCCAACCGCCGAACAGATTGAAAAAGTCATCACGCCAAAAACCAAGGCGATTATGATGTGTACCCCGAACAACCCGACCGGAACAATAATTCCTGCCGATGAGCTTGAAAAAATCGCAAAACTCTGCGTAAAAAACCAGATTTGGTGCATCTCCGACGAAATTTACTGCGAGCTGATTTACGATGACGCAAAACACGTTTCTATCGGCTCTTTTCCAGGAATGAAAGATTATTCAATTATTCTGAACGGATTTTCAAAATCATTCGCAATGACCGGCTGGAGAATCGGTTACGTTGCCGCGCCTGCCGAGCTGATTACGCAAATGACAAAACTTCACGGCTACAATTCAATCTGCGCCCCGATTTTCAGCCAGTACGCCGCAACAGAAGGCTTGCGAAACGGCTGGAAAGATGTTGAAAAAATGCGCGTAAGCTACCAGCAGCGGCGCAATCTTATGGAAAAAGAATTCAACAAAATGGGGCTTCCAGTTCCAGAGCCAAAAGGCGCATTCTATATGTTCCCGGATATAACTTCAACAGGAATTTCCAGCGAGGAATTTGCCACACAGCTTTTCCAGAAGCACAATATCGCCGTAGTTCCAGGAAGCGTTTTCGGACTTGGAGGCGAAGGCCACATCCGCGTCTGCTACGCAACTGCAATCGACAAAATTAAAATCGCAATGGAAAGAATCGCCGAATTTGTCGCGGAGTTAAAAAACGCAAAAAAATAACTGGAGAATGCTGAATGATTTTATCAATTTTGATTGCTGTGATTGCGGCCGCATCTTTATTCATAATTTTAACATTGATTACCAGCAAATCGAACGGAAACGATGCTAAAAGCAAGAAAAAAGGAAAACCGAAAAACAATTCAGCAATTATAAAAGAAGCCACAAAAAAACTGACTCATGATCCGAACAACATTTCCGCGCTGACTTCATTGGGCGAAGTTTATTACGGAACCCAGAACTACGAAAAAGCGCTTCCGATTTATCAGCGTCTGATGGGCCTGCAGAAAATGCATCCTTCAATCGACGAAAAACAGACTTCAATAAGATACGGAATTTGCTGCTTCCACGAAAACCAGCTCGACAACGCGCTAAAAGCCCTTGCAATCACATTGCGGAACGACCCTCAGAATTTTGATGCCAACAACTACATGGGAAAAGTTCTTATGCAGAAAAAAGAATATGAAAAGGCAATCATAATTTTCAGGCGAGCGCTTCAGATAAACCCGGAAAAAGTGGAAGTCATTCAGAATTTGGCGTATGCGCTGTATTTTTCAAAAAAATACCGTGAAAGTCTTGTCTACCTGAAAAAAACTGTTGAACTCAACCCAGAAAACAAGGAAGCGCTGTTTTATTTTGCTTCCGCAATGAACGAAGCCGGCTACAACGACAAGGCGCTGAAATTATTCCTTCACCTAAGGCTGAATCCTGTTTTTGGAGCAAAGGCTTGTCTTGCGGCGGGAACAATCCATGACAAGCAGAACGCGCCGGACAAAGCCATCCAGGACTACGAAATCGCCCTGAAACTTGAAAATATCGACCAGGAAACAAAGCTCACAATTTACTACAGGCTTGCCCACACACTTATTTCTCAGAAAAATATCGGCAAGGCTCTAGGCTATCTGCGCCAGATTCAGACAATTGCGCCCGGCTACCGTGATGTTCAGGTTTTAATCAACCGCTACCAGGAATTGAACCAGAATTCAAATCTTCAGGCTTACCTTATGTCAGGAACAAGCGATTTTGTGGCCTTGTGCAGAAAATTTGTCGCCGGATATTATCCGGATGCATTCATAAAAATTGAAGATATTTCGGTTGCTGCGGAATGTGTAGAAGTTCTCTGCGAAGTCCAGGCTTCAAAATGGACGGACACAGAGCTGTTCAGATTTTACAGAAGCACCGGTGCAATCGGAGAATTGTACATCCGCGACCTTCATTCAAAAGTCCGCGATATAAAATGCGACAAAGCGTTCTGCGTAACAGCCGGCTCTTTTACAGAAGAAGCAAAAAAATACGTTGAAGGCCGCCCGATTGATTTGATTGAAAAAGCAAAATTGACCCAGGTTTTAAAGAAACTTGACGTTACAGTGCGCTCTTTTTAATTATCACAAGATTTCGCTCGCGCTCTTCCCTGCCTTCCGAATTTTCTGTAAGAAACGGAACAAAAAGTTTTTCCACGGAAAATTCAAGACCGAGCGATTTTATTTCTTCCATTTCTTTTGCAATGCTTTCAGCCTTCGCTTTGTAAGCCGCAAGAATTCCGCCTTTTTTCGCAAGCGCAAGAAGAGTTTTCGTCATTTTTTCATCCAAAGGACGGAACGCCCGGAAAGTCGCAATGTCAAAACTTTCAGGAGGAACTTTTTCAGCTTCTTTTTTCAGCACAGAAACATTTTTTAATCCGCATATTGCCGCGCAGTTTTCAAGAAAAGCGCATCTTTTGTCCATCCGCTCAACAAGAGTAAAATTATATTCCGGAAAAACTATTGCCAGCGGAATCCCTGGAAGCCCGCCGCCAGAACCAATGTCCGCAATTTTAAAGTTTTCCGCAGAATATTTTTGTGCAAGACCTTTAAGAATTTTGTACGGAGCAAGACTGTCCAGAATGTGGTTCACAACAATTTCATCGTAAACGCTTGTGTTCGTAAGATTGTACGCAGAATTGAAAAGAATTATTTCATTTATGTATTTATCAAGTTTTGCAGAAAATTCTTCAATTTTTTCAGCAGAAATTCCAACTTGAACCAAACCTTTCAGCAATTTTTCCGACGCCGCCATTGATTTTCCTTATTTGTCGCCAATATCAAGCAAAAAATCCATATTCCAGCCGTTTTCAACATATTTCAGCGAAACAAGATTTCCAGTTTTTTCAGCCTTCAGCTTTGGTTTTTGCGAAAGCTGGTAAAGAAACGATTTTTCATTTTTAGAGTCTTGAATTACCTGGGGCTCCACAAAATATCCGGCAGAGGCTCCGCAATTTCCATCAGCCTTGAACAGAAAATAAAAAGTTTCGTCGCGGGATTTTCCGCCGCTCGTATATTTCCGGTCGCCCGTAAGCAAAAACGAACCGTCATTTTCCTTCCTGCTGAAATAAACCGTCCGAATTGTGTCCTTGATATTCTGCCCGTTCACAAAAAATCTTAAAATTTTCGGGTTGAATTCGGAATTTTCATTTTCCGCCCCGGAAGCCGTAACCGGCAGACTGACTTTTTTCAACGCTTCGGAATTTTTTTCTGTTTTTTCTTTTAACGCCGAAAGCTCCTCCATAACAGAATTCAAAAGCACATCGTTTGCGTTGTTTTTTGCAAATTCATTTGAAACAGCCACGTCGTTTCCAAGCAGACCGTAAATTCCGCTAAAAAATCCGTTCTGCCCCAAATACGAAACATCGTCCGCGGAAAGATAATCCAGCGCCCTTTTTACCGATTCAGCCTTCGCCGAATTTTTGTCCGCAGAAGAAATTTTCTGGCTTTCGCTTTTTTCAGCACCGGAAGATGTTTTATTTTCCCGGTTTGAAATATTTGTGCCAACAGTTCCCGGCGCATAAAATCTTGCGCCAAAAGTTGGAGCCGTAATTCTTGGCATAGCCGGTCCTTCCGAGGAAGAAATTTTCGGCATTGAAACGGAAGGCATTTCCATCTGGCAAAACGCGCCTGCGCAAAAAACTGAAAGAACCGCGAATTTCAGAAGATTTTTTTTACATATTCGCAAGGCTTTCCTCCACGAATTCAAGCCGCTGAGTAAGCTGGGCGATTGTTTTTTCCAGCCGGTTCTTTTCTTTTTCAAGTTTTCCGCGCGCGTCCATTTTTGTGGCGGAACAAGCTTTCTGCTTCATCATTTCGCGGACTGAAGCAGGACTTTTTCCGTCAAGAAATTCTTTTTCAACTTCCTGGCGGTCATCCTTTTTGCGCACAGAAGCAACAACTTTCATATTTTCAAAACCGATTGCCGGATTCACGTCAACGCGCGCAACTTTCTGAATATCTTTCGCCGTGTTCCGCGGAAGGCACAAAACGCGGTCAATATAATCTTCGTAGCGGATGTTCGCCTGCTCGCAAAGCTCATGCGCTTTTATCAAAAGCTTTCCGAATTCCTGCATCATTTTTCCGTTCGCTTCCAGATATTCCTTTTTGATTTTTTCTGTAAGCTCAAGCAATTCCGGATTCGATTCCCATTCAAGCTTGTAATAGCCTTTCTGCTCAGCAACAAGAAGAAGCTCGTTGAATTTTGCCCAGAAATGCTGGTTGTGAACCTTTGCGTTGTAAACCGTTCCAGCTTTTCCAGTTGTGGCAAGAAGCTCCTCCGTCTGAAGATGATGAGTGTATTCGTGAACCGCCGTATAAATCAGCTGGTTGTCGTTTTTGAAATTCTTGTTGTGCAGAAAAATTTCATGCGTGTCCGGCATATAAAAACCGTTCACACGCTTGCTTTCTTTTCCTGTCTGCGTAACTGAAAAATCCAGTTCCGTAGGCGCAATGTCAATCAGAATTTCCTTTATTTTTGCGTTGTCCATTTTTTCCTGCTTGTTATATTAAAAACATTATGCCTTTTTTGTCAAAGCCGCACGAATCTGCGCCGCGAAAAGTTTATTCTGGTCGCTGCGCTCCGGAACAGAAAATTTCGGTTTTCCGTCCTCTTCTGAAATACGGTAAATTCGCCGCGGATTTGTTGTATACGCTGGACTTTCAGGATTGTTTATCCACCAGTCAAGAACGGAAAGAATGCAGAGCGTATATTTCAAAAGATTTGCGTTGTTCGCATTTGTGTTCGCCGTTGTGTTGTTTGCGCCGAGCAGCGTGTCGAGCCGCTTTGAAATCTCATTTGAAATATCAAATTTGTAGTGCGCCCAAGGATTTTCTATCATGGAAACATCGCCGTGCATTGAAGCAACTTTGTCGCAAAGAGAAACTGCTTCTGTAAAATAATTTCTTGCAAAATCAGTGCGCAAAAAAAGCGGGCGGTATTTGCTTTCATCCTGGGGACGTTCAAGAATCAGCTGGTCAAATTTAAAATGCGGAAGGAAATGCCACTGTGTCTGCCACAAAAGCGACGTAATCAGTTTTTTTCCGAACTGGGAATCCTCGTAATCGTCCTGCGAATAAATCTGGTTCACAAGATCGTTCAGCGGATCGCAATAGAGTTTTTCAAAAACATTCTCGCGGTACGCCGACCAGTCATCCATAACAGAAGCGATTGTGTCTTTTTCCTTTGAAGAAGCCGAGGCGTTTGAAATCGGCGTGAATTTGATATTTCTGCAGCCAACAAAACAATCCTCCAGAATCCGAAGAAGAACAACCGTAACCTGCAAAGGATTTTCCGGGCTCAGCACGTTGAATCCATCGGCAAAATTGTAAAGCGGCTGAAAATACGGATACATATCCGGGTGCTTTTCAAGCTGCGCAAATCCCGCCTGCGGAAAAAGCTGGTCAAGAAGTTTTATTCCCGTTGCAACAATTTGGTCTTTTTTGCCTTTTTCAGGCTTGACCGCGGTGTCAGGCTTTTTTTCTTCCTCAACTTTAACAGTTTTCGCCTTTTCCGGAAGAAGCAAATCGTATTTGTGCAAACCCACGAATTTCAAAATATCCGCAACTTTCACCTTGAAGAAATCAGGATATTCCTCGTAAGTATCGGAGCACATTCTCATCAAAAGCGGATAGCACTTTTTCACAATTTCATTCTGAATATAAAGCCAGTCTGTAATCGCTTCCTTTGCAAGCGATGAAAGTTTTTCCTGCGGAGAATCTGGATATGAAACTTCATCCGTGTAAATTTCCTTTATAAGCTTCGGAATTTTGTTTTCGCCGTAATAATAAACCTGAATCAAAAGTTTATAAACCGCGCGGATGTACGGAATCAAATCCTGAACAACGTAAGGCTGCGGCAAATCCAGAATTTCAATGTGCGCAAGCTTTACGGTCTGCATTGTCCAGCCGGCAATCATTCTTAGGAATTTGAATTTTGTTTCAGTTCCGCTTGCAATTTTCGCCTTGTATGAAGCCGGAGCAATCTGAATCAAAGTTTTAATCACCGTAATAAATCCGGAAAGATTTTCAACATGATGCTTTAAAGTTACTGTGCAGAATTCAGAGACAACCTGCTCGTGACCGTTCTGCTGAAAATATTTTATAAAATTGAAAAGACCGTAGTTCGGCTTGATTCCATATTCGTCGCGCATCATAAGCTTGTCGAAAAGAGAATTAAGTTTTGCTGTTACCGGCGCAAGCTCTTCCTGCCGCTTCCTTGTTCCGCTGCCATTATGTTCATTCTGCGCCCCGCCAGAACCCGCGGAATTTTCTGAGCTTCCAGAAGAAGTCTGACGCATAAGCCGCCCCGTTCCTTTTGTGGATTTTCCCGATGATTTTGAACTGTCCGAACGTTCGTACATAACTTCTCCCCCAAGTTTTTTTGACATAAGTTCAGCTTCTTCAGGATTCAAATGACCAATTGCCTTTCTTGTTCTATCAAGCGTTCCAGGAGCCCAGTCAGCTTCCCTGGCTCTTTTTCCATCTTCCTGCATAAAATTTTCCCCCTTGCTACAAACGAATGTGACTTTTTTTCACGATTCCAGGGCAATTTTTTAGAATGATTTTTTCTCCGCTTTTTGAAACCAGCACGCCGTCGAAAGTGCCGTAAATTGTTGTGTAAACATTGCGCATCACAATTATATTCAATGTTCTGTTGCTTACCGAAGAAGGATTGAACGACAAGTCGACCATTCCTTCAGTGTCCTGCGCAACCCACTTTTTCGCAATTCCAAAAGGATGAGTAATCTGCACAGGAGGCATAGCGGTAATTTCACCGTCAACAGAAAGCATATCGTTGTTGTACAAATCTTCATCCAGTGCCATATAGCTTGTGTTTCCAAATGAAAAAACAATGTCTTTCCCGTTGATATTCGCCATTCCGTACATAATTTCGCTGGAAGAGCGCGGCTTTAAATATGTTCTGTTCAGCATAAAAAGGCCGAGCCCCTTGCTTTGCGGGATTTCCTTTATGTGGTGGCGATGTTTTCCCGTGTTCAAGCCGCCTTCAAGGCTCAACGGAACAAACCAGCTTGCCGAGCAACGCTGCATTGTGGGAGCCGGATTCACAAAAAGGACTTCACTTGAATTTTTATTGAAATGCGCAAAATATTTCGCTTTTACCGCCGGCCTGAATTTATCGCCGCGAACAGTAAACGACAGTGCAATCCTGTCTCTTTTCCGGCTCCAGCTGATTTTTATATATCTTGTGCTTGAAAAAGTATTGCAGGCCGCCTCAAATGTATTCACCGGAACAAAACGCCTTCTTGGCCCCATGAAAGAATGATACGCAAGTTTCTGTCCGTTCTCCTTGTTCCAGAAAATCACTTCCGCAAGCCCGAAAGCCTTGTCGTCAAAAAATTCCGCAAGCCCGATATAATTTTCCACAGCAAAAATAAAGCAAACCCGGCTCTTTATTCTGAAATTTGAAAAAAATGTGGAAGTCGGAATTCCCGCGAAAGGAGCTTTTACTCCGCGAATATCAACAGCATCTGAAACTCCAGAAAACGAACCGAAATTAATTTTTCCGTTCTGAACAATATTTTCAGGAGCTTTCACAAGAGGTCTAGAATACACAAAAAATCCTCAGCTAAATAAAGCAATTTCTGTATATTATATAAGAATATATTGTAGTTATCAAATAATTTTCTTGTTAATTAAAAACACCGTGATAAAATTAATGATAGCCTGAATGTCGAGTTTTTTGTTGAAAGAATAAAAGCGTAGGCAGATTTGCAATTTGTGAAGATTTTTGGCGATTGAATTCATTAAAGTGCGGAGCACCCGAATTAATACAAGCGCAGCGCGAGCCAAATCCATCTGAGCAAATTGGAAATATGCCGAAAGCGTTCTTTCAGAATTTGCAAAAAAAATCGACATTAAAGCCAAATAAACTTTGCAACAGGAGATGCTTTATGGGAATAAAATTGTATTCACTCGGTGCGGCACAGGAAGTTACCGGCTCAAAACATATTCTGGAAATTGACGGCCGTCAGATAATGATTGACTGCGGTGCATTCCAGGGAAAACGAAAAGAATCCGACGACAAAAACAGAAATTTCGATTTTGCACACGAGCAGCTTGAAGCTGTGATTCTTACCCACGGACACTACGACCACTGCGGACTTTTGCCGGTTCTTACAAAAAAAGGCTACGACGGAAACATTTACGCAACTCCGGCAACCCGCGACATTGCAAATCTTGTTATGATGGACAGCGCGCGGATTCAGGCAAGGGATGCTGAATTCCTTGCAAAGCAGGCAAGAAAAAAAGGCGAAAAATTCAGCTGGCGGCCAATTTTCGACGAAGATGATGTTGTAAAATGCGCCAACCAGATTATCTGCCTTTCATACAATAGAAAAATGTACATCGCCCCTGATGTTCAGCTGGAATTTTTCGATGCTGGACATATTCTTGGCTCATCGTTCGCAAATCTTACAATCCGGGGCTGGCATTCAGGCTTGAGCACGCCGTATGTTCATTCAACCGGCGAAAACGAAACCAGAATTCTTTTTACAGGCGACATTGGTCGCAAGGAAAAACCGATTATCCGGCCGCCGGCAACAAATATTCCTGCGCCAGACTACATTGTTCTTGAATCAACCTACGGAAACCGCAAGCATGAAAACCGCGAATTCGCGCTGAAAGAGCTTGAACGCGTTGTGCGCGACACCTGCGCAAAAAAAGGAAAAATCATAATTCCTTCATTCGCGATAGAAAGGGTTCAGGAGCTCGTTTACTATCTGCATCTTCTTACCGACCAGAAAAAAATTCCGGTTGTGCCGATTTACGTTGACTCCCCGATGGCGGCGAATGCAACAAGCGTTTTCCGCGTTCATCCGGAATGTTACGACGAAAGCGTGAACGAAGCATTCCTGAAGCACCACAAAAATCCGTTCGGTTTTGGCTCGCTGACTTTCACAACAAGCGTGGAAGAATCAAAAGCCCTGAACAAAAAAGAAGGTCCGATGATTATTATTTCCGCGGATGGAATGTGCGAAGCCGGACGCGTTCTTTATCATCTTGCAAATGAAATAAACAACGAAAGAAATACAGTCCTCATCGTTGGCTACATGGCGGAAAACACTTTGGGCCGAAGAATCCGGGACGGAGCAAAAGAAGTGAAAATTCTGGGCGATTTGTACCAGGTCAAAGCGAAAGTTGAGCAAATCAACGCATTCAGCGCGCATGCAGACTACGAAGAAATGACCGACTGGCTCGACAGCCTTGACAAAAGCCGCCTCAAAAACATCTTCATGGTTCACGGCGAAAAAGACGCCCAGGAGTTCTTCACAAACTACCTGCACGACCACGGCTATAAAAATGTAACCGTAGTAAAATATGATGAAACCTATGAATTAGGCTAAAATAAAAAAAAACGAAAGGAGTTTTTTATGAAAAAAGCAACAAAATTATTTACACGCTGTATCTGCCTTTGCGCAATCGCAAGCCTTATCGGGGGGGGGTGTAACAGCAGCAGCTCAGATGATGAAATAAAGGCAACTGTAAGCAAAACAACTTCTTCACTAGTAACTGTTGAAGAAGATTCTTACAGCAGCATTGTTTCAGAAAGCGACAAAACAACCGTAAATGCCGCGCTTGACTCTGCAGGAATTGATAAAATCATCAAATCCGCATCAGACTATTCCGGATTTGCAAAAAACGCCGAAAATTCATCATACGATGAAAGCCGCTCAACAAGCGCAAACGATTTAGGAACAAAAATTTATTCAGAGCTTTCAGAAAAATACACGACTTTTGCAGAAAGCCTTGAAAATTCAGGAAAAGCCTCGCTGTCTTACACAATAACTCCGGGCGAAATAACAGGACTTCCTGAAGGAACAAAAATGACAGTTCCGCTGTTCTCTATTTCTCACACAGTTTCCTCCTCAAACAGAGGCTCAGCGACAAGCCAGGCATTCTCGCAAAGCATTTCTTCAACTTTATTCAAAGATATGAAAACTTCTGAAGAGAACAGTATTTTCAAACAGATTGCCGCAAATTCCGCTCAAAATTTCAGTTATGCTGCCGCAACAACAATCGACATAGAAAAAGCACAGAGCGGAAATTACCAAAATCTTTCTGACATCATGAAAATCACAGGAAGCGGAAAACTTGATTTTTACACAAGCAGCTTTATTTCATTTGTAACTGATGAAAAAATCGCCGGAAAATTTTCTGTTGAATTAAAAATCAATGCAAGAACAACAGATTTCAGCAACATAGTAAAAAATATTGAAGAATCTGACTCTCCAGAAACAATTCCGCCTGAAAATTTGCTTGATCCAGAAAACACAGAAGCCTCTCTTGTGATTGACGTATGCGACCTGAACGGAAATTTCATCTACAATTACAAAAATCTTACAGCCATCTCTGAAATTGAAAAATATGCAACTCTGTTCAATCTTAACGATATGATTTCCTGCGGGAATGAATAATCCACAAAAAAAAATGCTCCGAAAGCCTTAAAACTTTTGGAGCAGTTTTATTTTTTACGAGCCAATTGTTCCTTTGGTTGAAGGGATTGCTCCGTTTCGGCGGGGATCTATTTCAACGGCGGCGCGGATTGCCCTGGCCGCGGCTTTGAACAAGCCTTCCATTTTGTGGTGGTCGCTGCGGCCGCGTAATGTGTCAAGGTGAAGATTGCACTGCGCGCTATTAACGAACGCCTGCCAGAAATCTTCAAAACAGTCAGTTTGAAAACTTGCTTCAACGCCATTTGAATTCAAGCTGACCAGCGGAATTCCGGTAAGCTCGGCATTGCACACAAGAAACGGACGGCCGCCAAAATCAACTGCCGCACGGAGCAACGCCTCGTCCATCGGGTACAAAAACGAGCCTGTTCTATAAATTCCAGCGCAATTGCCCAGCGCTTTTGCAAAACAAGAGCCGAGCACAATTCCTGTGTCTTCAATCAGATGGTGCTGATCAACATTCAAGTCGCCTTTAAGCGAGCCGCTCAAATCAAAAAGTCCATGCTTGCAAAAAGAACGAAGCATATGATCAAAAAATCCGATTGGATTTTCCATTTCACATTTGCCGGTTCCGTCCAAATTCAATGTAAGAGAAATTTGAGTTTCTCTAGTAGTTCGTTCAACAGTTGCTATGCGCGCCATTTTCAATCCTTCAGTTTTAAAGCAGACTACAAAATAACCTTGCGAAGCTCATATTCCAGAATGTCAGTTGCGCCCAGGCTCTGCAGTTTTGGAAGCAACGTTGGAACTTCACTTTTTTTAACCGCGATTTTTACAGCATATCCGTCATCGCCAAACAGCGGCGAAACAGTCGGGCTTTTCATTGAAGGAATTCCCTTGATAAGCTTTTCAAAATCAGATTTCGCGACATTCATTTCAAGCATAACACGAGAGCGGGCCGCCAAAACCGCCTCAAAAAGCATTTTCAGCTCAAGGATTTTCTGTTTTTTCGCCGGATTCTGCATCGCTTCCTTTGAAGCATACATCCTTGTGGAAGATTCCATCAGCGTGTCCACGATTTTTAAGCGGTTTGCACGCAAAGATGAGCCAGTTGAAGTGTTGTCTATAAGAATCTGAGCAAGCGCATCATCGTTGTCCTGAACAAAGCCTTCGGAAGTTCCCCAAGTGCGGAAAATTGTTCCGTTGATTTTTTTTGAGGCAATATATTTTTTTGTAAGATTCTGATACTCAGTCGCAATTGTAACGTTTCCTTTTAGAAGCTCGTCAAAATCTTTTGTTTCCGGAATCGCGGCAACAATGCGGACAGGATCAAAACCCAAATCCATAATTTCTTCAACATCGTTTTCAACACCGTTTTCGTAAACCCAGTCTTTTCCGCTGAATCCAACATCGGCGCAATTCTGCGAAAGCAACGCGCTCGTAATCTGCGGCTTTACAACCTGAAACGCCAAATCTTCCTGGTTTGTAACTGGAAAATAAGTTCTATCCGGCAAATGAATTGAAATTCCTACATCATTTAAAAGTTCATAAACCGACTCATAAATTCGGCCCTTTGCCAAAAGAATCTTCAATTTTTCCATTTCTGCGCTCCTACGCTTTTAATTTTTCTACATTATAATAGAAGAAAGGCAAGAAATTCAATGTTGCAAACAAGATTGTTAAAAACAACCATTTTCCGTAAAATATTTTTATGACAAAAAATCAGGCGGAAACAGAAAAAACAACGGAAGAAACAAACCAGACAGAAACCGAGCAAAATCTGGACATAACAATTCTTTGCAAAGTTGTGGACAATTTTGGCGACATCGGATTTGTCTACAGGCTTGCACGGGCAATTTCGGATTTGGAGAAAAAGGCAAAAATCAGAATTGTCGCGGACAATTTAAAATCATTCAGTCTTTTGTGTCCAGAAATCGACCCTTCAAAAGATGAGCAGGCTGCAAACGGCTGGAAAATTTTCAGCTGGAACGCGGAAAAAACTTGCCTTGAACATTTCCGCAAAAATCCGCCGAAAATAATTCTTGAATGTTTTCAGTGCGGCCGCCCGGAATGGCTGGAAAATTTGCTTTTTGCAGAAAAAATTCCGAACATTGCCCACATAATTATGATTGATTATCTTACCGCAGAACCTTACGCGGAAACTTTCCACAAACTAAAAAGCCTTACCCGAAGCGCAAGAGTTCAAAAAGCGAATTTTATGCCAGGATTCACAGGAAAAACCGGAGGCCTTGTGCTGGACAAGCCGTTCATTTCCGCACTGAAAAACAGAACTGCCGAAAACACTGAAAATCCAGGTGAACCTTTTTCTTTCAACGTTTTGTTTTTTGGCTATCCGCGCGACTATTCGCCGGTGATTGCAGCGTTTCAAAAATTCAGCAGGGAAAACAAAAAAAATCTGAATGTGCTTTTAGCAAAAGGCGCAGGATTTGAAAGCTTTTGCTCTGCGTACAAAAATGCGGCGCAAAATGAAAAAGATTTGTTTGCGCTGAAGGAGCTGCCGTTTCTTTCCCAGATTGAATGGGACGCCCTTCTTGCAAAAACGCCGCTTCTGTTCATCCGCGGAGAAGACAGCCTTAGCCGCGCGTGTCTTTGCGGAGTTCCGTTCATATGGCACGCATATCCGCAAAGCGAAGAATACCAGCTTGTGAAAGTCAATGCGCTTCTGGAAAGGATGAGCGTTCATTTTTCCCCGGAAGATTTTAAAGCCGTGGAAGACTGCTGGAGGCTCTACAACACAACCGGGGCTCCCCAAAAATCCGTAGAAAATGCGCTGAACAATTTTTTGCAAAGCTACGAAAAACTGCGCGGCGGGTTCAAGGATTTTTCAAATTCACTTTTGGAAAACGGCGACCTTGCGGAACATCTTTTGGAATTCATAGAAACACAAAGTTTTGAATAGTGTACAATATCAAAAAAAAATTGTATAATTAGTAATTATTTAGAAAAAACTTTATTTTTGAGGTTATATTTTATGTTAATGACATCACAGTTAAAAGTTGGAACAGCTTTTATGTACGAAGGCAATCCGCTCATCGTTCAGAAAATGCTTGGCCAGCGTTCAGGCCGCGCCGGAATGGTTACAAATCTCCGCGTTCAGAATCTTGTTACAAAATCAACAATGGATCTTGGAATTGATGCCGGCGAAAAATTTGACGAAGTAGATCTTGACGCCCACACAACAAAACTTTCTTACATTGACGGCGACACTTACGTTTTCATGGACCAGGAAACTTACGAGCAGTTCGAGCTTCCAAAAGAAAATCTTGGCGACTACGCTGGATACATCACTCCGGAAGATGATCTTGAAGTAAAACTTACTTTCTACGAAGGAAAGCCAGTCGGAATCGAAATGCCTGTTCAGGTTACAAGAACAATCACTTACACAGAACCTGGCGTAAAAGGCGATACTTCTGGAAAATCTTTGAAGCCTGCAACTCTTGACACAGGAATCGAAGTTCGTGTTCCATTGTTCATCAATGACGGCGAAAGAATCGTAATCGACACACGAGACGGTTCATTCGTAGAACGCGCAAAGAACTAGATTTTTACAAAAGCCGGCTGCAGAAGCCGGTTTTTTTTCGTCCTCAGGATTGAACAACTTTGCACATTCAGATAACATATATTCAACTTCAGGGCGAGGTGAAATTCCTCACCGGCTGTGTGCATTTTACGCAAGTCAGCGAGCAGATGCGAAAGCAATATTTTTCGTCTGCAAGATACGGTGTGATTCCGTAACCGACAGTAAAGTCTGGATGAAAGAAGTAAATTGAATGCAATTGTTTTTTTTGCAGAATTTATTCTTATTAAAGCCCTGAAAAGGGTTTTTTTTATGTTCACTGGAATTATTGAGGAAACGGGCAGAATTCAGTCTGCCGGGAACGGAAAAATCTGCATTGCGGCGCAAAAAGTTCTTGCCGGGACAAAAATCGGCGACAGCATTGCGGTGAACGGCGTTTGCCTTACCGTTACAAACATTGATTCTTTAAATAATTTTACCGCGGATGTTATGAACGAAACTTTGAGCCGCTCAAATCTTGGCGCGCTGAAAAAAGGAAGCCGCGTAAACCTGGAGCGTGCAATGGCGGCGGACGGACGGTTCGGCGGGCATTTTGTTTCCGGGCACATTGACGGAACCGGAACGATTTTAAAAATGCTGAACGACGGAAATGCTGTGTGGATTTATATTTCCGCGCCGGCGGCGATTTTGAATTTGATTATTGAAAAAGGCTCGGTGGCAATTGACGGAGTAAGCCTGACGGTTGCAAAAGTTGGTGAAAAAGAATTTGCCGTGAGCGTAATTCCTCACACTGGGGAAGAAACAACCTTGCTTGAAAAAAAATCCGGCGACATTGTAAATCTTGAAAACGACATAATCGGAAAGTACGTTCAGAAGCTTATGGTTTGCGGAAACAGCGCGCAGAGCCAAAAAGACAAAAAACTTTTGGACTGGCTGAATGAATGAACGTCGCCGCAAAAAAAAGCCAGGCGTTGTGGGCTGGCGATTGAAGCCCGCACGGTGGGTAGGACGCAACGAAGTGCGGCCGTAGGGCGGTTGTCCGCCCTTCATTAAAATTATGTGGAATTTTTTGAGGTTTTTATGGAATACAAATACAACACAATCGATGAGGCTTTGGAAGAGCTTCGCAACGGAAAAATTATTTTGGTTACGGATGATCCTGACCGGGAAAATGAAGGCGATATGATTTGCGCCGCAACTTTTGCGACTCAGGCGAACGTAAATATGATGGCAACGCACGCGAAAGGGCTGATTTGCACTCCGATGAGCAACGACATTGCAAAAAAGCTGAATCTTTTTCCGATGGTTGCAGAAAATACAGACAATCACGAAACGGCTTTTACGGTTTCAATTGACCACAAATCAACTACGACTGGAATTTCTGCGGCGGAACGTTCGATAACTGCACAGGCTTGCGTTTCCCCTGATTCAAAGCCGGAAGATTTCCGACGGCCTGGCCACATGTTTCCGTTGATTGCGCGGAAAGGCGGAGTTCTTGTTCGCAACGGACACACGGAAGCGACTGTTGACTTGTGCCGGCTCGCGGGACTTCCTGAATGCGGTTTGTGCTGCGAAATCATGGATGATGACGGAACAATGATGCGTACGCCGAAACTTTGGGAGCTTGCGAAAAAATTCAATCTTAAGTTCATAACAATCAAGGAGCTTCAGGATTATCTTAGGCTTCACGAAAAGCACGTTGTTCAGGAAGCAAAGGCAAAGCTTCCTACGGACTGGGGCGATTTTGACATTTACGGCTACATAAACGATATTACGGGCGAGCATCACGTTGCGCTGGTCCGCGGAGAAATCGGCGACGGCGAGAATGTTCTTTGCCGGGTTCATTCGGAATGTCTGACCGGAGATGTGTTCGGTTCACAACGGTGCGACTGCGGTCCTCAGCTGCATGCGGCAATGAGCAAAATTGCGGAGGAAGGACGCGGCGTTATTTTGTATATGCGGCAGGAAGGGCGCGGAATCGGGCTTATAAACAAACTGAAAGCGTACAAGCTTCAGGAAGAAGGACTGGACACAGTTGAAGCAAATGTGAAGCTCGGATTCAAGCCGGATTTGCGTGAATATTGGATTGGCGCGCAAATTTTAAGGGATTTAGGCTGCAAGTCGCTCCGGCTTCTTACAAACAATCCGGAAAAAATTTACGGACTTGACGGGTTCGGGCTGAAAGTTGCAAAACGCGAGCCGCTCGAAATTGCGCCGCAGGAATACGACAGATTTTATTTAAAGACAAAAAGAGATAAAATGGGTCATATTTTCAAGGAAAGCTTGTAAAAAAATACTGCGGAAAAACCGCAAAGAGGAAATTATATGAATGAAATCAATCTTGTTGAAGGAAAACTTGTTGCTCCAGAAGGCATGAAAGTTGGAATCGTGGCGTCGCGGTTTAATGAAATTATTGTGAACAAGCTGCTCGGAGGCGCGGTGGACGGGCTTGTGCGTCACGGCGTTGAAGAAAAAAATATCACAGCGGTGTGGGTTCCTGGCGCTTTTGAAATTCCAGTGGTTGCGGACAAAATGGCTTCAAGCGGCAAATACGACGCGGTGATTGCGGTTGGCGCTGTTATCCGCGGTTCAACAAGCCACTACGACTACGTTTGCGCTGAAGTTTCAAAGGGAATTGCCCAGGCAAGCTTCAAAAACGGAGTTCCAGTTATGTTCGGCGTAATCACAACTGAAAACATTGAGCAGGCAATTGAACGCGCCGGCTCAAAAGCCGGAAACAAAGGCTATGACTGCGCTCTTGGAGCAATAGAAATGGTCAACGTTTTCAAGCAGCTGTAGCAATTTTTTTACGCTGTTTAAATGAAGAATTTCGATCTTTCGCAACTACTGAAAAACTCCTCGTCAATTCCGTTTAAGCAGCAGATAAAATTTGTTCTGCAGCTCAGCGTGCCTGGAATGCTTGCGCAAATTTCTTCAATTCTTATGCAGTACATTGATGCGGCGATGGTTGGAGCAATGGGCGCGCAGGCTTCCGCGGCAATCGGGCTGGTCGCCTCTTCCACCTGGGTGATTGGAAGCCTGGCTCATGCGATGTGCGTTGGTTTTTATGTTCAGGTTGCTCATCTTGTGGGCGCAGGCGAAAAAGAAAAAGCGAAAAACGTTTTTTTTCAGTCAATTATTGTATGTCTGGTTTATTCGCTTGTTCTGGCCGGAATTTCTTTTTCAATTTGCTTCGAGCTTCCAAAATGGCTAGGCGCGCCGGAAAATCTTGCGCACGACTCTTCAATGTATTTTCTGGTTTTCGGGCTTTCAACGCCGTTTTTTGAAATTGTCTATCTTATGAGCGGAATGCTCCAGTCAACAGGAAATATGAAATTTCCTGCCGCAATGAACGCGGTTATGTGCCTGCTAGATATTGCGTTCAACTGGCTTTTTATTTTCGTCCTGAAACTTGGCGTAAAAGGAGCTGCTTTCGGTTCTGCCGCAGCGGCTTTTGTTACAGCCTTGATTATGATGGTCTACACTTTGTTTTTTTCCGGCTACCTTAATTTAAGAAATTTCAAGAATTTTTCAATGAGCAGAAACTGCGTTTTCAAGGCAATAAAAATCGCTGCTCCAGTCGGCCTTGAAAGCTCGGCGTTTTCAGGCGCGCTCGTAATCGTTGCAAAAATAATTGCTCCTTTGGGCGCGGTTGCAATCGCCGCAAATTCGTTCGCCACAACAGCGGAATCTTTGTGCTATATGCCGGGCTACGGAGTTCAGGAAGCGGCAAGCACTTTGGTTGGACAAAGCTACGGCGCAAAACGCAATGACCTTTCAAAATCGTTTTCGGCAATCACAATCACTGCCGGAATTTTAATAATGAGCCTTGCCGGTGTCGCAATGTATTTTTTGTGTCCGGTCGTTTTTCAATTCTTAACGCCGGACAAAGAAATTCAAAATCTTTCAGCAAAAATTCTGCGGATTGAGCTTTTCGCCGAGCCTTTTTTCGCCGCCTCAATCGTTTCAACAGGAATTCTGCGCGGAAAAGGAGACACGCTTGTTCCGAGCATTTTAAATCTTTTCAGCCTGTGGATTGTGCGCCTTGGACTTTCAATTTTGCTCGTAAAACCGTTTGGACTGCCCGGAATTTGGTTTGCAATGGCAATCGAACTTTGCTTCCGGGGAATTATTATGCTTCTCCGCGTGTTTTTCAGCATGAATAAGAAAATCACGCCGGTCAAATAACTTCCCCTTCCGCACAAATAAATCCTGAAAAAAATTCTAAGACCGAAGAAGATTTCTTAATGCTTCCGCGAACAAAGTTTTCTGTCCTTTTGTTGCAAAAAGCCAGTCGGACAATGCTGGAAGCGGTTCACTTGAAGCCGCAACCCAATAGCGGACATCATCGGACTGAACATCCGGAACTGAGCAAGTTGCCTGAACCGGCGCAAGCCCTGTTGAAAAGCAAAGCTGGCTCTGAAATTCATCCGCGAGCTTTTCAATTGCATTCCGCGCAATTTTATCTTTTGAAAGAGAAATCCCGAATATAACCGGCGAAACAAACGAGCGCTCAAGATTTTCGGCGGCGGCTGGAATATAAACCGATGTGTACTTTGAAATAACCGGCCGCTCAAAAGTTCTGTGTTCAGAAAGCGTCTGGAACGCCGCGGCGACAATTTCCGACTGCATAAAAATTTTCATATCGCGGACGCTGATTTGATAAATATTTCTGGGAAGAATTTCCTTTTGCGTCCAGTTTTTCAAAAGCTTGCAGGTTTCAGCGTAAGCGTTTCCTTCTGCGGAAAGCTCCTTCAGCGTTTCCAGGTACGAATTATAGTTCGCCCTGCCAGAATTAATCAGCCGGGCAATTTTTTCTTTTCCTTCGATATATGCGGATTTTCCGGAAACCGCCTCAACAAGCGCGCCAAAAATATTTATAAGAAAATCATCGTCGCCACCCGGAAAAACAATCGGCGCAGGCGTAGACGATTTTGTAATCCACGCAAGTTTTTCCAAGTCTTCAAGCGTTGAAAGATTTTTTATGCCGCTCGCCTGAAATTTTTCAGAATGAACGTCAAGCTCGTAATTGTCAATAAGAATTGGAACAGCCGCAACTTTTCCGTTTGAAACAAAAGCAGTTTGTTTTACAGAAGTTGTCATTCCTTCAAGAATTTCCGCCCCGAAAACCGTGCGTTTCTTTTCCGCGAGTTTTGCGGCAAAATCAGAATTTTTTCCCCGGCGAACAAAAACTATATCAGCCTTTTGTTTTTTCAGCGCATTTTCAAGTGAAACAGAAGTGTCGAGCGTAACAATATTAAATGGCAAAAAACGGCCTTTCTTCTTTGCTGATGTTGCCTGGAGAACTTTTTCAATTTTTTCCTGGTCAGTTCCGCTTATTCCGTAAAATGCGGCGGTCGGCCTGTGGCTGGAAATTCCAATCACAATAATCAGAATCGCAATCAGAAACACAACCAGCGCGGCAACAGAAACAATGATTTTTTTAAAACTCAATTTTATCTTCATATATATTTATTTTAGTCGATAGTGTTTTTTTTTTAAAGATAAAGTATAATTTTATCACCTTTTGGAGGTTTTTTAATGGAATACACAGAAAAAGAAGTTCTAACCTACATTGCTGAAAATGATGTGAAATTCATCAAGCTATTTTTTACAGACATTTTTGGAACGATAAAAAGCATTTCAATTCAGCCGAGCGAGCTTGAACGTGCTTTTAAAACTGGAATTTCTTTTGATGCAAGCGCAGTGAAAGGTTTTTTGGGCGTTGACAAAAGCGATTTGTATCTTGTGCCGGACGCTTCCACTCTTTCAGTTTTGCCATGGCGGCCTCAGCATGGAAGAGTTGTTCGTTTTTACTGCAATATTAAATATCCAGATGGAACTCCGTTTGAAGGCGATATACGAAATATCCTTGAGGAAGTTGTTGAAAAAGCTGAAAAGAAAGGCTACAAAATAAATGTTGGAACTGAATGTGAATTTTATCTTTTCCAGCTGGATGAAAAAGGAAATGTAACAAATATTCCGCACGACAACGCCGGCTACTGCGATCTTGCGCCGTTCGACAAAGGCGAAAATATCCGCCGCGACATTTGTCTTACGCTGGAGCAAATGGGAATCAAGCCGGAAGTAAGCCACCACGAAACCGGGCCAGGCCAGCACGAAGTTGATTTTGTTTACGCTTCGCCGCTGAAAGCCGCCGACAATCTTTCGACTTTTAAAACTGTTGTGCGCACGGTTGCCGCAAGAAACGGACTTGACGCGAATTTTTCCGGAAAACCGATTTCTGGAAAACCAGGAAACGGACTTCACATAAATATTTCAATTGAAAAAGAACGAAAAAATCTGTTCGCTGATTTTGAAGATGAAGCGCAGTATTTCATTGCAGGAATTCTTGACAAAATCCGGGAAATAACCGCATTTCTGAACCCTGACGAAAATTCGTACAAAAGATTCGGGCATTTTGAGGCGCCGCTTTATATTGGTTGGAGCCGCGCGAACCGAAGCCAGCTGATTAGAATTCCAGCAGCCTCGGACAAAAGCCGCAGCCGAATGGAAATCCGTTCCCCGGATCCAAGCTGCAACCAGTACGCCGCGCTTGCCCTTTTGCTTGCCGCAGGATTTGAAGGAATCGAAAAGAAACTTCCTCTTCCGCCGGAGCTGGATTTGAACATTTTCAAAGCTTCCCCGGATGATTTGAAAAATTTGAAGACGTTGCCGCAGTCGCTTTCAGAGGCAGTTCAACTGGCTTTTCAAAGTGAATTTGTAAAAAATATTTTGCCGGAAGTTACGCTGAACGCATTTGTTGATGCTGAAAAAGAGTAACTTGATTTATCTGGATGAAAACAAAAGCAAATGGATTCTGTTTTAATTGTTTCTAACACAAACACAACCCTTGGAATTATTTCCGACTTGCTGAATTCGCAGCCGTTCAGCCGGATTGTTACGGCTCAAAACTGCGCTGAAGCCCGGCGGGATTTAATCACTGACGAATTTGACTTGATAATCGTGGATTCGCCGCTTCCAGATGAATTCGGGGATGATTTTTCATTGTATGCCGCGGAACAAACGGATGCCGGAATAATTCTGATTGTTGACAACGACAAAGTTTACGACACAAGCCCGGATATTGAGGACGCTGGTGTTTTTGTGCTTCCAAAGCCTGTCAGCCCGGAATTTTTCTACCAGGCTGTAAAACTTCTGATTGCAAGCCGAAAACGCGTTCAAGTCCTTGAAAACGAAAACGTCAAGCTTCAGAAAAAAATTGATGAAATCCGCCTGATTGACCGCGCAAAATGCATCTTGATTCAATATTTGCAAATGACCGAGCCGCAAGCCCACAAATACATTGAAAAACAAGCCATGAACCTGCGCCAAAGCCGCCTTCAGACCGCCGAATCAATCTTGAAAACCTACGAAAGATAAGCAGTGCAGCAGGAAAATCTTTGAATAAAAATCATGGGACTTGCCTAAAAAAAATCAGGCAGTCCCATTTTATTTTTACTGATTTCCTCTATTTCCTCTTAATTCATAAATTAAGAAATTTGGGTCTCCATTATTCGGAAGATAATAATCCCTCGGCAATGTTTTCCGATATTTATATCCATCACTTGGACCTGGCCCTAACCATTTATGTCCATTTACAACAAATTTAAATCCTGGCCACATACGGGAAAGTTTATTTCCACTGTATTCTATGCGGAATAAATTGTCTTCTCCACGATTCATTTTAGGCCCGTTTGCACTAAAGCCTGTATAAGCACAAGCCGCAGTGACATAATTTACGGAATCAGGAGAAAGTCCAAAATCTTCAGGGTTAAATGTAATTTCAAGATGCGGAATTTCTTCATCATCAAACCAGTATTTGTATGGCAATTCAACATAGTGTGCGTAAACTGTAATATCACTTGTTACAAAAGGCACTTCATTTCCGTCTTCTGCAGAATCAAACCAGCCAGCCAAGAATAAATCATCTTTTCTGATTGAATCAGTATCCAAGACATCAAGAATATCATCAGAGCTCATAACTTCACGAGAAATCGACACTTCTTCAGAACCAGAAAGTTTTCCGCCATTCAAATTGAAAGTAACATTGTATTTTTTCGGCTCGCAAAAAGCCTTCACAGTTTTTGACTTAGCTTTGAAGAAGTTCGTTGTTTCATCACCAGAAAGCAATTTGTATTTTCCTATGTTGGAACACCAAGAAGCAACATCATCAATAATTTCAGACGATGTATCTGAATAAGTCAAATCTTTACTGTTTATAAAACCTTGAACCAACGACTGCAATCTTGCAATTTCCTCTTGGCTTCCATTCACAAATGAAGATTCATCAGAAAGCTCCAAAAGATATTTTGCATATTTTTCTTTGTATTCAGGAACAGAAAGAAGTTTTTCAACAAGCGGTGTGTCATATCCCTTCTCATTCCAATCAAGAGGATTTCTTGTAGCTGTATCTGAAAAACAGTTCGTGCCTAAAATATTGTCATAATCATAAGGAATAAAATAACATTTTCCTTTTTTATCAAAATAGAAATAGTAATTGTTTTTGTTGCACCAATAATCATCGTCCATTCCCAACACAACGTTGCAGGCGTAAGTTTTCAGGAACAAATCCACATCCATTTTCTTTTCATAGAATTCTTTGATTTTATCTTCGGTAGAAAGTTCATTCAACTCTTTTATAAATCCAATCAGTTCATCACGTGCAGAATAAAAATCATCTTTATTTGTCTTTAAATCGTAGTCGTAACGCATGCTTTGGCTTTCGTCAAGATAAATTTCTTCAACGCCGAACGAACGATATATATCATAATCAGTTGCCATAGACGGACCGTTTGACGACGACCAGCAGCATTTCCACAGATTGCCTTTATTTCCGTTGAATTTTGTGCCGATTTCTGTAGAAATTTCAGAACGTTCCTTCAAAAACTGCTTGTTTATTTCCTCAATCATTGCATAAACACCGTAGTCCAATTCTTTTTCTGTTCCGTCTTCTTCAAGAATTGTTATAAAAAGATGTGTATAACCTGCGCGAGGAGCAGTCCAAATTCCATTTTTACGGAAAAAATTATATCCAAAAACTTCACGGACGTAGGATGGATCTTCTTTAAAACGCTTCAGATTAAGACCTTTCATACAGCCGGCAAGTTTTCGTTCTTCGCCGGAATCATCGCACCATTCTTCAAAATCAAGCTTAAAATGCGCCTGATAATAATTTTCACCCTCCTGAGGTTTCCTTCGGCTTGTGTTGCCACGCAAACGCATTCCAATATCATTGATTTTCCAAGTGTTGCCGCCTTTTTTCATTTCAAAATCAGCATGAATACAATTTTCATTTTTTGGATTTGTGTCGTAGTTTGCACAGAGAGCATCCCATTCTGAACGTTTAATTGTCAATGTTATTTCAGCCACTGAATCTGTTCCGAAAATATAATCAAGGCTTTCCGTTCGTGAAGACGCAGCAGGTCCGACAATGTCACTGATTGAGATTTCCTTTGTTGCTCCATTGCTTTCAATTCCTGTAACACCAACAGTTTTCACCGTAAATGTATATGAATTTCCAGCCTTTACATCCATTGAATATTCTTTAAAATCCGGACTAACAAATACCGTATTTTTTGGCATTGCCTCCGTCAATACTGAACGAGCTGTATTCAACGAGCCAATTTCTATTTCTTTTTTTTCGTAAGAAATAAAATAGCCAAATATATTTTCAGAAGAAGACTTTTTCCATGAAAGAGTTGCAACCAAATCTTCAACTTTTACTTTAAAATCTGAAACATCGTCCGGAGGATTTTCAGGTGATTCTGGAGATTCTGATGCTTCAGAAACTGCTGTTGTTATTGAAATTGTTGTTATTTTATCTGTATCCTTAGAATTTGAGTCCAAAGATATAAAAGAAAACTTATAATTAGTGCCGGATTTTAATCCAGTTGCTGTAAAAGTATTTGAATCTTTTTGACAAGTTTTTGGTTCTGCCAGATTGCCTTCCGCTGGCTCCATTACAATTTTTACACCAAAATAATTATTTTCAGGATTTTGCCATGCTAATACAATGCGCTCGTTATTCGCCGCAGCTCTTACATTGCTTACAGAACTATAAATTTTTGATTCCGAACCGCCCCCCCCCGACTCAGAATCATCTGAACTGTCTGCTGCACAACCAAAAAACGTCATTCCGATAAAAAGAAATGATACCGCCGCAAATATGCTTAAAACTTTCCTTTTCATAAAGCCTCCAAAAAGAATTTTAATAGCCTTAATTTCGAGTTTTTTGTAAAAAAAATAAAAGCGCAGGCAGATTTGCAATTTGTGAAGATTTTTGGCGATTAAATTAATTAAAGTGCAGAGCACCCGAATTAACACAAGCGAAGCGCGAGCCAAATCCATCTGGAGCAAATTGAAAATATGCCGAAAGCGTTCTTTCAGAATTTTGCAAAAAAAATCGACATTCAAGCTAATAGAATTTCAGTCTACAGCACATTCTGCGTTATATCAACTAAATCATCTTTCAGTGTACAGGTTTTCCTAGCTTGGCACGTGGATTATTTCGCGGGGTTTTGAGCCGTTGGCTGGGCCGACGATTCCGCGGGCTTCCATTTCTTCAACAAGGCGGGCGGCACGGTTGTAGCCAACTTTCAGGCGGCGCTGAATGTAGCTTGCGCTGGCTTTTCCAGACTGAATAACAATGTCCAGAGCCTGCTCATACAAAGGATCTGCGTCATCGCCGTAGAAATTCTGCTGGCCGTCGTCATCTTCGTCGTCATCAACAAAAATTTCATCATCAATGTAATCCGGTTCGCCCAAAGTTTTTACGTAATCAACAACGTGCTCAACATCGGAATCGCTTTCAAAAGTGCCCTGAATTCTTACAGGATATGGACTTACCGCCGAAGCATAAAGCATATCGCCTTTTCCAAGAAGTTTTTCCGCGCCAACCGCATCAATAATGATATTTGAATCTGTTCGGCTGGCAACCATGAACGCAATTCGGCTTGGAATATTCGCCTTTATCAATCCAGTGATAACATTTACTGAAGGACGCTGCGTAGCCAAAACAAGATGAATTCCAACCGCGCGCGACATTGCCGCAAGCCGGGCAACATTCGATTCAAGTTCTTTTCCGCTGGTCGCCATCAAATCCGCAAACTCATCAATTATAATCACAATGTAAGGAAGCTTTTCTGTTGCGATTTTTCGTTCTTCAACGCGCTTGTTGTAGCTTGAAATATCGCGGACTCCCATCTGGTCAAGCAGAGCGTAACGGCGTTCCATTTCGCACAAGCACCACTGCAAACCTTGCAACGCTTTTTTCGGTTCAGTAATAACCGGCGTAAGAAGATGCGGAATGTCGTTGTAAAGTTTAAGCTCAACAACTTTCGGGTCAACAAGAATCATTTTCACTTGCTGAGGCGAACGTTTGTACAAAATCGAAAGAATTATTGAATTCACACAGACTGATTTTCCGGCGCCGGTAGCACCAGCAATCAGAAGATGAGGCGTTTTTGCAATATCAATAATCTGGGATTTTCCAAGAATGTCTTTTCCAAGAATCACAGGAATCGCCATTTTCTGGAATTCAGGTAAATCCTGCTCAATCATTTCGCGGAAACTTACAATCGAGCGTTTTTTGTTTGGAACTTCAATTCCAACTGCGGCTTTCCCTGGAATCGGAGCAACTATGCGGACGCTTGAAGCCGCCAGACTAAGCGCAATGTTATCCTGAAGAGCAACAATTTTGCTAAGTTTTACGCCTGGAGCCGGAGCAATTTCAAACATCGTTACAACCGGACCTTTTTTTATTCCTACAACTTCCGCGCTTATTCCAAAATCAGAGAAAGTTTTCTTCAATTTTAACGCGCTTTCTTTTGTTTCATTGTCAATAAGCCAGTACTGATCGTCCTCGTACTGCTCAAGCAAATCAGTTGGAACAACGTACGGCTTTTTTGGGCGAGCCACGTGGGTTAGCGGAGCCGCTTCCGTCGCGATGGTTTTTCGTTCAGGAACAGGAGCGGTTTCGATTATGCGGCCTTCAACAGTCGGCTCAGTTGATTCAGTCGGTTCTTGCGACTGCTCGGAGATTTCAATTTCCGAAGAGCCGGCGGGTTCATTTTCAATTCGGGATTCGTCCTCATTTTCAATTTCTGGATGAAATTCATTTTCCGGGTGATTTTCAAATTCGTTCCCTGGATTTTCAAAGTTTTCAGGATTTCCGGAATTTTCGTCAGAAATTTCGTCCTGCACAAAAGGCTCGTCTTGAACTTCGTTCTCCGCATTTTTTTCATCATCAAAGAATGAATCGTTTTCGCCGCCTTCAAGCTGCTTCCGGGCATCATTTTCCATGTCCGCAAAAACATCAGAACCAAAAGAAATTGTTGAATTTTCATCGTCCGCGGATTTTGCCGGTGTTTCTTCCTCAATATTTTCAGTTTTTTCAGAAGCCGGCTCATCATAATGATTTTCATCATCGTTTTCGTCTTCAATTGATTCTTCCGAATTCATATCGATATCAAAAAAATCAGGAGAAAGCGTTTCTTTTGAATTTTCCGGGCCGGACGCCTGGTTTTCAGAATCCTCATCATCAAAATCATCTTCCGAATTGATTTCGTCATTGTATTTTTCAAAATCGTTCAGCGAATCTTCCAGCTCGTCAAAATCTGAACCGTTTTCCGCATTTTCCGAAAGCCGCGGCTCGTCTGAATCAACGCGGCTCCGCAAATTCTCAGATTCTTCATCGTTTTCGTCATCCGTTTTATCGGATTTTTCATCGGATTTTTCATCAGCGGAAACGCGCTCAGCCACAAAATCATCGTCTTCAACTTCAACAGGAATTTCCACAGCTCCAGCCTGAGCCTTTATTTCCTCGGAATCCGGCCACTCCAAATCATCAGCTGGCTCAGCGGAATCAAAAATTTCGTCTTCGCCAGGTTCTTCCTCGGCAGAAATTCCATTCAGCGCGGCGAATTCTTCCTGCGTAATCATTGAATTTGTATTCTGTGTTTCATCTTCATCAAAAAGATTCGCGAAAGGATCATCGTGCTGAACAACTGGCTCGGCCACCTCAGTTGGCTCCGAAGCCCCGCGCGCCTCCCCGATTCCGCTCCGCTCATTTTCGTTCTTCGCGCCGACATTCTGCGCGGAATTTTGCGGCTGCTCCACGGATTCAGTTTCCAGCCCGGAATTCTGATTTTCCTGAACCGGAGATTCGGCATTTTCTTTCTGAAAAATATTTTCCGGCCTGGATTTAAAAATTTTCCCGGAATTTTTAGTTTCTTCAGCGTCTGATTTTTCAGATTCACCAAAAGACAGTTTATGTTTTTCCGCGAGTTTCTGCTCTTTTTCAGCAAGAAATTTTTCACGGTGAAAAATCATATCGTTTATTCGTTCCGCAACAAGCCCGGCGATAATTATTTCCATCACAACAAGCATCACGCCGATAATTATTGCCAGAATTATTTTTATTGTGGAAAAATCGTCCGTGTAATCTTTTGCAAAATAGCGGCAAAGTTTTTCAATAAAAACAGAAGTGAAAAAAGGAACAACCGCCGTCAAAAGCCGCATTGATTTTTTTGAAGTCCACTTTGAGGCAAAACACGAAAGCCCCGCAACCAGAAGAAAAACCGGAATCAAAATGCTTGAAAATCCATAGACTGAAAAAAGCATATCGCCCAAAGTAAATGCAACTATATATAGAAGATTATTTTGCGCCGGACCAAAATTTCCAAAATTAAGAGGAAGAAGCGCCAGAGAAATTGAAAAAAAAGCTGCCATCAAAAGCAAAATTGCGCCAGCCAAAATATTCGGTTTATTAGAAATTTTCATACTTTTATTGTCGGAAGAATAAAAAACATTTTTTACCTTAATTTCGAGTTTTTTTGCAAATTCTGAAAGAGTGCTTTCATTCGCGCTACGCTTTTATTTTTTTTCCACAAAAAACTCGATATTCAGGCTTTTTAGAATTTTTTGCAGAGAAAACCAAAAAAATCCAAAACAATGATATAATACTACAAAATGAAGAAGATTTTTTTACAAGCGGTTTTATTTTGTTTTCTCTTCGGGGCGGTCGCTCAGCAAGAGGCTCCAGTTCAAATAACGTATTGCGGCGGAAGGAACTACAGCCTTGTTGAACGCACGGATTTGCGCAGATACGACAACAACAAATACGTCGGTCTTGTAAGCCGGGAAGTCCGCTCTTTTATTGTGAACGACGGAAATTTATACGACGGAAGCTTTTACGTTGACGAAGGAACAAAACATCAGAACGTTTCTGTTGCGCAGGAAATTCACGAGTCAATTCCTTCAACATTCAGAATCACATCAGACGGAAATCTTGTTATGATTGAAGACAACGGATTTCCGACTTTCAGAAGTTTTCCAGCCTTTCCAAAAACAAAAATCAAAAAAGGCGACAGCTGGACCGGGCGCGCAGTTCGTTCAGTCGATCCTTTGAACAAAGGCGTTTTTACAAAAATTCCGATGGAAGTTTTGTACACTTACATTGGCGATGAAACAGTCCGCGGCGAGGAAGTTTTTGTTTTCAGCGCAAAATGGGCAACCCGCTACGGAATTTCGTATTTTGACTTTGGCGGCGACCAGAATTTAAAAAGCGCAAACGGAAGCCACAACGCAACCATGTACGTCAGCAAGGCGACCGGCTACGCTATTGTTGTCCGGGATTCAGTGAACGAAAATTTTATTTACAAGGACGGAAATTCAGTCAGTTTCCGGGGAACGATTTCTTTGTTCACTGAATATCCGCCGGCAGTTGACCGCGCAAAAATCATTGAGTCGCTGCAACGCGTTGCGCTTGTTTCAAACGACAAAGATGAAGCGGATTCTCTTGCAAAACCAGTGAACGAATCCCGCCCGCTCGTTGCGTCAAAACCGAAAAATCCTGATTCCTCGGCAAAAAATTCAAATATCAAGGTTGAAAACACTCCGGCAGGAATCCGTCTCACAATCCAGAACCTGAAATTCAAGGCGGACAGCGCGGAACTTCTTCCAGGCGAAGAAAAGCGGCTTGACCAAATTGCAAGCGTCTTAAAAGAAGCGCAGAACAGCCAGTTTTTAGTTGAAGGGCACACAGCCGCCACAGGAAACGAAAAAGGCGAAATGAAACTTTCCGCAGAACGAGCACGCGCAATTGCGGAGGCGCTTTCAAAAAAAGGCATTTCCGCGTCAAAATTCATAACGAAAGGAAGCGGCGCGCGCAAACCGGTAGCGGACAACGCAACTCCGGAAGGAAAAGCGATGAACCGCCGCGTAGAAATCACAATTCTTGAATAAACGAAAATTTCCGCAAAGCGTCGGGGAATGAACTTTTCACCGGGATAAATTCTCCACAAAGATAAATTTTCCGCGCGAATAAATCTGGTGAAGTCAGCGCTAACCAAAAATTTCGTTTTTATGCAAAGTCCCAAGCTGAAAAAGCGATTCTTCCAGCGAAAAATCCTTGTGTTTTTCCATAAATTCTTTCAAATCAATTGAAAATCTGTTCATCGAAAAATGCTGGAACACAAAAAGTTTTTCCCAGTCGGCGCATTTTTTCAGCTCACCGCGGTATTTTGTAAAAATTCCCTTCGGCTTAAGCTCGCTGTAGCCAACAAGCCAAATTTCCGCATTCAGTTTTTTCGCAAGAAAAGCCGTCTGCTCCGCCATCCAAAGCTGGCTTTCTTCTATTAATTCCGCGGCATTTGTTCCGCCGTTCTTTACAATATATTTCAACTGGGAAGTTTTTGCCGAATGAACCGGCGTCTTGTTCAAAATAATCACGTTTTTTCTAAAATCAATTCCAAGCTCCAGATGTTTCTTAAAAAATCCTTCGCCAAGTTTTCCGGCCTGCCCCACAAGATATCTGTTGTTTTTCAGAAGCTGCTCGTCTTTTCCGGGATTGTCGCCAACCACAATCAGCTTTATTTCATCATTTTCTGAAATTTCGTCCAGCGCGCGGTTGTAAACAATCGGAGTTTCAAAAGAATATTCCGGCGTTTTCGCCTCTTTTGCCGCGTTTTTCTGAAGCTCCATAAGATTTGGAACTTTTTTATTCCATTGCTGAATTTTCGCCTTGAAATTCCGCCTGAATTCTTCGAGCGAAAGAAACTGTTCCTGTGTCATAAATTTCCTTTCAATTTTTTATTTTTGACTGAAGCAATTCTGCCAGTCCGTTGAATGCAGAATATCGCTAACAGCCTGCTGAATCCGGCGGCTGCTCTGGGTTCCGTAAATTTCACTCCGGCGGATAAAACCAATGTCGTAATAGCCAAGAATATTTCCCGCTGAATGGGTCGTGAAACTGTCCGCGTAACGCCCGTTCTGCAGAACAATCTCCGGCACAAGCCCCATTCCTATTCCAAGCTGAGCAAGCGCAAGAATCGCCTCGTTTCCTTCGGTTTCGGCGGCAATAACCGGCTTTACATTGCGGCTTTTCGTCCATTCGTCAAAACGGCGGCGCGCCAAACCAGTTTTTGGAAGAATCAGCGGAACAGAAGAAATAAAATCCTGCGGCGAACGGTTTTCTGAGTCAAAGATGAATTCATTGCTCGCGGCAAAAATCAGAGGCGAACGGCGGACACTTATTGTTTCCATATACGAAAGTCCGTCTTCCGGAATTGCGGCAACCGCCAAATTTGCGCGGCCTTCCCTTACCGCAGGAATTGCGCCGGCAGGGTCTCCGGTTTCCAGAACAAGCTGAATTCCCGGATAATTTTCCGAAAGTTTTTTTATAAAAATCGGAAGAATCACGTAGCAGGCCGTAACAGAAGCATAAACGTGGAGCGTTCCGGTAATCTTGTTTTTATCGCCGTTAAAAGTTGAAAAAAGATCCGCCTGTTTTTCCAAAGTTTCATACGCAAATTCGGCAAAAAGCTTTCCGTTCGGGGTAAGCTCAACTTTCCGGTTTGAACGGTCTATCAAGTCAGTGCCAGTTTCTTCTTCAAGACGTGTAATTATACGGCTCAACGCGGAAGGGCTTATGTTGATTTCCTCCGCGGTTTTTGCAAAATGCAGCTGCTTGCTAAGAACAACAAATGCTTTCAATTCATAAAAATTCATTTTAAATTATTCTATCATACAATAGAATTTTGACAAATATTGAATCCACAGTTTATAATATTGTTATTTGGAGGCTTTATGAAAAAAATTATTTCCTCTTTGTGCGTTGCACTGGCAGGCTCGATGCTGTTCGCCTATGACATTGCATCTGAAGCACAAATAAAAGACGGCGCAAAAAGTGTTACAAGAACTGATTTTTCAATCGTTTCAAAATTCGGAGAATATTTTCGCACGCCAAGCACAAAATACGCATACATTCTTGATTCAGCAGGAAGAACCGTTGAATCAGCGGAACTTACCGCGCGCGACGCTGTTATAAACAAAATTTCAAATGTTTACGACGCGAACGGCAACCTGAAGGAACAAATCTGCACGGATTCAGACGGAATTCAGATTTGGAAATCCGTTGTTACTTACAAGGACGGAAAGAAATCCGATGTTTCAGAATTTGGAAAAGACGGCTCGCTGAAAACAAAAACAATCTATCTCTACGAAAATTCAAAGCTTGCGGATGAAACTGTCTACAATTCAGAAGGCGCGCTTATGGAAAAAACAATCTATAAGTACGACGAAAAAGGCCGGCTTTCAACACAGGATATTTACTTCAACGACGGAACGCTTGCACAGGAAAGCCAGATTTCCTACACAGAAAACGGCAAGAAGGATTCAGTTTCTTACTACGACCAGCACGGAAAACTCACATCAAAATGTATTTTCAGATATGCGGCGAACGGAACTTTGTCTGAAGTTACAACTTACGGCGCAGACAACCAGACAACAACCCGTCAGCTTGTAAAATACGACAGCGACGGAAACATTTCAAGAATCACAACTTACAATGTTGCAAAGAAATTTGGAACAACTGTAAACGAAATGTCTGATATGCAGGAATTTTCATACAACTACGATTCTGCGGAATTAGTTTCAACTGAAAACGCAAAATAATTTTCAAAAATCTAGTTTGGCGCGCAAAAACAGCGCGTCCAGCTAGAACTAAAGCAAAGGCGCAAAAACCTTGAAAATCCATCCCGTTATTCTTACGAACAGCGGGATTTTTTTATACTCTGCGGGAGTCAGTTCCTTGCAGAATTTCAGCGTTTCCTGGAAATCCATTTCGATTTCTGAAACAGTTTCATTCTGGTAAAGGTAAACGCCGCACTCAAAATGATGAAAAAGGCTTCTGTAATCCAAATTTATCGAGCCAACGGTCGCCCTTTTGTCATCTGAAACAAAAAGCTTTGAATGAACGAATCCTTTTTTATACGCGAAAACCCGGACACCGTTTTTAATCAGCTGTTTTATAAATTTCCTGCCGACACAAAAAGTCAGAAAATGGTCGTATTTTTCCGGAACAATAATGCTAACTTCAACACCGCGGCGCGCTGCAAAAATCATTGAATTCATCAGCGTGTTGTCAATTATAAAATACGGCGTAACAATATGAACATAATCATGCGATTTTGAAAGAATATAGTTGTAAACGTCTTCCGCTATGTCAGAGTCAGAATAAGCGTCGTTTCCGTAAGGAATTACAATTCCGCCAGTTTCACGGGGATTTTTCGGAATATTCACAAAACGGTCAAAATCAAGAAAATTCAGCTCGGATTTTTTTGTCTGAAGATACCAAAGCTGCAAGAATGTAACCGTAAAAGTTTTCACGGCCGGCCCTTCAATTCTGATTGCCGCGTCTTTCCAGTACGCAAAACGCCTGTGGTTCAAATTTATGTATTCATCAGAAATGTTAAGTCCGCCCGTATAGGCAATTTTTCCGTCAATATCAATCAGCTTGCGGTGGTCGCGGTTGTTCAGCGCAGTGTCATAAACCGGAATGAACGGAGAAAAAATCTTCGCGTTAAGACCGTTTTTTCTAAGAAATCTTTCGTAGCGGTGGGTCGCCAAAGTCACCGAGCCAAGACTGTCGTAAAGCACAAAAACTTCAACGCCGTGCCTAGCCTTTTCAACAAGAATTTCAAAAATCTTGCTCCACATAAAACTTTCTTCAATTACAAAATATTCAACAAAAATGAATTTTTCCGCCTTCTGCAAATCTTCCAGCATCGCAGGAAAAAAATCCTCGCCACAGCTGAAATATTTTGTGTCAGTGTTTGTAAACGTTGAAAAACCCGCGCTGTTCTTCAAATAAGTTGAAATATCGCGCACCTTTGGATAAATTTCCAGCGCTTTTTTTTCAGTTTCAAGGTCGGAAAGAAAAGGCATTGAATAATTTTTTATTTTTTTCAGCCGCCGCGAAAAACGCTTTCCAAGAAAATTCTTCTTAAAAAGAAAAAACAGAACAATTCCAAAAAAAGGCAAAATCAGAACCGGAATCAGCCAGGCGATTTTGAATTCATTTCTTCCCGGACTGTTCACTAGATAAAAGCAGAACAAAAGACTCACAACAATACTGAACTGAAACAAATGCCGCGCGTTCGGAAGATAAATAAAAAGCGGAAGCATAAAAAGACCAATCTGAACAAGCAGCAGAAGAACAACGATAAGAATTCTGCTGAAAACAAGAGTCTTTAAAGTTTTAAAGCGGCGGTGCGGCGCGCGTGAATTTTGAGAATTTTTATTCATACTTTGCCAAATTTACCTTTTACAAGTATAATTAAATATAATCAAATTTTCTATTTTTACCGATAATAAATCAATAAAAAAGTCGAAGAGCGAGGTACAGAAATGAAACAGATTGGAATAAAACTTGCAGACGGAACTTTCTATCCGATTATGGAAGATGGAAAACCCGTAAAAAAAACTTTGGGACTTACAACTGTAAACGACAACCAGACTCGTGTAATTGTTGATGTGTACCGCTCGCAGACAGGAACAATGGAAGACGCTGAATACATTGACAGCCTGCAAATCGACAACCTGGTTGCGCATCCGAACGGAACCGCCGACATAAAGCTGAATATCGGACTTGATGAAAACAACAAGCTTCACGCAGAAATGATTGACCCGGAAACTGGAGCAACATCAAATGCGAACGTAACTCTTGTTTCCAGAACTTTGGAAGAACGCCTTGAGCCAACAAACTACGATGTTAAGCTGGACGAACAGAAATCAGACAATTTTGAAGAGCTTCCGGAATTTGACGAAAATATTGAAGATTTTGACCTTCCTGATTTTGAAGCCAACGATGACACAATCGTGGAAAACCCTATTTCCGAGGAAACTTTTTCAGAAGACAAAAATGGAAATATAATAGAAGATTCTGAGCAAACAGAACCGGAAACAACAGAAGAACTGGATTTGCCTGAAATTCCCGACGCGGAAGAAAACGAAGAACTCCCAGAAGAACCAGAAACTGCTTCGGAAGAAGCACCAGAACAGCCTGCCGAAACAGAAGAAGAAAAATCGAACGGCGGAGCGGTTGCAGCCGCAGCGGCGGGAGGCGCAGCCCTTGGTTTGCTGGGAGCCGCTAGCCTTCTGAAGAAAAAAGAAGAGGAAAAAGCAAAAGCCCAGACTGAACCAGCGGAACAGCCTGCCGAAACAAACTCCGACCCAACCGAAGAAAGCACTTTGGAAGAACCGCCGGCCGAGCTGGAAGAACCAGTTTTTGATGAAACTCCAGAAACTCCTGCCGCAGATGAAACTGTTGCCGCGAAAACCAACGATTCAGCAGATTTCTCAGACGATGATTTCGACTTGCCAGATTTCAACGAGGATGACGGCGCGGATGAGACAATTGCTTCTGAAAAAAACAATGATTCAACCGTTTCCTCAGACGATGATTTCGACTTGCCGGACTTCAATGCGGATGACGGAGCGGACGAAACAATCGCCGCAACAGAAAATTCCGCTGAAAATGCGCCGGCCGAGGATAAAACAATCTCCAGCGACGCAACAATTTCTTCAGAAAACGCAGACGGCGCAAAAGATTCTCCGTTTGACGATTTCGACCTTCCGGATTTCAACGAAGACGACGGCGCGGGCGAAACAATCGCTTCTGAAAAAAATAATGATTCAACCGTTTCCTCAGACGATGATTTCGACTTGCCAGACTTCAACGCGGATGACGGCGCGGACGAAACAATTGCCGCTGAACCGGAAAATGATGAAAAATCTGTTCTGGACGACGACGCATTCTTTGACTCGCTTTCTTCGGATGACGAAGATTCAAAAGAAACTTCAACGCTTGTAAACGACAACACGCCTTCAAACGGAATCAATTTCGACGGACTTTACGACAAGGAAACAGTCGCCGGCAATTCATCAGATTCAGCTTACGAAGACGATTCCGATGAAATAACAAAAAAAACAAAAGCGCCGGTTATTATCTGCATAATTTGCGCGATAATTTGTATTTTGGCAACAATTTTGATTCTGTTCGTTGTTCCTTCAAAATATAATCTGCTGAACAAAACTGAAAAAACACAGATTGAATCTGCAGAAGAAATTCAGGAAACTGAGCCGGAAGAAGAAATTGCGGAGCTTCCGACGGAAGAACCAGAGCAGAAACCGGTTGTAATCGAGCCGAAGGAAGAAGAAATTGTTGTTGCGCCAGAACCGGAGCAAGTTGTTCCAGAAACTCCAAAAGAACCGGAAAACAAGCCGGCCGACATCACATACAAAATCAAATGGGGCGACACGCTTTGGGACATTGCGGATTCTTACTACAAAAATCCATGGAACTACAAAAAGATTGCGCGCTACAACAATATCAAAAATCCGGACTACATTATTTCCGGAACAACAATTACAATTCCTGCGAAATAGTTTGAGATAAACACTTCAATTATGCTAAAATAAGTCATCGTTTTTTCGATGGCTTATTTTTTTTACGGAACTTTTTAAATCTCAATATGAAAAATTCAAAATTCTGCATACTAACATTGCTCATTGTGTTTTCCGCAATTTTTTCCAGCTGCGGACAGCCTGCAAATTCAGACTGGCAAAGCATTTCTGCAAAAGATAAATATTATTTTCTGGCGTTGCGCAAACAAAAAGACGGAAATCTTTCAGACGCAAAACGATTTTTTTCAATTTCGGCAAAAAAGGGCTCGCCTTACATCGCGAGGCTCAGCGCGGAAAAACTCACGGAAATCGGGAACATCCAGGAACGGCTGGAAGCCTGCGAAAATCTTGTGAAAAAATACAACGACGAGGACGCGACTCTGATTGCGGCGAAACAGCTTTTTGACGCGGAAGAATTCACCAAACTTGTTGTGCTTACAAACAACATCAATTACGAAACAAGCCCGAACGCGCTGATTTACCTAAGATTTTCCGCAATGCTGAAAAACAACAGCGCGCGTCTTTTCAACGATGTTTTTGAATGGTTCACAAAACGTCCGGTTTCTTCCGAGCATTACAAATTTTTCTGCGAAATTTCAAAAAACGAGGAATTTCTGAAAAACCAGGAGCAGGCCGGAATAATTGACTTGCGTTCAGAAGTTTACAAGCGGAACTACAAAGTTGCGTTCGGGAAATTTCAATCTCAAAAGGAAAATTTGCCTTTGGTTCCGCAAATAATTTCGGATGCGGGAAAAATCTGTCTTTACGGAAGCGACGAATTTCTTCAGAACGCAAAATTCTTTGACAGCATTACAGAAAAAATTTCCGGAACAGACGCGGAATTTTATTCAAACTTCTACGCAGGCAGGCTTTACGAAAAAATCGACTATTTAACTTACGCAACGAACAGATACAAATCCGCAATGCAATGCGCCAAAACGGACGAACTTTACGACAACGCGCTTTGGTATCTTATCAGCCTGAATTTAAAAAAATCAACCAGCCAGGGAATAAAAATGATAAAGCAATACTGCTCAACCTGGCACAATCCGGAATATTTTGACGACATTTTTGATATGCTGAGCCCGCTTATGCTTTCGGAAGGCCGCTGGAATGAATTCAGCGATTTGTACAAAGTGATAGACGGATTTGCCTCCGACGGAATGACCGCAAAATTCGCATATATTTTCGGAAGACTTGTACAGGAAAAACTCGCGCTACCTTCAGTTGATGACACGCACAAAAGCGAGGACGACGCGGCTTTTACACGGGCGCTTACAAGTGGAAACGAAATTTACTATAAATCGCTTGCAATTTCAAAGCTCGGGCTGGGCGGTGAAAACGCGGAAGAAGTTGTATGCACAATGAACGGCGGCTCAGAAATTCCGGCAGACATTGAAGCTGAAAATCTTTTGCTGGGCTACGTTTATTTTGGCTTTCCTGAAAAAATTTACCCAGAATGGCTTTCGCAAACCAAACGCGGCCTCAAAATCAGCTACGAAGCAGGAATCAAAATAGCAAAATTCCTTGAAAACTGCGGAAACAACAAAAACGAATATTATCCGCAGGCGCTTAGAATCGCCTCGAAAGTTATAAATTCAGCAGGAAAAACCGTTTCAAAAGAAGATTTAAAGCTGCTTTACCCAAGAAACTACAGCAAAATCGTGAGCGAAAAATGCAAAAAATACAATGTTCCGGAAGAAATTATGTACGCGCTTGTAAGAAGCGAAAGTTTTTTCGACCACCAGATTGAAAGCTCAGCGGGCGCAGTCGGGCTGACACAGCTTATGACATTCACTGGAAACGACATTGCGCACCGGCTGAAATACAACGAATACAACCTGAAAAATCCAGACGACAATCTGGAATTCGGAACCTGGTACTTGGCAAATCTTTCCGGACGGCTTGAAAACAAATGGCTTTCCGCATTTTTTGCATACAACGCAGGAATCACAAGAGTCAGACGCTGGACGAACAGCTCAAAAATTGAGTTCAACAACATAAAAAAACTTCCGGACGATTTGTTCCTGGAAACAATTCCCTACGAAGAAACGCGCGAATACGGAAGAAAATTAGTTGGAGCGGCGGCAATGTACGCATGGCTTTACTACGACAAGGAAATTTCAGAAGAAATTTCAGAAATTGTCAAATAGCAGAACGACAGAATGATTACAATTTCTTTTGAAAACCGCGGAAAATGCGGACTTTGCGAATATCTGTACAATTCAATCAAAAAGCAGATTATGGAAGGAACTTTAAAAGCCGAAGAAAAACTTCCTTCAAAACGGACGCTCGCGGAAAACCTTGGAATAAGCGTGATTACCGTTCAAAACGCGTATGCCCAGCTAATCAGCGAAGGCTATATTTATTCAATTGAAAAAAAAGGATTTTTTGTAACAGAACTGAAACCATTTGAAAATCAAGACGAAAACGAAACTGAAAACCGCAAAAACAGCCGGAAAACAGAAAACGAAAATTCCGCCGAATGTGAATGGTTTGCAAATTTCGGAAGCAATTCAACAAGCTACGAAAAATTTCCATTCAGCCTGTGGTCGCACAAAATGCGGCAGGTTTTAAATTCCGGCGACGAAAAACTTCTTTCCCGCGTCGGCGTAAAAGGAATTTTTGAGCTTCGGGCGGCAATTTCAAAATATTTAAAAGAATTCCGGAATATGAACGTTTCTCCGGAGCAAATCGTAATCGGAGCAGGAACAGAAAATCTTTACACAATGGTCGTCCAGCTCCTTGGGCGGGAAAATATTTTCGCCGTAGAAAATCCCGGCTACCAGAAAATTCTTTACGTCTGCCAGCTGAACGGCGCAAAAGCAATTCCGGTAAAAATTGACTCGCAGGGAATCAACATCGCCGAGCTGGAAAACTTGAAAATCAACATTGCGCACGTTTCACCAAGCCACCATTTTCCAACAGGAATTGTAATGCCAATCCGCCGCCGCCAGGAACTTCTGGAATGGGCGCAAAAATCAGAAAACCGCTGCATAATCGAAGACGACTACGACAGCGAATTCCGGTTCAGCGGAAAACCATTGCCAACACTTCAAAGCGCCGACAAAAACGGAAAAGTGATTTACATAAACACATTTTCAAAAACATTAGCGCCATCAATCCGAATCAGCTACATGGTTCTGCCGCAAAAATTACTGCCAGCCTTTGAACAGAAAATCGGCTTTTATTCGTGTCCGGTAAGCTCGTTTGAACAGCTCACGCTCGCAAAATTCATAGAAGACGGAAGCTACGGAAAACACCTAATCCGCATGAAAAATTTCTACAGAAACCTGCGGAACACATTGATTTCAGCAATAGAAACAAGTGCGTTCGCAAAATTCTGCAAAATCCAGGAAGAAGAATCCGGGCTGCACTTCCTTTTGACACTCGAAACCGCCTTTTCGCCCCAAGAATTAATCCGCCGCCTGAACGCGCAAAAAATCAACCTTCCGCCCCTGACCGACTTTTACTACAGCAAAAATTCCCCATCCGCCAAAAACACATTCGTTGTAAATTACAGCGGCCTAAAAAAAGAGCGCATTCCCGAAATCGTAAGCCGCATGGAAAAAATCCTCCTTCCGCACGGCTAAAAAACAAAAAAAACGAATGACGCACACAAAATATTCCCCCTCCGCCGAACACAAAAACGCGCCCAGATGACAGAAAATTCCGGCGGGCCGGCAAAAACCGCGCACGCGCGCCCCTTGCCGTCGCTATGTCCGCCCTTCGCTCGCGCTCATTGCTCCGCTCCGTTCCACTCCGCTCCCCAACTCCGGGGCTCCCAGCGCTCCCGCTCCGCAAACCGCCATTTTTTCCTGAAAATTTTCCGAGGCTCGGCAGCAAACTCGCGGCTCCACCTCCAGCAGCGCAAGGACATTTTTTCACAGGAAACAAATTTCCACAGAAAACTGCAATTGTTTTTTTTTGTGTGTAGAGGGGAGCCGTTCGCGAGAAAACAATTTTTTGAGGAAAACGGCTGTTTCAAAAAAAAACACGATATTTTGCGCTGGAAAAAGCTCGCAAAGGTTGCGATTTTTTTCCGCCGTCCAAAGCCGTCGCCAAAATCAACATTCACCATCGTTTTTCAAAAAACAAAAGTTTTTCACAATATTCAATCTGAACAGGCACAAACCGAACAAAATGTTCACCACAGCAAGATTTTGCCACACGGTCATTATAGTTCCACTTGAACGACCGTTACAGCTCTAATCAAACGACTGTTACTGCACTAATCGGCCGACCACTACAGCACTAATTGAACGACCATTACTGCACTAATCAAACGACCGTTATAACACCCGCAAACGTACGTTCGAGAACCAGCGAACGCTCGTTATAACACCCGCGAATGTACGTTCGCAGTACACGCAAACGAGCGTTATAGTACCATGCAAACGTACGTTCGCAATACTCGCAAACGTACGCCGGATTTTTTTTCCAACGCACCTGATCGCATCTTCCTTTTTCCATGCAAAACCGTTCATTTCTCCACCGCTCACATTTTCCTCCACTCCCTCACCCGAATACATTTGTATCACCTTTACATCCTATAAGGGCGATTCTGTCTAGCAAAAAGCAGGGTTTTTCAGTCTTACGTTCAATACAATATTGGAGGATAAGATGAAAAAATTATTCGCTTTCATCTCAATCTTGGCAGTTTCCTTGGCGGGCTTGTTCGCCGATGTTTCTGCGAAGAAAAACGCCGACGGGACTGTGGATGTAACGTTCTTCTACGGAAACCCTCGTGCGACGGAAGTACTTCTTGCCGGCGACTTCACAAGCTGGCAGGACGGGGCGCTTCCTATGACAAAGGGAGACAAAGGATTCTCTATTACCCGCACATTCAAGATGGGCGAGGAGGCCCGCTACAAGTTCATCAGCGACGGCAACTGGACAACAGACCTCCGCGCTCCTGACTTCGTTGACGACGGCTTCGGCGGAAAGAACAGCCACATCGTGATCGCTGACCTTGTTGGCGGCGCGGACGACGACGCTGGCGCTTCAAAGGCGAAGATTAACTTTGTAAGCTGGACTATGCTCGGTGTTCAGGCGAAATTTAATACACAGAACAAGCTTGACAAGTCAAGCAAAGGTTTTGACCTTGACAATGCTACTGTAGGCTTGAAGTCTTATGATAAATTCACAGGAACATTCCTTCCGAACGCTCCTTTCTATATCGAGATTGCTTTGGCTGAAAAAGAAATGGATGACTACGATGGAAACACAGCTGAAAAACTGAATTATCTTTATAGAGCTAATGATTATGGTGATGACCTTGTTTCATGGGAAGACGGATTCAAAAACCTTGTAAACGGAATTTTCGCAAATCCTGTCGCTTACCTTTCTGGAACAGACGACAACACAGCTGCTGGAGCTGGTCCAGGATCAAATCCGTTCCTTGGACACCTCAAATTCGGCTGGAACACACCTTATATCAATTTCTTGACAGGCTTTAACTATGCCAAGCCGGAAATCAGACAAGCGATTACATGGAAGACAATTGATGGAAACTGGGATGCTGGCTACAACCATGTAGGCGGTTTCAATGTATTCAGCCTTGGCTCAAAGGCGGTTGCAGCTCTTGAAGAGGCTACAGGCGTTACATTCGACATTGGTTTCGCTCCGAACAAGACAGCTGACCGAAAAGGTAGAAAGTACGGCTACTGGGCATGGGCTGACGCAAAAATCAATGACCTTGTAATCGACTTCCAGACAAACGGTATGTACGACAATCTTCTTTTTGATGATCCTGTTGAACATGACTTCATCCTTGGTGCAAAAAATGTATTTGAAGTTGGCGGCGGAAAACTTTCTGTTGCGGCTCAGGGCTTGATTGCAACACATCAGAAATCTTCAAAGGATATTCTTGCAGACAATCCTTCTTCAACAAATACAACTGACTACTTTGGATATTCAACAGATGTTTGGTACAGAACAGGTGATTTCGACGGAATCAAGAACATGGCTGCAAACGTTCAGGTTGGCTTCAAAGGCGACACATTCGGTGTAAATGCTGAATACCGATTCCGCGGTGCCCAGGCTTCTATGCTTTATCTCCGTGAAAACCATGATGACGGAACATTCGACCTTTCTAACACACTCGGTGTTTTGAACAGCCAGGCTGTTTCATTAAACGCTTCAAAGAGCCTTATGGAAGGCGGAATCGGACTTAATCTTGGAGTTACAGCAGAAATGCCTCTTGAACAGATTAAGCCTACAAACGAATTTGCGAAGGCTTATCTTACAGATACAGAAGGCCGCCAGTCATGGTACAAGTCTCGCTACAGCGGAGACAATGATCCTTTGTATGAAATTGAAAGCGGCGCGGAATTCACTTTCAAGCCGGAAGTAACTTTCGATCTTAATGAGCTGGCTTATGTTCCTGTAAAACTCGGTGTTTATGGCGACATGAACTACAATGCGTACAGCTATTATGAAGACATCAAGTATGATTCAGACCACATTCGCTATGATGACAACAAAGATGAGAACAAATACAGCTGCTCTGACTCACAGTTCAGACTTAAGAAAGCTGGTCTTTACGCAAACATCAAGCCGGAAAGCGATATTTTCAAGGGTGTGAACATCTACTACGGATTCGACCTTTCAAACAAGACACGCTGGTTCAACACATTGGTTGGACAGGTAATGTTCCCATGCGATGTAACAGCTAATGTTGCGGTAGGTATTAAGACAGAAAACATGCTTTCTGACAACAGCTTTGACAGCGACACAAACAATCCGTTTGCATTTGCAGTAGGCGTTTCAAAGCAGTTCAAGGCAATGAAGAAACCTACAGTATACGCTCAGTTTGTATACAACATGGATCCGTTCAAACACTTCGGTGACGGCCAGGACGGCTTGAACATTGACCGTGCGAATGTCAAGGGCTCTTTGGAAAAAGAAGGAGCTGGCGACATCGACGCTGTTGACTGGTACGACGGACAGGCTGCTGTACGTGTAGGTATCCGCTGGGATATATAAGTCAAATTACCTTCTGTAATTTGACTACCGGCAGGTTCTTGTCTGCCGATGGGTGCAAGACAGAAATGGCTTGCTTAGAAAAAAGGTGAAAGCGAATTGAAATAAAGCCGTCTGGCAACAGACGGCAACTTTCAGGCGTTTTTGCGGACTAAAGAATTATAGCTTTAGGAGATAAAAATGAAAAAATTAATAACAGGTGCTGTTGCTTCCCTTGCTCTTCTTTTTGGATTTGCAAGCTGCTCTGGCGATTTGCACGATAATGACGTTCAGCCATTAGGAATTGTAGGACTTACAAATGATGCTGGAAATCATGTTGTTCCTATGACACTGGATAATGCTGATGGCTCTGAACAATCTTTGAAAATTACATTTAAAGATGGGTTTGAATTAATTGGAGCAGATGGAAAAACATATAAACTGACTGATGATTTTGCAAACTCATGGCGTTCTGGAAACGGTAATGGACCTTTGACAGCATCTAGATTTAAAGTTATTCCTCCGTCTGCAATCAGCTCAGATGGTTCTCCGACATGGTCAGATGACTACGGTTCTCTTAACGGAGATGAGCCACAGTATCTTACAGCGGGTGCTGATTATTCAAAAATTGGAAGACGTGGTGACAAAGGTGTTTCTGGAAATCCTAAACATATTGTGTTTGATGGTGTAATAGCAGGTGAAACTTATACACTTCGTGCAAAATACAACGCAGTAAGCGGTTCTCTTGAACTGAAACTTGATGGAAAGTCAAGTGACCCTGCTGAAGTTAGGTTGACAGCTGGAGACAACAGCAAGAACTTCCCTGCAAAAGATAAAGATGGAAAAGATGTAACATACAAAATGGAAAAAGCTGGTTCAGCATACACCTATACTTTCATTGCTAAAGCAGATGAAGCACTAAATCTCTCTTTTGAAAATGATTTGGCTGGAACTCTATTAAAAGATCAGCCTCTGACAACGGTAAAGAATGTTGAATACAAGATTACTGTTGATGTAAGCAAAGGTATTTCTAATCCGACTGTTAAATCAGAAGTTGTAGATATGCTTAAAGACGCAACTGTAAATGCAAACTGGAAATATGCGGATGCTGCTTTTGCTGAAAAAATCACAAATGACTCATATCAGTTCTTTGCAGGAAGAGAAGAGATTGATTTTACAGTTCTTCGCCATGATGGGGGTGTATGGGGTAAATATAATGTAGGTACTTTCAATATTGATTCTGATGCTGTTGAACTTGCATACTCTACCGCAAAAGATGCTGCCAAAGCTACAACTGTAAAAGTAAAAGGGCTTAATGTAGGAACTTGGTATAAAGTTGTTCTTGAAAAAAATAATGATGATTTTACTTTGAAGGCAAAGGTCGTTACAGTTCCTCTTGCTGACCTTACTGGAAAAAAGTTTAAAGGTGCATTTGACGGTTGGGATGAGGCAAATGACTATAAAGGATTTGATTTGACAAAACAATCTGATGGAACATGGACTGTTGATTTTACTGTAACCAAGGCACAAGAAGATTCGTATGATTTTGGTATCTATGGTGACGGTGATGATAAATGGTGTTATGGGGAAGAAATCAAAGTCGACGGCGAATACCATGAAATTGGATATGCTGGAAATAATTGCAAAATGGTTGGTGTAACATCTGGAAAAACTTATACTTTCATTGTTAAGCCTGGATATGGAAAAATTGAAGCAAAAATCGTTGAAAAATAGTAATTAACATTTTTGTGATAAAAAGCGGACAAAGCTAGAAATAGCTGTGTCCGCTTTTTTGTAGAAAATAAAAATTAATAAACAGAGAATGAATATGACTATTGATAAAAACTTAAAAGAAGAATTTGTTAAATTTTGTGAAACAAAAAATGGTGGCAAGGTATTTGTATCAAACCTTATGAAAAAAGAGCGCAAATGGTTCTATGTACAAGTCGGAAAGGTTTTTGATGATTATCTTCATATTGAATATACAGATTTAGATAATAAACAGAGACTCCAGTTTCATATTGAATTCGATACAATTGAAGAAAGTCAAGGCTTTTTTGATTTTTTGGAAAAACTAGAACCTAGTATTAACCAATATTTAACTCCAGTTCAAAATATGAAAAAATATACAAACTATTCGAATTATCTATGGTTTGATATTGATAATACTACAAATATAGCTACAGCAAATGATTTATTCAAAGAATTTACCACATATATAGGTAAGTTGGATTCTGCAATAAGCAAGATTGAGAATCTTTACCATAAATAATTAGCAAAATTAATAATACTATAGGTTCTTTGACAACAAAATAAAATTTATCTGTCAGCTGATTTAATACTTGGCAAAATTAGCTTATGGGAAAGAGCACTGACTGAATAACTATTCCTTTAGGCTGTTCACTTCTTCCAAAGAAAGTCCTGTGCATTTTATAATTAAATCCATAGGGATTTTATTTTCTATCATCTTTCTGGCGGTTTCAATGGTCTTGTTCTTGGCGCCTTCTGCAAGTCCTTCTTCCCGTGCCTCGTCTTTCCATTCGCGGATCTGGTCTTTCCAAAGCATATATTCTGCCCTCCATTTCTGGTGATTCTTGCATGAGTCTACGGCAGACTGAATCTCCTTTGTCAGCGGGTCGGTCGCAGTGCGGCTCCTTAGGAATTCAAGGAACGCCCGGACATCCGGATTTTCAGCCTTCTCAAAGCTGCTTGCATTATAGATTACTTTGTGGATTCTGTCATTCAGAATCCGTCCGCCGCTGACTTCTTTTGTCGCAAAGTTGTAGACCGGCTTTTCATCCCCGAACGGGTCATCAAGGCAGATGAACACGACATAGGACTCCTTGAGTTCCTTGAAACTTTCGCCGCGGTTCAGGTGGTCAATGTCCATCATGCTCTGGTAATAGCGCATACGAAGGCCTTCATCTTTCTTTATGACGGTCTGCATTTCTATGTCGATGATTTTATCTTCATCCTCAAGATATGCGTCCAGGCGGATGCCCTTGCCGTTGTAAAGCTCGTCGATTGAATATTGAGATGTAACAAACTCAATCTTTCTGACCTTGATTCCTAAAAGGTTCTGAACGACGCCCTTTGCGATTTCAGGATTTCTCATAATCTTGGAAAAAAGGAAGTCGTCCGTGAAAAACAGGTCGTCGTAGGATTTCATAGTGTATTTAGATTCTTTCTGCATTTTTTGCTCCTGCATAGTTAACGCAAAAAAAATTGCATAAACGGAAATGTTTTACAAAGAATTTTGTAAGTTTTTTGAAAAAAAACTTTCTAGCAGGTTGTAAGGACTTGTTTGTAAAGAAATTACAGCCTGCGCAAATTACAGATAAAACCTATGTTTTTTTCAATATTCTGTTGATTCAGGTTTTGTATCCAGATTTGCATTGCAAGACAGGTCTTTGGGATTTAGAAAAAATAGCTGGAGATTTCTTTTTCCGTTCTTTGACAATTGGTTTTTCTGCAAGTTTTTACCATTGGAGGTCTTGTATGATTCCAAGAATAAAATCTGTGCAGCCAAGGGAAAATTTTGTGCTTGATGTTGTTTTTGAGGATGGCGCAAGAGTTTTTTATGATCTGCACGACGATATGAATACACTCCCGGACTATGACAGCCTGAAAAATACCGAGGGGCTGTACAGGAACGTCAGGCTTGACGAGAGCCGCACCTGCGTGTACTGGAACGACCGGATAGACCTTCCCAGCGACACAATCTATGAGTACGGAAAGCGGCTGGCATAAATCCGCGCTGTTTGAATTTTTCCCTTCCCTTACAGCGACTTTATCTGCTCCGGTGAAAGACCGGTGCATTCGGCGATTATTTTTTCAGGGATGTTGTTTTTCAGGAGTTTTTTAGCGGTCTCAACCGCCTTGTTCATCGCGCCCTGAGCGATTCCTTCTTTCCTGCCTTCGTGCTTCCACTCCTCTATCTGGTCTTCCCACAGCATATAGTCAGTCCTCCATCTTTCAGCCTTCTTGTTGAGAGCAACTTCGGCCTGGATTCTTTGCGTCAGCGGGTCGGAGGCGGCGCGCATGTTCAGGAACTTAAGGAACGCGCGGACTTTGGGGTCGCCGGCCTTCTCGAACGCACTTGCATTATAAAATATCTTGTGGGTTCTGTCATTCAGAATGTGGTTGTCCTCCAGGTCTTTTGTGACGAAGTGGTAGACGGCCTTTCCGCGGCCAAGCGGGTCGCTCAGGCAGATGAACATGATGAAGGTTTCCTTGAGCGTGCTGTACATCCTTCCGCGCGGCGTTTTTTCGGTGTCGATTATCCCCTGGTAGTAGCGCATGCGCAGCCCCTCGTCCGCCTTAAGCACGGTCTGAATCTCAATGTCGAAAATCCGGTTTTCATCCTCCAGGTAGGCGTCAAGGCGGACTCCTTTTCCGGTGTAGGCGGCATCGATTGTGTGCTGGGACGTGAGAAACTCAATCCTGCTGATTTTTACGCCGAGCAGGTTTTCAACGACGCCCCGGGCGATTTCCGGGTCGCGCATAATCTTGCTGAACATGAAGTCGTCGCTGAAGGTGAGCTCCTCGTATGGTTTGAATCTGTGTTCCATGGCATTTTCCTGAATTGTGTTTTCCTTTTATATATGAAAAAAACTGCGGAAACTGAAATGAATCACAAGAAAAAGTGGAAAACTTGCGTATGCGGGCACGCGCTGGAAGCCCGCGCGCCGCGGCGGAAGGGTGGCGGAGCCAGGGGAGCGGAGCGACACCGAGCGTAAGCGGGCCCTGGAGGCGCGGTTCCGGGGAGGAGCGGAAGCGTGCGGGGGAATATGACGCGAGGAGGGGTCTTCGCGCCATGAAAAAAATAACAATGGATATTTTCAGGGCAATGGCTCTGTTGATATAGACGAGATTTGAGAGTTGTAAATTGCATAAGTCTTTTCTGGAGGTTTTATGAAAAGAATGAGGACTGCGCTGGGCTGCGCGCTTGCGGCTCTGGCGCTTTTTGCGGCTGGCACTTTTGCGGGGTGCAGCTCGGACGGGGGAAACGACGAGACAACGGTTGATAAAAACAAAATCGACGAGACCCTTCCTGCTCCGGAGGCCGGGTATCTGCGAATAAACACGCTTGCAACGGATGCTGACAACCTGTGGATATGGAACGACTTCGATCCTTCCGCCACGGCCGAGTGCAAAACCTGGGATGACACGACCGGGGGCTACCGCTCGAATAAAGGAGCGAACGGCGACTTTGTGTATTTTGACGTGAAGCTTCTGGACGCGCCGCAGCAGGTCGGGTTCATTGTCAGGAAAGGAAGCTCGAAGCTTAGCGGAGAGGCCGACATAATCTATATGTTTCCTGCGAAATACAACCAGGTGTTCCTGAAAAAAGGCTCGGGCACGGTGTATATTGACAAGGACTTCACGGAGGAGCCGAAAGGACTTGCGGGCGCGGAAATCACCGGGGAAAATTCGGTCTCGCCGAAAAGCCAGGGCGTAACGCTTTCAAAGGACAATGTCAAGGTGTTCGGCTCTGACGGAACAACGGAATTCACTGTTGAGTCGGTCAGCAATTCAAAAATCACTGTCGCCGAGAACCTGAAGGAAAAAGGAACTGTTTATGTACAGTACACTGACTGGGCCGGAACAGACAGAAGAATCGCGAATTTCGCCTCAAAGCTTATTGACGAGTGGTTTGATGTGGACGAGAAAGTGATTGCGAAATTCGGCTACAAGAACGGTGTATTCACAACCTGGGCGCCGCTTGCCACAACTGCGAAAGTCCTTCTGTTCGCGGACAGCTCGGCAGTTTCCGGAGACGGATACAAGGTTGCCGCGGAGATTCCGATGGCAAGAAACGCCGACGGAACATGGCAGACGGATGATGTTTCAGCGCAGGCAGACGCAAACAAATACTACAAGTACTCGTTCATGAACAACGGCGTGCAGTACGATGTGTGCGACATCTGGGCAAAATCCGCAAGCAAGGATTCCGCCGCGTCCGCGATTGAGCAGGTCTCTCCTGATTCCGGTTCTCCTGTGAATCCATTCGGCGAAAGCGGAAGCAAGACGATGAAATATTCAGACGCAGTCATCTACGAGATGCACATAACAGACTGGTCGCAGGCGTTCCGCAGCACTGTCCAGGAGGACAAGCCTGGAACTTTCAGGGAAATCGCAGAAGCTCTTGGCTCAAATGGAAACGGTCCGTTCGGCCAGCACCTGAAGGACCTTGGAGTCACCCACGTGCAGATTCTTCCGATGTTCGAGTACGCCGTGACAACAAAAAGGTCGGAAAGCGGAGAAACTCCGGAAAACGACAAGGCGTACAACTGGGGCTACAATCCGTACAACTGGAACACACCGGAAAGCCGCTATGTCCAGGACATGAACGACGGCTCCGACGCGGTGAATCAGATGAAGGAGATGGTCGACGCCTTCCATGACGCGGGAATTGCGGTGATAATGGATGTTGTGTACAACCACACAAACGGAACAGGAAGCGGCTCAATCTACGACATGACTGTGCCTAAGTATTTCTACAGGATGGATTCCAACGGCAACTATGCGAACGGCTCCGGCTGCGGAAACGAGACGGCGAGCGACCACAAGATGGTCAGAAAGTTCATGGTCGACTCGCTGAAGCACTGGGTGAAGGACTACGGCATCAACGGATTCCGCTTTGACCTTATGGGGCTTCACGACAAGGAAACCATGGCTGAAATATACAGTGAGCTTTATGCTCTGGACAAAAACATTCTGGTCTACGGCGAGCCTTGGAACGGCGGAGACAGCTCTCTTGCAGAAAATAAACGGGCAACATCCGCAGGAGAAGGCATGGCCGGCTATGGCTACGGCGCCTTCGACGATGACTTCCGCGACGCAATAAAAGGCGCGGAGTTCGGCGGATTCAATGTAGGACAGGTTCAGGGCGCAAATTCCGACAGTGGAATAACAGCCGGACTTGTTGGAGGTAGCGGAAAGAACAATCGCAATACAACGGGAATTCCAGGCCTTGCGTTGCACTACGCTGAATGCCACGACAACTTCACTCTGTACGACAAGCTGGTCTACTCGCTTAAAGATAACCTGGCAAAAGTCCAGGCGGCGGATAAAGACGGAAAAATCGCGACAGCATGGCCGGCAGTTGTTTCAGAAGAGCAGCTTGAGCTCATCAAAAAGCAGAACAAGCTCGCGGCGGCGTGCGTATTGCTAAGCCAGGGAACACCGTTCATCAACGGCGGACAGGAATTCCTTCGCACCAAGAAAGGAAACCCGGACAGCTACGCCGCGGACACAAAAGGCGGAGTTTTCTGGAAAAACATTGATAAAGTCAACGCGATAGATTTGGGCTTCAAGACGACTTATTCCGACGTTTACAACACATACAAAGGCCTGATTGCGCTCAGAAAGTCATCTGCGGCGTTCACGGACGGCTCTGAGTCAACCGCGGAAAAACTTGCGGCTGGAGTAACGCTTTACAGGGCAAAGTCCGGCTCGGAAGAGTTCGATGTCTATTTCAACGCAAGCGACGCTGAGTTTACAATTCCGGGCGCGCAGGCTGACGGTCTTCTGGGGCTTGGCGTAAGCTCGGCTGAAACCTTGTTCGGAGCGAAAGGAAAGCTGGTTGAAATTGACGAAACAAGCGGAGAAGTGAAAACCGCCGACGCGGAAACCACAGTAACCTCAGTTCCGGCGAAATCGTTCGTGATTCTGAAGAAATAAATACAGAAGATTTCTGAAAATCCAGAGAGGAGCGTCCTGAAAACATGGGGCGCTCCTCTTTTTTTTAAGGATTCAGAATATTTTTTTGTGATTCATTTCTGTTTTCGTAATATTTTCGCGATAAGTAATATGAATGTTTGATTCTTGCAAATCGTGAAAGATCGCTTCCGGCATATTTCCAGTTTGCTCCAGACGGATTGGGCTAGCGCTCCGCTTGTGCGGATTCGGGCGCATTGCGCTTTAATTTCTTCAATCGCCCAAAGTCTTCACAAACTGTAAATCTGCCTGCGCTTCTATCTCTTTTGTAAAAAAATCAACATTCACGCAAAATATCCGGAGGCAAAATGGGCTATAAATCAAAAAAATACGAGGAGCTGTTCTTCACG
>CAKUZR010000009.1 GCA_934718065.1 uncultured Treponema sp.
TCTTGCTGACGAAGCTCTTACTGCCATGAATTAGTAATTTAAGAAAGTCGACTTGTTCGTTGACTTTTTATGGGAGAAAGAAATGAAAATTACTCATAAGGCTTTTACCCCCCCCCCGTTCAATATTTGCAGTATTTGCAATATTGATTGCATTGTTAGCTGGCTGTCAGAGCGATGATGAAAGTCACTCTCACACGTTTGCCGAGTCGTGGTCATCTGACGAAACAAAACATTGGCATGCCGCCGATTGCGGACACGATGTAAAAAAAGATGAGGATGAGCATACTTTTAATTCCGGCGAAATTACCACTCCGGCAACCGAAGAGACCGAAGGCTTAAAGACTTTTACATGTACGGTTTGCGGCTACAAAAAGACGGAGTCTATTCCAGTGGCAGGTCATACTCACACATTTGATATGGAAAACTGGGAAGCAGACTCAACTCATCATTGGCACAAGGCAACTTGCAAACACTCTGATGAAAAGGGCAATTATGCCGAGCACTCTTTTGACGACGGTGAAATTACAACTCCGGCGACCGAAGAAACTGATGGCTTAAAGACTTTTACATGCACGGTTTGTAGCTACAAAAAGACGGAGTCTATTCCAGTGCTAGGTCATACTCACACGTTTGATACGAAAAACTGGGAAACAGACGCAACTCATCATTGGCACAAGGCGACCTGCGAACATTCTGATGAAAAGGGCAATTATGCCGAACACGTTGGCGACTGGACAGTAAAAACACCGGCGGATTACGGCATGCCTAAAGTTGAGGAAAGAACTTGTACCGTTTGTTCATATTATGAAGAAAGAACCGGCGACTACACAGGCGATTTTTATATGATTGTGAGCGATAGGCTTGTTGTCAACGGTAATATAGTTATAAAAGGTACAGTTTCAAGAGGCAGCATTAACACCGGCGATAAAATAGCAATAAGCGGATACGACGAAGAGCTTGCTGCTTTGGAACTTTATAAAGGTAGCAGCAGAACTCAGTCGGAAAGCCTTGGTTACGGCGATGGAGAAATTTCAATACACCTTGGCGCAGTAGCCAACAGTGATAATATTAAAAGGCAAGCTGTTGTGTCAAAATACGGAACAATGCAGTCTTATAACAAATTTTCGGCGAATATTTATCTATTCACGGAAGCTGAAGGCGGGCGAAAAACGCCGATTATTAGCGATTATTCCATAAATCTTAAAATAGGTGATGTTGAGGTAGGCACCGGCAAAATTACTCTTCCTGATAATGTGGAAATGTTAAAGCCCGGAGAAACAGGTACTATAACCATAACTTTGGACAATGCGATTCCTCTTTACGAAGGTTTAGGGTTCACCTGCATTAATAGTTCTAAGACAACTGTCCGCGGAACAGTTATGAGCTTGCTGAACGAATAACAACTCCAAGCTGAAAACTTGCCTCAAAAAAGAAAAACAATGCTTCTGTCAAAAAATTGCAATATTTTGCAAAAAAGGCAGAAGCGTTGTTTTTTTTTGTTACAGTACTAAATTTTGTTAAAATTCAGCTTAAATTTTATTAAAATTCAGTCTAAATTTTGTTAAAATCACTCCTAAATTTTGTTGAAATCTAGTCTAAATTTTGTCATAATCTATACTGAATTTTGTCGCAATCTGGCTTAAATTTTGTTAAAATTCAGCTTGAATTTTGATAGTGCAACAGTACTGTAATTTAAGCTGGAAAAAGTATTGTTTTTACCTTAAAACCTCAAAATTGTTGTATAATCTGAAAATATATGGCAAAAGCAAAAAATAAAGCGGAAAAACCGCTTAATATTGACGATATTCTTTTTAAATGCCGCGATATTCTTCGCAATGCAAAAAACTCAGGCTCCTTTTTTGAAAAGCGCGATATGATGCTTACTCTTATTTTTCTTCGGTTTATAGGAGAAAAGTTTGATGACGGAATCGAAAAACTTAAAAAAGAACTTGTAGCCCGCGGAATGGATATTAACAATCCCAATGTTAAAGCTGCATTTATTGACGACCCGACTTTTACAGACGGAACATTTTATCTTCCGGAAGAATCACGCTGGAGCACAATCATCAGCACATCTGCAGGCGGTCTGAATGTTGCCCTTGATACAGCGCTTCGCAGTCTTTCGAATTCTAGTGAACAGTTAAAAGGCTGCTTTATTGAAGGTACTTTTACCACAAGAAATCTTGCTCCGAATGATATTAAACAGATTGTTGATGAAGTAACTAAAATCACCCACAAGCAGTTTGGAATGCAGAGAGACCTTATCGGCTATGTTTATGAATACTTTCTTAAAGAATTTGCGGTGAATGCCACAAAAGAAGACGGCGAATTTTATACTCCGCACGATGTTGTTGAATTGATTGCTAGTTTTATTCAGCCATTTGACGGAACATTGTACGACCCTTGCTGCGGTTCGGGCGGAATGTTTGTTCAGAGCGCGGCACTGATTGAAGCAAAAAAAGGGGACATAAGCAAAATAAACGTTTACGGTCAGGAAAAAGAGCCTGCCACATATCGCCTTGCAAAAATGAATCTTGCGCTCCGCGGAATCAGCCATAACCTTGGCGGAGAAGCTGAAAATACTTTCCGGCTGGATCTTCATAAGGGAATTGTTTTTGACTACATTATGGCAAATCCGCCGTTCAATCTGAAAAACTGGTTTGACCCCGACACGATGAAAACAAATGACAGCCGCTGGGTAAATTATGCCCTTCCTCCTGATAGCAATGCAAACTATGCATGGATTTTGCACATCCTTAGCCATTTGCGTCCAAACAAAGGCGTTGCCGGTTTCCTTCTTGCAAACGGCGCTTTGGGTGATGCCGATGGAACAGCCCCTGTTATCCGCCAGAAGTTGATTGAAAACGATAAGGTTGAAGCAATCATAATTCTTCCGAGAGAATTGTTTATTACAACAGACATCAGTGTTTCTTTCTGGATTTTGAACGAAAACAAGAAAGGCGGCAAATATCAGAATCGCACTCTGCGTAACCGTAAAAATGAAATTCTTTTTATGGATTTAAGAAGCTGGACTGGAGACGAATGGAATAACGGCGTAAAAAACATGCAGAAAAAGAAGTTCGCTCTTACAACGGAACAGATTTTAAAAGCCGCGGACATTTACCACAAGTGGCAGGAAGAAGGCTGCGACGGCAAAAATTATGAAGAGCCTGAACTGTACAAAAGCGTTGATTTTGAAACAATAAAAGCAAACAATTTTTCTCTTGTTCCAAGCCGTTACATTAAGTTTGTATACCGCGATTCTAATATTGATTATGACGCAACTCTAAAAGAAACGAGCAGCTCCGTAAGTGAGCTTTTAAAAGCCCACGAGCAAAACACTGCAAAAATCAAAGCCGCATTTGAAGGACTTGGCTATGGAATCTAATAAAGAAAAGATACAAATAAGACTTTTTGAAGAGCAGAAAGTCCGCACAATATGGAATGCAGAGGAAGAAGAATGGTATTTTTCTGTAGTTGATGTTGTTGCCATTTTAACCGAAAGTAAAGATGCTGCAGCATATTGGAGAAAACTTAAACAGCGGTTAAAAGAAGAAGGCAGTGAAACCGTGACAAATTGTCACGGTTTGAAAATGCAAGCTCCTGATGGAAAAATGAGGCTTACAGACTGCCTTAATACACAAGGCATTTTCCGTTTAATTCAGTCAATTCCTTCTCCAAAGGCAGAACCGTTCAAATTATGGATGGCACAAGTTGCAAAAGAACGACTGGACGAAATGCAAGATCCCGAGCAGGGAATTCAGCGAGCTTTGGCAGAATACAAGGCATTGGGCTATTCCGACAACTGGATAAATCAGCGCCTAAAATCAATTGAAATCCGTAAAGACCTTACCGACGAATGGAAAAAGCATGGTCTTAAAGAAGGCGTTCAGTTTGCAACTCTTACAGACATTATCTATAAAACCTGGGCTGGAAAAACTGCTAAGCAATATAAAGAATATAAAGGACTTAAAAAAGAAAATCTTCGCGACAATATGACGAATCAGGAACTGGTTTTGAATATGCTTGCCGAAATGGCTACTACTGATATTTCAAAAGCCCGCAATCCGCAGAACTTTACTGAACATGCAGATACTGCCCGCCGTGGAGGGACAATTGCAAAAGAAGCCAGAGAAAAACTTGAATTAGAAACCGGCAAACAAATTGTGTCTCCTCTGAATGCAAAAGACTATTTTGAACAGCAGCAGATTGAAGATAAAGACGATATGACGGAATAAGACGATGGCAGCAAGTAAGATTGAAAAAGCACCTTGGGTTAGACTTGGGGATTTAATTACTCAAAGACGGGAGAAAAACAATTCTTCTGGATTACCAATAAGAGGAGTTACAAGAGAAGGATTTATTCCTCCAAAACAAGAAGATGCTGATATATCTTTATATAATGTTTTCTATAAAAATGATTTTGTTTTTAACCCTGCAAGAATGGAGTTAAATTCAATAGCATTAAATACAGATTTAGAAAAAGGAATTTGTTCATCTTTGTATGAAATTTTCTATGTTACTGATACTGGAAAATTAGATCCTGAATACTTAAATCTTTTCATAAAAAGAGATGAGTTTGCAAGGTATTGTTGGTATGATGCAATTGGTTCTGCAAGAAATTATTATCGTGTAGCCAATATGCAGGATATAAAAATCCCGCTGCCATCAATCGAAACACAAAGAGAACTTGTGGCAGTCTACAACGGGCTAAAAGAGCTTGCAGAAGAAAACGAAAAACTTCTTGAACCGCTCTCAAAAAGCTGCCAGGCATTCATTGTAGACTGCAAGAAAAAATACCCATCCAAACGCTTGGGAGATTACATCGAAGAAAGCGACGAAAGAAACTCTGCTGGAAAATATACGCTTGATGATGTTCGCGGAATAAGTAATTTAAAGGAATTGATTGAAACAAAAGCGGATATGAATGGGGTTTCTTTAACTCCTTATAAATTGTTAAAGCCAAAAGAGTTTTCTTATGTTTCTGTTACATCGCGAAACGGTGATAAAATTTCATTGGCAATGAATAATACCGAAAACACATATATTGTTTCATCTTCATATATAAATTTCAAAGTCTCTAAAAAAGATGAATTGCTTCCAGAATTTTTATTTGCACTTTTGAATCGCAATTCATTTAATGCTTATTCGCGTTTCAATTCATGGGGCAGCGCAAGAGAAACATTCGACTGGTCTGAAATGTGCCGTGTTCAAATCCCATTGCCGCCAATCAAAATCCAGCAAAAAATCGTAGACCTCTACAACTGCTACGAAGAATGTAAACGAATCGCAAATCAGGCAAGAGAAAAAATAAAGAGTCTATGCCCGGCATTGGTACAGAAAGCCGCACATAGTGGGTAATAGTGCCACACGGATTCGATTTTGCTAACGCAAAATCAGAAGGAGAAAAAATGATAAAAAAAGAAGACTTTAAATCACAAGGGATTCCTTATGAACGGGAAAAATTATTGCCTATCATTTATAAAGGAAAAAAGCTTTCAAAAGAATATTTTGCAGATTTTCTCTGTTATAATGAGATTATAGTAGAATTAAAAGCTGTCGGAGTGCTATCAAAACCTCATAAAGCACAAGTTTTGAATTATTTGAACGCAGCAGATAAAGAAATAGGGTTGCTGATAAATTTTGGAGAAACATCTTTAAAGTGGGAAAGAATAACAAATTTTAAGAAACAGGAAAATCGTTAGATTTTCCGAATCCGTGTGGCAATATAAAAAAGGAAAAAATTATGTCAAAACTAAAACAATTCAACGGCAGATTCTGTGAATATGATTTTGAGAATGTCTTCATCCAGTATCTTGAAGAGGCCGGGTGGACATATCAGGCAGGAGATGAAGTTGCCCGCACAAAGCTTGACGAAACCTTGATTCTTGATGATTTAAAGTCATTTTTAAAAGAGGCTAATCCTGATTTGCCCGAAGAAGATATTGCGCATATTTGTGATACAATGCGCCTTCTTGGAGGTCAGAGCCAGTTTGAAACTTTGCATAAAGCCTATAATTATTTTGTTGATGGTCTTCAGTTTACAGGAAGCGATGGCATCCCCCGGACAATTAATTTTATTGATTTTGAACACACAGATAAAAATATTTTCAAGGTTGTAAACCAGTTCACTGTTGAATACGTAAATAACAATGAAAAGAAAAATCGTCGTCCTGATATTCTGCTTTATGTAAATGGATTTCCCCTTTGTGTCATTGAACTAAAAAATCCTGCGGATGACAAGGCGACAATCCATGATGCTTTTGAACAGATTACGCTACGATACTGGAGGGATATTCCGCATCTTCTTCATTACTGCCCGCTTGCATGTATCAGCGATGGAGTAAAAACTAGGCTTGGTACTGTAAAAACTCCGTACGAGCATTTTTATACATGGCGCAGAATCAATGATGATGAGCCAATAGCGGATTCTTCTTTAGATGAATTTGAATGTCTTGTTTATGGTGTTTATGCGCCGGAGCGATTTCTTGAAATATTCAGAGATTATATCTACTTTCAGGATAAAATCTTTGACTCCAATGAAGTTGAAATAGTCTGCCGTTATCCTCAGTTTTTTGCCACAAGGCTTTTAAGGGAAAGCATTAAACAATCTGTTGCCCGCCATACAGGAAAAGGCGGTACTTATTTTGGTGCTACAGGTTGCGGAAAAACTTATACAATGGCTTTTCTTGCACGCCAGCTTTCTCTTCGCTGCCAGAAAGAGCTTGGTTCCCCAACAGTTTTAATGATTGTTGACCGTGATGACTTGCAGAAGCAGAGCATTAAGCTTTTTGGAAAATCAAAAGAGTTCTTGAGTCTTGGAGAGGTAAAGGTTGTAAAAACACGAAAAGAACTTCGTGATGAGCTTAAGATTCGTGAATCCGGCGGTTTTTATATCACAACGATTCAAAAATTTTGTGACAGAAAAGATGACCCGATTGGCTTAATCAACGAAAGAAACAATATCATCTGTTTTAGCGACGAGGCTCATCGTACTCAGCTTGAAAACGCAAAACAGATTAAGTTTACAAAAGATGCTGACCAAAATATGAAGGCCCTTGTTTCAAAGCCTTATGCTAAGGTATTAAGAGAAGCTTTGCCTAATGCTACTTTTGTTGGTTTTACAGGAACTCCAATTGATGAAACCTACCAGACTTTTGGACAGGAAATTGACCGTTATACAATGGAGCAGGCTGTAGCAGACGGCCTTACAGTTCCAATTAAATATCATCCTCGCATTGCTAAGGTTTTAGCTGACCCAAAAACTGTTGCGCAGATTGAAGCATATTACAAAAAATGTGCAGTTGAGGGAGCAACTGAAGAAGATATAAATGCAAGCAAAGAAGCGATGAGTTCTATGGAAATAATTCTTGGTGAGCCTGGAAGACTTTCAAAACTTGCAATTGACATTCATGACGACTTTACAAGCCGATGCGAAAAAGATCCTGAGCGTGTTCAGAAGGCAATGATTGTTTGTGCAAACAGAAAAATTGCCTATGACTTATTAATGCAATTCAAAGAAAAATATCCAGAATGGTTTGTTGAAAAAAAACATCCTGATGGAATGAAGGTGGCGCCGGAAAAACTTTCTGAGCTTAGGGAAATGCCGTATATTGCCATGGTTGCCAGTGTCGGTTCTAACGATAAAGAAGAAATGTACAACTATCTTGGCGGTGTAAAGAATGATGAGCGCAGCGATAAATTGGATGTTGCGTTCAAACAGCCGGAATCAAATCTTAGACTTGTCATTGTTGTAGACATGTGGATTACAGGCTTTAGCGTTGATACTTTGACTTATATGTATAATGACAAGCCGCTTCAGAAGCATGGTCTTATTCAGACAATAAGCCGTGTAAACAGAAAATATCCTGGAAAAGAATTTGGTCTGATTATTGATTACATCGGCATAAGAGACAATATGCTGGAAGCTATGAAAGTATATGGTGGCGGACAGGGCGGAAAAGGACCTTCTGACGATGACATTGAGCAGGCTGCGGAAATCTTCCGCGAAAATCTTGAAATCATAAAATCTCTTTTCAAGGAATTTGACCTTAGTCCGTTTATTGATACAAATACAACGGATATTCAAAGATACAAACTTTTGAATCTGGCTGCTGAGTATGTTTACAAGGCTACAGAAGAACTGAACCTTGAAAACAAAGGAACAAAAGCGGCAAAGAAAGTTTCTTTCAAAACATATTTCTTGAAAATTGTAAAACGGCTAAGGGCAGCTTATGATATCTGTCAGCCTTCTGGAGAATTGTCAGATGAAGAATCTGCATTGGCACAGAGTTTTATGGCTATTGCCGGTTTTGTCCGCAAAATGAGTGGAACGACAGATTTAGATACAGATTCCATGAATAAATATGTAGCAAAGATGGTTGAAGAAGCTCTTAAATACAGTAAAGTCGAGAACATTCTTCAGGAAGGAGAGCAGGTTGATATTCTTGGCCCGGAATTTTTGGAGCGTCTGGCTGATGTAAAAATGCCTGCAACTCGTCTTGAAATTTTAATGAAGCTTCTGCGAAAGAAGATAACTGAATACAGAAAAGTAAATAAGGCGTCTGCAAAGAAATATAAAGAAATGCTGGATGAAACAATTGCGCTGTATCACGACAGAAGAAAACAGCTTTCTGCACAGGAGATTGGAGATACTCAGGAAATTACAGCCGACCAGATTATTGCAAACGCAACATTTCAGGCTGAAAACATTCTTAAAGATTTGAATGAAGATAAAGAACGTTTCAGAAAACTGGGGCTTACATTTGAAGAAATGGCATTTTATGACATTTTAATAAAAATGCGTGATGAAAAAGGTTTTGAATATGGGGAAGATGTTTTCTACTCTGATGTTGGCATTATGGTAAACAAGAAAATTCAAAAACTTGCCAAAAAGATAAAAGAACTGATTGATTTGAAATCAAGCTTTACGGACTGGCTGAATAATACAAATGTCCGCAACCAGTTAAAATCAGATATAAAATTCTGCCTGTTTGATAATGGCTATCCGCCGATTTATTCACAGGAAGTGTTTAATCAGGTTATGGATCAAGTTGAAAATTACAAAACCTATGAAGAAGAACTTGATGGATGCTATGATTAATTTTTTTTCCTTTCTAATTCGAATAAAGCGCGGCGTAGTTTTCCATCATTTCGTCGAGTTCGGCGTCGTTGTCGGCGCAGAGCGAGCAGGCGAAGTACAGGGCAATTGCTGATTCGGTTGTTAGGTAGCCCATTGGAACTGCGCCTTCGCGCCATACTCCGTGCGCTGTTATGTACTGGGAAAAATCAAGGTTTATTTTCTGCTGGGACGTGCAGTAGAATTTCATTCCGCGGCGGTTTCCGGTCAGCAGCATTGGCTTCAGGGAATAGTCGCTGTCATTCATGTTGCCTGATCCGATTCCGTACATTTCTATGAAAATTGAATGAACCGAGGAATATTTTAGCATATTGTTGTAAAGGTCGCTGCGGAAGCCTGGGTAAAGCCGGCACATGAACATTTTTCGGCTGGCTTCGGCTAGAAGGCGGGAAACAACATCGCGGTCAAGGTCGGTGATTCCGTTGAACTGCGTTGCAACCGGCCCGCTTTCGCGGAATTTCTGGGAGGTCTGGTTCCAGTTTGAAAAGATTCCGGGGCGTTCAAAGTGCAGGTTCAGCGGTGAAAGAATTTTTCCGCCGTAAACTACGAAAACTCCGCTTTTTTCTTTTGTGGCGGTTTCCAGTGCGAGCCGCAGGTTTATTTCGGCTTCTGTGGTTTCAAGCGGCAGCGTGGATGATGCTGTGATGACAATCGGGACTTCCGAGTCTGAAAAAAGCCAGTAAAGAAGCGCGGCTGTGTAGCTAAGCGTGTAAGTTCCGTGCGTTACAACAATTCCGCTTGCTGTTCCGGCGTTTATTTTTGAGTTGATTTCCGTGATAAGCTCAGCCCAGTCGGAAGGCTCCAGCTCCTCGCTAAGGTATTGCCCGGCGGAAGTTACCTGCAGCGGCGTGTCCGGGGCAATCTGCTCCGCGATGTTCCTAAGAATTGAAGAATCCCCGGCGGAAACTGCTCCGTCTTTGTTTCGGACTGCGGAAATTGCGCCTCCGGTTGTAATCATATAAATTACGCTTATGTTCAGCTCTTTTTTTATCAGCGATTTTACAACCTGCGGAACGGCCCGGCCTTCTGTTTCCTTCATCACAAGGCCTGTAAGAAATTCCAGCGGCTGCATCTGGCCGTTCTGAAGAATTTTGCATTGCTCCGGATTTTCATTCAGCGTTTTCTGCACGTACGGAAGCAGGTCTTTTTCGTTGGCAAGCTCCGTGATGTTCAGCGTGCGCATAAGCTTGTCCGGGGAATGTCCGTTTTCAAAAGTTGAGCGGAGAAGTTTTTTCGCCGTGAAGCTGTGGATTTCGTCCGCGTCAAGTTTTTTTATAATCCATGCGAAATGCGCCGGCGTGATTTTTGATTTTGAAAGAGTTATGTTTTCCTTGTTCAAAAGACGCGCCAGCTCGCTTGCCATCCAGTGCGCCGTGTTTACAGGATTTGCTCCGAGCGCGGCTACGGCTTCAAAAAAGTCAGCTTTTTCTTTTGTGTCGCAAAGAAATTCTGAGCGAAGCCGCGAAACTCCATACTGCTGCTTGAACCGCTGTCTCCGGGCTTCCGGAAGCTCGATTTTTATTTCCGCCGAAAGTTTTTCTTCCGCGCTTTCAAGGTTTATTGTCTGCGGCGGATTCAAATGCTCGAACCTGTTTTTTGAGGAATTCCGTTCCTTGTAAAATTCGGTGCAGGATTTCGCCTCGTTCCAGAGCCGGCTTTCGCTGCGGATTTTTTCTCCGGCTGAAATCATGTTTTCCTGGCGAGTAAGCTCGTGGTTCACGGCTTTTCTTGCAAAATTGAAGGAATTTAAATTCCTGAGTTTTACGTAGTAATCCGGAAGCTGCGGATATTTTGAAAGAGCCACGTAGGCGTTGCAGCGGATGTAGCTGTCTTTCTGCTTTGTGTTTTCAAGGTTCAGGTATTGCGTTAGCCGCCTCAATTCCTCCAGAAAAATATGGACTTCCTCGCCAAGCTCGAATGAAGGCGCGGTTTTTATGCGGATGCTCGGATTTCCCGCGAAAGAATAATCCATCCGCGTTTTTCCGTTCGCGTGTGTCAGCCGGCCCAAATCTTCCTCGATTCTTACTTCTTCAATTTTGATTGTTTTCCGGTGGCTGTGGAACATAAGGTTCATCGCGCCTTTTTCCGCGATTTTTATTGAATATCCGTTGATTTTCTTTCCGTTCTGAATTTCCGGGAGCGGCGTGTTGATTTTTTCAATGTCGGAAATTATTGAAATTCGGCAGCCGAGCGCCTTTGCGAGTGTGTAGACGCTCTGCAGAACTGAAGGTTCAATTGAAATTTTTTTCGTGGAATCGTCTGTAATGAATACAGATTCCACCGCGGCGAGCTGAATTCTTGTTTCAACGTACACAAATGACTGATACACGCGAAAAACTCCTAAAATAATAGAAAATTATACCGTTTTACAAAATTTTGTGATATACTTCATACTAAATGAATAAACATGATTTTCCAAAAATCCATTTTTATGATCAGGATTTTGTAGACATTTACAATAAGACATGGACAATGCTTTCCGATTACTGGATTGATCCAAAAACCGGGGAAAAGTCCTCTGATGGTTATTTTATTTATCCGCGCGGTGAAAAGCTTGTTATCGACCAGCTTGAAAGTATTTTTTCATCATTTTTTCTTGTGTATTCAAACCGGAACTATGATGCAAATAGAAATATAGACTATTTTTATTCAAAGCAGGAAGAAAACGGCGCAATCCGCTGGCGTTACGATGCTAAAACTGGAAAACCGATGGTTGACGATTCCAATCCTCAGGGAGTCGGGCTTCCGCTTTTTGCCTGGGCTGAATTCAATCTTTACCATAAATCAGCGAATAAAAAGCGCATAAAGGAAGTAATGCCGGTTCTTCAGAAATACATGAACTGGATTGATGAAAATTTCAAGCAGGAGAACGGGCTTTATGCGGTTCCGGCAACGGCCAGCACAATGTTCAATTCTCCGCGTGAAAATGTTTTCTATCCGATTGATTTTAACGCGGCGGTCGCAATCAACTGCGCGCACATGTCTGTTCTTGGCGATATTCTGAACGACAAGGATTTGAGCTTCCAGTACAGAAGAAATTATTTTTCAATAAAAACACGAATCAACTCAATGATGTGGGATTCTGCCGCCGGATTCTATATGGATCTTGATAAAGACGGAAACAAGCTCCAGGAAAAAACAATCGCCGGATTCTGGCCGCTTCTTGCGGAAATTCCTAGCGCGGACAAATCTGACGCTCTTATTGCGCATTTCAGCAATCCTGCAACGTTCGGGCTGGAGCATCCGTTTCCTTCGCTTTCTGCGGACAGTTTTAATTTCAAGGAGTCCGGCCAGGGCTACTGCGGAAGCGTTTTCCCGATGTTCAATTTTATGGTTATCAAAGGTCTTGAAAAATACCAGCGTTACGAGCTTGCCCGCGAATGTTCAATCCGCCACTTGTACTATGTTCTGGACGGACTTATGCCGGCGGATGAAAACCAGAAGGGCGATTTTTACGAGGCGTACAAGCCGCTCAGTTCCCAGAAGGCGGAGCTTGACGGTTCGGACTGGTTCCCGCGCAATCATTATATGATTGGAACCGGGCTTTCAACGATTGCCCTGATGATTGAAAACGTTATCGGGCTTTCAATAAGCTTGCCGCGCAAAACAGTAGACTGGATTATTCCAAACCTTGAGATTATGGGAATTGAAAATCTTTCCCTTAAGCGTAATCTTATCACCATATTGAGCAACAAAAGTCCGCGCGGCTGGGAAATTCAGATGGAAAGCGAAAAACTTTATTATTTTACGATAAACATTCTGGATCAAAAGAAGAAGACTTTGCCGATTCCGTCGGGAAAATGTTCAATGCTTATTGATAAACTTTAAATGTTTGTAAAATTTTAGTTTTTTCGGAGTTTGTTCTGTAGAAATTTGATATTGTTATATGGACTGAAAATGGCGTTTCGTAAAAAATGCGTGTTTTCAGTCTATTTGTTATTTACGGAGTCGATATGGCAACACCAGAAGCAGTTATCGAAATCGGCTCGACAGGTGTGCGCCTGTTGGTTGCTGAATTCACACAGGAACGGAAAAGAAATATTCTTGACCGCGCGGAAATGCCGGTTTCTCTTGGACGGGATGTTTTTGCAACCGGCTCGATTGCCAGGGAAACTCAGGCGCAAATTCTTCACATTTTGCAGCGTTTCAAGGAGCAACTTGCGGCCTGGGCAATAGTTCCTGCAGAAACATCTGTTATTGCCACTTCCGCGTTCCGCGAGGCAAAGAACAAAGATCCTGTTATGGATAAAATTCTTCTGGTTACAGGCTTCCGCGTAAAAGTTATTGATGGAATTGAAGAAAACCGGCTGATGTATCTTGCGGTTTCAGAATGTCTTAAGGAAGAGGCGGCGAAAGTCCGTTCAGAGGATTCCGTGATTCTTGAAGTTGGCGGAAGCTCCACCGAAATCATGCTGATGAAGAAGGGAAAAATTGCAGGCGCGCACAGCTTGCGGCTCGGCACAACGCGGCTTGAGCTGAAAACCCGCGGCCAGACAGCGATTTCCCACGATGATGTTCAACGTTATATAGAAGAATATGCGCTGAACGCAAAAAGCCTTCTGGAAAGCGAGCTGAATCTTTCTGAAGTGAAGCAGTTTCTTGCGGTCGGCTCAGATGCAACTCTTGCGGCTATAAATGCCGGAAAGCCGATTTCAACGTTCCTTTGGTCAATTGAGCGCGATGATTTTGACCGTTTTGTGGATGAAATTCAGGAATATTCAATTGATGAATGTGTCGCGCGCTTTAAAATTTCCTACAACGATGCGCAGACGCTTTGCGCAAGCCTTTTGATTTACAAGATGTTTGTTCATCACACGAACTGCAGGAATATTATTGTGCCGGAAACAAACATCCGTGAAGGCGTGATTATAAGCCACAATGACACGGCGGGCGATGAGCTTCAGGAGGAATTCCACCAGCAGATTACTGCGTCGGCGGTTTCTCTTCTTCGGAAATATCATGGCGACGAAGGGCACGCGGAAAGAGTCCGTGAGTACGCGCTGAAAATTTATCATTGCCTTGAAAATGAAATTTCACTTGAAAACCGTTCAATAATTCTTATGGAAGTTGCGGCGGTTCTTCACGATATTGGAATTTTTATCCGGATGGACGACCACAACCTGCACAGCGAATATATAATCCGCCATTCAGAAATTTTTGGTCTTACACGGACTGAAAATTTGATTGTGAGCCTGATTGCCCGCTACCACCGCGGAAAACAGATGCCTCAGGACAACGAGCAGTTTCCGGTTTTTGCAAGAAGCGACCGCATGACAATTCTAAAGCTTACGGCGATTCTTCGCATTGCGGATGCGCTTGACCGGAGCCACGGATATTCTTTGAAAGATATTAATGTTCAGCTGAAAAACGACTCTTTGATTATAAAAGCGAAGGGAAGCCAGAATCTTTCTCTTGAACGGATTGCGCTGGAAGAAAAAGGCGATTTGTTTGAATCTGTATTTGGCTGCAAAGTTGTGCTGCTTTAAGGAGGACTTGCTATGGAATCAAGATTTTTTAACCGGGAACTTTCGTGGATTGAATTTAACGGCAGAGTTCTTCACCAGGCTTTGCGGAAAGAGCTTCCGCTGCTGGAAAGGCTTCAGTTTCTTTCTATTATATCAAGCAATTTTGATGAATTTTTTATGGTCCGCGTTGCAAGCGTTAAGCGGCAGTTTTTTTCAAATCCTGAATTCGTGGATATTTCGGGGCTTACGCCGGAGCTTGTGCTTCATCAGATTTCTGCGCGCGCCCACCAGATTATCCGGGAACAGCACAGCTGCCTTAAAAATGATATTCTTCCGGGGCTTTCAAAAAAGCATATTACTTACGTGAACCCGGAAAATTTTTCCGCCTCGCAGAATGAATATGCGCTGAATTTTTTCAGAAATGATGTTTATCCGCTTTTGACTCCGCTTAGAACTGACACGGAAGTTTTTCCGCATATTGGAAATCTTGCAAAGTATGCGGCGTTCCTTCTGAAGCCTATTTCCGGAATCCGCAAGGCTGACGAAAATTTTAAGGGCGATGAAAACGCGCCGCGCATTGCGTTTGTTCAGATTCCGGCTGGAATCCGGCAGGTTGTGTGGCTTCCAAGCGAAAGCCGCGAAAAGCAGTTTGCGCTTGCGGAAGAAATTATCGCGCAGTACGGAACGCATCTTTTCCCTGGATTCAATGTTGAGGAAACAATGATTTTCAAGGTTGCCCGCGATGCGGATTTCGCCGTTGACGAAGATTCCGGCCGCAACTTTATTCACGAGATGGAAAAAGTGCTGGTTCAGCGCCAGTCTTCGTTCCCTGTTGAAATTACCTGCAACAATACAAGCGAAAGAATCCTGAAATTCCTTATGGAAAAACTTGAGCTTTCCGATGACGATGTTTATTGCGTTGACGGAATTATTGATCCGAACGTTCTTGGCGGTTTGCGCGATGTTGAAGGCGCGGAAAAACTGTGCTTCCCGGAATGGCAGCATTTTTATCCGGCGGAGCTTCCGCAGAGCGAGCCTTACTGGGACGTTATAAAGCAGCACGATGTTCTTCTTCACGTTCCTTACGAATCCTACGAGCCGGTTGTTAAATTTATTTCAGATGCGGCGGATGATCCGAATGTCCTTGCAATAAAAATGACACTTTACAGAACCGGAAAAGATTCTCCGATTATAAGCGCGCTGGAGCGGGCGGCTCAAAAAGGAAAGCAGGTTGTTGTTCTTGTTGAGCTGAAAGCCCGTTTTGACGAGGAGCGGAATATCGGCTGGGCAAAGGAGCTTGAAAACGCCGGAGTAACGGTAATCTACGGACTGGTGAATTTGAAAGTCCACGCAAAAATAATTATGGTTATGCGGCGTGAAAACGACACGATTCAGCGTTATGCGCATCTTGCCACAGGAAATTACAATCCTAAAACCGCGAAAATTTATTCAGACCTTTCTCTGTTCACCGCAAACTACGAAATTGTGAACGACGCAACTTTGTTCTTCAACCTTGTTACCGGCTATTCAACTTTGCAGAATATGAACCAGCTTGCGATGGCGCCTGTAACATTGAAGTCAAAACTGCTTTCAATGATTCAGCGTGAAATTGACAGAAGCGACTCCGAGCATCCTGGGCTGATTATGGCGAAAATGAACAGCCTTACGCATGAAGAAATTATTGAAGCCTTGTACAAGGCGAGTCAGGCCGGCGTAAAAGTTCTTCTGAATGTGCGCGGAATCTGTATGCTTGTTCCAGGCGTAAAAGGGCTTAGCGAAAACATTCAGGTTGTTTCAATTGTTGACCGCTACCTTGAACATTCCCGCATTTTCTATTTCCAGAACGGCGGCGATTCGGAGCTTTACCTTTCCAGCGCGGACTGGATGCCAAGAAATCTTGACCGCAGAATCGAGCTTATGTTCCCGGTTTTGGATTCTTCAGTATTCAAGGAAGTGAAAAATATTCTTGAAACGTATTTTGAGGACAACGTGAACGCGCTTATGCTTTCTGAAAGCGGCCAGTGGAACGAAATTCCTTGCAAAAACGAGGAGATGAAAAAGCGCGCGCAGGAAATTCTCTACAAAAAATACAAGCGCAGAAACGATGCCGCCGCAAAAAAAGCAAAAATCGATTTTGAAGTTCGTCGCAAGGACTGAAATATGATAAAAGTTGAAACTAAGGTGAAAATTCCTTTCCTTTGGGGAAAAGCCTCATTCAAAAAGTCAAAGTGGAATCAGGTGAATTTGATTGTCGGGCCGAACGGCTCCGGAAAAACTTTGCTTGCGGAAGAAATTTCATCTCAGTTTGAACAGAAAGGCTTTAAAGTTGATTTTTTGCGTTCCGAGCGTTCAAACCAGAATGAGCTTCTGGAAAAACTGAAAACTGACCCGGAGCTTTGCAAAAAAATTGAAACAGTTATTTCGAGCATGTTTGGAAAAACTGTGAAATTCAAGAAAAATCAGGATGGAAGCGTTGTTCCGGTTGTGGTGAACAAAGCCTGGGATATTGAGTACGGACTTCAGGAAGGCGAATGTCACGGACTGAAGGAAATTCTTACGCTTCTGGTTGCTTTGTACGGCTTGAAATCTTCGGTTCTGATTCTGGACGAGCCGGAGCTTCATCTGCATCCGCAGTTTCAGCTTTTTTTTATGAACGAAATCCGCAAGGCTGCAAAAAATGACAGCGGAAGAATGTTTTTTCTGATTACTCATTCGCCGTATTTTATTGACTTGCGGTTTGCGGAAGATATTCTGGGCGTTGTGGTTTGCCACGTGAACCGCGTGCCAACGTATATTGACTCGCTTGATGAAACCGCCGAGTCTTTGCTCCGCCGGTTTTTGCCTAGGTTCAATACTTACCACAAACAGTTTTTTTTCAGCGACAACCAGATTTTTGTTGAAGGCTACACCGACCAGCAGATGTTCACGATTTTGCTGAACTGCATGGAAAATCTTCCTGGCGTTGTTGGAACCAGCGTTATCGATGTTGGCGGAAAAGATGAGCTTGGCGTGTTTTTTACGGTTTGCTCGCTGCTTGGAACTGACGGACGGATTGTTACGGACATGGATTCGCTGTTCGCCGGAAAACTTCGGGATGTTGTATGCGCGGATTCCAGGCCGGCTCTTTGGCTTGAAAAACAGTATGAAAAGCAGCTTCCTTTTTACCGTTCGCTTTTTACCCGCCGCGGAGTTCCTTCAAAAGTTTCGCTTGAAAAACTGGTTTACCGCCTTGAAAGCTTTCTTGTTGAAATTGGAAAAGCTGCCGTTCAGATTGATTTTTCAATCAGCCCGGAAATTGATGTTTTTGTTCAAAAACTTAAAGCTCTTTACGAAAAATATGAAAAGCCGGAAGGCCTGGACACTTTTAAAACCGTTGTGCTTATGGGAATAATTTCCTTGAACGAAAAACTTCAGGACATTCTGCCGATTCCTTTGGCGCGGACAATTCCTCTGATTTTCAATTTGACGAATCTGATTCTTGCCGCTTTTGAAACCGCCCGCGTTTACGTGCTTCCACGCGGCTGCATCGAGCATTTTTACATTCAGTCCAAGGCGGAATATATGCCGATTTCGGGGAAAGACAAGCTTTTTCACACGGAATTCGAGGCGATGGTGAATATGAATTCAGAGCAGCTCCGCAAAAATTATCCGGAGCTTGTTTCAATTCTTGCCCGGGCCTGCGCTGGAAATTAAATTTCTTCTGGAACAAATTTAAACTTGCCTTTTTTGACTTTTATTTCTTATATTTAAAATAGAAGATTTTTATAAAATTCAAAGAGGTTTTTTTCAAAAATGGCAAAACATGAATTTCAGACGGAAGTGAACCAGCTTTTGCAGCTGCTTATCCATTCTTTGTATTCAAACAAGGATATTTTTCTTCGCGAAATTATTTCAAACGGCAGCGATGCGTTGGATAAGCTGAAATATCTTACAGTTTCCGACGAGGCTTATAAAAATATAAAATTTGAACCGCGCCTTGATATTTCTTTTGACGAAAAGGAAGGAATTCTTGTGGTTCAGGATTCTGGAATCGGAATGAACGACGAGGATTTGCAGAACAACCTGGGAACAATCGCGCGTTCAGGAACAAAAGCGTTTCTTTCAAAGCTCACGAGCGAGGCTTCAAAGGATTCAAATTTGATTGGTCAGTTCGGCGTTGGTTTTTATTCAGCGTTCATGGCGGCGAAAAAAATTGATGTTTACACAAGAAAAGCTGCCGGCGACGGAAAAATCTGGCACTGGTCAAGCGACGGAACAAATTCTTACGATTTGGATGAAGTCAGCGAGGAAAGTGAAATTGCCAAAAAATATGGTTTCGACAAGCCGGAGCTTTCTGGCTCTGCAATTGTCATGACCTTGAACGATGAAAGCAAGGATTACGCTTCAAGATGGAAGATTGAGGAGCTGGTAAAAAAATATTCAGACCATATTGCGTTCCCGATTTATCTTCATTACGACCAGAATAAATACGACGACAAGGGAAATGTTACTTCAACAGAAAAAAAAGTTGACCAGGTTAATACGGCCAGCGCGCTTTGGAAAAGACCGAAGAGCGAGCTGAAGCCTGAAGACTACAACGAATTCTACAAGACAATCAGCCACGACGGACTTGAGCCGCTGCATTACGTCCATACTCATGCGGAGGGAACTTTGGAATATACAACATTGTTCTTTGTTCCGCAGGTTGCTCCGTTCGATATGTATCAGGCTGACTACAAGAGCGGCGTGAAGCTTTATGTAAAGCGGGTTTTCATTACTGATGATGACCGCGAGCTTCTTCCGGCGTATTTGCGTTTTGTGCGCGGCGTAATTGATTCAGAGGATTTGCCGCTGAACGTAAGCCGTGAAATTCTTCAGCAGAACAGAATTCTTGAAAATATCCGCAGCTCTTCTGTGAAAAAACTGCTTGGCGAATTCAAGAAGATGGGCGAGGATGCGGATGCCGCTAAAAAAGTTGAAGAAGGCAAGCGCACCGACGAGCAGAAAAAAGCGATTGAAAAATGGAATAAATTCGTAAAGAACTACAACCGCCCGATGAAGGAAGGCTTGTACAGCGATTATGCGAACCGCGATGAAATTGCTGAAATCGTTCGGTTCAAGTCAACTGACGCGAGCGGAACTGGCGATGGAAACTACACAAGTTTTGCCGGATATGTTGGCCGAATGAAGCCTGAGCAGAAGGCGATTTATTACATCACTGGAAGCGACGAGAAAAATCTGCGCGCAAATCCGCTTTTGAAGGCGTATGTTGAAAAAGGTTTTGAAGTTCTTGTTATGGACGACGATATCGATGAAGTTGTTATCGGCGGCTACGGAAAATACAAGGATTTCGAGCTTAAAGCTGTGAACCGAAGCGGAAGCGATGAAGATTTGGGAATCAACAAGGAAGAAGCTAAAAAGAAGGAAGAAGAATTTAAGCCTGTGACAGAAAAAATCAAGAAAGCTCTTGGTGAAAAAGTCAAGGAAGTCCGCCTTTCAAAAACTTTGACCGGCGAAAATCCTTCCTGCATTGTTGTTGACCAGAACGATCCAAGCTGGCAGATGGTTCAGATGATGAAAGCAATGGGACAGAACGGACCTGAGCTTAAGCCGATTCTTGAAATCAATGCGGAACATCCGATTGTTGCAAAAATCAAGGATTCTTCCGACGAGGCGGTTATTGCCGATGTTTCAGAAGTTCTTCTTGACCAGGCGCTTCTGGTTGCCGGCGTTGAGCTTAAAGATCCGGCGGACTTTGTAAAAAGTTTGAACAATCTTCTTAGCAAGTAGAATATTCATCCTGAAATCGGCAGATTTTCAATTTGCTCCAGATGGATTGAGCTCGCGCTTCGCTTGTAAAAATCGGGGCGCGATGCGCTTTAATCGGTTCAATCGCTCAAAATCTTCACAAATTGCAAATCTGCCTACGCTTTTATTTCTTCTTTCCACACGGTAATCAGATTTTTGCCGTTTTCCTTGGACTGGTAAAGCGCGTGGTCAGCGTTGGAAAGCGTTTTTTCCAGGTCGGCGGCGTTTTCCTGGTCGAAATTTGAAGCGATTCCCATGCTGAATCCAATTTTTTTTGAGGCTGGAATTTCAATTTTGCGCGACAAAAGTTTTTCGATTTCCGGAATGAAAAAATCGGCTTTTTCCAGTGCAGATTTCAATCGTTCCGCCGCATTTTTCGCTTCTTCCGAAGTTGCGTTCGGCAGAAGAATTATGAATTCATCGCCGCCGAAACGGGAAATAAAATCAACGCCTCTGAAAATTTTCCGCAGAAGACTTGAAAATTTCGAGATAATCAAATCGCCGGCTTCATGCCCGAAAGTATCGTTGATATTTTTAAAGTTGTCCAGGTCAATAAAGCAAATGCTCAGCTGGAATTTCTTTTCGTTCTTGATTTTGTAGCGCCGGATCATTTCGCTTTCAACTGCAAGTTTTTCATGCAGCGCGTGGCGGTTTTTCAGTCGGGAAAGCTGGTCAGTTGAAGAAATCCGCAGAAGATGCTCGTTCTGGTTTCGCATTACAAGCTGCGCCTGGATGTTTGAGATTGCGATGTTCAGAATGTTCATTTCTTCTTCCGGAATATTTGCGCTTTTGCTTGGAATAATAATAATCGCGCCGTAAAAATCGTATTTTGAAATATTTGCGTAAAAAATGTCTTCTTCGGGAATGTAGCTCAGGCTGCTTCCGTTTTTGCTAAGCTCTTTTTGCGCGTCAAAGTTCTTCCATTTTTCCTGCTGGGGCTCCGGCTCGTTGTTCCTTGTGGAATGTGCGAGCAGAATCCATCTTTCAGAATGTTTTTCCGCAATAAAAATAGCGTTCGCCGTGATGTAGTCCAGAAGTTCGGAAACAATTTTAGAGCAGTATTTTTTCATTGAACTTGCGTCCGAGCCGAGCATCATTATTTTGTTCAGAAAAAGCGAGTCGCGCAGACGTTTCTGCATTTGCGTCATAAGCTTGTCTTTTTCGGCTTTTTCATCAATTGCAGAAAGATTTATGTTCACCGGAGCGAATTTTTCAATGCTGCTGAAATATTCGTCAATTTCAAGCGAATCTTTTTCTTTTGTGTAGTATGGCAAATCAGATTTTTTTGCCAGGGTGAATCCTTTTTGAAAGAATTTTTCCGCTTCAGCAGGATGACCGGTTTTTTTCAGCGCATAGGCGAATTCGTAGTAAACAAAAACGTGCCGGTAGTTCTGCGAAGAACTGAATTTTGCGAAAATTGCGTCACATTCGTCCATCGCTTTCAGGGCTTTTTCAAAATTTCCGTCGGTAAGATTCAGCTCAGCGTTGATAAGATGGCGGATCGGCGAATTTATTGTTGTTGTCGGCTTTCCGTTGTGGATTATGTTCTGGTAGTTGATTCGCGCGCGCGTTATGTAGCCAAGCGAAAGTTCAAGCAGCGTTTTGTAAGACAAAATGTCGTTGTATTCCGGCAGGAATGAATTCACCGTATGATTTTCCATGTCGAACATATACAGAAAGCGCAGAATTTTCTGGTAGAAAATGTACGCCTCGTTGAAATGCCGTGAATACAGAAGCGCGTTCGCCAAATTTGAAACGGTGATGATTATTTCAGCGTTGTCCTTGATTTCCGTGATTCTTCTGATGAAGCTGTTTATGCGGTCGTAGGATTCCTTGAATCTTCCGGCAATAAGATTTTCGTAGGCAAGCCCGTTTCTGATTTTCATTATTGTGTAAAGGTCGCCGATTTTTGTGCGCAGCTCGTTGCATTTCTGGTACCAGAGCGGTGATTCCTTTGTGTTTCCGTTGTGAAGCAGCAGAATTCCTTTCCAGTTGTAGGCGGTTGAAAGTCCGGCTTCGTTACCTAGAAATTCCGCGGTTTCAATCGCTTTTTCAATTTTTGGCATCATATTGTAGGGCGTGTCGTAGTCGTTCAAGGTTTGCCACGGAACAACAAGAAGCGTGTAAAGATAGTTGTTCAGAAGGCACTGTTTTTCAAGAAGATTCAGCGTGTGCTCGTAGCGTGAAACTGAATCGGTTGTGTCGGATTTTTGCGTGATTATGTAATCCATCATTGTTGCCAGCGCGAAAAATGGATTTTCCTGGTTGTTTATCAGCCTTTTTTTTATCAGTTTTGCGTATTTTAAAGCTTCCGCGTTTGAGCTGCGCTCGTAGTTTAAAAGGCAAAGGCAGTAGAACGCGCTGATTTCTATTTCATCGTTTTTGTGGTTTTCCAGAACTGAATTCAAATAAAAAAGCGCGCTGTCCAAATTTCCGGCTCTGTAGAAAAGAATTCCCGCCTCAACTTGAATTTCCCTGAGCTGAATTTTCGTAAAGTTGAAGGAATCCGCCTCGTTTTCAAACCAGTTCAGAAAAGTTTCAGCCTGTTCGTAGCAAAGAAAATACCGGCAGTTTTTCAGGAATGAAAGTATTGTTTTAAAGCCCGGCTTTTTTGCGGCTTTGCATTTTCCCGGAAATTTTACGGATTTGTCAAAATCTGTGATTTCAAAAAAGTTCTTGTCGTTTGAGATTTCTTGGTAGAATTCGTTCACGGTGGAATTTTCTTCAATGCTTATGTAGTTGAAAATAAAAATCAGCTTGCAGTTCAGTTTTTCTTTTGCGAGTTTTTTCAGAATTTGAATGGAATTTTCCGGAAGCAGCTGCGCGTTCAGAATGTAAAAAAATCCCCGGGCGTATTTTTTGAAAAGCGCGGTTATTGTGTTTTTCATCCGGAGTTTTTCGTAAAAAATTTCCTCGGTTATGGCAAGGTCAAGCCTGCGGTCGGCAATTCCTGTTTTAAAGTATGAAATAAACGTGCTTTTGTGAAGCATATAGGCGTTTTCGGCGACATCGCGCTCGGTTGGCTTGAATTTTGAAAGAATTCCAAGGAATGGTTTTGCCGGCGAAAAATCTTCCGCAAGGTTGATGACCGTTCCTTCAGCCGGAAAATATTTGCAGATATAATCCATTAAATTTTCCGGAACCGAAAAATACATGAAATTTTCGTCCGCGCCTGAAAAAAAAGATTTTGTGCTTGCTTTTATAATTTCGCTTAAAATCATCGTGCCTTTCCGTTTTCTTTACATAGTTAAATTATATTGAAGTTTTGTTTTTATGCAAATTTTGAATTACAACTGAAAGAAAATAGGTTATAATTTCAGTATGAAAAATAAATCTGCCGTAAAAACATTTGGAATTTTGACTTCCGGGGGCGACGCTCCTGGCTTGAATGCAGCAATCCGCGGTGTTTGCCGCTCTGCAATGATTAATTATGGAATGAAAATTATCGGAATCAAGAACGGTTACCGCGGGCTTATCAACGGTGATGGATTTCCAATCACTTCGGAAACTGTTTCCGGAATTTTAACGCGTGGCGGAACTTTGCTTGGAACAAGCCGCGAGAAGCCTTTTAAAAATCCGGTGCCGAATCCTGAAACAGGACTTTTGCCAATTGAAGCTATAAAAAAGAACTACAAGAAATGGAAGCTGGACGCGCTTGTTGTTCTGGGCGGAAACGGCACGAACACAACAGGAAGTTTGCTTGCAAAAGAAGGTTTGAACGTAATCGGACTTCCTAAGACGATTGACAATGATATTGTTGGAACGGATGTTACATTCGGTTTTCATACGGCGGTTGATGTTGCGACTGAGGCGATTGACCGGATTCACACAACAGCGCATTCCCACAGCCGCGTAATGGTTGTTGAGGTGATGGGACACAAGGCTGGCTGGCTGGGCTTATATTCCGCGCTTGCTGGCGGCGGCGATGTTTGTCTTCTTCCGGAAATTCCGTATGATATAAATTCTGTGGCAAAAAATGTTCTTGCCCGGCGCGATGCTGGAAAGGAATTTTCTATTGTAGTTGTTGCGGAAGGCGCTCTTTCAAAGGAAGAGGCCAAGATGGACAAAAAAACTTTCAAAAAAGCTCGTGCGGAAATGGTTCAGTCGATTGGCTACCGCGTGGCAAAAGAGCTTGAAAACGCTACAGGACTTGAAAGCCGCACTTCTGTTCTGGGATATTTGCAGCGCGGCGGAACTCCTAGCCCGTACGACAGAGTTCTTGCAACGCAGTTCGGCGTTGCGGCAGCGGATTTTCTTGCGCGCGGTGAATTTGGCCAGCTTGTGGCAATGCAGAACAACCAGATTGTTGGAATTCCTTTGGAAACGTGCGCCGGCAAGGTAAAAAATATTCAGCTTGACGATCCGCTTATTGCGACTGGACGTTCGGTTGGAATTTGCTTTGGTGACTAAACGTGCCGGAAAACAATTTTAAATGCCGTTTCTGCAAGGTTTGCCTTGGTCGCGGATGCGTTGGGCAGATGCCGGGAATGGGCGGAGTTGAAAACAGCCGGAATTTTATTTTGAACTGCGAAGGTTGGAATAAAATTCCTGTTGAAGAGCCGCTTGAAGTGAACCCTGAAAATCTTGGGATTGCGCCGGTTACTGGCGCGGTTCAGAACATTGGTTTTGGAAACGAGGCGGATTTTTATTTTCCGTATTTTTCGGCGGCGCAAAAAGCGGAAATTTCTGTGTGCGTTGGCGACGGCGCGCCTGATGAAAAACTGAAATTCGGTGTGGAAGCGGTTCAGAAACTTGGCTGCAAGGCATATTTTTTCTTGAAGCCGTATCCGGCCGGGCGGCTTTTTGAGCGGATTGACTGGATTCGGGAAGATGCGCTTGCCGCTGGAATTGATATTGACGCGTTCAATATTGTTTCAATGCGGAACCAGGCGAAACTTGAAAAAAAATCCGCGGCCCAGCTGAACGAATTCAGAAAATATTCAAAACTTCCGCTGATGATAAAAGGCGTTTTTACAAAGGAAGACATTGAGCTTTGCCGGGAACTGAAGCCTGAAATTATTGTTGTTTCAAACCATGGCGGCAGGGTTCTGACGGAAACTGGCTCGACCGCGGAATTTTTGCAGGCGAACGGAAAGATTTTAAAATCTTTCTGCGGTGAGCTTTGGGTTGACGGAGGAATCCGCGGAAAACGCGACATTCAGGCGGCGATGAGCCTTGGCGCAAAAAAATGTCTTGCCGCGCGTCCGTTTATTTCCGCGCTTTGCAAAGGAATTTTGGGCGGCGGAACAGAACTGGGCGTTCAGAAGATGGCGGAAGAAATAAAATGTATGCGGATGCGTTAGCGCTGGGAAGGGCAGCCGCAGGCTGTTGCGGGCGGAATGCTGAGGCATTTTGCCCGCAATGAGCGTTAGCGAACCCTGGACATAGCGACCGGCGTTTGAGCCGGGAACGCCATAAAAAATATTATTTTCCGGAAGAATTTCTGCACGACAAAAAGAATATTGAAACGATTACGAAAATCAAAATGTAGACAAAAGTTCCGGCGGCAAGTGAAAGCGAAGAGCCGGCGATTCCTAAAAGTCCGTAGTTTATGAACTTGAAAAGGCAGAGCGCAAGCTGGTAAAGGCAAAAATATGCGGCGGCGAGCAGCGGAAAAATCGCGATCCACTTGAACTTGAAAAGGGAATTTTCTTCAAGGCGGAAATGCCACGCAAGATATGCGATTACGATGTACAAAATCAGGATGTAAAGCGGGCGGAGCATTCGGTTCATAAGAATGTGGAAAAATGATTCCTCGGAGTAGCCGTATTTTTCCGCTTTGCCTGCGAAATTGAACAGGGAGATTAAATTCATCGTGTCGGCGCCGTTTGAGGCTTGCTCAATCAGCTCGAAGTCGCTGAACGGCATTTTTAGGATGTGGAAGCCGCTTAGCTCGGAATTTTTGTAGCCTGTCTTGAATTCCGGCTTGATTATCTGTTCCGGGAAATTTCTGTCAACTGAGTTTAAAAGAATGTACGGAACTGCCTCGTTTTTTTTGCCGGTGTTCAGAAGAGATTTTGTGTCTTCGTCCAGGAGTTCGGTCTGGAGCGCGGTCATTTTTGCGTAAGGAACGTAGTGGCCGGAAACAACGTTGCCGAATTCATCCAGCTTTATGATTTCAAGGCCGCGGAGATACAGAATCATATTTGAAGTTGCGCGGCTGGTTGTGATTCCATGGATAAAATAAATTGTTGTGTCCGGACTTTCGTTTTCTTTCAGCTTGAAATAGACGTTCGCGGCGGTTTCGTATGCCTGGAGATTTTTTGTTTCGTCCCGGAAAAAATACTGGCTTTCAAGAAGTTTCTTGGAGATTTCAAGGTAGCGTTTTATGTCCGGGTCGGCGGAAAGTTTTGTTGATTCAAGCGAAAGCGCGTGGAAAATGTAGTATGCGCGGAGAATGTCGCCGTTCACAAGCGAAACGTAGCCTTCATATTTTTTTGCGAAGATTTTTTGCTCCTCGGAAGTGCCAAGCTCCTTCGCCTGGTCAAGTTTGTTCCACGCTTCCGCGGAAATTTGCTTTAATTCTGAAATGTTTATGTCTTTTGTTCCGGCGGATTTTAGCGCGAGCTGGGAATAATAATGCGCGCCGAACCAGTCTTTTTTTGAAAGGCAGGTTTTTGCGGCGTTCATAAGTTCGAATGATTTGTAAGGCGTTTTTACCGCTTCGATTTTTTGCTCTTCAAGGCTGAAATTCGATTCGCCGAACGTAAGCTCGTTGATTTTTTTCTTCAGCGCGGCGGAAATTTCTTCTTTCCGGTCGTTGTAGGCTTCGGTTATGTAAAGAATTTCCTGGTTTGTTCTGTCTTTCGGGTCGATTTCGTAGGCGAGTTTTGCGTATTGGAACGCTGTTTCGTAGTTTTTGTTTTCGTAGAAAAATTTTGCGGAACTCTGGTATTCGCGCATAAGTTTCGGCTTGAATTCCAGGTTTTTCAGCTTTGCGTTGATTTGCGGAAGAAATATTTCGGTTGCGCAGGTTATGATGAGCACAAAAATCAGGGAATTTATGATTACGCTTTTGTAGCGGGAAAACATTGCGTCGGAAAATCTGAGGCGGCTGTTTTCCGGGTGAAGTCCGAATTCAATGCACCATGCCACGTTTGCGCTTGCGGCGAAAACTGAAGGAATTACGAGGCAGAAAATTTTCACAGAGGAAAGGATTTTAAATGTTCCGACCGAGCCTGAGGTGAGTTCCGGGCGTTTTGTGAAAAAATATCCTAAAACCATGCAAAGAATGAACACAAAAATGCAGAATGCGATGTTTATTAAAAAATTTCTGATTCGTTTTTTCATTTTAGTTTCCTTGCCTGTTTCTTAGAATTGCGGTCGTAATTCCGATTGCTGCAAAAATAACGCCGAAAAGCAGATTTATAATCATCAGCGGAAATTCAATTCCATTGGCGATAAAAAATCCAAGTTTTCCGCCTTCGTAGAAGAACGACTGAAGAAAATTCCGCATTGCGCTGTTTGCCGCGGAAAAATAAAAATCGTTGAACCAAAGCACCGCTCCTGAAAAAATTAGCGCGGCCAATGCGTTTACCATCCGCCACGAACTGAATTTTACCAGGCTGTAGAGCGAGCATAATGCGAAGCCTATTGAGCTGAAGCAGAGCCACGGAATTATTCCGTAACTCCAGGCGCGGACTGCCTGGGTTTTTATTGAATGGAAAATGTTTATTGCGCGGTAGGGAATTCCTGTCATCGTTTCTTTTACCAATGGGTCGCGGAACGGGCTGGAATTTTTGTAGAAATCAGAATTTGCAGAAACGTCGAGTTTTTCTTCTTTTGCAAAGTCAAGCTGGCCGGCTGAATCTTTTAAAATAATCACGTCCGCTGAATTTTCTTCAGTTTTTTTGTTGAAAAAATAAAGGTTTCCGCTGGAGCGGCGGAAATATCCCGGAGTCAGTTCATTCAGTTTTGAAAAGCCTGCGGTTTCGGAAAAGTTTTTTTCAGCCAAAGTTTGAAGTTTCAGCGTAACAGGATAAAGCACGAACCAGTTCAATATTGAAAGGATTGCGAAAGTTGCAAAGCTTGCCGCCGGGCTGTCTCTGTGCCGGATTTTATAAAGCACGAGCGCAAACGGAAGCAGCAAAAACATCACTGGAAGAGTGCAGAAGATTCCAAGGACAAATGTTTCTTTTGAAACAAAAAATCGTTCGCCGGCAACAAGATTTATGCTGTCAAAATACTGGACGCAGATGAACATTCCGATTGCAAATCCTACAAGCAGCGTAAGAAAATAGTCTAAAACCAATGAAATAACTTTTCGCATTAAAAACCTTCCATTCTTAGTATCGGTAAAATAAAAATAGTCTTTATTGTTTCCATATTAATATCGTTTTTGGTATAATAAAGCGATGAAATTCACAAGCACTAGAAATAAAAAATTATCAGTCAACTTTGCCCAGGCGGTGCTGAATTGTATGCCGCCGGACGGCGGGCTGTATGTTCCTTCTGAAACGGAGGATTTGCGCCGCTGGCTTTTAAATGTGAACGAGGACACTTCGTTCAGCTCGATTGCTGGAACTCTTACTTCGGCATTTATAAATGATGAATTTTCTCCTATCGTTTGCGAAACAATTGCTACGCGTGCTTTTCCGTTTTCGCCGGAAATAAAGCAGCTTGGCGAAAATTTTTTTCTTCTTGAACTGAACCATACTCCGACCGGAAACCACAGGGATTTTGGAATTTCTTATCTTGCGGCGTGTCTGGACACAATTCTTCAGCTGAAGGGCGGAAAGGCTGTTCTTGTTGGTGTTTCTGACTGCGGCGAACTTTGCGCAAGTCTTGCGTGGGCTTTGCGCGGCAAAAAGAATCTTAAGGCTGTTGTGATTTGCGACAAGGGAAATGTGCGCGGCGTTTTGGAAAGCGATTATGTCTGGAACGGCGGAAATATTTATCCTGTTGAAATTGATGGTTCAATTGAAGAATGTCATTCGGTGGCGCGCGAGATTTTTTCCGACTCCGCTTTTGTGAAGGAAAACTGCATTACAGCCGCAAACACTGCGAATATCGGGCGTTTGCTTCCTCAGGCGTTTTTTTATCCGTTCGCTTTTTCAAGAATAAAAAACAAAGTCCACAGCGATATTTACTACGCGCTGGCGGCCGGAAACTACAGCAATGTTGTGGCGGGTTTGTACGCCTGGCAGTTTGCGCTTCCTTTGAACGGATTTGTTCTTCCTTCAACTGATGAGCTTGCGGTGAATCCGGGCGGAAATCCGGTGATTCTGGATTCTCTTGTGCCGCTGAAGGAGCGTGCGACCGCTGATCCGGCGGAGCCTTCAAATCTTGAGCGCCTGGAAGATATTTTTTCCGCGAACAAGCTGATGATGCGCCATTTTGTTTTTCCTACTGATGTGTCTTCCACGGAAGCTGATTCCGCCGCAAAGGAGCTTTTTACAAAATACAAAATATTTGCCGACCGCCACACTGCGCGCGCTTATGCTGCCACTAAAATTCAGAAAATCAATTTTGACGAAGAATATGCGACGGTTCTGATTGCCCGCGACCATCCAAGCCTTTCTTCTGAATACATTCACCACATAATCGGTGAAACTCCGGAAATGCCGGATTCTGTTCAGGAGTCGCTTAAGGTTTCAAAAACAGGAAGGCCTTGCGCAAAGAATTCCGCTGAAATTAAGAAAATTATTGAAGCTTTGTAAAAAGTCTTAATTTCGAGTTTTTTTGTAAATTCTGAAAGAACGCTTTCGGCAGATTTCCAGTTTGCTCCAGATGGATTTGGCTCGCGCTGCGCTTGTATTGATTTGGGTGCTCCGCACTTTAATTGGTTCAATCGCCAAAAATCTTCACAAACTGTAAATCTGCCTGCGCTTTTATTTTTTTTACAAAAAACTAGACATTTAGGCTAAAAAAAATCCTGCGAATCAATGAAGCGCACTTCACAATTCGCAGGATTTTTTTGTTTCCGGCTAATTTTTACTATTTTTTAGATTTCTTAGCCTTTGCTGGATGTTCAGCTTTTTTAGTTTTTTCAGCTTTTGCCTTTGTTTTCGCCGCTTTTGGCGCAAACGGCTTGATGAACAAGTCGCATTTGTATTCAGCCTTTTCTTTTGCTTTTGCCAATGCGCTGAAAGCTTCAAGCGTTGCCTTGCTTTCTTTTTCGTCAAGAAGCGCGATTGCGAATCCGTGGGCCAATGTCCAGTCGCAGGTTTCTTTGTTGAACCATACAGTTCCGTCGTAAAGATTTGCGCCTGTAAGCATTTTTGCTTTTTCGCCTTCGGTCAGCAGCTTGACAATGTTGTACAATGCCGATTTTTCATCTTTTTCAATGGCTTTTGCGCTGCACACAGAAGAAAGAACGAACAGCCTGCCGATGTTTCCGCGTGAGTCGCCAAGATTTATTCCGCTTGAAGAAAGATAGTCGCTGAATTTACGTGCGAACGCCCATTTTTCTGCAAAACCTTTTTCAGCATATTCTTTTACCATTGCAAAGCAGATAAGCTGTTCCGCAAGATTTTTGTCCGTTGCGAACAGAACATCGAAATATGCGCCGGCATTTTTTGCTTTTTTAAGAGCCGCAATGATGTCGGTCGCCGGTTTCGCCTTGCTGCTAAGCGCGGTGCAGATTATTTTTTCAGCGAGCTTTTCAAATTCTTTCAGCTGCTTTTCCGGTTCAGAAAGGTTTTCGTCTCCGGCAAATTTGTTCGCAACTGTGTAGAACTGAACTGCGGCTTCTTTTGCGGTTGAAACAAGGTCTTTCAGCTGCTTTTTAGCTTCCTGCTCTGAAATTTTTCCGGAAACCGGATTGAAGATTTCGTGGATTCCGAGCAAAACTGAATTTGCGTAGTTTGCAAACGGCTGGTAAAGCTCGCGGTAGCAAATTTCTTCCCATTCAGTTTCAAGGTCGTAGCAGCCTCTGCCCTGCAAAGTGTCGCACAAAATCTGATATTTGTGGTCAGCTCCGTCGGAAACTTCGTGGATATCCATATAAACCTGATATTCAAATCCGTTTAAACCGATGTACATTCCGCGCTCGCATATTTCGCGGCTGCGGCGTACGAACCAAAGGCCTGAGCGGTGTTCTCTAAAAATGCAGAATTTATTGTCTTCCGCGTGAAGTCCAAGTCCTTCTGAAATTGATTTTGAGCGCATTTCAACGTGCTGGCTTTCGCCTTCGCCGATTTTCACAGCGTATTCACATGACTGCTTGATCCATCCCTGCGCGCGTTCGTACTTGTTGTTGTAGAAAACAACAGAATATTCGTTTCCGCAAGAGTTTGAATAAGCGAAGATATTTTCGTTTACGCTGCCGTTGTCCCATACATCGTAGAACAGGAAATTTTCTACATTCGCAAAAATGTAGCGCTTTTTCATCAGCGGGAAAATGTCGTGCCAGTGGCGGTTCACAAGATTCTGATCCGGAGTTTCGTTTTTGTACGCTTTTGTAAATTCCATTCCGTATTTTTCTGTGAATCCTTCAATCTGTCCGTGGCCGAACATTGGAAGTCCAGGCATTGTTACCATCAACGTGCAGACACCGAAATATTTGTCATCTTTTCCGAACTGGGCAACTGCTGTGTCTTCGTCCGGGTTGTTCATAAAGTTTACGTAGCGCTTAAGAATCTGCGGGTCGAACTTTATTGTGTTTTTTACGGAGTCGCGGTATTTCTGGTTTTCTTCCTTTTTAAGCATATTCATGAACGCGGAATTGTATACGCGGTGCATTCCAAGCGTTCGCACGAAATATCCTTCCATCATCCAGAATGCTTCCGCAAGCAAAAGCGTGTCTGGAACTTCTTTTGCAACACGGTCAACAACTTCGCGCCAGAATTCGTTCGGAATTTTCGCCTCGAATTCCTGGTCTGAAAGGGCGTATTCGCTTCGTGAATAAATGTCTCCGCCTGAACCCGGCTTTGGATACCAAAGTCTTCGGATTGATTTTTTTGCAAGAACCATCGCGGCGTCAAAACGGATAATCGGGAAGTTTCGCGCAACGTGCAGAATGTCCTGCATAACAGCCTCTCGCGCTTCCGGATTCAAGAAGTCAATCTGGGCAGTGTCGTTCCACGGCATTCCGGTTCCGTCGTTTCCGTGGTAAATGTAGCGGGTGTCGCCGTTTCTGAAGTCAACGCGCTTGAATACAACTGAACAGTCTGAATGGTTGTAGTAATGGTCTTCAAGCCAGACACCAACATTCGGATCCCATGAAAGGTTTTCCCCGTTGAAAGTGTAAGTTGAAGAAGGAAGGTCGCGCCTCTGGACGAATAAATCCGGGCGGTTCACAACCCATTGAGAATCCATTCCGGTGTGGTTTGGAACCATGTCCGAAGCAAGACGGATTCCGCGCTGCCAAAGCCTTGTGCGCAAGTTTGAAAGCGCATCCCAGCCGCCGATATTTTCCGCAATATTGTAGTCGTAAAGTGAATATGCCGAAGCCGCCGCCTCTGGGTTTCCGCAAAGCTGCTTGATTCGTTTTGAAGCGTTGCTGCGCGTCCAGAGTCCGATGAGCCACAAGCCTGTAAAACCTTCATCGCGCAAAGCGTCCAGCTCTTCATCCGGAATCTGGTCAAGGCGCGTAATCGGGCGGTTGTATTTTTTTGTAAGCTGGTCAAGCCATACAAGAACAGTTTTCGCCATAAGAATTACACGCGGCATCCATTCGCGGTCCGGGCTGAACCGTTCGTATTCCTTCATCAGTCCGTCGTAGTTGTAGGCTTCCATGTTCACTTCGCCGCCGTTTATCGGGTTGTAGTGCATGAACATTTTTTCTTCTTCTGTAAGAGTGTCCATTCCGGAAAGAAGACGGCGCAGGAAATCACCGAGCAAATCTGTCCAGTACTGGCGGATGTAGTCAAGCTGACCTTTCAGGCTGTTCGGGCTGAAAACAACAGGTTCCCGCAGCATATTGACAAGGTCGTTGTTGAAAGGCCCGAATTTCGGCAGTTTCTGGAATTCCTGCTGAACCATTGCCCAGGCTTTGTTGTAAACCGGATTTTTCTGAAGCTCAACGTCGCTGAAAAGCACGCTGAAAGGCTTGAAAGCCGGGTTTTCATTTGCCAGGCGCAGAAGAACCATCTCTTCCAGAGTCTGTTCACGGTTCGAGCGGCTCGCCTTTGTTCCGGCGTCAATTTCGTTTTTTGCAAGATATTCTTCCGCCGTGATTTTTCCCTGGTAAACTTCCACCGGAGGAAATTCGTTTGTAAAATCAAGAAGCAGCTTGTCAACCGCTGATTTTGTGAAGGAATTTTCCAGCGCGGCAAGAATGTTCTTGAAAGAGTCAATCTGCTTGTCCCGTCGGTACATCATGCAGACATAATGGAAAACTTCATCGATGAGTCCCATAGCGTTCACTGAGCCAGCCGAAATCCGCTTTTCTTTCTGGTTCTTTGAGTCAAAATAATTGTTAAGTTTTTCAGCAAATTTTCGCACGGCCGGCATATTTGCCAGAATCACATTTCCGCTTGATGAATAAAGACGTTCGTCAAATTTGCATATATCTCGAATTTTGCGTCCTACATGAAATTCGTTGTAAGAAATTCCCATTTTTTCCTCCAAAGTTATGGTAAAGCTGAAAAACTTCGTTTTGTTTCAACCGTTTGATTTTATTTGTGCAGCGCGGCAACGCCCTTGATTTTTTCAACCAGGTCGCTGTCTTTCGCAAGCGTTTCAACGGAAACAGGCATTCTGTAAGTCCAGTTGAAATCGTTCACCGAGCCAGGAACATTGATTCGCTCCGCATTTGAGTCCGCGAGCCAGTATTTTTTCTCCATGGCCATAAAATCCTGCAGAGGATTTATAATCCACGCTGAATTTGAAGTCGCCACGCCTTTCAAGTAGCTTTCCGCAATTTCCGGACTGAACGGCGCGTTTGCAATTTCGTTGATTTTCGCCTGGTCAAAGCCGTCCGCTCCGAACGCCCATGGATTTGTGCGAACAAAAAGGCTTGAGCCGTCGCGGTCTTCCTGCCACCACTGGCGAACAGTCGTTGAATCGTGAACAGAAGTTGTTGTAACTGAAAGGAACGGAAGCTCGCCGAGCGGAATATACGGTTTTCCAGGCTCAGCCCATCTTCTGCACCAGCGGTTTACACGCAGCGCAAGAATGCCGTTCTTTTCCATAATATGCGGAAGGCACGGAAGGTCAGCGCCAAGGTCTTCGCCGCACGGAATCATGTTCACGGATTTTGTCAAAGCGGAAAGAATTTCATCGGACTGAGTTTCCCAAAGTTTGTCCTGCTCCCATTCCTTCGCGCTGATAAGATTCTTAAGAGCGTTCTTTTCGCCGTCGTTCAGGCTTTTCCAAGAAGCTGAATCGTAGTAAGTCCAGACCGGAACAAATCGGTTTTCAGTTATTTCAATAAGACAACGGTTCTGCCAGGCCTTGCTCAGCGCATCCTTGCAACGCTGCGCAGAATCACCCTCGCAGAAAGCGTTCAAATCCGACTCGTAGATATCCTTGTCGCCGGCAATATTTTTCTTGAAAAGCCAAAGCTCCTCGTTTCCAATTCTGTCCATGAATTTAGAAAGAATTGAAACAGCCTTCTCGTGGTTCCATGTAATGTCTTCAATAAGGCTTGTTGGAACGTGCGGCTGGCTGAGCCACCGGATTCTTCCATCGTCAAAACCAATATTGTGCAGGTCGTCGCGCGTCATCGGAACGTAAGGAACTGTGTGTCCAAGAACCGCTGTTGTGTCGCGCGCAGGAATCGCCCAGATTCTGAAGAATCCAAGAATGTGGTCAAGGCGGTACGCTCCGTAATACTGCTCGGCGTTCTTTAGCCTGCTTATCCACCAGTCAAAATTGTGCTCCTTCAGATAATCCCAGTTGTATGTCGGGAAGCCCCAGTTCTGGCCGGTAGGATTTTCACCGTCAACAGGAGAACCAGCGCGCAGGTTGTGGTTGAAAATTCCAGGGAAAGCCCATGCGTCGCAGGAATCTTCGTTCATAAGAATCGGCATGTCGCCCTTAAGAATGATTCCTTCCTTTTTCACCTTGTCTGTCGCTGTCTTGAACTGCTCGTTCGCGCGCATCTGGACCCAGGCGAAGAACAGATGGTTTTTCAGCAGCTTCTTGTCGCTCCAGCGCGCCTTAATCTCCTTTTCGCCAGGATTTCTGTCATCCGCGGACCAGTCTTTCCATGTGGCCTGGTTGTATTTCACCTTCAAGTTTTTGTAAACCGCGTAAGGCGCAATCCACGGATTCTTTTTAATCCATTTTTCAAGCTCGTCAGTTGGAGCCGCGTTTTTTGCAATTTCAGTTGATTCGTAAAGCCGGTTCAGCAGGGCAGTCTTTGCCTCCAGAATTCCGTTGTAGTTGTACCGTCCCTGGCCGTTGTAAGGAAAATCCTTCAGCATTTTTTCGTACGCTTTTTTAAAGTCAGCGTCAGATTTGATCAAAGCCTCAAATTCCGGAAGCGCGCCCAAATCAATATAAATCGGATGAAGGGCGAACGCGCTCAGCCCGCTGTAAGGGCTCGACTGAGTTCCAGTGTCATTCACCGGCAAAAGCTGAAGCAGCGAAAGCCCCGCCTTTTTGCAGAATTTCGCAAATTCAGGAAGATCCGTGTATTCACCAATAACAGTGCCGTCTTTTCTATTTGTGTAAATCGCTCCCAAAGGAATAGAAGTTCCAACCGCCTTTGAAACAGCGTTTCTTTCGTTTTTATTGCTCATTTCAGTTCCTCAAACTATGCGCAGAATAAGATAGATTTGCTTAGAATCATCATTCAAAAATTATAACACGTGAATTCCAAGTTGTGAATTTTAATCGGCAAAACCATAGACAAACGAATGTATAATCGTGTAGATATTCTTTTCCGTTGCCTCCAGCTCGTTCGCCGCCACTTTTTTCGCCACCGAACAGATGTTTTCCAAAAAAAGCGTGCTGTAAAGTTCCTCCTTTCCCCTCATGTTTCCAAATTCATTTGCAGAAAGCCTGAAAAAATTCAGCATTATCGCCTCAAGCCGTTCCGCAAAAGGAAAAAAAATCCTGAAAGACTCAGACTTTTTCGCCGAATTCCTAAGATTCGCCCTTAGCCTGAAATAATCCTGGTTTTCCAGCGCAAAACAAATCTCCGCCTTAAGAATCTCCGTGAGCGAGCCAAAAAAATCGTGCCGGTATGCGGAAGCCGATTCCAGCGCCGCGATATGCTCCGATTCCATTTGCCGCACAATCGACTCCAGAAGCCCGGTTTTGCTCTTGAAATAATAGTACAGCGTCGGTTTTGTAATGCCAGCCTTGTCAGCAATCTCCTGGACGCCAACCGCATCAAAACCCTTTTCCGCAAAAAGCCCCAGCGAAACTTCAAAAATATGGTCTTTGTTTGAGTCCGTCTGCAAAATTTCCGTTGCCATACAAGGATTATATACCGAATGGTATAAAAAGCAAGAAAAAAAATAAAAAAGAAAACAAGGAAGGGGAAGCCTCCCCTTGCGGCCGCACTCCGTTGCGTCCTATCCCCTCTGCGGGGGAATTTTCAAGGCTCGCCAAATCCCAGCGGCTCCGCGCATTCCCCCGCAACGCCCCCTGCCGCAAGATTTTTGATTTTTTTGCAAACCGCCCAAAAATCTATGTTTTCAGAAGAAATAAGAGCGCGAGGCGGAGGGCAATTTGCGAAGATTTTTGGCGATTGAACCAATTAAAGCGCAGCGCGCCCGAATCCATACAAGCGTAGCGCGAGCCAAATCCATCTGTAGCAAATTGAAATCCGCCGGGAGCGATTTTTGCTCAATATCATTGTTTTTGGTTAGGATTCCAAAAATCCGTGTTTCCAGTGCCACACAGGCTTTGCCAGCTTGTTTGAAAAAGGCTGCGTTTTGTTAAAGTCCGGAAGCCAGCTCGTGTCGCTGCTAAGTTCCTGGTAGAAAAGTGTTTCAAAATCGTACGCTTCAATCAAATCCTGAAGGTCGCTGTCTTCCTGTTCGCTTACAAGGCGGTTTTCAATTGCTTCCAGCGATTCCATCCGTTTTTTCAGTTTCGGTCCGTCTTCCGCAAACGGAACCGGAGTGTACTGGTTCATCAGCGAAATAACCGCTTTTCCGTCGGCGTGCTTTTTCAGCCATTCAAGAACGTCCGCCGTCTCCATGAATTTTCCTGGCATAAAAAGATGCCGTATTATAACGCCCTGGGTCAGTTTTTCTCTTTTTTCGCCTTTTGAAACTTTTTCACCGTTCGCGTCAACGTAATTGTCCTTCGCCTTTTCTTCCGTGGTTTCAAGCGGAAAATTTTCCAGCATCCAAAGAATCGCTTTTTCCGCCGTTTCCGGGTATTGCGCCGCGCCGAACAGTTTCGCCGAAAGATTTTTGTCCAGCGTTTTCAAGTCTGGAAGCCAGATTTTTACAAAAGGTTTCAGAAGCTCCAGCATTTCAACGTTTTCAAACGCCGAGGAATTCCAGCAGAACGGAATTTCGCATCCTGCTTCCTGTGCCGCCGCAATGTATTCCGCAAGTCTTGGAATTGCGTGGCTTCCGGTAACAAGATTTATGTTTTCCGCGCCGGCTTCCTGGAGCTTCAGGCAGATTTTACAGAATTCTTCCTTTGAAACAGTTTTTCCCGTTCCGTCCTGGGAAATCTGGTAGTTCTGGCAGAACGCGCACCTCAATGTGCATCCGGTAAAAAAAATAGTTCCGCTTCCGCCGTGCACTGTAATCAGCGGCTCCTCGCCAAAGTGCAGGCAGGCAACCGCAATCCGGATTTCATCAGTTTCCCCGCAGAATCCGCGTTTTTTTTCCGCGCGGTTCACGGCGCATTTCCGCGGGCACTGGGCGCAGCTTGAATAATATTTCTCAGTCATAGAAACTCTTTTTCTCTATAAAATTCCGCGCTCCACCAGTTTTCCCATAAGCGACTGGAGCTGCTCCAAAGGCATTGTCTCGGCTTCATCGTTCACGGCGTCGTTTATTTCCTCAAGGTCGCCTTCCGAAAGAATCTCTTCCCCTTCGTCCGCGCCGTTCAAAAAAGAAAGAAACGCGCAGATTTTGTCAGTGTGCTCTTCCGTCGGCTCGTTTTCCGGCGTTTCAGAATGGTCAATGTACTCGTCGCGCCAGTAAAAAGCTATTGCCCTGGAAACTCCGCCTGGAACTGCGGCATTGCGTTCAAAAAGTTTCTGGATTGAGTCGCAGGCGCGGCTTGCGTTGTAGCGGCCGTTGTTTTCCGCGCGCTCGTGTTTTATTGTTCTATTAATATCGCTTCTGAATTTTTCAACTAAAGTCATAATGCGGAAAGTATAGCACAAAAATATATTGCGGGGCAAAATTTTACATTCAATATTGAATAAATTTTCTTGACAGAACAGATAACTGTAAATAAACTTAAAAATATGGATTTGAGAACTGTATTAACAACTGATACTGTAAACCTTCACTTGAAGGGAACTACAAAAGAAGAAATTATTGACGAGATGATTGACATCCTTGTTAAGGCTGGAAAAGTTACAAATAAAGCAGAAGCACGCGAAGTTGTTCTTGACCGTGAACGCAAGATGTCTACTGGAATGAAGCACGGAATCGCAATTCCACATGGAAAGACTGATTCTGTAAGCGACTTGGTTGCCTGCATTGGAATTTCGGACAATCCGGTTGACTTTGATTCATTGGATCAGGAGCCTTGCCGCATATTCATTATGACTTTGTCGCCTGTAAACAAAACAGGACCGCACCTTCAGTTCCTTGCTGAGGTAAGTCTTCTTTTTAAGAGCGCAGAAAAACGTCAGCAGATTTTGAATACTCAGGACAAGGCTGAAGTAATTAAGATTTTAACAGAGTAGTTTATTTATTTTAATGAGAATATAAAGACCTTTGCGCTTAGGTTTTTGCTTAACGTGCAAGGGTCTTTTTTTATTTGAGGAATTATGAAATTTGATCCTTTAGTTAAAGTTGTTGAAAACAAGCTGGTCAGGCTTTCTGATGGTACGCCTGTAAGCGCAGAAAATTTGAATATCGTTCAGGCTGACGAGCTTGAAAAACAGGATGTGCCTTCCGTGGGAGTTTTGACCGCGCTTGTGTGTCCATGGAAAAAAATTGAAATAGAGGAAGGCTGCTACAACGAGGAGCTTCTTGCGAAAATGCGCGATTTCCTGAAAAAACTGGAGGATTCCGGCGCGTTCGCGTTCGTTGTTCCGCAGGCGCAGAAAAGTTTTTCCAGCGCGGACGAGGCGGACTCGTTCATAAAAGCCATGGTTCACACAGCCCGAAGAATAAAAGACTGCACAAGCGTTCTTGGATTCGCGGTTGCGGCGGAGCTTATGGAAAAGGACGCCGGCAAAAAACTTGATGAAAACAGCTGGACGCAGTGGTTCATCAATGAAATGAACGTGAAGCACGGCCATTATGTCTATTTCGCTGGAAAGTCAAACATCAAAAAGTACGGACTTTCCCCGGAAACTGCAACTTGCGAGCTTGTCCTGTACTGATTGGAATGTAACAAATGCGAAAAACCGCAATGTTTGCAAAGTTTTCAGAAAAAAAGTTAAATTTTCGTAAAAAAATAATAATTTTCTCTTAAATGCTCTTGATTACTTCTAAATGTTGTGTCATATTATTCGCAGAGAGATGAGCAAAAGGAGTTTGAATTGACAAATCAGATTGAAAATTCTGGTTTCCAAAACTCATGTCGCAATTCTTTGATTTTTTGTGGCTTGCTTCTTGTGGTTGCGAGTGTAGTTGCAGTTGTGTTGCCAGCAAAAAGTAAAGACTCTTCAGTTCCGGTTGTAAAAGCCGCTACAGAAGTTGAAAACGAAGTTGTCGCTGATTTTAATAATCTTATTGAAGAAGCTGGTTTTTCAGCCGCAAAGATTAAAACAGGCGACGCGGGGCTTTCTCTCTACAGGCAGCCGAATTCAAGAGCCGCAGTTGAATGGTTTTATCTGCATGTAACAGGAAACCGTGAAACAGCAATGGCAATTCTTGAGGAAGCTGAAAAAAATGATATACCGCTTTCGCTTGCGTTTGCGCTGGCTTATACAGAAAGCCGCTACGACGTGAACGCAGTGAATAAAAATAGAAACGCTTCTATTGACCGCGGGCTGTTTCAGCTGAACAACCGTTCATTTCCGCAGTTGAAGGAAGAAGATTTCTTTAATCCTGCTGTGAGCGCAAAATACGGAATGAGTCATTTGCGTTTTTGCATGAACGTTGCAGGAAACGAGGTTGCGGCTTTGGCAATGTACAATGCCGGAACCAACAAAGTGCGCGCGGACAGCACGCCGCAGACAACATTGAATTATGTTGGAAAAATAATGGCTTATCAGGACAAGCTTGACAAGCTGTTTGCGGATGAAGTCCTTTCGTATTACGAAACTTCGCGCCCGGTTACAGGAATTTCCGTTGCTTTCTTAGGCAGCCGACGTTTCGACCGATAAAATTGTCCTCCTTATTTAAAGCCCGACCGTTTTCCCATTCTTTATCCGGTCGGGCTTTTTCTTTTTTATATTGAAGAAATGCGCTATTATTAATCCTATGCAGAAAAAAATTTCAGCCGCCACAAAAAAACGAATGATTTTGCTCCTGAACCTTCTGAAAAACTGGAAGAAGCCGCGGATTACATCCGGGGAAATTGCGCTTCTGCTTGGCGTGAAGGATTTTCTGGTGCGTTATGATTTTGCTTTTCTGGAATTTCCTGCCGGACACCGGGGCTACAGAAACGGATACGAAATTTCAGCGCTGGAAAAAGACATTCAGTCTGCTCTTTTGAGGCACGGGGAAAATTCTTCTGAAACGGCGGAGAAGAATCTGTGCATTGTGGGGCTCGGCCGACTTGGCGCGGCTCTGCTTGACGATTCGTTTTTTGAAGGAAGCGGATTCCGCGTTTGCGCCGGGTTTGATTCAAGCCTGAACCGCGTGGAGCTTATCCGTTCAACTTTCGAGCTTTTTCCTGCGAGCCGCATTGAAAGCGTGTGTCCGGCAAAAAAAATTGAGTACGCGCTCCTTTGCTGCGATGAAAACGAGGCGCAGAAAATGGCGGACAGGCTTGTGAAGGCCGGAATAAAAGGCATTGTGAACTACACAAGGGCGGTTTTTGCCGTGCCGCAAAACGTGAAAGTGCAGAATATCTCGCCGGCGGTGGCGCTTGCGCTGCTTGAGTAAAATTTTCCGCAGATTTTTATCAAAACTGAAAATTGCCTTGCAATAAAAAAAACAATGGGGTACAATTGGCTCATTGGCTCATTGGCTCATTGGCTCATTGGCTCATTGGCTCATTGGCTCATTGGCTCATTGGGACTAAAATAACGATACATGTTATTATGGAGTTTTCAGCATGTTATTGCCTGTTTTTGCATCCGCGATACTTTCGTTCTGTTTTTGTCCTCTTATTATTCAAATCTGCAGGAAATTCAATCTTTATGATGAGGTGGATCCGCGAAAAATCCACAAGGGAAACATTCCGCGCCTTGGCGGCATAGCGGTTTTCTCTTCGTTTCTGATTACGTGGCTTTCTGTCCGCTTTCTGTTCAAGTCTGTTGAGATTGGTTTCTACGCCTCTCTTTTTGTTGGTTTTGGAATAATTCTGTGCTTCGGCTTTGTTGATGATATTTTCAACCTTCGCGCAAAACTTAAGTTTCTAGTGCAGATTCTTGCCGCTCTGGCTGTTGCGCTGAGTCCGAATCATTTTAAAACTATTCTTCTGTGGAATTTTCCGCGGGTTGTGGGCGAGCTTGTTACTTTCATCTGGATTATAAGCATTGTGAACGCCTTTAACCTGATAGACGGAATGGACTGGGTTTGCGGCGGAATTTCTTTCCTTTGCTGCCTTGCGCTTGGCTTGATTTTTAAGTTTCAGGGCAACAATATATGCCTTCTGTATTTTATTGTCTGCGGTGCGCTTGCCGGATTTCTTTTCTGGAACAAGCCTGACGCGAAAATATTTCTGGGCGACTGCGGAAGCCAGACTCTGGGATTTCTGGTTGCCGTTGCGCCGCTGTTCAATGATTCAGACCAGAAGCTGAAAATCATTCAGTTCCCGGTTATGCTTCTGCTTTGCTCAATTCCTCTTACGGATGTGCTTGCGGCTGTCTGGCGAAGAACCAGGGAGCATCGGAAGATTTTTGCTCCGGACAGAGCGCATATTCATCATAAGCTTCTGAACATCGGTTTTTCAAAGCCGGCGGCGATTTTCTTTCTGCTTGCGCTTCAGTTTGCGATGAGCTTTGCGGTTGTGGTTTCGTATTTTATGACCGTAAGAAACGGAGTTATCCTGCTGAGTTTCTGCCTGGTTTTTGTGTGGGGAATTTTTATAACTTTCCATTATTTGAACCGCGCGGTGAATATTTCGCATAAAGGACTGCTTGAAGACCATCCTATGGAAGAGCACTGAGCCTTTATGAAAAATTTTTGCTTTAAAGAAATTTTGACAGATGATAAAATAGGAATGTAGAAATGAGTATTTTTTGCATTTCTGTTCGGACTGGAGCGGAGGAAAAGTACAAGAAAAACGTTGATTCGCTTTTTGAAACTTTCAAAGCTCCGGTTGAGGGAACAATATATTTGCTGAAGAAAAAAATGCGCCTTAAAACTGGCAAGGAATACTTTGACCTGTTTTTTCCGGGCTACGTTTTTTTTGAAACAGAAGAAAATGACGCCTCAAAGTTTCGTTTTCTTCGCCAGGTGAATGGATTTTTGCGTTTTTTGCCTTCCAGCCAGGAGGTTCATCCTTTGGTGGGAGCTGACCTTGAAATTGTGAAGTCCATTCTGAATCTTGGAACCACGGTTGGAATTGTTCCTGTGGCTTTTGACGCGAACGACCGCATTGTGATTGTGGACGGACCGTTTAAAGATATGAGCGGAAAAGTTGTTTCTGTAAACCGCCGCAACAAGCGCGTGAATATCGAGCTTGAATTTATGGGCGGCGTGAATATCGTAGGGCTTTCCTACGAGCTGGTGCAGAAGCTGTAGACATAAAGCTGTAATAGCGGCGGAGCTTGGTTCAAGCACGTGCGCAGGCGGCGGACATTTTCCTGTTTTGGGCAGCGTTTTTATTTGCGTTTTTTTTGCGCAACGCTGCCAATGGGGATGGTGTGTCTATGGCGGTGAACCTGCATAATATATAAATTTTTCCTGCTTCTTCTTGCCTTGAATAAAATGTTGTATAATAGAAAAGAGGAGCGCAGGATGGTTTTTACTCTCAAACTTTTTGATACAAAATTGCTTCGCTTTTCCGCTGAGCCAAAAAGCAGCGACCCTGGATATAAAATCATCTGGATTGATGAGAGCAAAAAAAATCTTCTTCCTATGGACTTGATTCCAACGGAAGAAAGTCTTGCCTCGTGGATAAGAAAACGGAATATTCCGAAAAACCGCGCTTTTGTGGATTCTTTTCTTGCGAAGAACGGACTTAGCGCAAACCGTCCGCTTGGAATAATCACAGTTTCAAAAGGGCTTTCCTTGAATGATTCATACTGGATTATGGAGGAAGGCTTTGAAGGAACTTTTGAAAATTGCAATCTGTATAAGAACCGGTTCAGCCGGCTTTTGGGAAACATAGCTTTTACTGGATACGGAAGCTCGGTTCGTTCTGGATTTTCTTCAAGCCCGGAATTTACTACTAACGGAATGCTGCCGAAATGCTGGCGCAGATGTGACGGAAAAATCCAGCTTTACAAAGGCGGAACAAAAGGCGCTGGCAACACAGGATTTGAGCCTTATTCAGAATTCTATGCCTTTCAGATTGCACAAGCCTTGGGCGTAAAGGCTGTTCCTTATGGAATTTCAAAATGGAAAGGTGAATTGTGCTCAACTTGCGCTCTTTTTACATCGGAAGAACTTTCGTTCGTGTCTGCCGGGCGGCTTGTTAGGGAAGGCGGTTTTCCGGCTGTTCTTGATTTTTACAAGTCGCTGGGAAAGGATTTTGAAAATTCGCTTTATGATATGCTTGTTTTTGACGCTGTTATAAAGAACACAGACCGGCACTGCGGAAATTTTGGATTTCTTGTTCAAAGCCGCGCAAATAAAATTGTCTCGCCTGCGCCGTTGTTTGACCATGGAAATTCCCTGTACAGCCTTGCGGGACTGGATGATTTTGACAGCGCACAGAAACTTGCTTCCTACGACAAAGCTCTGCAGCCTCGTGTTTATGATGACTTTGTAGAGATGGCGAAGCGTTATGCAACGGCTGATTGCAGGGCTAGTCTTAGAAAAATGCTTGATTTTACGTTCAGAAAGCATCCAAGATACAATCTGCCGGAGCAGCGGCTCAAAAGAATTGAAGCTCAGGTCCGTAAAAACGTGGCGGAGATTTTGGGGTAGGGAGGTTTTCGTAAAAACTGACAAAAATTAAAAAAAACTTGCCTTTCGTGCATAATTTGTTTATATTCAAATTATGGTTATATACTTGATATAACCGTTGAAATCAAGGTAAGGCGGTTGCTTTACAAGGAGTTAGCAATGGAAAGCATAACTCGTGCGTTGCTTGTTATGGATGGGAACTATGTACGAAAGTGGTATAGTTACCTTGCTGAAGATGGAATTGATGGAAATTGTTATTCAATAAACTTCAGCGCGTTGATAGATCATATTAGTTCTGTAATTGAAAAAGACTTTGGAAGCCGCTGTGTTTTTACAGCGAAACGCCTTTACATGGGAACGAATTCCGAAGTTGACGTGAAAAACCAGAGCTACTACCGCGCCTTGGATGAGGCGGGAATTCAAAAAAATACATTTCCGCTCAGAAGCCGCGAGCAGGACGGGCATTCAGCCTTGAAGGAAGAAGCTTGCGACACGACAATAGTTTTTAACACAGCAAAAGAATTTTATTCCGCAACACGGGAAAACCGTTTCGACACGCTTGTTCTGTTTGCCGGGGACGGTGACTTGACTCCGCTGGTGTCCGGCTTGCAGTCAGAAGGCGTTAAAGTTGTGGTCGTTTATTATGATTTCAGGAATTTTTCCTATGTAACACGCGCTTCCCAGAAGCTGCTGGAATCTGCGGACAAGGTTATAGATTTTGGAACTTTCCTGACAGAGCGGGTAAACAAAAATATAATGGCGATTTTTAATCCGCTTGAATGTCAGCCGGTTGAACATTATGCTATCCCGGGACACAAAGTTGTTGTTGTTAGGAAGTCTTTGAATCCGAATCTGCGTCCTGTAAATTCTTACGGTTTGTATACAAAAGAAGAAATCTCGCAGGCGATAACTTTTTTATCTAAAACTGATGATGGCTGGGCTTTGGTTGCGCCTCTTGGAAAATATCTTGAGGTTACCACTCATAAAACCCTTCCGCCGGGAACAAAGCTGAAGGATTTGATTAACCGCTATTCAATGGATTTTGAAACTAAAGATGCCCCTGCGTATAGCGTAAGGCTTAGGAGGTAAACAAAATGAATGTTTAAGACCCCTGTAAGCCGCAGGAAAAATGGCGACGGACGAAAAGAAGATGTAAATTGCTTACATTGACTCTTTTCAGAATCCAAATCAAAAAACTATATCCTTTGTTAATGGCATATAGCTCTTTTTGAAGCAAGAAATCAAAGAAAAATCAGATAGATGAAGAATTTTTCCAGAGATTTCGCAGTAAACTTGTTCTGAAAATCAGAACATAAATATGGAGAAATGTATGAAATTTAATACATTTTCTAATAAGATTATAGATTCTAAGATTGGCAATTTGCCTGTAGCTCTTTATCCTAACAAAATGCTTGCGGATAAAGATGGAAAAAACAAACTGTATGCGATGACCGTTGTTCGCGGAGTTTGCTCACTAGAAGACCTTGTGAACGACATAGTTGCTTCAGGTCTGAACGAAGAATTTTCAAAAGAACAGATTCTGAACCTCTTGAATCTTGTGAACAATGCGAAGCTGGCTCGCCTGGCGGAGGCATTCACAGTTGATGACGGAATTACGCGGCTTCAGCTTAGGGTAAAAGGCTCGTTTGAGTCTGAATCTGATACTTTTTCAACAGAAAGACATTCGATTGAAATATCTTCAAGCACAACATCCGAGGCAAACAAGTATTTTGAAAAAGTTCGGCCGGCAATCAGGCAGGGCAACTCCAAAAAGCCTGCGATTACCGCAGTTTATGATGTAAAGTCAAAGTCCGGGAACACGCTCACAAAAGGCGGATTTCTTGAAATAAAAGGCGTGAACATCAAGATTTGCGGCGAAAACCAGGATGTCGGGCTTTACTTTGTGAACACTGATGACAGCTCGCAGACCGTGAAGCTTGCTGTGGAGGAGCTGGGAATCAACGTTTCGACACGCATTGCTTGCGTTGTGCCGCAGAATCTTGTGTCTGGCAGCTATAGGATAAAGGTTGTTACGCAGTTTATGGGCGGTCAACAATTCAGAAAAGAGCCTCTGGAAACTGAATCCGGTTCTTTTGACGTAGAATAAGGCTTGAACAGCCTTGCTGGGAAGCATTGTTCATTCATGCTTTCCGGTTTTTATATCACTTCTTCTGGCATTATCCGATGCCAGATTTTTTTTGCTCTCTAGTACGTTGATAAAAAAATTAACGAGCGTTAACTAAGTTAATAACGGTCGTTAATAAAAAGATTAACGCTCGGTGACAAAAAGTTTAACGTGCGGTGAGCATTTTTTTAACGAGCGTTAAACTTTTTGTCAGCGTATTAGAGATATATTTTTATAAATCAATATTTTTTTACATACAAAAACTACAGCTATTTTAATTATTGCAAATCAAAAAATATTTATAAGGAAGATAACATGGAACTTTGCAGGCTTCTGGATTTTAAAGATTTAGGTGATGAGCGCGGAAAACTTGTTGTTGTGGAAGGAGCACGGGATATTCCGTTTGAAATAAAAAGAGTCTTCTATATATATGGCTCTGACAACGAGGTTGTCCGCGGAAAGCATGCGAACAAGGAAAGTGAATTTGTCCTTATCAATGTTGCCGGGAAATCAAAGGTGCGTGTTACAGACGGAATCGGCGAGCATGTTGTTGAGCTGAACCGCCCGATGCAGGGAATTTATCTTCCAAAAATGGTCTGGAAAGATATGTATGATTTTTCATCGTACTCAGTTCTTCTTGCACTTGCAAGCACGCACTATGATGGAAATGGATATATCCGCGACTATGATGAATATTTGAAGATTATGGGTGTAAAGAAATGAGCCAGCCTTTAATTTCACTCTGCATTCCGACAAATGGCGTGATTGAGTGGGTGTTTCCTGTTCTTGACAGCATTTATTCCCAGAATGTGGACAATGAGCTTTTTGAGGTTGTTGTTACGGACAACGGAAACAATGCGGAGTTTTTTACGCTTATGTCTGAATATGCAGAAAAACATAATAATTTGAAGTATCAAAAAAATAATGCATATATGTTTGATAATCAACTTGAAGCCTTAAAACTTGCAGATGGAAAATACTTAAAATTTGTTAATCACAGTGCTGTATTTACAGATGGATCTTTAAACCATCTTATAAAAATGCTTAAAGAGAACATTTTAGAGAAACCTGTAATATATTTTTCATGCGGTGCTCTAAAAAAGGACATCTATAAATTGTCTAATTTTGATGATTTTGTAAAAACATTAGGTAAGTTGGTGTCTTGGACAACGGGTGTCGGTATTTGGAAAGAGGATTATGATAAAATTCCTAAAAATGTAAAATATGACAAAATTTCACCACACTCAGGCATTCTCTTCTCTGAAAGGCAAAAGAATAAATACATAGTTGATAACTATCCTTTTTCAAAAGAAATAAGAACTAATCATGCTAATAAAGGTTCTTATGATTTATTTAAGGCATTTGCGGTTGAAGAGGTTGCAATTGCCTTGAATTTGTATATTGACAATTCAATCAAGGCTAAAACATTTAAATCTGTAAAAAAGGATTATAGAAAATTTGTTAGTGATCTTTATAAAAACTTTTGTATTCTAAGATCACCTTGTTCTTACAATCTGAAAGGTTTTGATGATGCAATGGGGATTTTCTTTTCGAAAAAACAGATAGTGATGGAAGCATATCTGTCTTTATGTAAATCAGTTTTGGGAAAAATTAAGAGAGTGTTATTAAGGAGAAACTAAAGATGATACATTTTAATGTGCCTCCGTTTATCGGAACTGAATTTGAATATATGAAGCAGGCCGTAGCAAATCATAAGATTTGTGGAGATGGTCCGTTTACAAAAAAATGTGATGAATGGCTTGAAAAACGTTTTGATGCTAAAAAAGTTATGCTGACGACAAGTGGGTCTTCTGCACTTGATATGGCAGCGTTGTTATGCGGAATAAAAACTGGTGATGAAGTTATTCTTCCGAGTTTCACTTTTTCAAGTACTGCAAATGCATTTGTACTAGCTGGTGCAAAACTCGTTTTTGTAGATATTCGTCCAGATACGATGAATATTGATGAAACTAAAATCGAAGCTGCTGTTACAGAAAAGACAAAGGTTATTTGTCCTGTGCATTATGCAGGAGTAGCCTGTGAAATGGATGTAATTATGGATATTGCGAAAAGGCATAACATTAAAGTTGTCGAAGATGCTGCTCAGGGAGTTATGAGTACCTATAAAGGAAAAGCTCTTGGAACAATAGGAGATTTTGGTTGTTATTCTTTTCATGAAACCAAGAATTATTCCATGGGAGAAGGCGGCGCAATAGTAATAAATAATGAAAACTATATTGAAAAGGCTGAAATTCTAAGAGAGAAAGGCACTAATCGTTCTCAGTTTTTTAGGGGACAGGTTGCGAAATATAACTGGGTGGATTTTGGAGATAGTTACTTGCAGAGCGATTTGAATGCGGCATACCTTTGGGCTCAATTAGAACAGGCTGATAAGATTAACAACAATCGTCTAAAAACTTGGAATACATATTACAATGCATTAAAGCCTTTGGCTGATAAAGGTGTCCTTGAGCTTCCTGTTGTGCCGGAAGATTGTATACATAATGCGCATATGTTCTATATAAAATGCAAAGATTTGAAAACACGGCAAGAGTTTATTGAATATATGAGAAAAAATGACATTCTCTGTGTATTTCATTATGTTCCATTGCATACTGCTCCTGCAGGAAAAAAGTTTGGAAGATTCTGCGGAGTTGATGAACATACAACATCTGATAGTGATAGATTGGTCAGGTTACCTTTGTATTATGATATTGATAAAAATGATTTGAAAAAGGTAATAGAAAAGATTTTAGAATTTTTTAATTGCAACTAAAATTAAGTGCTGTATTTTCATTCTAAAATGAAAAAAAATAGTTCAAAAATAAGCAACTCGGTATCTAATTGATGGTGGGGACGTAGTATTGTACCTTAATAGAATATGAAACAAGGCGAAAAAATAAAAAACTATTGCAATGAATGTCATCATGAGACATGGCACAATATATTATTTGTGAAAAGTACAAGCGGTCATTGTGAGGAAATTTCATGGTATCAAGAATATTCTGTTTTACAATGTGCAGGTTGCGATACTATTTGTTATAGAACTGATTCGTCTGATTCGGAAAGCTATGATGTAGATGAATATGGACACTGGATACCTGATGTTAGAATTGAAAATTTCCCATATTCTCTTGAAGGCATTGGAAATATAGAAAATATCTATGAACTTCCAACAAAAATAAAATCAATATATTCTGAAACTTTAAAAGCTATTTCGGATGGTTGTTTTACATTGGCAGGAATAGGTTTAAGAGCAACTGTTGAAGCTATTTGTGAACAAGAGAATATAAAAGGGAGCAATTTAAATACAAAAATAAATAGACTGTTATCAAATGGAATAATATCAAAAGATGAAGCTGGAAAATTACATGCAATTCGTTTTATAGGAAATGATGCAGCTCATGACATAAAAGTTCCATTTAAAAATCAGATAATCCTTGCATTAAAGATAATTGAGCATTTATTAAGCAGCAAATATGCGATGCAGGATGAAATTGAAAAATATTTGGAAATGCCATTGGACTGTTATGAGGTCTTTAAGAAATTTGTAAATAGAAAAGTTTTGGAGACTAAAACGACTTTTTCTTTACAGTCTTTAATTAGTTCTGATAAAAGACGGTGTGGTGATAAATATAATGAATTTATAGAGAAATATGAAAAAGAGATAGAAGAAGGAAAAATTACAATTTTAGAGGACATTACAGATCAAATAAAAGATTCAGAAAAGAAATCTGATTCAAAAATTTATAAAAGAAAAATAGAGTTTTAGTAAAACAAGAAATTATAATAAGGAATAACCAATTTGTACCTTACAGAAAACAAACACCTGATTTTTGACAATCCAAAAAAGATAGATTTAAAGTTTTTTATAAAACTTGTGCTTTCTTTTTTGTTGTCTTTTTTCTATAAAATAAAACTGAGTCTCATTTTTCCACGAGAAAAAAGAACTTTAAAATATAAAGTTTCAATATGTGCAATTTTTAAAAATGAAGCAAAATATTTAAGGGAATGGATTGAATTTCATAAAATAGTCGGTGTTGAGCATTTTTATCTTTATAACAATTTTTCTACCGATGATTATCTTTCTGTTTTAACTCCGTATATTGATTCAGGTCTTGTCACTTTGATTGACTGGCCTGTAATGCAAGGGCAGATGTCTGCTTATAGGGATTGTGTTGAAAAATTTCAGAATGAAACACAATGGATAGGTTTTATTGATATTGACGAGTTTGTCTGTCCGAATCGTTTTGATAAAATTGGTGATTTTTTGGAGCAATTCAAAAAGCGCCCGATTGTGATTGTCTACTGGAGATATTTCGGGTCTTCTGGAATTTTGGAACGTGATGAAAATTCTCTTGTAACTGAAAGTTTCTTTTCTTGCTGGGAAAAGTACGCCGATATTGGAAAATGTTTTTACAATACAATTTATGATTATGCTCCAGATTTGAAAGGAAATGAGTGGATGCATTATCGCTGGGGAAAATATAAGAATCAAAAACTTCCGCCTGTAAATGTATTCGACAATGTTTGTGTTTTGGGCTTTAATCCTGTAGAAACTGATAAAATGCCGATTCAGATAAACCATTATGTTGTTAAATCCCTTAATGAATATAAAGAAAAGTCCAAAAAAGGAGACGCCTGTTTTAAGGAAAACGGACATAATATGAGTTATTTTTACGAGCATGAAAGAAAATCTCAGTTTGCAGATTTTCATATATTTCGATATTTATCTGAATTAAAATTGAATATAGAAGAATCATATAAATTAGAAAAAATTAATGGGGGGGGGTACACTAGAATACTATTTTCTAAGCATTGTGCAATTTTCCAGAAAAGGAGAGCTGCATAATGTTAAAAACAGAAAATAAATATTTTATTTTAGACAATCCAAGAAAAAAAGGTATAAGAACTTTTATAAAACAAAACTTAATTGAAACAAAAAGCTTTATTTATAAAAGTCTTTTAGATATTTCACATCCAAAAATTACTGAAAAAAAATACAAAGTTTCAGTTTGTGCAATTTTCAAAAATGAAGCTCCGTATTTAAAAGAATGGATTGAATTTAATCATCTTGTCGGTGTTGAGCATTTTTATATGTATAACAATAATTCAGAAGATGATTATCTATCTGTTCTTAATCCATATATAGAAAAAGGCTGGATTACTTTAGTCCAATGGCCGCATAATCAAATGCAGATGGAGTCTTACAAGGATTGCATTAAGAATTTTGCTTCAGAAACAAAATGGCTTGGTTTTATTGATATTGATGAATTCATAGTCCCGAAAAGTACAGATAATATTTATGATTTCTTGCAGCCTTTTGAAAGAAAACGTGGGGCGGTGAGTATTTACTGGCGGCTTTATGGTTCTTCCGGCTTGATTGAGCGAGATTTGAAAAGTTCTGTGGCTCATGATTTTACAGTCTGCTGGCCAAAATATAGCGATGTTGGCAAGTGTTTCTATAACACTGCATTCAAATTTGATTTTAATACGAAGAAAAACAGTTGTTTGCATCATAACTTCTGGGTTAGCTGGCATGGAATTAATCTTCCTCCTGTGAATATTTTTGATAAAATTTGTTTTGGTGGTCGAAATTTTGCAAAGGAAGAAAACTTTCCAATTCAAATAAACCACTATTTTACGAAAAGCTACAAAGAGTATGCTATGAAACGTGCAAAAGGTGATGTGTATTTTAAGATAAATCCACATGATGAAGAATATTTTTATGAGCATGAAATGAAATGTACTTCAGTGGATTATTCTGCATATAAATATTTAATAAAATTAAAATTAGCGATGGAAAAGAATGACTAACTCTACAAGAGTTTTAAAAAATACGATTTCTCTATATTTTAGAATGATTATTCTTACTGTGATTTCTTTGTTTACAGTAAGAGTTGTTCTGAATTCCTTGGGTGCAGCTGATTACGGCCTGTATAATGTTGTTGCTGGATTTATTTCAATGTTCAATTTTATTTCAGGAACATTAACGATAGCATCCCAGCGTTTTTTTTCAATTGAAATAGGGAAAAATGATTGGGATGGTGTTAATAAATATTTTTCAGTAAATTTTACCTTATATTTTGCTTTTTGTATTTTGATTTTGCTTTTTGCAGAAACTATTGGTCTCTGGTTTGTGAAAAATAAAATGGTTATAGCTCCAGAGCGAATGCAGGCAACGATTATAGTATATCAGTTTTCTGTAATAACATTCATCATAGGAATAATTGTTTCACCTCATTTGGCTTTGTTGATAGCAGATGAAAATCTTTCGATTTATTCATTTGTTTCAATTTTTGAAGGTATATTTAAAATTATTGTTGCATATTTGTTGTATATAACGACCAAAGACAAACTGGTTGTTTATGGTTTTTTGCTCTTTCTGGTTTCGATTATCATAAACGGATTTTATTTTATTTATACAAAGCTTAAATATGAAGAAATACATTTTTATATTGTAAAAGATAAGAGCGCCTATAAAGAAGTTTTTGGATTTTTGAACTGGAATATGATTGGCGCACTTGCCAGTGTGGGCAAAGGACAGGGATTAAATATTGTGATAAATTTATTCTTTGGTACTGTTGTAAACGCGGCTAGAGGAATTGCATTTCAGATAAATACTGTAGTTTCTTCTTTTTCTATGAATTTTATGAAAGCAATAGATCCACAGATTACAAAAAGTTATGCATCCGGAGATAAACAAAGATTTTTTAATATTTCTTGTTCTGCCTCTAAAATATCTTTTTTTTTACTGTTCATTATTTCGATGCCTTTAATGACTAATATGGAATACATATTAAAAATATGGTTAAAAAATGTTCCTGAATATACTGTGATGTTTGCAAAATTAGCTCTTATTGATGCTCTGATAATGTCCCTTACAGATCCTATTTCCACAGGAATTCAGGCTATCGGAAAATTAAAATGGTATCAGATTATTGTAGGCGGTTTGTTTTTGTTAAATGTTCCTGTTTCATATATTATTCTAAAATTTTTGCATAATCCATTTATTCCTTTTTTTGTTTCAATTGTTGTTGCTTTTTTTATGATGATAGCAAAAATTATATTTTTTAAATATCTTGGAAAAATTTCAATAAAAGAATATTTAAAGCAAGTTTGCATTCCTGTTTTTGTTGTTTCCGCCGTATCTGTCGTGTTCAGTTGGCTTCTATTGAAGAATCCTGAAATGGTTGGAATGTTGTTTCTGAATGTATGTACAGAAGTTGCTTTTATCTCTATTCTGGTTCTTTTTATCGGGCTAAACAAATGTGAAAGAAAGTTAATTCTTTCAAAAATTCCTATTTTCAAGAAGTTTTATAAGGATTAAGGTTTATGTTGACAGTTTATAACTCAAAAGATAGGTGCTGCGGTTGTACAGCTTGTGAAACTGTTTGCCCCAAAAATGCTATAACAATGCAAAAGATTGGTGGGGGGGGGTATAAGTATCCTGTTATAGATCAGAATATTTGTGTTGACTGCGGGCTATGCAGAAAAACATGCCGTTGGATGAATCCTAAAGGTTCCTCATCTGAAATCAAGCGATTTTTCGCCTTAAAAGTAAAAGATGTTGATGTTTTGAATAAAAGCCAAAGTGGAGGAGCATTTACCGTTTTTTCAGACGCAATTTTAAAAAATAATGGTGTTGTTTATGGTGCATATCTTGATAAAAAAAATGATTTTACGGTTTATCATAAACGAGCAGATAATTTTGAAGAACGAAATCTTCTTAGAGGCTCAAAATATGTGCAGTCAGATATGCGGCAAACATTTAGTCAAGTTGCAGAGGATTTGAATTCTGGAAAAAAAGTTTTGTTTTCAGGAACACCTTGTCAAAGCGATGGACTTCTCTCATTTCTAGAAACAAAGGAAGTTCCTATAAAAAATCTTTATACAATGGATTTGATTTGTCATGGAGTACCGTCGCCTGATGTTTTTAATGATTACTTAAAATATACAGAAAAAAAGTATGGCGATAAAATTACCGGCTTTAATTTCCGTGAGAAGAAAATCAATAAATGGGGAACTCATATTGAAGAAATAAAGTTTCAAAATAGAAAAAACGTTTATTGTGATTGGTATGCCAATCTGTTTTATAATGATGCAAATTTGCGGCCGAACTGCTACAACTGCCAATATATTCCTACTGACAGAAATACAGATGTTACAATCGGGGACTTCTGGGGCGTGGAAAATGTGCTGCCTGATTTTTATAATCCGCATGGCGTTTCTGCAGTTATGGTTCGTTCCGAAAAAGTATTGAAATTGCTTGAAAGCCAGAAGGAAAATATCGATCTTATTGAAGTATCTGAAAAAGACATTGTATCACCGCAGCCACGTTTGAATTCATGTAATAAGAAACCTGCGGATTATGACATTTTTTGGAATGACTACAAGAATCTTGATTTTGAAAATTTCATGCATAAGCACAGTTTTAATCAATATTCTTTTTCTAATTGTCTTAAACGAAAAGTTATTTTTATAGTAAAACTGCCTTTTAGGGGTTTGCGAAAAATATATAGAATTATAAGAAATATAAGTTGAGAAGAAAATGAAATTAAGAGAAGAAAAATACCTTGATGAAGTTTTTGTTTTGGATAAAAGACTTGAATTTGAAATAAAAAATTTTAATCATATTCATTCTTATTATAAAGGAAATGATAAACGGCTTTTCGGTGTTTTTCTTCCCGGATTATATTATTTGAATCCTTTTGCTCTATGTAAGTTTCAGGTTACGCAAGAATTATTTAAAAATGTAATGGGATATAATCCAAGTAAATTTAGGAGTTATATTACTTCAGTTACTGAAAAAAAATATTTAAGACCTGTAGAAAATGTAAACTGGTTTGACTGTATTTTGTTTTGTAACCGGTTGACTGCAATATTAATGGGGCGGGAAAATTGTTGTTATAAATTAACAGATATAAAATATGACAGTGAATTTCATGTTGAGTTTATGAATGTTGATTGGGATACTACAAAAAAGGGTTATAGGCTTCCTACTGAACTTGAATGGGAATTTGCTGCTCGTGGCGGAAATCCTAATCAAGCGGATTTTTGTTTTGCATATTCCGGCATAAAGCAATCTGAAGAAATCGATTTTGCATTTAAACATAATGAAAATGAAATAACAACAGGAACGCCAAAGATTGATAAAAATCTTTCTAAAGTTGCATGGTATTCTGATAAGAAGAATATTTTTTTGAATCGACTTGAAAAATTTATTCTTAGAAAAATTACATTTGGAAAATATATTGGATTCGGAACGCATCAAGTTGGCTTAAAAACTGCCAATAGGCTTGGTCTTTTTGATATGAGCGGAAATGTGTGGGAATGGTGCTTTGATGAAACAGATTTACTTCCTGTTCATGAAAGAACTGAAACAAAAGAAAGAATAATGAGAGGTGGAGGCTGGCCGAATCATGCTTATGATTTGTGTATTAGTGAGAGGTATTCACTTCCGCCAGAGCATTATGAAAAGGAAAATTGTTTTAGTGATGTTGGCTTTAGGGTTTGCCGTTCAATTTAAATAAAAAGGTTTTTACTGATGAAAAAAATAGGAATAATAACATTTTGGGGAGTTCCGAATTACGGAACATTTTTTCAGGCTTACGCATTAAGAAACGTGGTGCAGCAGCTTTGGTATGACAGTCAGGTTGAAGTTGTTCCGTATTTGGCGGATTCTCATTATAAAACTTATTATGGAATCAGAGGTGCTGATTGCCGGTATAAATATTTAAGACCTAAATTTTATTTGTCTTTATTACGAGGCCTTGTTAATTTGCTAGCTAACAAAAAGAAAGAAAATGAGTTTTTGAAATATTATGAAACTCTTTCTTTTTCAAAACGGCTAAATGCGGACGAGCTAAAAAAAAGAAATTATGACACTGTGATTTTAGGCAGTGATATTGTCTGGGATTTTTCAATTCCATTTTTTGGGAATGATAGATTTTTATTCGGGCTTGACTTAAACGCAACAAAGAAAGTTGCTTATGCCGCAAGTTTTGGAACTGTTCGTTATGGATCAACGATTCCAGAGTATGTAAAGAAAGGGTTAAATGAACTTGATGCGATTTCTGTTCGTGAAACAAATTCTCAGGCTATTGTAAAATCCATAACGAATACAGAACCGTTGGTTGTTAGCGATCCAACTTTTATCTATGACTTTGAGAATGACAAAAATATTCCGCCAGAAAACAAGTACGGTGATTACATTGTTGTTTATGGTTCTACAATGGGAGATGGGCTTGTAAAAGGCTGTGTGGAATATGCAAAAAAACATGAATTGAAAATAATTTGTTTGGACAGTCTGGATGATAAGTTTGACTGGTGTGACATAAATATTAGTCAAAAAGATTTATCACCTTTTGAATGGCTGTCAATGTTTAAAAATGCAAAAGTAATTTTTACATGTACTTTTCATGGGCTTATGTTCGGTTTAATTTTTAAGAAAAAAATTGTTTTTAATCCATTAAAATTTATTCTTGATAAAGCAGAAAGCTTTATTGATTATCTTGAGTTAAGATATCCTTTGATAGAAGCAAAATCGTTTTGTGATAAGGCTGACTGGGATTGGGATTATAAAAAGCTTGAGATAAATATTGCACAGTTAAAAAGAATCTCTATTGATTTTTTGAAGAATAATCTTGGTTAAAATAGAATGTTTGTTTTATGAAGCTTATTTCTATATAAAAGGTGTATAAAACTTGACAATATAACGTTGCTTTTGTATATTAACACTAAGCGACCGAAAGTGAGGTTTTATATAAAACACTTTATGTGTACCTCCAGTAGGTCATTTTTTTTGTCCGGAGAAAGTTTATGGATACAGCTGTTTTAATAGATGGTGCATTTTTACGAAAGAAATTCCATGCGGCTTATAAGAAAGATCTAGAAGTTGAAAATGTAAAGATTTTTTCTGAGAAAGTATTGGAAATATTCAATATAAAAAAATCTGACTTGAACAGATTTTATTTTTATGACTGCGAGCCTTGTGTTGCAAAATCTTCTTTGCCAATTTCTAACCGTGCTTTTCTTTTTGAAAAAACTCCGCAATATGCATACGGAAAAAAATTGCTTTTCGAACTGAAAAAATTGGACAATTTTGCAGTAAGAGAAGGAGCATTGTCTTTTTGTGGTTGGAAACTGAAGAAGAGTTCTTATAATAAAACTCCTCTTACAGATGATGATTTTGTTCCGGAATTACATCAAAAAGGTGTTGATATAAAAATCGGTCTTGATTTGGCATGGATTAGTTATAATCATGTTGCTGACAAAATAATATTTGTAACGGGGGACTCTGATTTTGTCCCTGCAATAAAGACAGCAAGACGCAATGGAGTTTTTGTATATTTGCTGACATTAAATCATATAGTAAAACCTGAACTTACTGAAAATTGTGACATTTGGAAAAAGGAATCTATAAAAGATTTTGATTGTGGAAATTAAAAGTTTGAACGTTTAGTGAAAGTAATGGGATGTTAAAACAAACCTGCGATAAGAATAAGAGATAAACACTGCATTGAATCGATTATTGAGAAAATATAAATAATTTTGTATATTAAAAACATTATGAATTTTATAACAGAACTTGATATTAAGAATTTCCGCTCTATAAAAAATTTATTGCTGACTAATTGTAAGCAGTTTAATTTGCTGATTGGAAAAAACAATTGCGGAAAGTCAACATTGTTGGAGTCTGTTTATGCTTCTTGCGATATTCCAAATATGCCGCTCGATCAGATTAATACTTGCCGAAGTAATGTAGTAAGAACTAATGAGGATTTAAGTGTTATTTTTCATGATATAGATGTTTCAAATCCTGTGGAAATTACAAGAATAAATGGGGAGCAAAAACGAAAATTAGATATTGAATGTGTTTTTGGCAATGATTCTAAATATATAACAATGACTGGACAGTTATTGAACGAAAAACGTATTTCTAGCTTTAAAATATCTATAGATGATTTTTTTTATAAATATTCAGTATTATATAATCAGGCTGACTGGGCTTTAGGAAAAGTTCCTTTTACTTCTGATGAAATAGAATCAATAAAAAAAGATTCTGGGCGTTGTCCTGTTTTTTACTGGACTGCTCAATGGAATAATTTTAATCCTACTGCTCAACTTGAATCATTAATAATCTCAAAAAAGAAAGAATTGCTGCTAAATGTTTTGGTAAGCGTTGACTCTTCTATAAAGGATATTCAGTTAGGTTCAAATGGTTCTATTTTTATTGACACAGGGCTTTCTTCATTATTGCCTCTTAGGATGGTAGGACAAGGAATAGAAAAAATCGTTGGATTGGTTTCTTGCATTGCGACAATTTCAAATGGCATAATTTTAATTGATGAATTTGAGAATGGGTTGCATTATACAGCTATGGATGGATTGTGGAAAGCAGTTTCAGAGTTGTGTGAAAGGCAAAATAATCAGATTTTTGCGACAACACATTCTTATGAATGTATTGATTCTTTTACAAGAATTACATCAACTGAGAATTCTGCTATTTTTAGAATAGAAAGAAATAATTTTGAACATAAAAGCACTTATATTTCTAACGAAGCTGCAAGAAACGCTATTTCAAAAAGATGGGAGATTAGATGAAATTAGAAGAGAGTAATAATCTTTCTATAGAAAGTGAGCAGCTTTTAATAGTTGAGGGACAGGATGAAAAAGGCTTTTTTGCCGCATTACTAAAATACTTAGATATAAATACTGTTCAGATTATAAATGTCGCTGGTCGGGAGAATCTAAAGAATACTTTGGAATCGTTAGCTATTATTACAAATTTTGACAAAGTTACCCATATTGGATTTGTATTTGATGCAGAGAAGAATGAAGCCAAATCTACTTTTCAAAGTTTTGAATCTAACTTGAAAAAAATATTTCCGGCAGAATGTATACCTAAGAAATCTGGCGATGTCGTTAAAGCTGAAATTTCATGTGGAATCTTTATTATGCCTGACAATAAACGAAGTGGAATGCTTGAAGATTTATGTCTTGATTCAGTAAGGCATACAAGTTTGTTTCCTATTGCGGACTATTATGTGCAGAAAGCGAGGATGTTACAGTCTGAATCAGATAAAGAAAAATATAATATTCATAAAGCTTTATTACAGACATACTTGGCTGGTCTGCCAAAAATTTGCAATACCATAAGAGTTGCGGTTGCAAAGAATGTATTTGATTTTGAAAACAGTGTCTTTTCGGAAATAAAAAAGTTCTTGAAAGATTTATATTTGTAGATTTTGTTCCTGCAATAAAGACAGCAAGACGTAATGGTGTGTTTGTATATTTGCTGACATTAAGTCATATAGTAAAACCTGAGCTTACAGAAAATTTCGATATTTGAAAAAAGGAATCTATAAAAGATTTTGATTGTGGAAATTAAAAGTTTGAACGTTTAGTGAAAGTAATGGGAAGTTAAAATAAACCTGTTAAAAATGAACTGCAAAAGATTCATAGAATTTAAGATTTTATGTTTTTCAAATTGGAGAAAATGTAAGTTATGAAGATATTTCTAGTTACGGAAAGCTTTTCTTTACCTGTTACTGCGAACTTGTAGAATGCTTTAAAAATTCAAAAAGGATTGTATGCATTCCTTTTTGGCCTATAAAAGAAAAAATAAATATAATTACCGATGTTGCTTTTTCAACAGATAGCAGAATCTGTGATTTAAGCCATTTAGGAAGCGGAATTGACTTTGAAAATTTTGCTTCAAGCTATAAAAAATACAGACAGCCTGGAGTTGGAGTTCATCCAGGCGATACAGGAATGGACAGAATCGCAAAAAATATTCTGTGCGTTCTTTCTGAATAAAATAAAACAACAAATAACATTTCTATAATTTTCTCATTCGTTAGGAAAAACAATGATTTTATCTGTTCTAAAACTCAAAATTTTTCACAGGCTGTTTCGTTTGCGGAACAGGCACAATCTTGTGTGCGTTGTGAATATGTGCGACATGAACCGTGTTCAGGTTGGAAGAAAATCTTACGGAGCAATCAGCGTGATAGATTTTTCCCCGGCTGACACAAAGCTTATTATCGGAAATTACTGCTCGATTGCCGGTGGAACGACATTCCTTTTGGGTGGTGAACATAACTTGAATACAATTTCAACCTATCCATTTAAAGTTCGTCTTTTTGGAGAAGACCGTGAAGCTGGGAGCAAGGGCGATATCGTTGTAAAAGATGATGTCTGGATTGGTCAGAATGCAATAATCTGTTCCGGCGTGACAATCGGGCAGGGCGCTGTGGTTGCAGCCGGCAGCGTTGTTACAAAAAATGTCGAGCCATATTCAATTGTCGGAGGAAATCCAGCAAAGTTTATAAAGTACAGACTGGATGAAAATCTTCGCAAAAAGCTTGAAAAAATTGACGTTGCAGCCTTGTTCGATAAATTTACGAAAGAAGACATGCCAGCAGTGTATGGAAAGCTGACGGAAGAAAAATTGGATGAGTTTTTGAAGAGGTAGGAGAGAGTTGTTATGGGAAGTGTTATTTTTATTGGAAATAAACTGAATTATATATGTGCATTTAAAATTATTACTGTAATATAAGGATTCATAAAAGTATGAGTGAAAACAAAATAATATCGAATATTTACCATCTACGCAAAAACTTTGTGATTATTGGATTAACAGGACGAACTGGTTCTGGATGCACAACAATTGCAAATCTTTTTAGATGTGAAAAGTTTGAAGATTTGCATGCCCCTGAGCCTAGTGAAGAACATGAAGGAATTTCTAATGATGAACGAAAATATAAAATAATATACAATTTTGCTAAAATAAATTGGAAATCTTTTTCTGTTATTACTGCGAGTGATATTATTTTTTATTTCGTTTTATCACTGAAATTTGATGATTTTATAAAATCTATTGCGGATGCAGAAAGTCAAAAAACAAAAGTTGGAAATGATTTTCTTAAGACATTACATAATAAATTAGATTTGCTAAAGACTGAATTTGAGAGTTATTCAGAACTTGTAAGAGAGATGGATGAATTCCTTAAAAAGAGAGAGTCGTATTTCTTACGTTATGATACAGATAATTCTAATGTTCAGAAAACTTGTGATAAGATTAAAAAATATAAGGAATTCATTTTTCAAAAAATTCCGTCCTTTAGAAAACGATTGTCTGAAGTTTATGGGAAAAAGATGTTCCGAGTTTATCAGTCATGGGGAAATAATATCCGGCAGTATGGGAGTGCAATAAAACAGTCTCAAAATGATGAAATTTCAACATTAGCAAGAAAAATAAATGCAATTATAAAAATGTTGGAAGATGAAAATATTTATACTGAGAATCCGACATTTATTGTTATTGATGCTATTAGAAATCCTTATGAAGTTTTATATTTTAAAGAAAGATTTGCTGCATTTTATTTATTGTCTGTTACAACTAATAATGAGACACGTAAGAATAATTTATACAAACATGATTATAAAGATTCTGAGATAAAAAATCTTGATGAAGAAGAATATCCAAAAAATTCAAAGTCTTTAAAAGATTCTTATATAGAGCAAGATATTCAAAAATGTGTAGAGCTATCTGATATATATGTTTATAATAATGGGATAAAAACTGATGATAATTTTGAATTGAAAAAGCAACTTATAAAATTCTTTTCACTGATACTGCATCCTGGATTAGTAACTCCTACTCCAATGGAAAGGGTAATGCAACTAGCTTATGCTGCAAAAATGAATTCTGGATGTTTATCTAGACAAGTTGGAGCTGCGATAACGAATAAGGATTTTTCTGTAAAAGCTGTTGGCTGGAATACAGTACCACAAGGACAGACTCCATGTGATTTGTGTAATTTAACTGATTTGATAAATAAACATGATTTGGTAGCATATAGTGATTATGAATTAGATGATGAGGATTTTAGGAATTATTTAACAAAAGTTAATGCGTCGTATAAAAGTAAAGATTATAATCTTAATGGAATATCACATGCATTTTGTTTCAAAGATTTATATACTGGTCTTAAAAATGAAAAAAATCAGGTTCATACAAGATCTCTTCATGCCGAAGAGAATGCTTTTCTGCAATTAGCAAAATATGGTTCGCAGGGAATAGAAGGAGGTAAACTTTTTACTACAGCTAGTCCCTGTGAACTTTGTGCAAAGAAGGCATATCAACTCGGAATACATGAAATATATTATATTGATATTTATCCAGGAATAACCGAGAAACATATTCTGGGAAATGGTACTTGCCGACCTAAAACAATATTCTTTCAAGGAGCAATCGGAAGAGCCTATGATAACTTGTATAATCCATTAATAATGTTAAAAGATGAGATTACAGAAATAACAGGTGTGAACGTAAAAAAACTTAATAATTCAGATTTTCCAAAGGTAGATGGGGAAAAGTAATTATGGCTGTGATTGTAGAATGTAAAGAACCTGAAATTCTAAAGAAAAAAATAATAGAATCTGTTATCGAAGGTGATATTGATACATGGTCTTTGGATAGGGATGGAGATTTTACTCATATACCTGAACAATGGAACTGTAAAGCTTGGATGTATTTTTCAAAAGATGATGATTTATCGAAAGGAGATAAAGGAAAACTTATTTTTGGAATTGTTGGAAATATAAATGTAAAAATGACAAAGTCATTATATGCTGTGTATCATGGGCGTTTTGCAGAGATGCTTTTATCCCATTTTGATAACGATATAGATAATATAATAATTAGTTCATACAAAACTAAATATGATTTTTTTTGAATTAGAAGGGATATATGGGAACTAATAAATATGATAAATCTAAATTAGCTAACTCTTTGAAAAAAATTGTTCTGCAACTTCAACGTGGAAAGGATTTTCTTGATATTTAAGAAGCAAGATTTTGGATGTATAAAATAAGATATTAAAATATGGAGAATCGATTATGAAAACAGCTTTATGTACTATTAGTTCAAACAATTTTTTGCCTTATGGTTTGACTTGTCTTACATCAGTAGAAAAATTTAATGACTATGATTTATTTTATTTAATTGCAGATGAGTTCAAAGATGATTTGTATAAGAAATATGAAGACAAAATTGCTTTCGTAAAATTGAATCAACTTAATAAAACTGAAGCGGAATTAGCGAATTTAGAATTCAAGTATAATATTGTTGAATTTAACACCTGTATTAAGCCCGCCTTTTATCAATATTTATTTTCTCTTGGATATGAAAATGTTATATATCTAGATCCTGATATAGAATGTTATGATAAGTTGTCATATTTGGATAATTTGCTTGAATCTTATTCAATAGTTCTTACTCCGCATAAGAATACAAGCAAAAAATCTTCTTTTTTTGATGAAAATGCATTTCTGAATAATGGAATCTATAACTTAGGTTTTATTGCTATGCATAAATCCAGTGAAACAGACAGATTTCTAAACTGGTGGGATTTTGAACTAAAAGACGGTTGCTATCTTGATTACTCAAAGGGCTTTGCGACTGATCAAATTTGGCTCAATTTAGTTCCTGTATATTTTGATAACGTTTATATTTCAAAGCATCCTGGTATGAATATTGCGTTCTGGAACATAGATGAAAGAAATATTTCGGATAATCTGACTGTTGATTCAAAAAAAATACAGTTCATCCACTATTCTTCAATGTCTGTTAATTGCAGAATGGAACTGCTTGATAAGATATTTTTTGTTTCACCAGAATTTAAGGATATTTACGATTCTCATATCAATACAGTGAAGTCATTTGATTTTGAATTATACAGCAGTCAGGAATATAAATTTGACTATTTTGACAACGGAATGAAAATTCCTCCACAAATAAAACGTTTTTACGGATATTCAGAATTTAACAGATTGGACAACAAGAATCCTTTTTCCACCGATAAAGGTAGTTTTTTCTATGAATTGTCCAAAAACAAAATAAAGTGCAAAAAAGAAAATCTTGCCATGAATGAGAAAAAACTGAATAAGCTTATAAAAATCTTTGGTTTAAAAAATATTCTCAATCTTTCAAGATATTTTTCAGCGATAAATGTATCGAATATTTCTAAACTGTATGAATAAGTTAAAGCTCATCATAAAAAAACTGATAAATATATTTGTCTCACTGCTTTATGGTCATTTTGGAACCGGAGCTAAAATCTGCAGACCTGTAACTTTAATGACAAACAGGAAGCATATCTTTGTCGGCAGAAATGTTTTTATAAGAAAATTCGCACGTATTGAGCCAATTGTTCAGTGGCATGATAAAAAATTCAATCCAAAGATAGAGATAGAAGACAATGTGCATATTGAGCAGAATCTTCATCTTATCTGCGCAGAGAAAATTTTTATAGGGAATTCGACATTAATAAGTAGTTTCGTTTTTATTACAGATGTAAATCATGTTTTTGATAATATTTCTCTTTCTGTAATACAGCAGGGACTTGCTGTTGCTCCTACTATTATTGAAAAAAATTGTTTTATTGGCACAGGTGTAAAAATCATGGCGGGCGTTCATATCGGCGAGCATTCTGTAATCGGGGCAAATGCTGTTGTAACGCATGATATTCCGCCTTATTCGGTTGTGGCCGGAATTCCTGCAAAAGTCATAAAAAAGTTTAATTTTGAAACAAATCAATGGGAGAAAACAAAATGAAAATACTTGTAACCGGTGCGAACGGTTTTATGGGGCACGGAATCATAAAGGAGCTTTCAGAAAGCGGAAATGAGATTGTCGTCTCGGATTTCACAGACTTTACTTATGGATATAAAAATGTCTCGTCCGTTGCAGGAAATCTTTTTGAAATAGAGAATCCGTTTGAGCATTTCGGTAAGCCTGATGTTCTTGTCCATCTTGCATGGAGGGACGGATTCAAGCATGCCTCTGAAAACCACATACTTGACCTTCCGAAGCATTATGAATTCCTTAAGAAAATGGTTTGCGGCGGCGTGAAGAAGCTTGTCGTTCTTGGCAGCATGCACGAGGTCGGATTTCACGAGGGAAGCATAAACGAGAACACTCCGTGCAATCCGCTTTCACTTTACGGAATCGCAAAAAACGCACTGCGCCAGATGACGGAGCTGCTTGTTAAAAATACGGAAACCCGGCTTCAGTGGGTGCGCGGTTTTTACATCGTTGACAACACTGTAAAAGGTTGCTCGATTTTCTCAAAGATAATGCAAGCTGCGGCTGACGGCAAGAAAACTTTTCCGTTCACTTCAGGCATAAATCAGTTTGATTTCCTGGATTTCAATGTATTCTGCAAGCAGGTTGCCGCGGTGGTTCTGAACGATACGGTTTTCGGAACAATAAACGCTTGCTGCGGAAAGCCTGAAACGCTCGCTTCCCGAGTTGAGCGGTTTATTAAGGAAAATAGTCTTGACATCAAGCTTGAGTATGGGGCATTTCCAGATAGGCCTTATGACTCACTGGCGATATGGGGAGACAACAGGAAAATTCGGAAAATCATGGAGGGCAAATAATGGAAGAGAAAAAAATCGGAATCGTTACTGTTTTGTATAACAGTGAGAAAGTCCTTGATGATTTTTTCGACAGCCTGAAAAGACAGACATACAGGAATTTTATCCTTTACGTCGTGGATAATGACTCTCCTGACAACTCTCTTGAAAAAGCAAGAAGACTGTCGGCAGATTGTGCGTTTAAGACAAAATTCATCGCAAACAAAGAAAACTATGGAGTTGCGAAAGGCAATAATCAGGGAATTATAAACGCGCTTTATGATGAGTGTGATTATGTTTTGCTGTCCAACAATGATGTGGTGCTTTATGAGAATACAATATCAAAATTGTATGATGCACTTAAAAAGGAAAACGGTTTAATAGGTGTTCCTAAAATTCTAATATATGATAACAAGAATATATGGTTTGGCGGTGGAAAATTCAGCAAAATTACATATAAATCTAAACATATAGGTTTTGACAAACGAGATGATGGGTTGTTTAACCAAAAAAAAATTATTACATATAGTCCGACCTGCTTTATGCTTATTCATAAGTCTGTTTTTGAAAAAATAGGACTTATGGATGAATCCTATTTCGTGTATTGGGATGATACAGATTTTGTTTATAGGGCATTGCAAAATAAAGTTAAGATATTTTATCTGCCGTCGGCTTGCATGGAACATAAGGAAAGCGTCTGTACAGGAAAACATTCTGATTTCTTCTACAAATTTATTTATAGAAACCGTGAAAAATTTATAAACAAGCATTCTAAAATAGCAAGCATCAGACATTTTATAGATTTCGTTTATCTTAATACAGTGATGCGTTTTAAGATGCAGAATAATACAAAACAATGGGAAATTGTTAGAAATGCTATGAAAGAAGGTTGCAGTCTGTAGCTTATGCAGTTCTATTTCTTTTTCCTCTTTTTTATCATTCTTCTCTGCGGACGTTACAACATCATTCCGGGGCATTATTTTATTCCCAAGCAAATGGGATATAAAATTTCTGTATTGTTCATAATCTTTGTAACAGCTTTTCGGTTTAATATAGGCTATGACTGGTCCAGCTATTTAAGTTATGTTTATCCGACTTTTAATCCGCTGAATATAAGTCGACTTGAGCCGTTGGACAAGCTTATAATCGGTTGTGCAGGATATTTCAATCAGCCACTCATAATGTTTTCCGTTTATGCGGTTATAACTTATGCAAATATAGGAATATTGATAAATAAATATAGCGTTTCAAAATTTGAATCTCTTATGATTTATTTATGTTTGTTTTATCTTACTGACTTAAGCACGATAAGACAGGCTGTAGCCGTTTCTTTTGTGTTTTATGGATTCAAATATATTGAGCAAAGAAAAATATTTAAATACTTTTTGATTTGTATTGTATCAATTCTCTTCCATAAATCAGCTGCAATAGCTTTACTTTTTTATCCTTTGTATTATGCAAAGCCTATGACAACAATACTTGCTGTTATTGGAATATATGTCGGAATGAAAGTCGTTCTTCCAAAAATCCTTGGAAGTATTTTGCCGATTTTTCTTATGTATCTTGAAAAAGGCGGCATAAAAGATTCCAGCGGAAGTTTTCAGAGGCTTGTTTACTTGATTCTTTTTTTATATGCCCTTGTATTTCATGGAAAAAAATCTTCTGGGTTTGTTAACATCTGTGCTGTTGGCGTGATTCTTCCTTTTGTTTTGGGCGGACATACAGGCGGACGTTTAGCTCAGTATTTTTTGATTTATTATTGTCTTCTGATTCCTGAGTGTAATAAACGCTTTAACATTAACTACAGAATTCTTTTTATGATTCCTTTTTATGCGTACTTCTTTATGTATTTAATAGTTTCTGTAACTGCAAACCACAGCAATGAATACGTGCCGTTTAGGTGGTACTTTTTTGAAGACCTAAATCAAAATTTGATGTAATGGAGATTTTTCATGAAAATTAGTTACTGTATATTGGCCTATAACGATCCGGAACTTCTTTCAAGAACTGTAAAGAAATTGGATGGACCAGACGTTGATTTTTTTATCCATGTCCAAAAATCAGTTGACGCGAGTCCTTTTAAGGCTCTGATTCCTGAACACTGCTTTATAGATGACGATGAGCGTATTGAAACTATTTGGGGCGATATTACTTGTGTAGAAGCTTCTATTTTGCTGATGAAAAAAGTTTTAGAGAAAAATAGAAAAACTCCGGGGGGGGTACATAATACTAGCATCTGGGTCTGATTATCCAATAAAATCAAACAAATATATAAAGGAATATCTTTATAAAAAATATCCGACAAATTTTTTTGCTTTTTTGAGTTTTGACGAACTTGAAACTTATGGTAAAAAAATTAAAAAAATGTGTCTTTCTAATAGAAATAATTATTGGCTGTCATTTTCGCATTCAAAATTTAAATTAGAAATAAAACCATTCTGCTTTATTCGTCCTAGATGTTTTAAGGGGCAAATAGTACCAATAAAAGAAATATTTAAAAATTTGCCTAAAATTTTTGTTTTATTTTTTTCATTAAAAAAAATTAAAAATTTGAAATTGAACTGGTGTACATCTGAAACCTGGATGGAACTTACATATTCAACTGTGGATAAACTTCTCATGTATATAGATAAGAATCCATACATTTTTGAAATTGGAAAATATATTCATAATCCTGAAGAAATTTTATTGCAAACGATAATTAATACAATTGAAAAAGAAATTTCTAGAAAAGACTATCTTGTTAATTGTGAACAACGGCTTAGAAAGAATGGCTCATTAGAAATAACTGATGATGATAGAGAATTTGTGATTGAAAAAATGAGTGAGAATGATTGGCTTTATATGAGAAAATTTAGTTCTGTAAAATCGAAAAAAATATTGGATTTTATAGATAAGGAAACCGAAAAATGAAAATTACAGTTTTATATTTAGGAAAATCAGGGGCAGGCTGTGTTTACACTTATGAGATGGTTCGCCATCTTTTGGAGCAAAAAGCGGAAATCCAGCTTATTCTTTCATCTTTGATTGAAAACAAGATCGACTTTGATAATTTAAATAACAAAGAAAATCTGAACCTGATTTTTACACCGACATATAAAAATGGAAAGGATTTTGTTTTAAAAAGTCTGAATATTCTCAAATTTATAAAAATTGGAAACAGAATAGACTCATTTTCACCTGACTGGATTTACATACCTATGATTTCTATTTGGGCAAGAATGATTTTGCCTTTTGTAAACAAAAAAACAAAAGTTATAACAACAATCCATGATGTTTCCATGCATTTGGGTGAGAAAAATTCCTTAATTGATAGATTTAACGATTATATTATAAGACACTCACATAAAATTGTTACTCTTTCCGAAAGATTTATACCTTTGATTTCTGAAAAATATGTTTTTAATACAAAACAGATTTGCTGGATAAGGCACGGAAATTATAATTATTACAGGCCAGTAAATTTCCAAAATAAAAATTCAATAACAAAAAGGATTCTTTTTTTCGGAAGAATCCATGAATACAAGGGAATTTCTGTTCTCCTTGATGCAATGGCTATAATAAAGGAAAAAGATCCGGATATTGTGCTGAACATTGTTGGAAAAGGAAAATTTTCAGATTCTGATAATGAGAAAATAAATTGGCTTGGAAAATCTTGCAATGTTGTAAATAAATATATCCCGAACGAAGAGATTTACAGATATTTTGAGGATATTGATTTTGTTGTAGTTCCTTATATAGAAGCATCCCAGTCCGGTGTTGTAATGCTTGCGTATTCGTTTTCAAAACCTGTTATTGTTACAAATGTAGGCGGATTGCCAGAACAGGTATTTGAAGATACTGGAATTATTGTTCAACCAAATGACAAAAATGCTCTTGCTGATTCGATTCTTAAAATGTATGAAGAACCTCAAAAGATTCCTGAAATGGGAAAATTTGCGGAAGAAAAAAATGAAACTGTTTTTTCGTGGAAAACATCTGCAAAAAAATTACTTAAGTTTTTAGAAACTGATTTTTAATACATTTTTTATTCATTTCAATTTATATAAAAAATCTTTTACATAACATTCTTCTCAAAATGAGGCAAACTATGGATAAAAATAATTCGTATCAACATAAAGTGCTTTTTCTTTCCAACACGGCGAACTTCTCCAAGTTCAATCTTCCTTATATGCGATGGTTCAAGGAGCAGGGGTGGCAGGTGGACTACGCATCTGCAGGCGAGGAGAATGTTCCGGACTGCGACCGCCAGTATAAAATCAGCATCGCGCGCTCGCCGTTCCGCATTTTAAAAAATCTCAAAGGCCTGAGAGAGCTAAAAAAGCTTCTGCGTGAAAACCGCTACGACATCCTACACTGCCACACTCCCATGGGCGGCGTCCTGGGAAGGCTTGCCGCGCGGAAGCTCTGGAAGGAGCGCAAAATCAAGGTGATTTACACTGCGCACGGATTCCATTTTTACAAGGGCGCGCCGCTTTTGAACTGGCTTTTGTATTATCCGATGGAAAAATGGCTTTCGCACTGCACGGATGTGATTGTGACAATAAACGAGGAAGACTATGAAAGAGCAAAGAAATCATTCTGAAACGTTTGTGTTTTTTTAATTCAAAGATAGCACAGAAAGTACTTGCTTTTTGTATTGTTATGATTTATATTAAAACTCGGAGGCGTGCTATGGCAACTAGTAGTATCAGAAAAAATTTTGTAATAAATAGCAAAAAATCAGCAGTAGAAATTGCGCAACAGTTGATTGATAGTGAAAAAATGCCTTTGCCTTCAATTAATCACCTCGGACTTGCAAAAATGCTTTGTGGTGATGAGCTTCTTAAGTTTTTGAAAAAATCAGACAGCAAAATAAAAGGATAATTTTAGTGAATTTAAAAATTATCAATATTTACGACATTCTAAATATCGGTGAATCATATTTTAGAAACGTAGTTGAATGTTCTTGATGTAGATAATAATTGCTACAGACCGCCTGCTGTTCTTATTGCGCAAATAGGAAAAAATTTTACTTATAAACACGAGTCAATTGTGTCTGGAAAAGAATTGCTGCAAGTTGCCATGGACATTATTCTTGATATTCAGTATCAGGCCGGCGGGGTAATAACCTTTCTTGAATGTGAAAACAAAAAACAGCTGCTTGATTTTTATCATGATAACGGTTTTAAAGATATAAGCATAAGAAATACACAGGATGATAAAAATCTTGTTCAATTATATAAACTCATTTAACCGTAACAAAACTAGATAATTATTTCTAAATTTCTATATTTTTTACAAAAATCTAAAATTAGAGCTACAACGCTAAAAATGGTCTTTTAAAGACTTTTTGAAGCCTGTATAGCATTTCAAGCGTCGGATTTGTCTTTTTTGGATTTTCCAGCCGCTGGTATTGCTGATATGACATTCCGGCTTTTTGTGCGACTTCTTTTTGAGTACGGTTTCCCCGGGCTTTGCGAAGCTCTATTGCAAATGCAATTTTCGGAGAAACTTCTATTTCTGTTCCGCTCTTGTATTCAGGTTCTGGAATAGGGAAGTTTTCTTCTATGTCTGTTTCAAGAACGGCTTCAAGTGCTTCTTTCGCCATATTCTTGGCATCTTCCAGTGTTTTTCCGTAAGTAGCAACATTCTGCATATCTGGAAAATGCACAATGTACATATTTTCACTTTGCTGTTCGATAGTACAGTTATAAGTCATCTTGCGCCTCCTTTAAGATTAATTCCAGCTTCTTTCAGTATGTTATCAGCAAATTTTCCTAAATCTATATTTCCATGAACTGGAACAACTACAGGTCTGTCAGAACCTTCTTTTGTAAAGACATGATGAGAGCCTTTTATTCTGTTTAATTTCCAGCCATGTTTTTTTAGAATTTTTATTATTTGCTTTGCTGTCATGCCCATTGGTCGAATTATACAATATTTATGTTGTGTATACAAGTTTAATTTTTAAAACCAGAAATACATTACCAGGAGAACTAAATATGAAAAAAAGTCATTCTAAAGTTTTCAAGATTGACGGAGTCGGGATAAATCTGGAAAAGTTCCGTCCCTGCGCAAGTTTGAACGAAAAAATTGCGCTTCGTTCAAAGTATAAATACGATTCCGATGACTTCATAATTCTTTACATTGCGGAATTTATTCCGCGAAAAGACCACGAGTTCTTCATAAAAAACATTCCGTCGTTGCGAAAGCAGATTCCAAATCTGAAAGTGATAATGCCAGGCCGCGGCGTTCAGCTGAAGGAAATGAAAATTCTTGCCGTGAATCTGGAGGCTGACGACATTATCTGTTTTCCAGGCTACAGAAAGGACATAAATCTTCTGTGCGCGCTTTCAGATCTTTATGTTGCGACAAGCCGGCAGGAGGGGCTTCCACTTAGCGTGATTGAGGCGATGGCGTGTGGGCTTCCTGTTGTCGCGAGCGATATCCGCGGACAGACTGATACGATAGTTCCAGGCAGGAACGGCGAGCTTTACAGGCTTGATGATGACGCTGATTTCACTGAAAAAATTCTGGGGCTTTACAAAAATCCCGCTCTTAGAGCCCAAATCAAAAAGAACAATATAGAGGATTCCAAGAAATACTCAGCCGAGATTGCAGTTGAAAAAATGGCTGAGATTTACGAAAGTTTGTACAGTTAGAAAATCAAAACTGATAATGAATTAAAATTGGGTTCAAAAATTTTTTATGATGCATTAAAATTTCCGAGATGGATACGGCATGGAAATAGAACGCGGTGGATATGTAAAGTCTCACTTGCTGACAGAAAAATAACGGCGAAAAAAATGCTGCCTGGCAGGAATTTATGCTTTGTAGCGTGCTTCTCTAAGTTCAATTTGCCTTGCATGCGCTGGTTCCGCGAGCTAAAGGAGTTTTAATTAAATTTCAAAATTTCGATAATTATTCCTAAATCTATATTTCTATATTTATGTTGTATGCGCAAGTTTAATTTATTTAAAATCTAGGATTGAATAGAACTTCGCTATTGCAGGAGTTTTTCTTGTTTGTTATATTTTATCTAATCGTGATTAGACGAAACGTGATTAGTCGAATTGATATTAGATAGAATATATGGAGCGATTATGTTCATAGGCAGAAAAGTAGAGCTTGCTGAGCTTGAGCGGCGGTATAATCAGAATGGATTCCAGTTTCCGGTTGTTTACGGAAGAAGGCGGGTAGGAAAAACTCGTTTGATTCAGGAATTCATTTCTGATAAAAAAAGCATCTATTATATGGCGGCGCGTCAAACTTCGTCGGAGTTGCTGCAGAGTTTTTCCGAGGCGGTAAAAGAACAGTTCTCCGATGAAAAAACAAAATTTCTAAAGTCTTTTGAAAACTGGGAGGACTTGTTTTCATATATAACTGAAATTTCACGAAAAACACGGATTGTCCTTGTGATTGATGAGTATCCGTATCTTGCAGAAAGTGAGAAATCAATTTCGTCGCTGCTTCAAAAATTCATAGACACCCAATGGCGCAACACGCAGCTTTATTTAATTCTGTGCGGCTCGTCTATGAGTTTTATGGAAGAACAAGTTTTGGAGTACGGAAGCCCGCTTTACGGAAGGCGAGCTGCACAGCTTAAAATTCATCCGCTTGCATATTATGAAAGTTTTGAGTTTTTTTCCCGCTGGAATCTTGCAGAAAAATTTTATGCGTATGGAATTTGCGGCGGCGTTCCATTGTATCTTGAGATTTTTTCTAAATATAAAAATCTTAAAGATGCAGTTTGCAGCGAATTTCTTTCTTTGAGCGGACTGTTAGGCGAAGAGCCTGAGAATCTTATGAGTCAGGAACTTCGTGAGCCTGCGCTTTACAACGCAATCATTTCTTCTGTGGCGAACGGAAAAACCAAGCAGAACGAAATAGCCTTGTCTGTGGGAGTTCAAAGCAACAGGATAACTTCTTATTTGAAGAATTTGATTTCATTGGAAATTTTAGATAAAGCATCCCCTGTTGAAAATGATAAGAAAAAAGTGATTTACAGAATCAAGGATAATCTTTTTAAATTTTATTTTAGATTTATAACGGAATGCAAAAATCTTGTCGCGCTGGGGATGGGCGAGCAGGCTTACAATATTAAGATTCTGCCATTTCTTGAAGATTATTTTGGTCATATTTTTGAAGAAGTCTGCATGCAGTATTTGAAAAGAAGTATCGCTGATGGAAAAATAAAAACTCTTTACACTGAATATGGAAGGTGGTGGGGAAATAATCCAGCGGAAAAAAAAGAAGAAGAGATTGATGTGGTGCTCGCTTCAAAAAATGATATTCTCGTCGGCGAATGCAAGTGGCATAGTCAGAAAGTTGGATGCGATGTGGTTGCGCTCTTGAAAAAACGTGCCGAACTTATCCGTAACGGCAGGAATATTGCTTATTATGTGTTTTCCAAATCGGGCTTCAAGAAAAACTGCGAGCCTTGTGAAAACATAACATTTGTTTCTGCAGAGGATATGGTGTAAAATTTTCACCTGGAGCGGATGGTTGCTGGCCGCGTTATTTTCACCAAATTTATGACAAGGTTCAAAAAATCTAGCTTTCTCACATTCCTTTCGCTTCGTCTTCAAAAAGTGTTTTGTACGGAACTATAAGCTCGTCTTCTTTTTGCACGGGGATGTTGTTTTCGTAGCTCAGGTTGTCTAGGATTTTGTCGGCTTCAATGAAAATCTGTTCGTTCCCGCGCTGGATGTAGGTTTTTTCAAGGTCTGAAAAAACTGTGAAAAGCCCGCGGTTTCTTCGTAGCAGCGAGGCGTATGTTTCCGCTTCAAAAAATGCAAGTTTTCTTCTATATATATTGTATGAATTCGCATCGTATGCGTCGGTTTCTTTTTTGCCGTTTTCCGGATTTGCGATGACTCCTTTTGCTTCAATGCAAGGCTGAATTTCGTTCTGGTCCGGAATGTAGACTGAATCCATGTCGTTCAGCGGAAATTTTTCCAGGGAATTTTTCTCCAGATAAATAATTTTCTTCGCGCATAAAAGCGGTTTGCCCTCGGTTTTTGCGCTTCCAGTTTCTGTCCGCAGAATCTGAATTTTTGAAAGCACCGCGGTCTTTTTCGCGCCGTTTGCGTAAAGGTTCAGCAGCTCCGGAAAATTTTCACCTTTCAAAAGCTCGTAAGTTCCCGGCCGTTCTACCGAACCTGAAATTGAAACTTTGCGGTCCGTCCTGAAAAATTCAATTTTGTCGCCGGGGCGGAGGTATGGATTTTCTGAAAAATCTGCGTTTCTTTCAGCCTTGAACAAGTCGCAGGTTTTTGTTTTTCCGTTTGCGCCTGTGATTTTTATGTTCCGCGTTGAAGAATATTCTGTAAGTCCCGCGGAATTTAGAATATCTGAAAGCCGCGTAAGAGCCCAGGCTTTTATTTCGTGCGCCGAAAATACTTCTCCTTTTACAGTTACGTTGAAAACGCTCGGCTGCAGCATTGCAAAAGTCACCACGCTCAGCGGATAGTTCCGCATCACAAGCGTTTCTATGTTCTGCTTCAGCTGGATAAACGAAAGATTTTCGCAGTTTATTGCGCCAAGATTCGCAATTTTGATTTTGTAGGTTGAATCAACGATTATTGTGTAGGAGCTTCCCGCTCCGTTTTGAAAGAATGAAAGCGTGTAAACGTCTCCGGCTGTGACTTTGTAGTCTTTTTCAGCCATTGCAAGCTGGGCGTTCGCGGAAAAAATCTCAGTTTTTAAAGATTCCGTTCCCCCCCCCTTGGGAATTTGCGTGGGTTGAATTTAAACAGAAAAATGCGCAGAAAAGAAAGATTCGCGCCGCTGATTTTGCAGAGCATGAAGAATTCATTGTGTGTCTCCCCGAAATTAGTATCTTGATTTTAGATTTCGTATTATTTATACTAACAAAATGGAAAAAATGCAAGACTCAGAGAATATTATTTCTAACAATGCCGGAAAAGATGACGATGAAATTTCGCTTCTGGATTTGGCTGCGGTTCTTCTTCACTACAAGAAAATGATTATTTTGGTTACGGCTGCAGCTATGCTTTTTGGAATAGTTTTTTCTATCATATCAATAAAAATGCCGCCGGAAAAATCTCCGCTTCCTAACAAGTTTACTCCGATGGCGCACATGCTCATAAAGGAAGAATCTTCTAGTTCGGGGCTGTCTTCGAATCTTTCTTCGCTTGCTGGGCTTGCCGGAATCAGCGTTGGCGGTTCAGGGGCTTCCCGAAGTTCTTTGGCGACTTACCTTAGCACTTCAAATGAATATCTGGATGCTGTGGCTGAAAAATTCAATCTTACAGAGCGTTATAAAATTGAAAAATTTCCGCTGGCTTCAACTCGCAAGGCGCTGAAAAAAACGCTCACTTCAAATTACGACGAGGACAGTTCAGTTTTTACAATCAGTTTTACGGATATTGATCCTGTTTTTGCAAAGGATGTTGTTAATTTTGCGGTTGACTGGATGCAGAACCGGTTTGACGAGCTTGGCCTTGATACAAACCGCATTGAAAAGAAAAATCTTGAGGTCAGCGTTGATGCTACCTATAAAGAAATTTTAAAGCTTGAGCATCAGGCGCAGAATTTGGGCTCGAATTTGAGCAGCGGAACTTCAATCTGGAACGGACAGAATGTTTCTATTGAAATTGCGCGAATCCAGATGGAGCTGAACGCCCAGCAGAAAGTCTATGAGCAGCTGAAAACTCAGTACGAGCTTCTGAAAGTAAAAATGCAGAGCGAGCAGCCGGTTTTCCAGATTCTTGAACGCCCGGAAATTCCTGATATGAAAAGCGGGCCGAGCCGAGGAAAACTGTGCATTATCATAACTTTTGCGGCTGTGTTTATTTCAGTTTTTATGGCTTTTGCGCTGAATGCCTGGCACAACATAAAAAATGATCCGGAAGCCCGGAAAAAATTGAATTTAAAGAAATAGAGAGTTGCTGAAATGAAAAAAATCAATCAAAACATGAAAATTTTTTCGGTTTGCCTGGCGTTTGTTCTTGTCTCTTCGCTTGCGTTTGGCCAGACTCAGTCGGATATTCTGAACCAGCTGAAAAATCAGAGCGGTTCTTCTTCTGTTTCGGGAAAATCCGGCCAGAATTCTTCTGACAAAACAAAAATTGATGTTTCAAAATTGTCCAGCGCAAAAAAAACTGCGCTCGATGATTCGGTTTTTGTGCCGGACGCGCAGGTTGCAATGTCCAGCGAATATCCTGTTACTGCCGGTGACATTTATACTTTGGCGTTTGCCGCCGGTTCAACGCCTGTAACGTATTCAATTCCGCTTGATTCAAGCTACAAACTGCGGATTGCGAATCTTGGCGTTATAAATGCTAAAGGTCTTACTTTCCTGGAGCTGAAAGACCAGGTTACCCGGATTGTTCAGAAAAACTACCCGATGGGCGGCGTTCAGTTCGTTCTTACGGCTCCGGCGGTTTTTACAGTTGCTGTTACCGGCGAGATCCTGGAGACCGCTGAAAAAAAAGTCTGGGCGCTTGTTAGGCTTTCTTCTTTTGTGAGCGATAATTTTACGGATTATTCTTCGCTCCGGAAAGTTACGGTTCAGTCTGCGGACGGCGATTCAAAGGATTACGATCTTTTCAAGGCTTCGCGCTACGGCGATTTGTCTCAGGATCCGTTCCTGCGTCCTGGCGATAAAATAATTGTGAACAAAATGGAGCGGAAAGTTTCTGTTGGCGGAGCGGTTAAGCGTCCTGGCGACTACGAGCTGCTTTCCGGCGAAAATTTAAAGGCTCTGATAGATTTGTACGGCGATGGTCTTACTCCTTTCAGCGATTTAAGCCGGATTGAAGTTTCCCGGTTCATCACGCAGAAAGATTCCGCCGGCGAAAAAATTTATCTTAATAAAGAAAACTACGAGAACGATTTTGAGCTTCTTTGCTATGATTCAGTTGAAATTTCAAGTTTTTCAGACTTGAGTTTTCATATTTTTGTTGAAGGCGCGATTTCTGACGGGCTTGAAACTGATTCTGTAAAGCTTGAAAACACGAACGTTTCCAAAAAGCTTTCATTCAATTTTTATGAGGGCGAGGATTACGCGTTTTTTATAAGAAGAAACAAGGATATTCTTACAGAAGTTTCCGACCTTGAAAAAGCGTATATAATCCGCGACGGCGAAAAAATCGAGCTGAACCTTTTGCCGGTTCTGTACGACGCTTCGTATTATGCGAAAGTTGAGATGAAAAACAACGACACGCTTCTGATTCCGTTCAAGCAGTTTTTTGTTTCTGTTTCGGGCGCGGTTTATCTTCCTGGGCGTTATCCGTATATTCCGGACAGAACTTGGGATTACTACATTGGTCTTGCGGGCGGTTTTATAAAAGAAAAGAACAAAATGTCTGCGATTACGATTACCGATGTGAATGGAAAAACTCATTCAAAGTCGGAATTTATTCAGCCTGAAATGCGGATTGAAGCAAAAGTTAACAGCGGACTGTATTATTTCAATCAGTATGCGCCGGTTATAACCACGATTCTGTCGGTTATTTCCACAAGCATAAGCGTTCTTGCGGTTACAGGCGTGTTCTAAAAAAATATTGTAAGTGTTCTAACAATAACTTGCAAAAAACGGCATTTTTCTGCGAATTCAGGCGGGGAAGTGCCGTTTTTGTTTTTAAATTGATTGATGAAACCGCTTTTTAAAATGTAGGATAATATAGTTTTATTAAAGCAGGGGTTATAAATGTCTAGAGTTTTTAATTTTAGCGCCGGTCCTTCTTGTTTGCCGGAAGAAGTTTTGAATGAATGTGCCGCAGAAATGCTTGATTATAAAGGAACCGGTCAGTCGGTTATGGAAATGAGCCACCGTTCCAAGGCGTTTGAGCCTATTATCCAGGATGCGGAGGCGACTGTTCGCAAGCTGATGAACGTTCCTGAGAACTACAAGGTTTTGTTCCTGCAGGGCGGCGGTTCAACTCAGTTTGCTATGGTTGCGGAAAATCTTGGAATTCACACTGGAAAAGCCGCTTATATTGAAACCGGCGTCTGGGCGAAAAAGGCTGCCGCAGAGGCAAAGCATCTTGGCGTTGATGTTGATATTATCGCTTCTTCAAAAGACAAAGGCTACTCATACATTCCGCGCGTTGAAAAAGTTGAAGGCGACTACGACTATGTTTATATTTGCTTCAACAACACAATCATGGGAACTCATTACGAGTACATTCCGGAAACTGGAAATATTCCTCTTGTTGCGGATATTTCTTCATGTGTTCTTTCTGAGCCGCTGGATATTTCTAAATTCGGGCTTGTTTTTGCGGGCGCGCAGAAAAACCTTGCGCCGGCTGGAGTTACTCTTGTCATCATCCGGGAGGATTTGATTACAGATTCGCCTAGGGCTGGAACTCCTACAATGCTGTCTTACAAAACTCATGCGGATGCGGATTCAATGTACAATACTCCGCCGTGCTATACAATTTATGTTCTGGGAAAAGTTCTTCACTGGATTGAAAAAAATGGCGGCGCGGAAGGAATGTTGAAACGAAACCGTGAAAAAGCGGATTATCTTTACAATTTCCTTGATTCAAGCGATTTTTATCATGCTACAGCTGAAAAAGGCAGCCGTTCTTTGATGAATGTTCCGTTCCTTACAAAATATTCAACAGGCGCAACTGATGAGGCGAGCCTTGCGAAGGAAAAGGAAATCAACGACAAGTTTGTTAAGGAAGCTGCGGCAGCCGGACTTGTTAATTTGAAAGGCCACCGTCTTGTGGGCGGAATGCGCGCTTCTATCTACAATGCGATGTCTTTGGAAGGCGTTAAGGCTCTTGTTGAGTTTATGAAAAAATTCGCAGAGGAAAACAAATAGTTCAGTCTTTTAGTGCTGGCTGAATTCAAGAAAAGAGGTTTTGTGAAAATGTATAAAATTCAGACTTTAAATAAAATCGCCGCGGTCGGACTTAATATCCTGGACCGCGACAACTACGAAATTGCCTCGGAAATAAACAATCCGGACGCGATTCTTGTTCGTTCAGCGGATATGCACCAGATGCAGCTTTCTGAAAATGTAAAGGCTGTCGCGCGTGCCGGGGCTGGAACAAACAATATCCCGATTCCTGAGCTGACCGAAAAGGGCGTTGTGGTTTTTAATACTCCGGGAGCGAACGCGAATGCGGTGAAGGAGCTTGTCATTCTTGGGCTTTTGCTTGCGAGCCGTCCGGTTCTTTACGCAAACCAGTGGGCGAATTCTCTTGCTGGAAAAGGCGATGAAATTCCTGACCTGGCTGAAAAAGGCAAGTCTCAGTTTGTAGGGCCCGAACTGAAGGGAAAAACTCTTGGTGTAATCGGTCTTGGCGCAATCGGTGCGATGGTTGCGAACACAGCTATAAAACTTGGAATGAATGTAATCGGCTACGATCCGTTCCTTTCTGTAAAGGCTGCATGGTCTTTGGATCACAACGTAAAACATTCTGAAACTTTGGAAGGAATTTATAAGAACGCGGATTATATTACAATTCATGTTCCGCAGACAAACGACACAAAGGGAATGATAAACGCTTCAACAATCAGACAGATGAAGGACGGCGTTAGAATTTTGAACATTGCCCGCGGCGGACTTGTGAACAACGCTGATATCCTGGATGCTGTGAAGAGCGGAAAAGTTGCCTGCCTTGTTACGGATTTTGCTTCAGAAGAACTTTTGAACCAGAAGAATATTATAGTCATGCCGCATCTTGGCGCTTCAACTCCGGAGGCGGAGGAAAACTGCGCTTGCATGGCGGCTGAAGAGCTTAAGGAATTCCTTGAAAAGGGAATAATTGTGAATTCGGTTAATTTCCCGAAAACATACACGGAAAACGCGATTCCTGCTGGAGGAACTCGTCTTTGCATAAGCCACAAAAATGTTCCGGACACAATTTCAAAGTTTGCCACAATTCTGGGCGAAGCGAAACTTAATATTGCCGGAATGATAAACCAGGCCCGCGGCGATGTTGCCTACAATCTTATTGATGTTGACGGAAAAGTTCCTGAAGAAATTATCAGCAATCTTGCTTCCTGCGACACAGTAACAAGAGTCCGCGCTATTCTTGGATAAGCTGGATTCTCAGGATTTTTGCCTGGGTTATAGTTCAATTGAGCCGATTTCTTCTGTCTTGTCGGAGGAAATTTCCGGCTCTTTTGAGTAGCTCCCGGTTTTCTGCGGCTTTTTCCGCTGGAAATTCGTGGAGCTGCTTTTTTCTGTTTTTTCGCTTTTTTCAGTCTTTTGCCGCGTTTTAGGTTTTGGTGTTGCCAGAAACGCGAACATGCTTCCGCAAATTCCGCCTGCTATGTGCGCAAGCGTTGAAATGCTTTCGTTCTGTCCGGAACTAAGAATTTCCCGCCCGATGTAAAGAATCAGAATCAAAATGAAAGAAAGCGGAATTTCGCTTTTTGAAATCGTTGTGAATGAAGTCAGAAGAATCATCATGAACGCAATGTCGCTTGAGCCAAGCAGCTGCGACGGACTGAAGCATACGTTCAAAACTCCGGTCACCATGGAAGTTATTGTCATCATCAGGACAAGAAGCGCCGAACCGTACCGTTCCTCGATTACCGGCCCGAGCAGAAGAATGAAAGCCATGTTTCCAAGAAAATGATTCCAGTTGCTGTGTCCGAAAATATGAAACAGAAGCCGGAAATAATCAAGAATATTTAAAGGATTGAACGCCGGCTCGGAAGAAGCTCCCGGACAAGTGAAAAACGCCGGAATCAGATTGTTGTTCAGAATTGTGTTCAAAAAAAGAATTGCCGCCGCAATTATCGAAAAAGTCAGAGTTGCCGGCGCGTTGTAAGTTATTCTAAAATTTGAAAGAAAATTTTTTTTATTCATGATATTATTGTAGCAGATTATAAATTTATTGTTTATATTTAAAATATGTCAGAACAGGTATTGTCAGAAAATAAAAGCGCAGGAGTTGCTGAAGGCCTTGAATTTGCCGAGCCTCCTGAATGCAGAGTTGTTATTTATAACGATGATTTTACTCCGAAGGATTTTGTTGTTGAAATTTTAATGCAGATTTTTCACAAGCCGGAATCCGATGCGGTTTTTATAATGGAATCAGTTCATAATTCCGGAAAAGGAATGGTTGGAATTTATACTTACGATATTGCTGTGACTCGCGTTAATATGGCGACGACCCGGGCAAGAAAAAGTGAATTTCCGCTAAGAATAGAGGTTGAGCGCGCATGAAAATAAGTTCTTTGCTTGGAAAAATTCTTTCAGAAGGTCTGTTTATTGCAAAAAAGTCGAGCCATGAATTTTTCACTCCGGAGCATTTGCTTTTTGCCGCGCTGGAGTCGGATCAGGTTTGCGAGCTGCTGGATTCGGCTGGATGCAAAATTGAATCGCTTAAGCAGGATTTGACGGAATATCTTCAGACGAAAGTTCCTGTTCTTCCGGAGCTGTCGTCTGTTCCTGGAAAAAATCCTGTTGAAACGCTTGGCTTTCAGTCTGTGATGAACCGTGCTGTGTTTCATTGTGTTTCGAGCAACAGAACCATTGTTGATGTTCCGGATATTCTTGTCAGCATGCTTGATGAGAAGAAAAATTATTGCTCTTATTTTATGCTCAGAAACGGAACTGAACGGATTAAGCTTCTTGAAATTATTTCCCGCATGAAAAATGCCGCGGAGGCGATTGACCGGGAAAATTCCTCGGCTTTTGATTCTCAAAGCCAGGCTGGAAAAGGCCGGAAATCTGCGCTTGAAAAATTTTGCGTTGACATGACAAAGGAAGCCGCAAAAGGAAGCTACGACAAATTTATCGGCCGCGAGGAAGAAATTGAGCGCACAATTGAAATTCTTTGCCGCCGCGTAAAAAATAATCCTCTTCACGTTGGAGATGCCGGCGTCGGAAAAACCGCTGTTACTCAGGGGCTTGCCCAGCGTATTGTTGAAGGCCGCGTTCCGGCGGAGCTTAAGGAAAGCAAAATTTATTCGCTTGACATCGGGCTGCTTCTGGCTGGCTCAAAATTCCGCGGTGATTTTGAGGAACGTCTTCACGCTGTGGTTGACGAGCTTCTGGCAAAGAAAAACGCAATTCTTTTTATAGATGAAATTCACATGATTATGGGCGCGGGAACAAACGGAAATACGAACGTTGACGCGGCAAATCTTTTGAAGCCAGTTCTTTCAACCGGAAAAATGCGTGTTATCGGGTCAACGACTTTCGAGGAATACTCAAAGAATTTTGAAAAAGACCGCGCGCTTTCAAGGCGTTTCCAGAAAATTGACATAGTTGAGCCGACTCCGCAGGAAACTTTTAAAATTCTGATGGGGCTGCTTCCGAAATTTGAGCAGTACCACCATGTGAAATATCAAAAAAGCGCGGTCCTCGCGGCGATTGACTTGTCTGTTCAGTATATTTCGGATAAAAAATTGCCGGACAAAGCTATCGATGTGATTGATGAGGCCGGCGCTTTGCTGAAAATCCAGAAAAACGGCGGATTTGAAGGAATTCATCTTTCTAAAATTCAGCTTTCTGACGAGTCTTTGCCGGCTGTAAGCGAATTTTCCGGTGTTCCGACGGTGAATGTTTCCGCAATCCGCAAAGTTGTTTCAAAAATGGCTCATGTTCCGGTGCAGAATTTGGCCGGCGGTGAAAAACAAAAGCTTTATTCGCTGGAAAAAACGCTGAAATCTCAAATTTTCGGCCAGGACAAAGCTGTTGAAGCAGTTGTGAAAGCTGTAAAGCGAAGCCGTGCCGGCTTGAAAAATCCTGACAAGCCAGACGCGAGTTTTCTTTTTGTCGGCCCGACCGGCGTTGGAAAAACGGAGCTTGCCCGCTGTCTTGCGGCTCAGCTTGGAGTTTCGCTTCTCCGCTATGATATGAGCGAATATCAGGAAAAACATACGGTCAGCCGCCTGATTGGTTCTCCGGCAGGATATGTTGGCTATGAAAACGGCGGTCTTTTGACGGATGATGTAAGAAAAAATCCTCACGCAGTCATTTTGTTCGATGAAATTGAAAAAGCTCATCCGGATATTTACAACGTTTTTCTTCAGGTTCTGGACTACGGATTCCTTACGGACAACCAGGGGCGCAAGGCTGATTTCAGAAACTGCATTATCATTATGACAAGCAACGCCGGCGCAAGAAATCTTGAAAAATCTCCGATTGGATTTTCTTCCGGGCGGGAAATTTCCTACGAAACTGACAGCGTTGAGCTGAAATCCGCTGTGGAAAAGGAATTTTCGCCGGAATTCAGAAACCGTCTGGACGCGGTTGTTGTGTTCGGTCATCTTGAAAAGGAAATTGTTCTGAATGTCGTTCAGAAAGAATGGAAAAAACTTGCGAAACGCCTTGAGTCCAAAAAAGTCCATCTTTTTGTTACCGGCCGCTGCGAGGAAAAGCTGCTTGAGTCGGGCTATTCCCGTGAAATGGGCGCAAGAAATCTTGCCCGCACCGTGGATGAAAAAATCGCGAATCCGCTGGTCGATGAAGTTCTTTTTGGAAAACTGAGCAAAGGCGGAACGGTTGTCGCGGATGTTATCGGCGATGAAATTACTTTCACTTTTGAAGACGGGCGCATTGAGCCGCATAAGTTTGTTGAAACATATTTTGAAATGGAGTAAACTTAAAGAATGAATGCTATTATTACAGTTGTAGGAAGCGACAAGGTTGGAATTATTGCGAATGTAAGTTCTTTCCTTGCTGAGCACAAAATAAACATTGCTGATATAACTCAGACAATTCTTTCCGGAAATTTCGTCATGATGATGATGGTGAATTTTGAAAACTCTGACATTGCGATTGATGAGCTTAGGTCTGCTCTTGAAAAAAAAGCGGAATCTATGGGCGTTGAAATCAATGTGATGTCTGAAAAAGTCTTCAGTGCGATGCACAGAGTTTAAAATCTGAAAAGATATTGAAAATTTAAAAAAGTTTTTGTGATTTATTTCATTTTTGCTTCATTTTTTACTATAAACATTTAGGCGTTTTTATTGTTTTTGTTTTGCAGCGCGCGTGCTTATTTGTTTTGAGTTTTGTTGTTCGCCTGAATAATTCAATTTAGGAGCAGAAATGAAATTTCTAATGAATTCTTCAAGAGAATTGAGTTTTGCTGAGCTGATTCAGCTTAACGGTGGTTACAGCGGCTCCAGCTCCGGTGGAAAGCCTGCTTCAAAATCGAAAGGCTCGCCGGGCGGCTCTTCTAAAAAATCGGCGGCGTACAGCGCGGCCAGCGGCGGAATTTATTCGTATAACCGCGAACGGATTTCTATCATCGGCGGAAAAGCGTACAGTTCGTTGACAGGTTTTATAAGCGGCGGCTCGGATTCTTCTTCGGCTGGAAATTCTGCGGAAGAGGCTCGTGCAGCTCAGGAGGCGGCCGCGGCGGCAGCTGCTGCTGAAGTCGCTGAAACAGCCCGGAAAGAGGCTGAAAAAGCCAGGAAAAAAGCTCAGGGGTTAATAGACAAGAAAGATCCGGACTGCAAGGACAAAGTTTATATTGATTTAGGCTTTGACATGGTGAAGAAGACTGGATATGACATTGCCGATATAGGTCTGTTTTCAGGTATTCTAAAAAATGACAATGATTTTCTTGCTTATCAAGTGGCAAAGAAAATCAATTCTGATTTGAAAAACGGCAGCATTGATTATAAAATCGGCGGAATGCAATGTGATAATTATGTGCAGGATGTTCTGGGGCAGGCGGGCGTTGACTATTCAAAGTATTTCGCCGGCGAGGCCAAGGATAAAACCTGCGCTGAGCATATCGCAAATCTTGATTCAAGCAAGGATTATAGCGCTTCAACCATTGAAAAAGGTTCTGTCTACGTATGTTTCATGGGCGGCGGCAAGGCTGATGAGCATTGCGCTATGCTGATTGCTTCGGACAATGGCGGCTTCTATATGGTTGATAACAGTAGTGGGAACTGGAACGGAAATGGCGGTGTCAATGTTGACTATGCGAATTCTGTCGCGGGCGTTGAAAAAGCTTACCGTTCTAATTATTCCAAGTTTTATTATCAAAAAGTAACAAGATAGTAAATTTTGCTGTTCAGTTTTTCTTGCGGCGGGAAAAATTGAATGTTTTCGCACATGGACATGAAAATTTATTCTGGCTGCTGAAAACTGGACAGCTTTTTTTTTAGGGGAAAGGTATGAAAAAAAATGTGTTTTTATTTTTGTTTGTTGTTTTCGGGGCATTTTGCTTCGCCGAAGATTTCTTTTTGTTTAAGCCTACTGATACGATATGCTTTGACCGGGCGACTTATGTGAAGCCTGCTGATAAAAATTATTTGTATTTTCTTTATAAAAATGATGAAGGGCAGGAAGAGGCGCGGATAAAAAGGCTGGATACGAACGTCGAGGCAATTCTGAACAGAAATGTTTATTTTAGCAGTATTTTTCCAGAGTATGACAAATATATTGCAATAAGCACTACTTGGTGGACCGTGTATATTACAAAAGATTTGAAAGATATTGCGCTAAAAGAACTGAATATTCAGTGGGGAACGCCTTTTTATCGTGATGTCGCGCTTATAAAAAACGAAGACGGATATTTTTTGATAAATAGCGACGGAAAAATTTTAAGCGATCAGATAGCGCGGTCCAGCGCAAGCAATTTGCTTGACGGCGTATTTTCGGTTACTTTGAAAGATGGTCGTGCTGGTTTTATGAATTTGAAAGGCGAGCTTGTGTTTGAAGTTCCTCAGGAATACAAAGATGGTGGCATGAGGCCTGCATATTGGTTTTCTGATGGTGTTATGGTTCTTACAAACGGACTTCCTGAAGGAAAACATAAAAATGCCGTTATCGACATGAAAGGAAATATTCTTGGCGAAACAACATATTTTCTCTCGAATTTTTCCGACGGTCTTGCTTCTTTTGAATACACGGTTGAGCGAAAAAAGCGTGGCTCTAAACATCCGGACAGAGTGAGCGTGTTTGGTTATATGGATAAATATTGCAATATTGTGATTCCTGCTGTTTTTGAAATTAAATATGGCTACAGTGTTCCTGAATTTGACAACGGATATGCGGAAGTGAATTATCATGGCCGAGATTTGTTTCTTGGAAAAGACGGAATATTGTACTCAAAAGATGACAAACATCCTGTTTTTAACCTGAACAAGCTGAAACCAGGCGTTTCTCAGCCAGCCGAATAAAAAAAATGAAAAAAAATCAATTTTTTTTGAAAAAAAGATAAAAAAGGTGTTGACACTTTTTTGCAAGGAGTATAT
>CAKUZR010000010.1 GCA_934718065.1 uncultured Treponema sp.
TTTTGTATGTTGCAATTTCATTATAACAGATGGTTGGAAACCTTTTTTATGGGGAATTATATTTTACTGCTTACCATGAATTCTTGACTGAAGTAATTATCTTGACACGCACGATGCATTTTGTGCATGGTTGCACATAATGGACGAGCTGTAAGAAGATTTATTTTTGAATTTGATTTAAAACCTGCTGTTCCATTTGAAAGAATTGTAGGTTTTATCTTCTCACTTAAAAAATATTTCTTAGGAACTTTTTTCTCCAAAACATCAAGAGTTGTTTTTTGTTTATAAATAGAATTCATATCTGGAATATGTTTATCAAAAACTCTTTTTATATTTTCAGCAGAAAAATCAAATCCAGTCGGAATTTTTTTTGTTGTTGCAAACATGATTATTCGATTTCGTTTTTGAGCTAAGGCAAAATCTTCAGTGTTAAAAATGCTTGAAAAAAATTTATAACCAAGATTTTCCAAATGTTCTTTTATTGTTTTGAAAGTTTTTCCTTTATCGTGTGTATAAAGATTCTTGACATTTTCCAAAAGCACAAATGGTATTTGTTCGCCTTGCTCCTTTTTTACACGTAAGATTTTTTCAATTTCAAAAAACATAGTGCCACGTGTATCAGAAAAGCCTAATTGTTCCCCCATCATACTGAATGGTTGACAAGGGAATCCTCCTGTGAGCAAGTCAAAATGCAAATTGTGTATGTTGTTTTCATCCGAGTTGAAAGTAACAATATCGCCAATTTCAATTTCACCTGTTGTATCATAGTTGGCTTTGTAAGTTTTGATTGCATTTTTTTCAATTTCAGAAAAAGCAATACAATTAAAGGGAATATTAAAATCTTTCTGTATTAGATTAAATGCCTGTCTGAATCCGCCAATTCCGGAAAAAAGTTCTACGTGCTTCATAGGAATTTGGCAATTCCTTTGCCAATTGCGTAGGCAAGCTTTACAGGAACAGCATTTCCTATCTGTGCATACCAGCTGTTTTGAGAACCGTAGAAAATGTAATCGTCTGGAAAAGTTTGAATTCTGGCAGCTTCTCTTGGAGTCAGGCCTCTGCTAAACCATGGATGAATATACATGTTGCAGTCGAACTTCATGTGAGAAGTTATTGTTTTGCAGATTTTGTTTTCTTCGAGTTTGAAATATTTATCTTTGAAAATATCATTGCGACTTTTGTAAGGCATAATGTCTGCAATGGATTCGTGCAGAGAATTAGCTCCTTGCGGAAGACGCGTGTATATTTCAATATCTCGTGGATTGTTGTATCGATTTTTATGGTTATAAAGTTTGTATAGTTTTCGATTTCCATTTATGAAACGAAAGAAATCATTTTCTTTATATTCAAAAGAACATTCTGTATAGCCACTATTGGCATCTTCAATTATATTGTTGCCTTTAACTTTCTTTATGCCTAATTTTGGAAGACCTTCAAGAGCATCTTTTAAAACAAAAGATCTTTTCTTGTTTTTAAAAATTTCATCAAAAACTTTTTCTGGAGATATGTTTAAACGATTTCCAATTACTATGAATCTTTCTCGATGTTGCGGTACACCGAAATCTTCTGCATATAAAAGGTGAGATGCAAATTGATATTTTTCATTTTTATCTTTGTTTAGATATGTTTCAAAATTTTCTTTTATTTCGTCCCATTTGTTGGACATTCCTCTGACGTTTTCCATAATGAAAAACTTGGGACGAACAACTGAAAGAAGTTGTAGGTATTCTTTGTAAAGTTGATTTCTAGGGTCATCTATGATTCGCTGGCGATTTGCCATAGAAAACCCTTGACAAGGCGGTCCTCCACAAAGCAAATCCGCATTCTTAAATTTTGGAAGATACTCATCAATTTTTTTATTAAGATCTTTTATGTCACCAACAAAATATTGGTCATCAGAAAGATTCCTGTTTTTTCTGTAAGTTTCATTGAATTGAGGAACAATCTCATTTACAAAAACCGGAGTAAAACCAGCTTGTTCTAAACCGAGTGAAAGACCTCCTGCACCTGCGAATAAATCAATAAATGTAAATTTCTTTTGTGAATTACTAACATCATTAATAAGTGAAGTAGCGGAGGATACTTTGTTCACATCTGAAACAACAGAACTTTTTCCCTCATCTTTTGTATCTAAAAAACGAGCGTTTTTTGGGACAGAAATTATTCCCTTTTTTGACGGAAGATAAAATTTATGCTATACTAGAAAAAATTAGTGGAGGTGATAAAATGACATATGGCAAACCTGTTTCCTGGCGTGATTTTCCAAATACTCCTGGAAAGCGTGTTCTTGAAGAAATTTTATTAACACCTCGTCCTGACTTTACTCAACTAGATAAAGACGTGATAGCCTACGAAAAAAAACGCTTGGATGAACGTAAGATAAAGGCAGCAAAGAATAAATGAACTATTTGCATATCTTTGCGCTGCCTGAAGATAAACTGCTAGAATATTATGAGGAAATGGGATTTTCCAGACTTTCTGCAGAAAAAGAGAAATATGTTCATTCTCATATAAAACCAAAATATGACACTGACTGCATTTTTATGTATCAGATTTTATAGGAATAAAAATGTCCGTTGAAAAAAATATAACACAGAAAAATAGTTTAAAAGTTGTCCCAAAAAACGCTCGTTAAAAAAGACAACTTTTCATTCCTTCACATACAAAAAAACTCCACCACAAGTCAGTTCTCTGCTTGCGGCGGCGGACTGCGGCAAGTTTATGCCACTGTCACAACTTTTTCAAAGATTCCTTCGCGGACTGTCTTGTTTGTTCGGCCGGTCGAAGCGTATGAAGTGCGCACTGCAAGCCTGTAAGTTCCAGCGGAGACAGATTCCGGCACGTTGAACAGAAGGCTTCCCGATGTGCTGCCCATTGAAAGCTCCTCGGCGGGAACGCAAATCCAGTCTGCCATGTCGGTTTTGTAAAAGCCGTCCGCATCCCATGGCACAAAGAACACACCAACTTTATGCTCGGCGCTTCCTGCCACTTTGAGCCTTTTTCCTGCAATCTTCACAGTTCCGCCGGCAGAAATTTTTGCGCCGGAAGATTTTGTCTTCATGTCAAGAAGCGAGACTATCTTTGGCTCCGTGGACTTTGTAACGTCAACGCCGACAACAACGCCCTTTACAGAAGAAAGCGCAAGCTCTGACGGCGAAAACGACACGGACATTTCAGGAACATCGCTCACGTCCGGTGTAAGCGTTTCCATGCTGGAAGCCGGCTTTATGTACAACGTTCCAAGCTCCAGAAGGTCAACGGACTTGCCTTCTTTCAAAAGCTCCACAATTCTGTCTCGCAGCACCTCCGAGGCATACAGCAGAGTTGCCCGCGTCAGGTTCTTTTCTGTCTTCAGCACCTTGTCCAGAATGTTTCCAATGTACGCAGTGTTGCGCTGGACTTTCGCATAGGAATAATCCTTGCCTGTTTTTGTCTTTGGAACGCTGTGCATTGTAACGTTCACCTTGTCTGTCAAAGAATTTCTTTTGTCATTCATATTTGTATCACCTTTTTCCGCGCCTGGCGGAAATTCTGTTTTTTGCGGATTTTGCCCGCTCCTGTATTGACCCCGGCGGCCTGTGCGTGATACTTTTTATTCAACGAATTTATTAAGTGCCTGAGCACATGGCGGCTTGCCGCCTGTTCACGCGCTTTTAAAGCCGGTGTTTTATTGCCGTAAAACACCGGCTTTTTTGTTATCGCCCTTGCCGCGCCGGATAAAGCGGAAGGACGGCCTGCAATTGTTTTCATTCTGTGTATGCCTCCTGGCTTTTCAATTTTTTGCTATGCCATTTTTAAAACAGCAGATGCTGATACAAGTCTTTGCTCTGAAGCCGCTTAAATCGTTTCGGAATCAAGACAATGTCATTCAGGCTGTAAAATTTGTGAACCCACTCTGGAACTGTACCGTACCAGCATATCTCTGCAGGCTCAATTTCTTTTAACATTTCAAGAAATCCTTTTTTAAAGCAGTTCCAGTCATTCACACCTTCCGTTGAAACGCTGACTGCAGAGCCTTTCTCAATATTAGAAAATGCGGCTTCATACGTTTCCTCATTTCCCCAGGTCAGTGTCAATATCACAAAACGCCCTTTCTGCTGCCAGTAAGATGCAACCAAACGGTTCAAAAGTATTATTGCATTGTTAAACTGGCTGTAAGTGTTTGAAAAAACGCTAAAATCAGTGCTGCACAATGCAAAAACCTTGTCAAGAATCTCTGAATGTTTTTCTGGATTCCCGGCAAAACATACCTGCTTTTTATCATCAATAAAGAAATGAGGTATCAGATTCTTTGAGTGTTCAGTCTTTACTGCGGCTGAAAGTTCATCGTAAGGAACGAATTTCTTGTCTTTTACATTAAAACTCTGACGGAAAAATCTAGGAATATTTTTTGAATCTGAAAATCCGCTCCATTTTTGACAGAGCGTGAAAAAATTATTTTCGGTCATCATTCTGTTTGTCCTCCTTTTTTTCATGAGCAGGCTTGTCAATAAGTTCTCCAAGCGGTGAAAGCCATTTTGGATAAACTGGAAGAATTGAATAGTTCCAGCCGTTGGCGTCGCACATCATCTGTGCCAAAGTTTTTCCGTTCGCAAGTTTAAAATTATTGATAAATTCAAACGAATTTTTTACATCATAAGCGCCGGTTTCATATTTTTCATCATGGCAGTTTTTTCCTTCAGGAACTTTTGACAAATCCGTAGCCGTTATATGCAGCAAGCGAGGCTCTTCATCTGTGCCGTACTGCTGAATCGTGTACATATAATTGCCAACATACAAGGTCGGTTCGTCATTATCATAAAGGTCATAAAGATCGTCAAAATTGTCATACCATCCGTTCATTATTCTACTCCTGAAATTTCTTTTTTGTGATTGTAATAAGTTTGCCACACAACCCGGACTTTTTCCTGCATCTTTTTTGTCAGAAGCATATCCGAATCTTTTTCACCGCTTTTACGGTAGCCTTTTTCATTGCAATGATGCACATGCGGCTGCATTCCATGGTGGCGATGATCTAAATCAATTTCAAACTGCTTAATCCTGTTTTTGTAGAATGAAATAGTCTTTGGCTCACCAAATTTATCCAAGGTTACATACGTAACATCCGGTGTTTTTGACATCACTGGAGCTGAAACTCCGCCTTCATTATGACTGTGCTGCATTAAGTAATGTGTATTACGAAACTGATACACCTTGTGGTAATCGTACCCAGTAAAACCATTTTCGGTCGGCACAGACCATTTTCCTCGTCCGCCCATATTCCGAGTCCTCCATTAAAAAAAATTCTATGTATAGTGGATTTTAAAAGGAGCTTCGGATATTCTTTAACTTGTTCAGGGTTGTGGAATATCTTCCGCATCTTTTAAAAGTCCGCTTGTGTTTCCGCATAGGCGGATTTTTTTATATTTTTTCTATCCTTTTATGTACTCGCCGGGGATTTTATCCAGAATCTTCGGCTTGTATTTGCTGAAATTTTTCCATGAGACAATTCCCGCGTGCTGCATGACTCCCAGTGCGACAGGAACTGAAACCTCGGAAGCCCGGCTTATCCGCACGAGCCGTTCCTCTGTAACATACCTGTTTATCTGGCCCGCAAACCTTAAGATTTTATCATTGTTCAGATAAAAGCCCGCCATTTCATCCGCCTCTTTTTCTCGCTCGTTCAGGCTGTCTTTGTTGGAATCCTCCAGAGTGTCAAGAAACGGAGTCTGAAGATAATCGTAATGAAGAAGCACGTGTGAAATTTCATGCGCAAGGACAAACCAGAAATTATCCTCCCGGTTGTAGCGTCCTGTGTAGACTACAAAAGGCGTTCCGCTTTCAAGAAACGCGGCTCCGTCAAGATATGTCTTGCTCAAATGCGAAAGAACAAAAAAACTGACGCCGGCTTTCTTCAAATCCGAAATAACTTTTTCCGCTCCGTCCGGCATGAGTGTATATCCGTGCAGATTCCCGGCTATTTTTTCAAGCGCGGCTCTGTCATAAGGCGCATTGACTTTCATATTTTTCGCATGGAGCTTTGCAAAGCAGAACCATGTGTTCTTGTAGTATTTTGTAAAATCCGTGTCCTCACTTGTCTGCCTGGCAGCCATTCCCAAAGGCTCTGTCTCGTAAAGCTCTTTAGGAATGTTCTCCTGGCCGTAAAGACGCATACATTCGCGGCGGATTTCGTCCAGTGTTTTCACATTGCCCAGGAACCAGCCTTTTTTCTTGATTTCAGCCACAGGCATGAACTTATGCAGCTTTGCTTTTGCCGCAGTAAGAACTTCGACAGGCACATTTTCCTTTTCATCCTTAGCGAGCTGCCACTTTGCAAAAAGGTTTATCCAGAATTCAGGAGTTTTTCCAAACGCCGAGCCCAGCCGGACAGCCGTGTCCATGGAAATATTCTGCTTGTCCGCGGCAAGAAGGCTTATTGTCTTTGGCGTAAGGCCTGTTATTTCCGACAAGTCGCTCTGCGACCAGCCCATATAATCCAGCATAGAAGTGATAATTTCTCCAGGACTTACAATCTTGAAAGGTTTTATTTTTTCACTCATGAGCCACCTCTTTATCCTGAGCATTATTCAAACTGACAACGGAAATTTTATTCTCGTTATTGCCAGATACAGTAAGAAAAAAATTCATAGTCCAGCCGTTGCAAAGCAGAAGCGTTATTGAACCGTCCTTCTGGAGCATGCCTTTGAACGGCGGAGGATTCAGAATATCGTCAATAACAGACGCGCTTTCAGCCATTGAGAGCGCGTGCATAAACGAATCAAGGACACTTTTAGGAATTCCGGCAAAGCCTTCTGACATTCCGTTAATATAGAGTTCCTTTAAGTCGTCGCTGCTAAATTCGATATTCAATTCTTACTCCTTGGGTAAAATATATCATTTAAAATTAAAACACGCAAGGTGTGATTACCTGAAAGGTAAGACTGAAACAGCTGATTCTTACCCGCCAGAAAATCTAAATGCTTTAGATGCTTATATCTAAACCTTTTAGACGTAAGCATCTAAACACCTTAGACGCAAGAGTCTAACCTCTTTAGACATAAGAATCTAACTTTTTAGCTGCACGATGTAAAAGAGTGCGGAAATTTCCAGTCTGGCATAGCAGAGAAAAATCGTGCTTCTTGAACTTGGCGCGAGAACAAATACATGGAAGAGTTTGCGGCGAAGGCAAACCTGAAAAACTGAAGCACAAAGATGGAGAATACAGCCGCCGTATCGGCAAGGAAAACCGCCTTGTCTACAGTATGGCGAAAAATAAAATGCTGATAAAAACCTGCTGCGGTCATTACGAAGATTAAAGGTTTCCTTTTAGCGGGTATTTGTTTCAAACTAACAAACAATTTCTACTGTTGTAGATGACTATTAGACACTTTTTCTGTCTTATGGTATACCATTCGTATGAAATCAGACATCAGGCGTTTTACTTTGCACGGGGAGATTGCGCTGGCTACGGCGGTCGCGATAAATAGTTTCGGCGTGGTTCTTATGCTTTATTCGGGCGCGGGGATTTCCGCAATTTCCAGCGTGCCGTTTGCTTTTTCAGAGGTTTTTCCGGTTCTTTCGCTCGGAACTTGGACTTATATTTTTCAGGGGCTGCTCGTTCTTTCGCTGATGATTATGCGGAGAAAGTTTGTGCCGCCGTATCTTTTCAGCTTTGTGGTCGGATTTGTTTTCGGCGAGCTGCTGGACGTCCACGAGCTTTGGATTAATATTCTTCCGGCCGGGCTTGGATTCAGAATTATTTATTTTATCGTGAGCTACGTTGTCATCTGCTTTGGAATCGCGCTTTCAAACCGCTGCTTTCTTCCGATTACGCCGACCGATCTGTTTCCGCGGGAACTTTCGGACATCACAAAAGCAAGCTACGCAAAAATCAAAATCGCCTTTGACGTAACCTGCCTTGCCATAACCGCTGCGCTCACGTTTTTCTGCCTTGGACATCTTGACGGCCTTGGAATCGGAACAATTCTCGCCGCCTTCACAATGGGAAAAGGCGTAAGCATCGCCGGAAAGCTCATCGACAAAAAATTTGACTTCAAAATCTTCAGCGCGCTTGAAAGATTCTGCCGGTAATTCCAGCATTTTTACCCGCGCGGAATTTCTTTTCAATTTTTTGTTTCATTCTGCCGCTCCGCCCCTAAAATAAAAATTCAAAAAACAGCCTTTTCGAGCCTTTAAACACGTTTCAAAATATTGTACATTCTAGGAAGAGGACGCACGTTCTTGGATTTTTATTTCTGGAGGCTCTTATGCCCGACGGGTCGATACCCTTATTGATTTCTCTTTTTGTTCTGATTGCATTTTCCGCGTTTTTTTCCGCGACGGAAACCGCATACACTTGCACAAGCCGGATCCGGCTAAAATCGCTTGCATCCAGCGGAAACCGAAGGGCGGCGAAAGTCCTTCAGCTATGCGAAAACTCCTACGACAAGCTTCTAAGCACAATTCTTATCGGAAACAACATTGTAAATCTTTCAGCCTCAACAATAAGCGCGCTTCTTTTTGCAAAAATTCTTTCCGGGACCGCGTTGAATCCGTCGCTTGTTTCAACAGCCGCAATCACAGTCGCTGTCCTGATTTTCGGGGAAATAACGCCAAAATATATCGGCAAATTCTGCGCTGAAAAATTCGCGATGGCGGTTTTTCCTTTTATTTCCGCGCTGATTTTTATTTTCTATCCGCTGAACATTATTTTTTCACTCTGGAAAAAACTTATCGTGAAAATTTTCCGCTTCAACTCAAAGGACGTGATTACTGAAGAAGAAATTATGACGATGGTCGAGGAAGCCGCCGAGGACGGAACAATCAGGCAGGAAGAAACGAACCTTATCCGCTCCGCAATTGAATTCGACGACCTTGACGCAAAAAATATTCTTGTTCCGCGTGTAAATATCTGCGCTGTTGAGGAAAATTCCAGCCTTGAAGAAATCATGGAAAAATTTGAGGAAAGCGGATTTTCGCGGCTGCCTGTTTACCAGGGCGAAATTGATTCAATCGTGGGTATTATCCACGAGAAGGATTTTTTCAAGCTGACCGCAAAAAAAGACAATGGAACTGAAAAAATCCCGGCAGACAGCAAGTCTCTTCTGAAATCTATAATGCAGAAACCGTTTTTCACCACGGAAAAGACAAAAATCTCAAAGCTGTTCAGACAGATGCAGAAAGAACGCACGCACATGGCGGTTGTAATCGACGAGTACGGCGGAACTTCGGGAATTGTAACCATGGAAGACATTCTTGAAGAACTTGTAGGCGAAATTTACGACGAGCACGACAGCGGCGAAAGCGAATGCATAAAACCATGCGGAGAAAACTGCTTTATTGTGAGCGGCGAAACTCCTCTGAACAAAATGATGAAATATTTCAACCTTGAAGAAGAAAATTCAACCGGCTCAAACACCGTAAGCGGCTGGATTATCGAAACGCTCGGCGACTTTCCGCAGGCCGGCCAGAAACTGCGCCTTCAGGATAAAATAGAAATCGAAGTCCTAAAAACCGACAAAAACACCGTCCAAAGCGTAAAAGCGGTGAAAATGTAAAAACACTATACAAAATACTCTTCAAATATATACAATAAAATCATTTTATGATAAAATTGAAATATTGGAAGTGCCTGATTTGAAGGCGGCGTCTCCCGGACTCAACCGGCTTTGCTGGAATTTGACAAAGGGAGGCTTTGCGTATGACTTGTGAAAGCATTATTGCATTGGTAACTTGTGTTGCCACGATAATTACTACAGTTATAGCAGTGCTCTCTTATTTTAAAAATAACGACGAGTAAAAAGTAAAGCCGCCCACAAGTTTTCTACACGCTGGACGGCTTTATAGCTTAACGTGGAGACGACCGACCGAATCGGGCATTTCCTTTCTTTTAATATAGCATATTAAAACCGCGCCGTCAAACTGATTGCTTTAATTGTTCAAAAAATCTTTCCAGCGCGGTTTGCGGATTCAGTTTGACACGGCATTTCCCTTCCCTTTTATTTTTCCTCAAACTGCGCCATGCCTTTTACAAGCACGTCCAGGGAAAGCTCGAAACTTTCTTCAATTGAAATCGGGTTGCCAAATGATTTGTGGATTACAAGAAGCGCAAATCCTTCCAAAAAAGCGCGGTAAGTTCTCAAAAGGTGATTCGCATTTTCCCGGCTGATTTTTAGCTTGTCGGTCTGGGCAAAAAAGAATTCGTACAATTTTTCTGTCGCCTGAACAAGCTCCTCGCTTTGGTATTTGTTGTACCAGAGCATCGCCTCGAAAATTCCAGGATTTTCCAGCGCATATTTATAGAAGAATCTTGCATATTCCTTCAACGCAACGTGCGCATCCTGAGCCTGGATCCGCGCGGCAATCGGCTCAATTCCGTGCGTCCAGCCGTAAACCATAATCGAGCGGAGAATGTCATCCTGGCTTTCAATGTGGTTATAAAGCGACGGCTTTTTGATTTTCAGATGGGCGGCAAGCGTTGAAATTGTAACGTAGCCCAGCCCGTTCTCGTTCGCAAGCCGGGCCGCCGCCTCAATCACCTTTTCCCTTGTAAGTCCTGCCCGCGGCATAAAAACTCCTGCAAATTACATTAACTAGTCTGAATGTCGAGTTTTTTGTAAAAAAGAAACAAAAGCGCAGGCAGATTTACAGTTTGTGAAGATTTTTGGCGATTGAATTAATAAAAGTGCGGAGCACCCAAATTAATACAAGCGAAGCGCGAGCCAAATCCATCTGAGCAAATTGGAAATATGCCGAAAGCGTTCTTTCATAATTTGCAAAAAAAAACGTCATTCAAACTATAGAATTAAAAATAACTAATATTATTAGCTAATGTAATTTTACAAATTCTTTTTGTCAAGATGTAGAAATTTTTTAAATTTCAAGGCTCTCTGATTTCTTGAATTTTGAATGATTTTTCATCTAGCCTTGCAAAGTTCATCCGTGGTAAAATGAAAAAATGAACGAACGACCTGACTTAACTCCTCAGCTGAATACAGAAACTTTCCGCGGATATTATTATTTAAAGGAAGAACTTGAAGAATTCTGCCGGAAAAACGGACTTCAGGCGCGGGGAAGCAAAATTGAGCTTACGCAAAGAATCGCGACTTTTCTGGAAACCGGAGAAAAAACTTGCGCCGCTCCAAAAATGCGGAAGAATCCGGCGCGCGCGGAAAAAAACGGCTTTGCTGAACAAATAAATCCTGGCAGTATAATAGAAGAAAACTTTGTGTGCAGCGAAAAACACAGGGCTTTTTTCAAGGAGCAAATCGGGAAAAGTTTTTCATTCAACGTGGCTTTCCAGGAATGGCTTAAATCCAACAGCGGAAAAACTTACGCCGACGCAATCGCCGCATATCATCAAATTCAGAATGAAAAGAAAAACACCAAAACCGAAATCGGCAGCCAGTTTGAATACAACACTTACATCCGCGATTTTTTTGCCGCAAACAACGACAAAACGCTTGCGCAGGCAATAAAATGCTGGAAATTCAAAAAAAGCCAGAAAGGCAGCCACAAATACGAAAAATCAGATTTAGCGGCTATTCAAAAACCTGAGAAATAATTCTATAATTTCCGCCGGAGAAAAAAAATGAAAAAACACGAATTGATTTCACAGCTTCAAAATGAGGTGAATGGCTATTACATACAGAAAAGCGACTTAAACCGCCTTGGAGAAATGATCAGCGGAACTTTTACTACCGATCCGTCGCTGAACAAAATCAAAATCTAGTGTTTTCTGTTTGCAATTCCTTTTATGCTTTTCATCACAAGATTCACGGCTAGAATCAGCAGGGAAAGAATAAAAATCTCGTTGAATTTTGCGAAATGCTGAAGCTCCTGAATTTTCGTGGTGATAACCATTGTCCTGGCTCCGGCAAGAAAAACCACAGCGCTGACCGTAACCATTCCGTTTATAAAAAGGTAGCAGAAAATTTCAAGGTGAGTCCGCATAACGTTCGGCGTGATAATCCGGGCAACAGTTTTTATCCAGTTGTCGCCAAGAATGCGCGCAGTTGTTTCCCAGGAAATATTCATTTTGTCCAGAGAGGCTTTCATCATCAGATAGGGCGTCGCAAAAAAATGCACAAGGTTGCAGCAGATAAGGATTGCCAGCGTATTGTGAAGCGGAGTTTTTCTGAATGCGAGCAAAAAACTTATGCCAAGGACCATTCCCGGAATCGTGTTGGAAATCTGCGCAATCGCCTCAATAATTTTAGTTCCGTGAATCAGGCCTTTGTTCCTTGAAGAAACAAGCGCGCTCACGTAAACAAGCAAAGTCCCGAAAAGCGCGGTGAAAAAGCTCATCACAAGGGAATTTGTAAACACGTGCAGAAGAGATTTGTCATTGAATACAGAAATAAAATGCTTCAGCGTGAAAGTATTGTTGTACGGCCATTCCGTTACAAACGGAGCGACAAAAACCACGGCAAAAGAAGAAATTATCAGAACGCAGATGACAACAGAAGCGAAAGTCCACAGAATATCGCGCAGAATGTCAGGCTGGTTGTCGAAAAGCGCAATTTTGTTGTAGCGCACGTTGAATTTCTGAAGATAATTCAAAAGAAGAATACTTACAATTGAAGGAAAAAGCATGCAGAGCGCAATGACCGAACCCTGGTGGAAATCCGGAAGGCTTCCGAGCATCGTATTGTACAAAAGCCCCGCAACAACCGAGTAACGTCCTCCAATCGAAGCCGGAATTCCAAAATCAGTGAACGCAAGAAAAAAGCTCTGAACAACGGAAACAGCGATTGTTCCCAAAAGCGGCTGAATCACGGCTGTGCAGAAACTTCTGAGCCTTCCGTCGCCCATAAGCCGGCAGACAACAATATATCTTCTGTCTATGTACGACATTGTGTTTGTAAGAAGCGTAAAAGAAATCGGGAAAGTGTAAATCACGTAGCCGAAAATCAGCCCCTTGAATCCGTAAAAATCAAAGAACTGCTTGCCAATCAGCCTTGTAAGAAGCCCGTTTTTTCCGAAAGAATAAATTATCGCAAATCCGTAGGTAATTGTAGGAATCAGCATTGGAAAAACTGCCAGAGTCCGCAAAGTTTTTTTTGCCCATAGCGGAATATTTGTAAAATTGACAGTGTAAGCCAGCACAAAAGCAAGAACCGTTGTAATCAGCGCGCTTAAAAAAGAAACATTTACGCTGTGCGCAAAAGCAACGCGGAGCTTTCCGCCTGCAAAAACAGAAGCGATATTCTGAAAACTGAACGCCCCGGAATTCAGCGTGAACGCGTTTTTGAAAAGCACAATTCCCGGCACAAGTATAAACAGCAAAAAGAACAGAAGCACAACGTAAAAAGCCGCGCGCATCTGCTTGTTTCTTATTTCCTTGAACATATCCTTAATTTTTGTCATCAAAAATTCCTTGCGATTCCGCCTGAGCTAAAGGCTGAAAAGCTTGTAAATGTTGTTTTTCTTCACTTCAAGCTGCTTCAAAATAAAATCGTTCACAAACTGGCTCTTCGGATTTTTTATTATTTCAGCGGGCGCGGCGTACTGCTCGATTTTTCCCTTGTTCAGGATAAGAACTTTGTCGCTGATTGTAAGCGCCTCTTCCGGGTCGTGGGTTACAATAATCGTTGTAAGGTTGAATTCCTTTGCGATTGTAACAATTTTTTCCTTGATTGACTCCTTGATTACTCCGTCCAGAGCGGAAAGCGGCTCGTCAAGAAGAAGAATTTTCGGCTTCATGACCATTGTCCGCGCTAGAGCCACTCGCTGCTTCTGGCCGCCGGAAAGCTGGTCGATTTTTTTGTTCAGGTGGTCCCGCAAATCCAGAAGGTCTATCAGCGACTCAATTTCTACCTTTGATGAGCGGTCCGGATAATTTCTAAGCCCGTAGACAATATTTTTGTACGCTGTAAGGTTCGGGAAAAGCGCGTAATCCTGAAAAACAATGTTGAAGCCGCGCCGTTCCATCGGAGTGTTCGTAATATCCGCGCCGTCAAAAACAATTTTTCCGGAATCCGGCTGAAGAAGCCCCAGAATTATGTTCAGGAGCGTTGTTTTTCCGCCGCCAGAAGAGCCAAGAATTGAAACAATCTGGGAATCCCCGATTTCAAGAGAAATGTCGTCAAGAACTGTAGTTCCGTCAAAAGATTTTTTTATTCCGCTGATTTCTAACATTTTTTTTCCTTTTTCAAGATTTTCTATACGTTGTATGCGCCGTCAACTGCCCGAAGCTCATTGTAAGTGTCAATTTCTGTAAAATCCTCAAAAGAACAGCTGCGCACAACCAGATTGAAATCCTTGTTGCAATATGTCAATGGAACTGAATCCCAGTAACGCTCTTTTCCGCCAGGCATTTTGTAGACTTCCTCAAGACATTCGTCAAGCTTTTTTCCGTCTTCCCGCGTCCAGTATGAAATTCCGACCATCCTGAAGCCGTCTGTTCCGCCAACGCTTACGCCGCTGACCCTTCCCTTTTCAACTGAAAGGCACCAGTCGTCTGTGCGCTCGCAGGGAACTCCGCAGTAATTTGACTGGTACTGGTATTTTGAAATGAGCCGCGGATTTTTCAGGATTATGTCTGACTCAAGGATATATGCGTTTTCAAGGTAGCCTTTTGCCGCCAGAAGAGATGAAATGTTGTTTCCCTCGTTGTAAGCCGGATTTTCCACGAATTTTATGTTCGGATATTTGTATTTAAGCTGGTCGAACTGGGCCGAAAGATAGCCTCGCACAATCACAATCTCTTCGATTCCGGCGGCTTCAACCGCATCAAGAAGCGACTCAATAATCATTTTTCCATGAACGCGGATAAGCGGCTTGGGAGTGTTCAGCGTTATCGGGACAAGCCTGGAGCCGAATCCCGCCGCCAGAAAAACCGCCCGCCGAACTTTGTAAGGCTCCAGCGCGCGCAAGCCTTCCGCGGAAATTTTATCGTCCTGGATAAAATGCTTTTCCACAAGCTCCGAGAACGCAGTGTTTATAGTTCCAACGGAATATCCGGTGAGCTTTGCGATTTGACGCTGAGAAAGTTTCTTTTTTTCCGCCTCCACGAGGCTCAGAATGTCGAATTCCTTTTTTGAAAGCACAAGAACCGCCAGTTTTTTAAATTATGTTCAAAAAATCTTGTTTTTTTGCCATTTTTAGCACATTTTTGCAAAGATTTTTTGTTTTTTCTGTTCAAATAATATATATTTTTTTTCATTTTTGAACAAGATTACTTGACAGATTTTTATTAAAAAACTATTTTGAAAATGCGTTAGCGCTGGGAAGGGAAAGCCGGAGGCTTTTTCCGAAACGAAGTTGAGGAATGAGCGTAGCGGAACCCTGGACATAGCGACCGGAAATTGAGCGGAGCGAGATTTTCGGGAACGCCGGAATTCTTACTGATTTTAAATTAAATCGGATTTTAAAGAGGCTCAGATGGCAAAAACAGTTTATTTAGGAATCACAGGCGACATAATTCATCCTGGAATTATTAATATTATCAAGGAAGGCGCAAAGCTGGGCGAACTTACAATCGGGCTTTTGACTGACAGCGCAATCGCGAGCCACAAGCGGCTTCCGTACCTGACTTACGAGCAGCGCAAAGAAGTGATTGAAGACATAAAGGGTGTTTCAAAGGTTGTTCCGCAGGAAGACTGGAGCTACGTTCCGAACTTGAAAAAATACAGGCCGGATTTTATGATTCACGGCGACGACTGGAAAACGAACTATCTTTCAAAAATCCGCGAGGAATGTTTTGAGATTATGAAGGAATGGAACGGCCAGATTGTGGAAATTCCGTACACGAAGGGAATCAATTCCACCGCGCTTGCTGAAAACGCAAAAGACATCGGGACTACGCCGGATATCCGCAGGGCAACTTTGAGGCGGCTGATTGCGGCCAAGCCGGTTGTGCGGATTCTGGAGGCTCATTCCGGGCTTTCGGGGCTGATTGCAGAGCACGCGAGCGTTACAAAGGATGACGGAGTCCACCAGTTTGACGGAATGTGGTCTTCTTCGCTTACGGATTCAACTTCAAAGGGAAAGCCGGACATTGAGGCGGTTGACCTTACAACGCGAATGCAAAGCCTTACAGATATTCTGGAATGCACGACGAAACCGATTATTTACGACGGCGACACGGGCGGAATTCCGGAGCATTTTGTTTTTACGGTGCGAACTTTGGAGCGAAACGGAGTGAGCGCGGTAATCATTGAGGACAAGAAGGGGCTCAAAAAAAATTCGCTTTTTGGAACTGAAGCCAAGCAGGTTCTTGCAACGGAAGAAGAATTCTGCGAGAAAATTTCCGCGGGAAAACGCGCGCAGGTTACAAAGGATTTTATGATTATCGCGCGCATTGAAGAAATAATCGCGGGCTACAGCGTTGACGAAGCGCTGAAAAAAGCTTTTGCCGCGGTCAGAGCCGGGGCGGACGGAATTATGATTCACTCGAAAGACAAGTCCGGCGCGGACATAAAGGAATTCTGCCAGCGGTTCCGCAAGGAATACGAAAAAATCCCGCTTGTGCTTGTTCCTACAACCTACAACCAGTTCCGGGAAAGCGAGCTTGCGGAATGGGGCGCGAACGTGATTATTTACGCGAACCACATGCTCCGCTCATCTTATCCGGCAATGAAAAAATGCGCAGAGACAATTCTTGAGGCGGAACGCTCGCTTGAAACAGACAAGATGTGCATGCCGATAAAGGAAATTCTGGAGCTGATTCCGGGCACAAAATAATGCGGACGGACAAGCCAGCCGGCTAAACTTTGAAATTTGAAAAAGGAAACAAAAATGATAAAACCTTCAACTTTTTACAACGAGCTTTTGAAAAACGGAACAGATTTTTTTGCAGGCGTTCCGGATTCTCTTCTGAAATTTTTCTGCGCATACGTTACAGACAACGCGCCTGCGGAAAAGCACATAATCTCCGCAAATGAAGGAAGCGCGACAGCCCTTGCGGCAGGATACCACTTTGCAACAGGAAAAATTCCGCTCATCTATATGCAGAATTCCGGCGAAGGAAACATGATAAATCCGCTTCTTTCGCTCGTTGACCCGGACGTTTATTCAGTTCCGCTTCTGATTCTTATCGGATGGCGCGGCGAGCCTGGCGTTCATGACGAGCCGCAGCACGTAAAGCAGGGAAAAGTCACCTGCGCTCTTTTGGACGCAATGCAGGTTCCATACGAAATTTTAACTGAAAACGAAGAAAAACTTTCCGCGCAACTTGAAAAAGCCTACAGCTACATGAAAAAAAACAACGCGCCTTATGCGCTCGTAATCAAAAAAGGAACATTTGAAGAATACACTCTGAAAAACAATATTCCCGTGAACGCAGAAATGAAACGCGAGGAAGCAATTGAAAAAATCATGCTTTCCGCGCCGGAAAAAGCGGCTTTTGTTTCAACAACAGGGATGGCGAGCCGCGAGCTTTACGAACTCCGCGAAAAACACGGAATGGGCCACGAAAAAGATTTTCTTACGGTCGGCTCAATGGGACACGCATCGCAGATTGCGCTTTCGATTGCGCTGCAAAAACCAGGGCGTCCAGTTTTCTGCATTGACGGAGACGGCGCTGCAATAATGCAGATGGGCGGAATGGCTACGGTCGGCACAAGAAGCCCAAAAAATATGGTTCACTTTGTAATGAACAACGGAGCGCACGATTCAGTTGGCGGCCAGCCCACAGTCGGACTTGAAATAAACCTGCCGGAAATCGCGAAAGCCTGCGGTTACAAGAAAATTTATTCAGCAAAAACCGCCGCGGAACTGGACAATGTCCTTGCACAAATCAAAAAATCATTTGAAAATAACACAAACGAGCTTGCCTTCGTTGAAGTAAAAGTAAGCAAAGGCGCGCGCAAAGATTTGGGGCGGCCAAAATCAACGCCGCAGGAAAACAAAAAAGCATTCATGGAGTTTTTGAAATAATGATAAAACAAGCAGTTATAATGGCAGGCGGACTCGGGTCAAGATTCGGCGGACGCACAAAAGCCATGCCAAAAGGATTCATTGAAATTGACGGAATTGCGATGGTGGAACGTTCAGTCCAGAAACTGATTGCGGCTGGCGTTGAAGAAATTATCATCGGAACAGGACACTGCTACGAATACTACGACGAGCTTGCAAAAAAATACCACTGCATCCGCACCGTAAGAAACGTAAACTACCAGAACACAAGCAGCATGGGAACACTTGAAGTCTGCGCTCCTTTTGTAAAAGACACAGCGCTTCTGCTTGAAAGCGACCTTCTGTACGATTCAATCGGGCTTTTTGTGCTAGACAACGACAGCCGGAAAAACGTAATTCTTGCCTCCGGAAAAACAAACAGCGAGGACGAAGTTTATCTTGAAACAGACGAAAACGGCGTTCTTAGCGGAGTAAGCAAAAACAAAGCTGAAATAAAAAACGTTGCGGGCGAGCTTGTTGGAATTTCAAAAGTTTCAAAAGACTTCCTGAACAAAATGGTTGATTTCTACGCAAAAACACGCGCGGAAAACGCAAAAATCGACTACGAGACAGTTTTCAAAAAAATCGCCGCGCAAGACCCGATTTACGTCCACAAAATTGAATACTACGCGTGGACAGAAATCGACGACGAGGCAATGCTCGAACGCGCGAACACGCTGATTTACCCAAGAATCAAGGAAAACGAGTCGCTCCGAAACGTGCGCCGCGAAATCCTGCTGAATCCAGGCCCTTCAACCACAACCGACAGCGTAAAATACGCCCAGGTAGTTCCGGACATCTGCCCGCGGGAACTGGAATTCGGAAACCTGATGGAGCAAGTTTCAACCGACCTGACCTCATTTGTCGCATCACCGGAAAAATACACAACCGTAATGTTCGGATGCTCAGGAACCGGCGCGGACGAAGCAATGATTTCAAGCTGCGTTCCACCGGATGGAAAACTTCTAGTTGTGGACAACGGCTCATACGGCGCGCGACTTGCAAAAATCGCAAGCGTCTACGGAATCGACATGGACGTTTTCAAGTCCTCAACCCACGAGCCAATCGACCTGGCCGCGCTTGAAAACCAGATGAAGTCAAAAAAATACACAACATTCGCAATCGTCTACCACGAAACCACAACCGGACTTCTGAATCCGCTTGAAAAAATCTGCCCGATGGCAAAAAAATACGGAATGACAACCGTCTGCGACATCGTAAGCGCATACGCCGGAATGCCGATTGACCTTGAAAAACTCCAGATTGACTTCGCGTCCGCAACATCGAACAAGCACATCGGCGGAATGGCAGGAATCGGATTTGTAACCTGCAAAAAAGACGAGCTCCAGAAACAAAAAGACTGGCCTATGCGCAACTACTACCTGAACCTTTACGACCAGCACAAATATTTCCAGGAAACAAAACAGACAAGATTCACTCCGCCAGTGCAGACATTCTACGCGCTGCGCCAGGCAATAATCGAAACAAAACAGGAAACAATCGAAAAAAGATTCGCGCGTTTCACCGAATGCTGGAAAATTCTTGTGAAAGCCCTGAACGAAATCGGCCTGAAAATGCTCGTAAAGCCAGAAAATCAGTCGCATTTCATCACCGCAATTCTGATTCCTGAAACGCAGGAATACGACTTCAACAAAATGCACGATTTCGCCCGCGCCCGCGGATTCACAATTTATCCGGGAAAACTCGGCAACATCGACACATTCCGGATTGCAAACATGGGCGACATAAAACCGCATGAAATGCAGCGTTTCACAGAAATTCTAAAAGAATATATGAAATCAATCGGCGTGATTTAGCGCTATAAAAAAACGGGCGGTTCCCGGCAGAAATTCCAGCTCCCGCCGGAATTTCTGCCGGGCCGGGCTTTCCATGGCTGCGGCTTCCGCCTCCGAACCGCTTTACGCTCGCACCGCTCGCTTCAAAGTTTGCAAGGCAAACTTGCGCGGTTTTGCTTCGCAACCATTCCAATCCCTACCGCTTCAAGCTCGCAAAGCAAGCCGGCGGGGCTGCCAGCAGCCCCGCCCTTCCGCAAACTTCCTACTGAAGAATCGCGCCCTTGTCCGCGCTGGAAACAAGTTTCGCATAGCGCGCAAGATATCCAGTCTTCACCTTAGGCTCCGGAGCAACCCACTTCGCTTTTCGGGCAGCAAGCTCCTCGTCGCTTACTTCAAGATGAATCTTATAATTGTTTATATCCAAGGTGATTTTGTCGCCTTCCTCAACAAGCGCAATCGGTCCGCCAACAGCCGCTTCCGGCGAGCAATGTCCAAGCGAAGCTCCTCGTGTCGCGCCGCTGAACCGTCCGTCTGTAATAAGAGCAACCTGCTTGTCGAGCCCCTGGCCTGCAAGAGCCGCTGTAACCGCAAGCATCTCACGCATTCCAGGGCCGCCTTTCGGACCTTCGTAACGGATTACAACAACATCGCCCGGCTTGATTTTTGAATTCTGAACGGCTTCCATAGCTTCGCTTTCATCATTGAAAACTCTTGCCGGACCTGTGTGGTTCATAAGCTCAGGCGCGCAGGCTGAACGTTTTACAACTGTTCCGTTCGGCGCAAGATTTCCGAACAAAATCGCAATTCCGCCGTTGTCGCTGAACGGATTTTCTATTGGCCGCAGAATTTCCGGATTTCTGTTTTTTACGCCTTTGATATTTTCCGCAATTGTTTTTCCAGTCGCAGTAATCAAAGATGTGTTTATAAGATTTTTCTTCGCAAGTTCAGCCAAAACAGCCTGAACACCGCCCGCATCATCCAGCTCGCACATAAAAGTGTGTCCTGCCGGCGCAAGGTGGCAAAGGTTCGGGGTTCTTTCTGAAATCTTGTTGACTTCGTGCAAATCAATGTCTATTCCCGCTTCATGCGCAATCGCCGGAACGTGAAGCATTGTGTTTGAGGAACATCCAAGAGCCATGTCGGCAGTCAGCGCATTCCTGAAATTTTCCGCAGTCATCATCTGGCGGGCGGTAATTCCCTTTCTGTACAAGTTCATTACGGCCATTCCAGCGTGCTTTGCAAGCGCAATTCGTTCGCCTGTAACAGCAGGAATTGTTCCGTTTCCTGGAAGTCCAAGTCCCAGAACTTCAGTAAGACAGTTCATTGAATTAGCCGTGAACATTCCAGAACAAGCTCCGCAGCCCGGACAAGCTCTGTGCTCCATTTCCTTAAGCTGCTCCTCGTTGATTTTTCCAACAGCAAGTCCGCCAACCGCTTCAAACATATCTGTCAAAGAAAGATTTTTTCCGCTGTACGGATTTGACTTGTCATTTCCTGGAAGATGTCCCGGCATCATCGGGCCGCCTGAAACAAAAACTGTAGGCAAATCAAGGCGGGCCGCCGCCATAAGCATTCCTGGAACAATTTTGTCGCAGTTCGGAATCATAACAAGCGCGTCAAACTGGTGGGCTTTCGCAACACATTCAACGCTGTCCGCAATAAGCTCGCGTGTTACAAGTGAATATTTCATTCCTTCATGGCCCATCGCAATTCCGTCGCAAACGCCAATCGCCGGAAATTCAATCGGTGTTCCGCCAGCCATTCTTACACCGGCTTTTACTGCTTCCGCAATGCGGTCAAGCTCAATATGCCCCGGAATAAGCTCATTTTTTGCGCAAATAACACCAACCAAAGGCTGATCCAGCTCTTCATCTGTGTAACCAGAAGCATAAAACAAAGAACGGTGAGGCGCGCGGGCAACACCTTTACAAGCATTATCTGATTTTTTCATTTTTGACCTCTAAAAAAATATTTCCAAGCATAAAGTTTCATTCAGAAACCAATAAAAAAAGAATAATGCAAAAATCCTGTTTTGAGTAGTGAATCCTTTTCAACCTTTAGTTTCTTAAAACGCAACATAAAAAATTAATTCGTGAGTTTTTTGCAACCACAAGAATTATCTCAGCGTAACATAAGTTTTTCCAAAGCCGCCGTCTTCCGGATGCGCAAAGCTGAAATCCTGAACTGCCGGACAGTTTGAAAGATAATCCTGAACCGCCTGGCGCAAAACGCCGTTTCCGTTGCCGTGAATAATGCTGAAATTCTTCAGGCTGCCCAGAGTGCAAAGGTCAATCTGACGTTCAAGCGCCTTCAACGCTTCTTCCGCGCGCATTCCAAGCAGACGAAGCTCGTACGCAGGGCGGTTTTCCTTGCTGTCTGAAGCCAAATCCACTGTGTACGACGGTGTGCGGACTTTCGGCGAGGATGTAAGAACCAAGTCCTTCTGCTTCATTTTCATTTTTACAGAGCCGAACTGAACTTCCCAGATTCCTTTGCCACATTCCTTTGTGATTGTTCCCGGCTGGCGGCTTTTTCCGGCAAGAACGTCCGCACCGACCGCAAACTGCATGATTTCCATGGAAATTTCTTTCGGCCTGCGCTTTTCTTTTTCCTCATCCGGAACGGCCATGCTGACGGCTGTTTTCAGCGCATCCGCAAGTTTTGTCTTCTTTTTCTTTGCCTTATGGCTTACGCGGTTTTTCTGTTTTTTCTGAAGCTCCGCTTCTTTTTCAGCAAGAATTTCTTCTTCTTTCTGCAGAGCTTCCTCGTTTTCATTGATTTTTTCCGTGATGTCTTTTATAAAAGACTTTACAGAAAGAGTTTTTTCGCGGTTCAGCTCGCCTTCTTTTACAATCCGCACAAGATTTTCAAGTTTTTTCCGGCTTTCCTCCAGAAAAATCTGGCTTTCACGCTGAATTCCCTGCTTCAGCTCAAATTCCTTCTGCGCAAGCGCCAAAGATTTTTCTTCCTGGCGGAACGCTTTTTCTTCAAATTCAGACTGTTTTTCCTCAAGCTCAGAACGAAGCGAATCAAGCTCCGCGTGTTTTTGGGAAAGTCCTTTTATCAGGCTTGAAACGTCCGCTTTTTCATTCAGAATGTATTCCCGCGCGTTTTTTACAATGTCCGCAGGAAGACCGGAACGTTTCGCAATGTCAAGCGCGTGGCTTTCGCCCGGAATTCCCATCAGAAGTTTGTAGGTCGGGCTCAAAGTTTCGTTGTTGAACTCAACGCTGGCATTTATGCATTCAGGATGAGTGTAGCCGTAATTTTTTATCACGCCCTGATGAGTTGTAATCAGGACAAACGCTTTTTTTTCAATCAGCCTGTCAAGAACCGCCATCGAAATCGCCGCGCCTTCCTGAGGATCGGTGCCGCTTCCAAGCTCGTCCAGCAGAACAAGCGAATTTTCATTCACGTTGCGCACTGCCTTTGCAATGTTTTTCATGTGTCCGCTGAAAGTTGAAAGGCTTTCGTCCATGCTCTGCTCATCGCCAATGTCCGCAAAAACATTTGAAAAAACTGGAAGAACTGTGCCTTCAGCCGCCGGAACAGGAAATCCAGCCTGATTTAAAAGCGCAAAAAGCGCGATTGTCTTTAGCGTTACGGTTTTTCCGCCTGTATTCGGCCCGGTGATAATAAGAATTCTTTTTCCCGGAAGAAAGCGCACGTCGATTGGAATAGCTTTTTCACCAAGAAGCGGATGACGCGCCTTCAAAATGCAAAGGGACTCCGACTGGGAATTTTTTGCAAAAACGCACGAATTCTGCTTTCCCCAAAGAGCCGCCGCATGGGCAATATCCAGCCCTTCCATTATTTTCAGCGCCTCTTTTAATTCTTCTGAATACGGACTGATTTTTTCCGCAAGCTCCACAAGAATTTTCCGGATTTCCGCCTGAAGCTCGAATTCCGCCTCGACAAGCTCGTTCGACGCAATCACAGCTTCGTCCGGCTCAATGTAAACGGTAAGCCCGGTCTGGCTGACTTCGTGGATAATTCCCGGAATGCTGTTTCGCCGGTTGGATTTTACCGCAAGAACCTGCCGCCCGCCGCGAAGAACCGGAACATTTGACTCAAGCACATCGGAATATTTTGAATTCGAGGTGAAAGAATGCATTACGCCTTTTATTTTTGCGTTCAAGCTTGAAATTTTCGAGCGGATTTCCCGGAGCGCAGGCAAGTCGCGCATTTCACCGTCGTTTGTAATAACGCGGAAAATTTCTTCGTGGACAAAATTTATTTCCGGAATCGAAGAGGCACATTCCGCAAGATTTTTCAGAGACAATTCTTTCTGCGCGGAAAAAACCGCCTGCTTCAGCTTTTCAACGCAGCCGCAAAAAACGCCCAAATCGTAAAAAGACTGAAGCGGAACTGAAATTCCCTGGATTTTCAGCGATTTTATAATATTGAACACAGGATTCCAGCCGTTCAGCGCAGGCGCGCGGGTTGTGGAAAGATATTTCAGCCATTCGCGGCTTATTTCCTTTGATTTTTCAATTTCTTCCGGGTCCGAAAGCGGCTCAAGCCTTGCCATTATAAAACGAGATTCTTCCGCAGCGCAAAAGCCCGAAATTATTTCCCGGATTCTGTAATAATCAAGTTCAGTTAAAGTTTTTCTGTCCATTTTTAATTCTGCAAAAATCAGTCCACCCAGGAACCATTTTTTATCTGGTCGCGAATTCTTTTCCAGCTTTCATAACGTTTTTCAGAAATCGCGCCGTCCTCAACAGCCTTTTTTATGGCGCATCCGGGCTCGCTTGTGTGAGTGCAGTCCAGGCCGAATTTGCATTTTCCCACAAAAGGCTTGAATTCCCTGAAATACAAATGCAGGTCGTCCGCCTCAATTCCGTGAAGCATAAAACGCCGGATTCCAGGAGTATCTATAATAGAAGCAATTTCTCCGTGAATTCCGCCTGTGTAAGCCGTGTTGAGCGTAAGCCGGTTCAAAGTTCCTTTCGTCGTTGTGTGGTTTCCCCTGCCGTATTTTTTTGAAAGACTTCCCGTTTTTAGAACACAAGTGTCGTCCAGAACATTCACAAGGCTTGATTTTCCAACTCCAGACTGACCTACAAACGCGCTTAGCTTTCCGCGGATAAGCTCCGTGAATTCCGAAATTCCTTCGCCGGTTTTTGCAGAAATCCGCATAACCTTGTATCCAAGATCCTCCCAGATTTTCAGCTGATCCTCGGCATCAGGATTTTTTTCTATTAAATCATATTTGTTGCAGACAATAACCGGATTAAGCCTGAGCATTTCAGCCTGGCAAAGCTCGCGGTCAATAAAACGCGGCCTGAACGGAGGCTCGTCCGGCGTTGTAACAAGAATCATATAGTCAACGTTTGCCGCCATAAGCTGGGGGCACCTGCCCTTCACATTCCAGCGCACAAATTCATTTTTTCTTGGAACAAGCGAAATAACCTGGCCTTTTTCCTCGTCCATTTCATCCGGCTCAACCTGCACAACGTCGCCCGGCGCAAGAGGATTGTAATACTGCGTGTCGGACTTTAAAACTTTTCCCTTAATCGCGCATGACCGGACAACTCCGTCGTCACATTCAACTTCAAAAATATTATTGGTTCCCGCAAGAACAGTTCCATTCATATTTTTATTATGAATGAGAATCCGCGGTTTTTCAAGACGTTTTCAATTTTCATATTTTCAGCATTGAGCGTTTTTTTTGCTAATAGGACTTATTACTATTTACAAATCAAAATCTTCTGCTATAATTACTATAAGAATTAAGGCTGAGTTTTTTGTGAAAAGAATAAAAGCGCAGGCAGATTTGCAGTTTGTGAAGATTTTTGGCGATTGAATTAATTAAAGTGCGGAGCACCCGAAGTAATCCAAGCGAAGCGCGAGCCAAATCCATCTGGAGCAAACTGGAAATATGCCGGAAGCGTTCTTTCAGAATTTGCAAAAAAAAACTCAACATTCATTCTAAAGATGGAGGACAAATTATGAAATTCTTGAAATGTAAAAAATGCGGAAAAATGCTTCAGGTTTTGAAAAATTCTGCGTGCGGAACAATGTGCTGCGGCGAGGAAATGCAGGAGCTTAAGGCAAACACAACTGACGCGGCGGTTGAAAAGCACGTTCCGGTAATTGAGAAAAACGGAAATTCAGTTGAGGTAAAAGTCGGCTCAGTTGCCCATCCGATGGAAGAAAAACATTATATTGAATGGATTGCGCTTGAAACAAAAAATTCAAGCCAGCTGAAAATGCTGAATCCTGGCGAAGAGCCGAAAGCTGTGTTCGCGCTCACAGACGGCGATGAAATTCTGTCTGCATACGCGTACTGCAACCTGCACGGACTCTGGGCTTCTAATCAATAATATCGTTCTGGAATCTTGAAAGATGCTCGTACGGCAAAATCAGTCTGCCGCGGAAAAGCCCGCAGCAGTCATTTATGAGCGTGTTGTTCACCGCGGAAAACATATTCACATCAATTTTTGAAAGATCCAGATTCTGCAGAAGAATTCCGCGCTCATAAGCTTCGTCAAAGTACAGGCACTTTCCGGACGGAATTGTGTCGCGGCGAGCTCTTTCCGCTTCCTGCCGGTGCTCGTAGCCGGAATGGTTCGCCGGACCGATTTCCGCAAAATCATCCATTTCCTTTGTGCGGAGCTGAACTTCAATATACGAGCGCGCCGTGTTGTCATAAAAAGTTATGTGCAGCGAGCGGTAGCCGTAAGGACTTTTGTTCGCAATATAATCCTTGTAGTACGGACGCACATCGTCGCTTAAAAGCGTTGAAGAAACCGGCATAGGCTTGCGGAGCACTTCTGCGCTGAAGCCGCGTTCCTCCAGAAAAGACGGAAGAATATTTGCAATTTCGTAAAGATATTTCAGCTCAACATCCTCGCGCTCGTCCTCATTTTTTAAATGGCAGCGCGGCATGCTTATTACAATTCTGTACGCAATAAGATCGCGGAACCGTTCAAGCCGGGTTTTTATTTCCGGAACTGAAGGAAATTTTCCGTGCGCAACATAATATTCATAGATAAAAGAAACAATTTTTCCGTTGAATTTTTCCTCCGCGCGGATAAGGCTTTTTATCCGGCCTTTAAAAGTGAACGCAAGCTCCGGATATTTTTCCGCCATGAACTTGTAGAATTCCCTAAGCTGCTGCGACTGCGCCGTAAGAAAGTCGTTGTGCTCCAGAAGCTCCGTAAGCTGAATCAAAAAGTTGCAATGAACCATATCAATGGGATTCCTGCTTTTCATTGAAGAATTTTTCAAGTCAGTTGAATATTTTTTCAGAATTTTTAAAACCGTGTCGCCGCTGTAAAGATAATCATTCAATGTAATCATAGCAAAATCCCCGGATAATTTTAAACATTGAAAGTTTTTTATTCAATAGAATTTATTTCAATTATTCTTTACACTTAAAATATGAATGAAGTAACTATTTACACAGACGGCGGCTGCTCCGGAAATCCTGGTCCAGGCGGCTGGGGAGTTATTGTTCTTTACAACGGCGAGGCAAGACAGCTTTCCGGCGGCGAAAAAAACACAACGAACAACCGGATGGAACTTACCGCGGCGATAAACGCCCTTTCAATCGTGAAAAACACTCCGGAATTCAAAAATTTTCAGATAACATTGAATATCGACAGCCAGTATGTGAAAAACGGAATCACAGTCTGGATAAAAAACTGGAAGCTGAAAGGATGGAAAACCGCCGACAAGAAACCTGTTAAAAACCAGGACTTATGGATTTTGCTGGATGAATTAAATTCATCCATGAACGTAAACTGGAACTGGGTGAAAGGCCACGCCGGAATTCAGTACAATGAAATCTGCGACCAGCTCTGCCAGAAGGAAATTGCAAAAAACCGTTAAAAAATTTGCTGTTCATTTCCGTTTTTGAATTTTTTGCGCGATATAAAGTTATGCAGATAACAAAAAAAATTCAGCACGCGTTTTTTATTCTTTTCGGAGCGACGGCGGTTGCCGCGGCAGTTTCGTGCAGCCAGGAAATTTCTTCAGCGACAGAAATTTCTTTGCCGGAATGGCCGCCGGAAAATTATTCAGAATGGCCGGAAATTCAATCGTGGAACATAATTCTGACCGATGCGGGCGGCTCAAAAAATTTCAGCGTAAGCGCGGACAAAAAATTTCTTGAGCTGGAAATTTCTGGAAGCGAGCCGGTTTCTGTTCTTGCCGAGCCAGTTTCTTCTGATTTCAAGTTTTTTTGCCCGGCCGGAATCGTTCTTCCGTTTGAAAAGGAATTTTCCTGGGAAGGCGGATTTACCGCGGACTGCCTGAAGAAATTTTATCTTTCCGCAGCGCATCGAAATTCAAAATCCGCGGCGGAAAACTACGCTTCAAAATTCAACTGGCAGAAAATCACGCGGACATTAACGGAAAAATCTGAAAAAAATTCTGTCTTTTACAATCCGTGGCTTCTGGACCAGGAAAAAATTCTTGTTTCAATTGAAAACGGAACTTTCACCGCGGCAAAACTTTCGCTAAAAAAAGCATGCGCGCTCAGCAAGGCGGAAGTTTTCAGCGGATTCCCGGAAAACAAGATTTTTTCAGACTACGTTCCGCAGAATTTTTCCGCGGCAAAGGAATTTCCCGCTTTTTCAAAAGAAAAAATCAACAAATTTCTTTTTTACGAAAATCCAAAAACGGCTGAATCACGCCAGAATCCGCAGGAAATTAAATTCTCCGCGAAAATAATCACCGTGAATGTGCGGGACAATTCAAGTTTTTCACTTGCGATAAATTCGTTGCCGATATAAACTTTAAATATGAAAATAAACGCTAAAAAAATCGCCGCGGCAATCGCATTTTCTGTGATATTTTTTTCATGCAGAAAAAGTTCCAAAGAATTTGCCGGGCAGAAAATCAGCGAAACAAAAGCGAAACATTCATGGTATTATTTTTCAGATGGAAATTTAAAAAAGGCGGAAGGAATTTCTTCAGTTCCAGAAATTCCTTTCAAACCGTGGACTGAAGCCGCCAGAATTTCCGACATTTCTGTGCAGGACTCAAAAAATGAATCAGTTCCAAAAGGATTTGCGCTTGTGAACAGGACAGGAATTCTGGTTTTCAACGACGGCGAGGCAAAACTTTTTCAGGATTCGGAGATTTTTTCAAATTCAACGCAGGAAAATCTTGTTTTTTACAATGAAACGCCGGTTTTCTCAGTTTACAGGAATTCTTTTTTCAACCAGAAAATTCAGCCGGAAAATTCGATGCACGTTTTCCTTGCGCAGTTCAACACGGAGCAAAATGTCTGCTATCCGGTTCTTACCGTGGAAAATTTGGGGCTTCCGGAAACCGCGGAAATAACGGATTTCATCTGGGACGGCCAGTTCTGGACTTGCAGCGTAAAAGATTCCGGCAGCGGAAACGAAAAAATAAATTTCTCATACCTGACTTTCCAGCCGAAAACGGAATTGACTTCTATTTCTCCGCAGACCGCAGAAAATTCAATTTTTGTAACCGCCGCAACTGAAAAAGAATTCAGAAACGCAAAATCGCCGGCGGATTTTTCAAAAGCGCCTGAAAGAATCAAAAAACTTGTCGCGTCGATTCCTGAAAATTTTTCTTTTTCAGTAAAAGTAAAAACCGCGTCCGGACATTCTCCGAGAGTTTTTGAGAACAGCAGAAGCCGCGCGGAAACAGAAAATCTTGAAGCGTCCGCAATTCTTAGCGACACTTGGGCTGCCTGCCTGTTTTCAGATGGAACTTTCTTTTTGAACGGCGCGCTTTTTGAAAACCGGATTTTAAATCATGGGAAAAACGTTGCTTTAAAGCTTCCAAAAATGCCGTCGGGATTTTTCTACAAGGAATTCGCGATTTCCGGCTCGCACTTGTACGCTTCCTGGGAAGAAAATTCATTCTACAAAATTGCAAGAAGCGGATTCATTTGTGTAGACTTAAACGAAATTTTATATAAAAATAATTTTAACTGGTAAAATATGAAGAAATTTTTCCTTGCTTGTTTTTTGTTCATTGCCTTGAGTTTTTCTATTTCCGCGGAAAGACGTGTGGATTTCACTGTGTCCTTTGAGCCGACTTTGATTTTCAACACCGACAACCCCAAAAACAGCGCGCCGGCTCCGGTCGTTTATCCGTTGTCATTCGGCGTTGTTTTTCCAAAAGACACAATGATTTCGTTCCAGCCGAGGCTTTCTTTTTTCACAAATTATTATCTTTGGAACAAAAACGGCGCTTATCCTGCTGAAATCGAAAACAGAACGGCAACAGCTTTTTCATTTCTTTTTGATTTTCCAGCCGCATTCACGTTCAAGCCGGCGGAAAAACATTCCATCAGCGCAGGAATCGGCCCTTCACTTTTAGCAAGATTCGCGCTGCTTTCACATTCAGTGCACGGAAGCGACGCTGGCTACAACGGAAACACCGCTTCAGACGATGTTGAGGAAATCAACCGGTATTTCTGGAAAGACGCAAATTTTCTGTTAATTGGAATATACTGCGACTATCTTTACGCCTTCACCGAAAGACTAAAAGCCGGTCCGGAAATAAAATTCTATCTGCCATGCAGGGTTTTCGCCGGAAACGACTTGAATTCCGCGATGATTTCAATTGGAATAAAGGCTCGCTTCTGATTTTTTTAACAGAATAATGTAGATTTTTCTAAAAAATCAGCGATAATATTAATATATGGCAGATTCCCAAAAATTTACTGAAAAACTAAAAGATGCGATAAAAGCAAAAGCAGACTGGCTTAATTCCGATTCATTGCCAAAAATGCTTGAACAGTACAGACTTCTTCATATTTGCGTAAAAAATATTTATGACACATTGATAAAGCGAAGCCTTATAACTCCAGATCCGTACAAACTTGAAATAAAAATTTCGGAAATCGCAAGCCCTGATGATTCACATTTTATTGACAGCGAGCGTTCCGTAATAATGGGCTCGCGTTTTTCAAATTATGAAAGCATGCTGGACTACATCTGCACTTATGTAAAATTTTCAACTGACTACATAACTATTCCGCGCATAAAAAAACTCCTTGACCTGAACAACGCATTTCAGTGGAGCAATATGACGCTGAATAATTCCCGCACAAACTCGCGCGCGCTAGCAGTTCTGATTCAGGAAATACGGCACAGCGCGCCTCAGATTACCGTAAGCATGATAAACGATTCAATTTCAAAAAGCGCAAAGGCAATCAACGAAATCAACGAAATTCTGAAAGACCTGATGACTTTCCAGCGCGAATCGTACAAAATTCAAATCCGCCACGATATAATTGAACATCCGAAATTTGACAAGGAAAAAGCGGAAAAATCGCAGGCGGACGAAATTGCGGAAATCAAGAAAAATCTTTCTTCAATTCCTGGAAAAATTCCTTACTACACGGAGCTCGTTCAGGAAATCGCGGCGGAAGATCTTGCGCCGAACAGCCAGAAACTCCAGGAGCAGACGCTTTCACGGCTTGCGATTGCTGTAAAAACTGAAAAAAGCAAAAAAGTTTCCGTTGACTACAAGCAGTATCTGCTGGAATGTCTGCATATTCTTTCCGGGCTGGGCGAACTTTATTCAGCGATTGCGGACAAAATTCAGGCGAATGTAAATATCATTGAAAACCAGAAAAACACTTTCTTCCATAAATTCATAAAAGCCTTGCGAAAAATTTTCAACCTTTCGGAGCCGCCGATTCTCTACGATTTTATAATCGTTGACCAAAAAAAAGACACAAGAAGCCACAGAAATGTTGATATGAACGTTTTCATTTCAAATCTGGAAAGAAAAGCCGCTTTTTTCACGCCGCTTTCAAATCTTTACGGCCCGGAATTTTCAAAAATAAAAAATTATCCGGAGCAGAATATTCTGGATTATCTGAACAAAAGCATTTCAGAAAACCAGGAAATTCTTACGCTTCTTGCCGCCGCCGATGAATTTTTCAAGCAGAACGCAGAATCGCATGACAGAAATAAAATCAAAGGTCTGAAAATTGACCTTATTTCAATAAAAAATATAATTGTGAAGGCCGTCCAGAAACGTTCGGAATATGTTGGCTACATTGAAGAACAGGAGCAGATGAAAAAACTGGGAATCAGCAATGAAATTTAGTTTCTTTAAATCAAAAAAAATCATTTCAGCGGCATTTTTGCTTGGAACATCGTTTTTATTCGCAGAAGAAACGCTTCCTGCGCAGGATTTTGTTATTATCGAGCCGAAGCACGAATACAATTTGAATCCGCGGACCGCAAATTATTCAGCGGAAGCGCAGATTCTGACCGGACTTTACGAAGGACTTTTTTCATACGACCCGGTAACGCTTGAGCCGGTTTACGCAATGGCAAAAAGCTACAGAATTTCCCGCGACAAAAAAAGATGGACTTTTGAACTTCGCGACGGACTGAAATTCAGCAACGGCGAGGCGATAACCGCAGAAAAAATCCGCGGAAGTTTCATCGAGCTTCTTGCAACGCCGGATGCGCCCTACGCTTCACTTCTGGATATTGTCCATGGCGCCGAGGAATTCCGCACAAACCAGGGAAGCGCGGAAAATGTTGAAATTTACGCGTCTGATGAGAACACAATTTCATTCCACCTGAAAACACCGGCTTCGCATCTTCCGAAAATTTTGTGCATGCCGAGTTTTTCTGTGACGGCACAGGATTCTTCTGTTTTCAGCGGGCCGTTTTGCCTTGCCGAGCGGGACGAAAATAAAATCATTCTTGAAAAAAACAAAAATTACTACGACTCCGAAAACACAAAGCTTGAAAAAATAACAATTCTTCTTTCGGATGACGGCGTTGAAAATGTATTCGCATTCAACACTGGTTCAGCCGACTGGATTTCAGGCTCTTTTGATGAAAAAACTTTGATTTCAAAAGATTCAATTCATCTTAGCGCGGAATTTGCCACCCAGTATTTTTTCTTCAAGTTTTCAGAAAATTCAGTTTTAAACAATTTGAATTTGCGGCGCGCCTTGCTGGAAGCGGCTCCGTGGGACGAACTGCGTGCAAACACTTATGTCCAGGCGCAAAGTTTGGTTTATGCGCTGAACGGCTACCCGAAAGTAGAAGGCTACTCGTTCACAGATATGCACGAGGCGAAAATTCTTATAAAAGAAGCGCGGACGGAACTTTCAATTCCGGAAGATGAAACCATAAAAATCCGGTTTGCAATCACAGACACAGACTACATGAAAAAAAAGGCCGAGCTTTTAAAAAATGCGTGGGAGCCTCTGGGAATTCAGCTTGAAACAATTCTTTTTCCCGAATACGGATATCTGAACAAAATCGGGGAAACTGACGCCGAGCTTTTCAGCTACAACTGGATTGGCGATTTTGCAGATCCGCTTGCTTTTCTGGAACTGTTCCGCGGAAATTCAACAATGAACGTAACCGGCTGGAACAACAAGGAATTCAACGACCTGCTCGACGAAGCCGCGCTTTACACGGATTCCCGGCACAACGAAATTCTTGCAAAAGCTGAGCAGCTGCTGCTCGACAACGCGGTGATTCTTCCGGTTCAGCACCCGGTAAGCGTGAACGTAATAAATCTGGAGGAAGTCGGCGGCTGGGCAATAAACGCATTCGACATTCATCCGCTGAAATATCTTTTCAAGCGAGAAAACACAGCAACGGAAATTCCGAACATTGCGCTTCTACACTGATTCAACAAGAATTCCGCCGTTGGAAATATCCTTTATTTTCTGGAAAAACAGGTCAAACTCGTCAGCATTTATTTTTCCAGAAACTTTCACGTCCGCGCCAAAATCTTCTTTCAAATTTGAGATACTAAAAGCCTGCATAATCCGTTTTATCACCTGATAAGAAGAATAATCCGCCGCAAACAAAAAATTTTTCTTTTCAACATATTCCTCGAACGCAGACAAATTTTCCGCCGCCTGAAGCGAAAGTTTTGCGCCGTCGCCGTAAGCTTTCACAAGTCCGCCAGTTCCAAGCAAAGTTCCGCCGAACCATCTTGTTATTGTAAGAACAAGATTTGTGCAGCCGGAGCCTTTCAGAACATCAAGAGCCGGCCGCCCGGCAGTTCCGGAAGGCTCGCCGTCATCGCTCATTCCCAGAATTTCTGCGGAAAGCCCAAGAACAAAAGCGTGAACAACATGAGTTGCGTCTGAATATTTCGTTTTCTGCGATTTTACAATATTTCTTGCGTCAGACTGATTTTCGCAGGGAAAAAGCTCAGAAAGAAATTTCGAGCCTTTCACATTAAATTCAGTTTCAACGCGGGCTGTTAGAATTTTCACTTTTTTTCCAGCACAACAGACTGAACTTCTTTTGCGGCGACACGGACGCCCTGCGCTTTTATGCCTTTTTCCGCAAAATCCGAGGCTTTGAACGTTTCCTTCAAAACTTTCATCTTCGGCTTCTTAACATAGTTCAACGTAAACTTGAAATCCTTTCTTGTTTCAACAAAAAGAACTTCCATTCCATCCGGCGCGAAAAAATAATCCCGGTTCATTATGTATCCGCCGACTTTGCAGCGTTTTGCATAAACAAACTGCGTTTCAGGATCACGGTAAATGACGGTGAACAGGATTTTTCCAAGATTTTCCTTGTCCGCGAAGCCGCAATAACGGAGTTCCGGACCGACAAAAACCTTTGAAGGCGCTTCTGTAACCGTATAAATTCCGCTTTTCCGCACATAGATTATACGGTCGAACGGCGTGATTTTCATAATTTCCTCGCCGCCGGAAACAGACGTTCCCAAATAACCGGAATCCGCATTGTATTTCAGCGGAGTATCCCTTCGGACAACAGATTTCACGTCCACAGTTTTTATATTTGTAACAGTTGTGCGCCGCTTTATGTTTTCAGATCCGAGTTTTGCTTCAATTCCGTCCAGATAGCTGACCGCATAATCAACGAGATGCTTTAAAAGCCTGTTGATTTCCTTGATTCTTGCGTTGATTGCCTGAACTTCTTTCCGGTTTTTGTTTATGTCGTACAGCGAAATGCGGCGGATTGGAATTTTCAGAAGATGATCAACATCCTCATCCGTAACTTCACGCAGAAGCTCTTCCTTGAACGGAACAAAACCTTTTTTCACAGCCTTGAAAACCGCGTCTTCAGTTTTCATCTGCTCGATTTCCTTGTAAATCCGCTCCTCAATAAAAATCCGCTCAAGCGTTCTAAGATGAAGTTTTTCCAGAAGCTGCTGTTTTTCATACTCAAGCTCTTCTTTCAAAACCCGCACAAGCTGCTTCGCGTGGAATTTTATGACTTCAGTAACCGTCATCTGAACCGGCATATTGTCTTTTATCACAAGAAGATTGCAGTACACCGTTTTTTCACAGTCGGTGAACGCATAAAGCGAATCCACAACATCTTTAGCATACACACCGCGCGGAAGCTTTATTTCAATGCTTACAGACTGCGCTGTAAAATCATTTATCGATGCGATTTTGACTTTTCCGTTTTTCGCGGCTTTTTCAATTGATTCAATGAGCGATTCAGTTGTTGAGCCGTACGGCAGTTCTGTGATTACAATTTTTTTCTCGTCTGAAGCGTCAATTTTCGCGCGCGTTATAAGTTTTCCAAGCCCGTCCTTGTATTCTGAACAGTCAATAAGCCCGCCCGTCTGAAAATCAGGAAAAAGCTGGAATTCCTCGCCGCGAAGACATTTTTTTTCAGCCTCAATGACTTCATGGACATTGTGGCTCATAATCTGGGTGCTCATTCCAACCGCAATTCCTTCCGCGCCTGTAATAAGAACGACCGGAAGCTTCGCCTGGAACATCACAGGCTCTTTGTTACGCCCGTCATAGCTGTCAACATATTCAGTTATTGCAGGATTTGTAACAAGAACATCTTTTGTAATCTGGCGGATTCTACATTCAATATAACGCGGAGCCGCCGCCGGATGACCTGTGAAAATATTTCCGTAGTTTCCCTGCTTGTCAATAAAAAGCTCTTTGTTCGCAAGATTGACCAGCGCCGTATAAATAGAAGCGTCTCCGTGCGGATGAAATTTCATGCAGTCGCCAACAACTCCGGCAACCTTGTGAAACCGTCCGTCATCTGTAACCAGAAGAGTATGAAGAATTCTACGCTGAACCGGCTTCAGACCGTCAACAAGCTCTGGAATCGCCCTGTCCCGAATAACATAGCTTGCGTACTGAATAAAATTCTGATCAAAAAGATTTTTTACGTATGCCATTTTCCCACCCAGAATGAAACCTAATTTCCGTTTTCCATTATTGAATTGACAAAAATATCCGGAGTAATTATTTCACCGCCGTTTTTAATCCGCAGTTTGTTCAGATAAATATCAAAATGAATATGTTCCGCCATCAAATTAACAAGAAGACGGTTGTCGCTGCGAACGCCAAGAAAATCCTTGTCCTCCGCGGAAAGCACCGAACGCAGATTTATGTCGTTTTTCACAATTTCCTTGTAAGTGAAAAATTCATTCCTGTCGTTGCTGCAAAGAATGCATGAATTATTGTCAACAACCATGATGAAGCGTTTTTCAGATGAATTTGAAGAATTCACATCGTTGCTGTAAAATTCAACATCCAGATTGTAAAGCTCAAGATTCAGCCAGCTGAACATAATAATTCTGACACCGCGCTTTTTCGCCTCATTCAAATTTTCAACAAGCGGCTTCAAATCCATTGAAGAATTAATCAGAATTTCCTTTGAAGCAAGGTCAATCATCGACTTGATTTCATCAATAAGATTCTGAAGTCCCTGGATATTGCAGAAGAAATTTGAAGCCCGCCGCTTCATCGAAAGCTTTTCCAGCATATTTTTCGCGGCTTCAGCATTTCTTTTGTATTTTGAAGTAATTTTATCAATCAGATGAACAGGCTCAATCACCGCATACTCGCTAGTCTGCCCCGGAATAGAAACAATTGCGCCCTTGTCAAGAAGATTTTCCAGCGCCGCGTAAACCGACGACCTTGAAGTTCCCAGAGCCTTCGCAATCTGATAGCCATTCATTTTCTCTTCCGAAACCATCGTGCAATAAACTTTAGCTTCAGTCTGAGAAAATCCCAGCTGAACGAGGCATTCTACTGTAGCGATATCCATAAATTAAATCAAACCTTTATCTTTACAAAATTATAGCATTTCTTTTATTATTTCTCAAGACTATCTTGAATAATAAGTTTCAGCGGCTTAAAATCCGGGTTTCTGGAATTCTTAATTTCCTGAAGAATATCTTCCTTCGCAAGAGAAATTCCAACATATCCGCAGAAAGCAACTGTCCGGTCGGAAATATCGTAAAGGTTCGCGCCGTCGCAAGCCACCACAACATCCTTGTCCGCGATAAAATCCATGAACTGCGCCCTGAATTTCTCGTTGTCAAGCCGCGTGTTGAAAAAATAATATATGCAAGTGAATTTGTGGATTTTCGCCAGACGCGTGCAACATTCCTGAAGCTTCAAAGAAAATTTTTCGCCAAGCGGAGTTGAAACCAGATTTTCTGCAAACACAAAAAGCGTTCGCGGCTGGCCTTCGATTTCAGTATTCTGCTGAAGGATTTTCTGAGTTTCAAAAACAAGATTCTGCATAAAAGCCGCTTCGCTCTGCGCCTCCTGCTTGCTTTCAGCGGCTGCCGCGACTTCTTCTTCCGGAGATTTTCCAGCTTGTTCAGCCGGATTTTCATTTTCTTCCGGCAAAACCGCGCTTTCTACCGCAAAAGCAGCCGGTTCAACAGGATTTTCTGTTTCTTCTGCTGGAACAATGTTTTCTTCCTGTGAAACAACAGTTTCATCCAGTGAAACAACATTTTCTCCCGCTGAAACAACAGTTTCCTCCTGTGAAACTGACGGCAATTCTTCCTGCAGCGCAACTTCTTCCGCTTGCTCCGCTGTTTTTTCAGTTTCCGCAGAATCTTCAAAATCGCCGTCCAAAAGCGAATCCAGCGAAGGCTCGGAATCTTCGTCCGCAGAATCCGTTGAAACTGGCTCAGCCGGCGCAATCTCAGCAGCCGCATTTTCCGGAATTTCAGAGTTTTCAGTTTCCGGCTCGATAATTTTGTTCGCGGCAATTTCTTCATCCGTTGCAACAGGAATATCATTTATAGAAAAATCCCCGACATTCTGCGCAAGAATTTCCTTCAGCTTTGATTCCATGTCATTTTCAGGCGGCTCCGGAGTTTCTTCCTCCATCTTAGAAGGTTTCAGACAGCCAGAATCAATCTCCTCATCTGAAGCCTGGGGAATATCCGCCAAAGAAAAATCCCCATCGTCGTACATTTTGTTCTGCCCCAAAATTTCTGAAAGTCTGCTGTCTACCGCAGCGTTTCCATTTGAATTTTCGTTTTCGGAATTAAAAATATTTGTGTCATCCATAGTTTCGTCTTCGTTTTCATCAAAAGTAATAATTGAATTTTCGGTGTCCGGCTCCTTGAAGCCCGGCAAACTATCTGAAGATTTGTTTTCAAGAGCGAGAATCTGTTTTTTTTCGCCGTCAACAATTTCGTAAAGCACAGAATTTTCCTCGTCAGTCTTGAACAAAGAATTCTCATCGCTGATCCGGATGTGCTTCAGTTTCGGACAGTTTAAAATCCAGTCTTTTTCAAGAATTTCAAGTTTCGCAGGAAGCACAATCGTTTCAAGGTTTTCACAGTTTGCAACCGCGCCGGAACAAATTTTCGTAACGCTGTCCGGAATTATCAAGGATTTTATCGAAGCGCAGGAATCAAAAACGCTTTCCGGCAAAGTTTTTATTCCGGAACGGAACGGAATTTCTTCAAGAGACGAGCAGCCGGCAAAAAGTCCTTCTGAAAAATCCTGAACCTCAAGCGGCATTTCAACTTTTTTCAAGGATTTGCATCCGCAGAAAAGAAACGGCGGAAGAATTTTCAAAAAAGCTGGAAGCCTCGCCGACTCAAGCTCTGTGCTGTTGCAAAAAAGATTCGCGCCCAAATAAGTCACTGAATCTGGAATAAAAATTTCTTTCAAGTCGCAGCATGAAAAAGATTCCTCTTCAATTGAAGCCGCTCCGTTTGGAACAGTTCCAGTAAATTCCTTTGAATCAGAATCTATTCCCACAACAACTTTAAAGTCGTCTGTATAAATCAATCCATTTTTTTTGAAAGTCAATTTTTCCATACGATAATTTTATTCCAGAAATCAAGTGTTTGCAACTTTTCAATTGCTTTATTTCAGTGAAAGCCCGATTTTAAATGCGTCGGCAACAGCATCGCCCAGGCGGATATATTTGTGGTTCACGCCGTCATAAGTGATTGGATCAAGCTTTTTCACGTCAATTTTTCCGTCTGAAAGAACTGATTCATCAGCCGCGACATTTACAATTTCACCGAGCAGCCGGCAGCCTTCCACGTCGTAGCTGATTGTCTTGCATTCAAGGACCATCGGAAGCTCTTCAACAACAGGCGCGTTGACTTTCTGGCTTTTTACAAAATGAAAACCGGATTTCTTTATTTTTTCCGGCTCGTTGTTCGCGGAAACAACTCCAACGTAATCGCAGGCCGCTACAGTTTTCGCAGTTGCCATGCTCACAGTAAAATCGCTTCCAGCCTGAATATTTTTCACAGTTTTGTGGTCCGGGCTAAGACAGATATTTATTTTTGTATCGTCCGCAATTCCGCCCCAGGCAGCATTCATCAAATCAGGACTGCCGTTTTCATCGTAAGTGGCAATCATCAGAACCGGCATAGGATAAAGCATAGGCTTAGCGCCAAAATCTTTTCTCATACAAAACTCCTAGAAATATTATTTTTACGCTATTATAGCACAAATATGATATAATTTTCTCATGAAAAAAATCGCAATTGTCACAGGCGCTTCAAGCGGAATGGGAAAAGATTTCGCGCTTCAAATTTCAAAAGATTACCAGTATCTTTGCATTGATGAAATCTGGCTTGTTGCGCGCAGAATAGAAAAGCTGAATGAACTTGCAGAGGAAATTAAAAAAATTGAGGGCGCTCCAGAAGCCCGCGCAATTGAGCTGGATATTTCCGGAACGGACGGGGCAAAAAAATTCAATTCGCTTCTTGAGCAGGAAAAAACTCTCGGCGACTTTGAAATCACTGTGCTTGTAAACAATGCGGGCTTCGGAACATACGGGCCTTTCGCGGAAACTCCTGTTGAAAAAGAAATGCAGATGGTTGAAACAAACTGCACCGCCCTTGCAGGAATAACAGGATATTCTCTTCCATATATGAATGAAAATTCCTACATAATCAACACGGCGAGCATGGCGGCTTTTGCGCCTCTAGGAAATTTCGCGGTTTACGGCGCAACAAAATCCTTCGTTCTTAGCTTCAGCCTTGCGCTTGCGGCGGAACTAAAACCGCGCGGAATACACGTTTGCGCGCTCTGCCCAGGCTCTGTGAGCACAGAATTCGCAAATGTGGCTTCAAACGGAGCAAGAAAAGAAGTTCTGCACGGAATTTCTTCTGAAAAAACCGTCCGCCACTGCCTTAAAAAAGCGTTTTCCGGAAAAAGAACCGCAATAATGCGCCTCAAATGGAAATTCCAGGCGTTCGGAAGCAAATTCGCGGATTCCTACGCGGTCGCAAGCTTCACTTTCAAGCACGCAAAACGCCCGTACAAAAAAGACTGAAACCAGAATCCGCACCAATTTTTACTTCATTGTAACAAGCAGAAAAATTTATTATAATAGAAAATATTTCACTTGCAGACAAAACGCGGATTCACCGCTATAAAGAGGTCATAGAATGTCAAAATATCCTTTTAGCGAAATTGAGCCGAAATGGCAGAAATTTTGGGACGAAAACAAAACTTTCAAAGTTACAGAAGACGAAAAATATCCAAAAGAAAAAAGAATGTACGTTCTTGATATGTTTCCATATCCTTCAGCGGCCGGCCTGCACGTTGGTCACCCGGAAGGCTACACTGCAACCGACATTTACTGCCGCTATCTCAGGATGAATGGATACAACGTTCTTCATCCAATGGGATACGACGCGTTCGGACTTCCAGCGGAAAACTACGCCATCAAAACTGGAACTCACCCGAAAATCACAACAAATGAAAATATCAAGCATTTTACCCAGCAGATAAAATCGCTTGGATTCAGCTACGACTGGGACCGATGCGTTTCAACCTGCGAGCCGGAATACTACAAGTGGACTCAGTGGATTTTCCTTCAGCTTTACAAAAAAGGCCTGGCATACGAAGCGCAGACTCCAATCAACTGGTGCCCTAGCTGCCTTACAGGTCTTGCAAACGAGGAAGTAAAAGAAGGCCGCTGCGAACGATGCGGTTCCCAGGTAACCCACAAGACAATCCGCCAGTGGATTTTAAAAATCACTGACTACGCGGACCGCCTTGACAAAGATCTGGATTCACTCGACTGGCCGGAAAGCGTAAAGCTCATGCAGCACAACTGGATTGGAAAATCAACCGGTGCGGAAGTAACTTTTTCTGTTGCGGACAAAGACGGAAAACCAACTGAAAAAAATCTTACAGTCTACACAACAAGATGCGACACATTGTTCGGCGCAACTTACATGGTTGTTTCCCCGGAACACAAAATCGTTCCAGAAATCACAACCGCTGACCAGAAACCAGCCGTAGAAGCATACATTGAAGCGGCCGCAAAAAAATCCGACCTTGAAAGAACAGACTTGAACAAAGACAAAACCGGCGTATTCTCCGGAAGCTACGCAATCAATCCAGTAAACGGAAAACTGATTCCAATCTGGATTGCCGACTACGTACTGATTTCCTATGGAACAGGCGCAATCATGGCGGTTCCGGCGCACGACACACGCGACTGGGATTTCGCGAAAAAATTCAACCTTCCAATCATTGAAGTTTTAAAATCAGAAGTTGATGTGCAGAAACAAGCCTGGACAGAAGACGGAATCCACGTGAATTCAGATTTCCTGAACGGACTGAACAAAAAAGACGCAATTGAAAAAATGCTGGAATTCCTTGAAGAAAAGAAAATCGGGAAAAAAGCGGTGAACTACAAGCTCCGCGACTGGGTTTTCAGCCGCCAGCGTTACTGGGGCGAACCGATTCCGCTGATTCACTGTCCAAGCTGCGGAACTGTTCCTGTTCCGGAAGAAGAACTTCCGCTCCGCCTTCCAGATGTAAAATCTTACCAGCCGACAGGCACAGGAGAATCTCCGCTCGCTGCGATTGATTCATGGGTAAACTGCAAATGCCCTAAATGCGGCGGAAATGCAAAACGCGAAACAAACACAATGCCTCAGTGGGGCGGCTCATGCTGGTATTACCTCCGTTATCTTGACCCGCACAATGACAAGAAATTCTGCTCACCGGAAGCGGAAAAATACTGGATGCCGGTAAACCTGTACATCGGCGGCGCAGAACACGCAGTTCTTCACCTTTTGTACGCGCGTTTCTGGCACAAAGTTCTTTACGATCTGGGAGTTGTTTCAACAAAAGAACCGTTCCAGCGGCTTGTAAACCAGGGAATGATTACGTCTTTTGCGTTCCAGAGGGCAAACAAAACTCTTGTGCCTGTAGACGAAGTTGAAAAACGCGATGACGGAAATTTCTACGAAAAGAAAACCGGCGAAAAAATTGAGCAGATTGTCGCAAAAATGTCAAAATCGCTCAAAAACGTTGTAAATCCAGATGATGAAGTAAAAGAATACGGCGCGGACTCAGTGCGTATGTACGAAATGTTCATGGGACCGCTCACAATGTCAAAGCCGTGGTCAACCCAGGGAATTGTCGGAATTCACCGATTCCTTGAAAAAGTCTGGGCAATCAGCGAAAAACCTCTTTCCGACATTGATATTTCCGGAAAACTTTCAGATGAGAAACTTGTTTCAGCAAGAAAAACTTTTGCGCAGACAATAAAAAAAGTCACATCTGACACAGCAACATTGAATTTCAACACAGCGATAAGCCAGATGATGATTTTTATCAACGAAATTTCAAAGCTGGATTCAGTTCCAAGAGCAATGTGGCAGGATTTTGTAAAAGTCCTGAGCCCTTACGCTCCTCACCTTGGTGAAGAGCTGTGGCAGAAGCTCGGAAACAAAGGCTCGATTGCCTACGTTCAGTGGCCGGCCGTAAACGAAGATTTCGCAAAAGACGAGGAAAAAACGATTGTCGTAATGATAAACGGAAAACTCCGCGGAAAATTCAAGGCAGAACCGGGCGCTTCCGACGAAACACTTAGAAACGAAGCAGAAAACAACGAGGACGCAAAAAAATTCCTTGAAGGAAAAACCATTGTGAAATGCGTCATCGTAAAAGACAAGCTTGTAAACTTTGTTGTAAAATAAATTATTCCGCACCGTGCTGAAAATCAAATCCTCGGCACGGCGAAAAAAAATCCGGGCGCTTCAAAAAGTTCCCGGATTTTTTATGTCTTTTTAATTTTATGTGCCGTTCAATTTTATGCGACTTCTGTAACAGAAGAAATTATATTGAATTCATCCTTGAAGCCTGTGGCAAGAATCTGGCGGTCAACTTCATTTGAAATCGAAAGCAGATACAGCTTTTTTCCAGTTTCCTCCGCATCATTGTGGGCAGCCATTATAACACCAATCGCCGCCGCATCCAGTTCTGTAACATTCGCCATATCAAGAACAACGTTCGTCTTTTTGATTGAATCATAAATTTTGCCGGCAACATTCACAAGCGTGTACGCATTGAATCCGCCGCTAAGTTCATAAAGCTTATAATCCGTGCCGTCTTTTTCAGTAACTGTAAGTAACTCCATAATTTCCCCTTAAGCAAGATTTTCAACATCAGCCGCATTGTCCGAAATTTCAGCCATTGATTTTTCAAAGTCCTTTTTTATCGCCTCGGCATCAGCTTTTTCAGAAGCATTTGACTGAAGATATTTCATCACAAGAACGCTTACATCGTCCTCCATTTCGTGGGACATAAATTTCATCAGCTCATCATATTCAAACTGCGCCATTCGGCTCGCCGGATACATCGCGTTCGCAACCATATATCTTTGGATTCGGTCTTTTCCAAATTTTTCACCGCGGAGCGAATGTGACTCAATAAGACCATCCGTGCAGACAAGAACAATATCGTTTTTATTCAGTTTAATCTGTTTTACCGAAACATAAGGAGACAAATCTTTCACGAAACCAAGAATATGTCCTTCACCCTGAATTTCAATTACGTTGTTGTAAGATTCAGTGTACAGAAGCATCGCAGGAATTCCGCAGTTGATATAATAAAGCGTGTCGTTGTCAAAATTCATAATCGCGAACATTCCGGCAAAAACAGTTCCCTTCGGAAGATTGTCGCGGATAAACCGGTTCACTTTTACAACAAGCTGCTTGAAGTCATGGGTTTCCGCAAGATAAGCGCGGATAATCGCCTTCAGAATAACCATGTTCATTGAAGCCGCGATTCCCTTTCCGCTCAGGTCGCCAACAACAAACATGTGGCGCGAGTCAGTAAGACGAATCATATCAACAAATTCACCGCCGATATTGTGCGCAGGAACCATTATACAGCCTGCATCCATCTTAGGATTCACAACGTTGTCAATATTATCCTGGATGGAAGTAATAATCTGGCTTGACATACGCAGCTCGCGGTTAACAGTTCCGATAATCTCCTTGTTGGAAATATTTCGCATAAAGTAGCCGAATACGAAAAAGTATGAATAAAGCTTTGTGAATACCGTATAATCGTAGTCCTTGTAGTGGTCCTTGCTGGTTTTTATTCCAAGAAGAATAAGACCGTGAACGTCGCGGCCTTCATTCAAGATGAACAAAGCATCCGATTCAGTTTCCGCGAAGAATTTCATAAGGTCGGCGCGGATATTTGAAAAATCATGCAGGGAATCAACCTGGGAAGAAACAACAACGTTACGGCCAAGATTCAGAAGCTCCTCAAAAAGCTTTCCCTTGTTTTCAAGCTTGTGGGCTTTTCCTGTGGAAGAATAAGCGACTTCAAAAGAATCATTTCCGCCGTTGATATACACAGTCATAGAAGAAGATTCCGCATTGTTCTTGAAAATCTGGAACATATTGTCCGCAATCGCATCCATTTCGCCGTTGTAGTCAATTGAAGCAAGATCCTTTTCAAAAGCAACGGCGTAATCAGCGGAATGCCCGAATTTCGACTTTGAAATAAGCTTGTTGATTGTCTGAACAAGATAAAGAACCAGACCAGCCGCCACAAATCCAAAAATAATGAACAAAGCCGGGAAATTCGCGCGCAGCGGATACAGAATCATAAAAATGAATCCCATTATTCCAGCCGGCAAAATATACATGAAAACAGACTTTACGATGAATGAAAGAGTTCCGCGTCCGGAAGGCGCTCCGGAAAGCTTTGCGCCAAGCGGCAGAATAACAAGCACCGGAATGAACACAATATTATGAAGCAAAGAATAAACAGGACAACGATGAACAACAGCCGAAAGGAAAATATCTGCCGCCCACATCGAAGCAATTCCAAGCGCATAAATATAGCTCTTGCACCTGTCAAGCTTTGTTCCGGCGGCCTCAGTTTTGCAGAGCATTACAACAGCCATAAAAGCCGGAATCAAATAGCGGTAAATCATGCTGAAAAGAGTCGCCCACGTCCACGGAAAGAATTCCCGGGCCGCAGCAGGAAACAGATAATCCGAGCGGATAGAAATTCCAGTCTCCGGGCTAAGAGAAATCTGCTTGAACTTGAAGAACACAATCCACAGCGCAAAAGCGTAAAGAATCATCTTTCCAATTGAAGACAAAGTCGTTGTGTATTTCCAGGCATAGTAAGTAAGACAGTTGGAAATATTCACAAGAAGACACGCTTCAATCAGCAGGCAGACACGCATCAGAATTGTAAAAAGAGAAGCCGTGATTGAACCGCCGGCCGCAATAAAAAATGTGAACAGGCCGGAATTTACAGCCATCAGGAGAATATTAGGTATAATCGGATTTGTTCCATTATCGCTAACATTTCCCGAACGGTCAGTGTAAAAAGTTTCAAAAACAAAAAAAAGTGTAAGAACTAAATTTATTATGCAGAACAGAACCATATTAACCTACCTTTGCAACCATCATTGTAACATCATCATGAAGACGTTTATCGCCGTTGTATCGCATAATCAAATCAACAATATCATCAACAAATTGCTGCGGCTGTTTTGCAGCGCTTGATTTCAAAGTCTGAATATATTCCTCGGTATCGCCAAGCTCAACGCCGTTGTCATCCATAACTTCAGAAACACCGTCCGTGGCAAGAAGAATCGTATCGCCGCGGAACAAGCGCATTTCATTCACTTTAACATCGTCCATGTCAATAATTCCAACAACGCTGGCGTTCGATGTAAGCTCCTTGATTCTGTAGCCGTCCGGCGCGCGCGAAAGAACAATCGGGTCAGACATAGAGGCATTTATGTAGCGGATTTTCATTTCCTCCGTGTCCACAATTCCAAGGAAAAGAACCGTATATTTATCCTGAAGGTGCATTCCTTTGATTGCGCTGTCAACCGCCTGGATAAGTCCCACCAGGTCCTCTTTGTTTTCAATGATTTTTACAGTGTTCATAACCAAACCCATGATAAGCGCGGCCGGAAGACCTTTTCCGGAAACGTCGCCCAGCATAAGCAGCGTTTTTGTGCTGTCAATAGGAAGAATTGAATAATAGTCGCCGGAAACATTAACCAGCGGCCTGTAGTAAGTTGCAATCTTAAGGTGCGGAATGTTCGGAATATTGTGCGGAAGGAAAGAAACCTGCGTTTCAGCAAGCTGTTCCCATTCCTTTGTAAGAGAAGAAATTTCAGAAAGATTTGAAATAATCTTTGTTCGTTCTATAAAGCGGAAAAATTCTTCGGTAAGCTTCGCATAGATTTCTGTGTCGAAAAGCATTGTGTATCTGTTGAAAACAAAAAAGTGCTTTCCCTGGTAGCAGATAAAAAATCCGCGCGCCTGATGATACGAAGAAACAATTCCCAGGTTGTTGCCAAGATAATAAAATCCATCCTTCCAGGAAAGCGGAAAGTTGTTCGCCAGCGCATCTCGCGTTGAATAATATGAAGAAATTCTGTCCGGACTGTTGTAAAGAACGTAGTTTTTCTCGCGGTCAATAAAAAGAACCGCGCAGTCAGCCTGAAGCTCAAGGATTTCAGAAATCTTCTTGTAAAAATCATCAAAAGAATAGCAGAATCTTAACGCATCAATAAATTTGTTGATGTACGCCGTGTATCCAGACTCAAGGTTTTTTATTCTAAGATAATTATCTGCGTGCCGCCGGATTGAAGAACCGGCAGTAAGAAAAGAAAGAAATATTACCGCCGGAATTCCCAAATAAACAAACCGTGAACTAGTGTCATTGTTTTTCAGGACTATCAAAATCGAAACAATTACAGAAAGAAGCAATACCGCGGCATTGATTATAAAATATATGACCCTTCTTTTAGTCTTGTACATAGCTACCTCGAGTGTGTCAAATTTTCTATTATTAATTATAACACACTATCGGCAAAATCGTAAAAAAAAAGAAGGATTGTTTTATTTTTGCGGAAAATTCCTTAGTTTTCCAGTTCGCTCAAAGAAATCATCTGCGGATTTGAATTTGGATTTTCAAGCTCCATGTATTTTGAAAGCAAATCCTTCTGCGCGCTGGAAATTCTCTGCGGAATCCGCACGATAATTTTCACGTACAAGTCTCCGCGGCGGGAAGTTCCAGTGTACGGAACACCTTCTCCACGGATTCTAAGAAGCTTGCCGGAAGCAGTTCCTGCAGGAATCTTCAAATCAATGAGCTTTCCGTCCAAAGTCGTAATTGAAATGCTTGCTCCAAGCGTAGCCTGCGTAAATGAAACTGGAATCGCGCAGTAAAGATCCTGGGCGCTGCGTTCAAAGAACGGATGGCTGTCAACATGAAGAATCACAACCAGATCGCCTGAAGGTCCGCCGTTTGCCCCTGCATCACCCATCTTTGGAATTGTAATGCGTTTTCCGTCGTCAACACCAGCCGGAATAGCGAATGAGATTTTCTTCGCTTTTTCAACAACTCCGCGGCCGCCGCATTCCCGGCAAGGCTTGTCAATTTTTGTGCCAGAACCGTTGCAGTCAGGACAAGTCTGCTGAACAGAGAAAAATCCTGCGCTGCGTCTTACCTGCCCCATTCCATTGCAAGTTGGACAAGTTTTTCTGGTCGCGCCGTCAGCGCATCCAGAACCGCGGCAGGCTTCGCAAGTTTCGTTGTGCTTGAAGTGAATCTCGCTTTTTGTGCCGAAAACCGCGTCTTTAAAGGAAATAGTAAGGTCATAGCGCAAGCTGGCTCCTTCAGAAGGACCGCCTCTTCTTCTTGAAGAAGAACGTGCCGAGCCTCCGAAAATATTGTCGAAAATATCTCCAAAGCCGCCGCCCATTCCGCCGAAAAGATCGCTGAAATCATGGAACGCATGGGAATACTGGGCTCCGCCAGCCCCCTGATCCATTCCGTCAACACCGGCAAAACCGTACTGATCATACAAAGGACGCTTTTTCTCGTCAGAAAGAACTTCGTAAGCTTCTGTTGCCTCGCGGAATTTTTCCTCCGCTTCCTTATCGCCCGGATTTCTATCAGGATGATATTTTATAGCAAGTTTTCTATAAGCTTTTTTTATATCTTCTTCCGAGGCTCCTTTCTGGAGTCCAAGAACTTCATAATAATCACGTTTTGCCATTTTATATTTCCTTTTGTAAAAATAATAACATTGCTTAAATGAAAATTGCAAGAACTCCCGCGGGAATTCAGAAATTCCCGCTCCGCTCTTGCAATTTTCAGTAGGTCGAGATTTTTTGCTCCCAACTCAAAAACGGCTATTTATCGTCATGAACTTCAAAATCAACATCATCGGCTTTGCCCTTGTTGAATTTTGAATCATTTCCCGCGTTTGAATCTGCATTTCCAGCATCCGCGCCAGGCTGAGCGCCAGCATTAGCGTTCGCACCAGCTCCTGCAGCTCCCTGAGCACCCTGCTGCTTGTACATTTCCTCAGCCATCTTGTAGGAAGCCTGCTTCAATTCCTCAGACTTCGCCTTGATGTCAGCAGTGTTTCCGCTTTCAATAGCCTTTTTCAAAGCAGCGCAAGCGTCTTCAATCTTCTGTTTTTCAGCAGCTCCAATCTTGTCGCCAACTTCCTTCAAAGTTTTTTCAGTCTGGTAAACAAGAGAATCAGCTTCGTTCCTTGCGTCTACAGCTTCACGCTTCTCTTTGTCAGCAGCTGCGTTCGCCTCGGCATCTTTTACCATCCGGTTGATTTCATCCTCGCTCAAACCTGAAGAAGATGTAATCTGAATATGCTGTTCCTTTCCAGTTCCCAAATCCTTTGCAGAAACGTGAACAATACCGTTAGCATCAATATCGAATGTAACTTCAATCTGCGGAACTCCACGAGGAGCAGCCGGAATGCCTACCAAGTCAAAGTTTCCAAGAGTTCGGTTCTGGGCAGCCATTTCGCGCTCACCCTGAAGAACGTGGATTGAAACAGCAGTCTGTCCATCAGCAGCTGTAGAGAATACCTGGCTCTTCTTTGTAGGAATTGTTGTGTTCCTTGGAATAAGCTTTGTCATAACGCCGCCCATTGTTTCAATTCCAAGTGAAAGCGGAGTTACATCAAGAAGAAGAACATCCTTTACATCACCTTTAAGAACACCGCCCTGAATTGCAGCGCCGATTGCAACCGCTTCATCCGGGTTTACAGCTCTTGAGCCTTCCTTTCCGAAAATCTGCTTTACAATTTCCTGAACTTTAGGCATTCGTGAAGAACCACCTACAAGCAAAATCTCATCAATTTTGTCAGCTGTGATTCCAGCGTCAGCCAACGCTTTGCGGCAAGGCTCTTTTGTGCGCTCGAACAAATCTTCTGTCATCTGCTCAAACTGAGCGCGTGTCAAAGTCTTCTGCAAGTGCTTAGGACCTGTGGCATCCGCTGTGATGAACGGAAGGTTAATATCTGTTGAAGTCTGGCTTGAAAGCTGAATTTTCGCGTTTTCAGCCGCTTCCTTAAGTCTCTGCATTGCCATTGCGTCGCCGCTCAAGTCGATTCCTGTGTCATTCTTAAATTCTTTAAGAAGCCAGTTGATAATCGCGCGGTCCCAGTCATCGCCGCCAAGCTGTGTATCGCCGTTTGTTGATTTTACTTCAAAAACGCCGTCAGCAAGCTCAAGAATAGAAATATCAAAAGTACCGCCGCCAAGGTCGTAAACAGCAATTGTCTTTTCCTTGCTCTGGTCCTGCTTGAAACCGAACGCCAAAGCAGCAGCAGTCGGCTCGTTGATAATTCGTTTTACATCAAGACCGGCGATTTTTCCTGCATCTTTTGTAGCCTGTCGCTGGGCATCATTAAAATAAGCCGGAACTGTGATTACAGCCTCAGAAACTGTTTCGCCAAGATAATCCTCAGCAGTTTTCTTCATCTTCTGAAGAACGAACGCAGAAATTTCCTGCGGTGTGTACAGCTTCTTTTCACCGTTCTGCTCGATTTCTACACGTACATCAGCGCCGTTGTCAATAACTTTATATGGAAGTTTTGTAGCTTCACCCTGAAGTTCATTGAATTTGTGTCCGATAAGACGTTTCGCTGAATAAACTGTGTTCTTTGGATTTGTTACCATCTGGTTTTTAGCTGGCTGACCAACAACACGGTCTCCTTTCGCTGTAAAACCAACAATAGATGGAGTTGTTCGGCCACCCTCTGAATTCTGGATTACAACTGGCTCGCCGTTTTCCATTACGGCAACACAAGAGTTTGTAGTTCCTAAGTCGATACCAATAATCTTAGACATATATTGCTCCTTTAATAATTACAAATTTATTTTGATTTCGGAACGTTCACCATGACTTTTGCATGGCGAATGATTCTATCGTTCAGTTTATAGCCTTTCAGATAAATCTGCTTCAAGGTTTCGCTCTTTGCAGACTCGTCTTCTACGCGGCCAATAGCTTCATGTTCATCCGGATTGAATTCATCACCTTCTTTTCCAAAACTCTTAAGCCCGTACTTGGACTCAAGCATATTCACAAGATTTTTATTGACCATGCGGATTCCTTCAGCGATTGACTTTGCGTCTTTCGCATCTTTAGCGGCATCAAGCGTGCGGTCAAAATTATCAAGACTTTCAAGCAAATCCCCAAGAAGAGAAGCGTTCGCGTAAGCCACAGCCTCGTCTTTCTGCTGCATCATGCGTTTGCGCCAGTTGTCGTTTTCGGCAGCCTTGTAAAGCGCCTGGTTTTTCAAATCTTCAATCTGCTTTTCAAGTGCCGCGATTTTTTCTTCCGGAGAAAGTTCTTTTTCTTCAGTTTTGCCTTCTTCAGGCTTTGCATCAGTTTTTTCTTCTGTTTTTTCAGAAGCGTCTGAAGTCTCAGGCTTTTTTTCCTCGTTTTCTTTCTGATCTTCAGCTTTTTTTTCTTTTTCCTGTGCCATTTCCAATCCTTTTCTTCCTTGTTTATTTTTAAAATACTTAAAAAGAAATTACTTCGTCAACAAAAAAATAAAATTATTTAGCCTTAATTTCGAGTTTTTTGCAAATTCTAAAAGAACGCTTTCAGCAGATTTCCAGTTTGCTCCAGATGGATTTGGCTCGCGCTTCGCTTGCATCAATTCGGGTGCTCCGCACTTTTATTGGTTCAATCGCCAAAAATCTTCACAAACTGCAAATCTGCCTGCGCTTTTGTTTTTTCCACAAAAAAAACTCGACATTCAGGCAATCTAACAAAACGGTGGTTCCGCCTGGACGCAAATCTTTTTTCCGGAAACTGGATGCGCAAATTCCAGGCGCATTGAATGAAGCATGACGCGTTCCGCTGGCTTTCCGCCGTAAAGGGCATCGCCAAGAACCGGAAAATTCAACGAGCTCAAGTGAACGCGGATCTGGTGCGTCCGCCCCGTAAAAAGATTCGCCTGAACTAAAAAATATTTTTCTCCGCCGCGCTCAAGCTCCTTCAAAACTGAAAAATCGGTTTTTGAATAAAGTCCGCCCAGTTTTTCAGGAAGATTCCCCCACTTCGCCGCCTGGCTTTTTGCGCTTATGCGGCCCATGAACATTTCCACGGAAAAAGTTTTTCCTGCGCGGAGCCTTCCGGAACAATCAGAGCAAAGCGCGACATAAATCTTTGTAAAATCATGAGATGCGAACATTCTCTGAATTTCTTTGTTCACGGAACGCTGCTTTGTAAAAAGAATAACTCCGCTGGTTTCCCGGTCAAGCCGGTGCATAATTCCCGCGTACGGAGGATTTTTCAGCTGAGGATTTTTCTTCCATAAATAACGCACAACCGCATCATGCAGATTGTCACGCTTTTCGCCGCCGACAATTGTTTCTTCCGTTGGAAAAAGCGCGGGCTTGTTCACGCAGATTAAAAATTCATCTTCATAAAGCACATCTTTTTCAGAAAGCTCGAATTTTATGTCATCAGGCTTTTTTTCAAAAAGAAATTTTTCCTTTTCATAGTTCACTGAAATTCTTGAAGTTCCGCGCAGCTCAAACGCAGGCCGCCGAACCTGGCTTCCGTTCACAAAAACCGCACCAGCAACTATGAGCCGCCTGATTTTTGAGTTGCTCACATTTTCCTCGTGGATTTCAGAAGGAAGATTTTTCCTAAGAAATTCGTCAAGACGCTGCTTTTCAGAAGTCAAAAAATCAAGAACCATATTAAAAACCTACTGCAGAATCTTGAAATCCGGCTCGCCTGAATCGTTCATGAAAATTTTCACCGTGCAATGCTCCATGCAGAGATCGTTCACAAAATCATTCAGATTCATAGCTTCCGGCCCGAAAATTTCTTCCGGATTGTAGTCGGTTTCCAGAACAGATTCCGTTCCGTCTGAAACAAGCCGGCTAAGCGCGCCGTTCATGCAGACAATATCGCTGCACGCCGTGAACATATTGCTCTTTTTTTTCTCTTCAAATTTCTGGCGCAGGAAAATAAGCTGCATTTTTTCAATATCGTGGTGGCTGGAATTTTCAGGAACAAATCCCGATTTGTAATCACAGTTGTTACAACGCTGCCATTCGGCAAAATCGCTGAAAAACGCTGAAGGAGAAATTCTAAGGGCGCACAAAATGCTTTTGAACCACGGAACAGCACGCCCGGCGGAATAAAAAGTGCGGCAGGCAAAAGAAATATTCCGCGCGGCTCTTATTTCTTCCGCGTTGAAAGTCTGCATAACACGCGCCGTAAGAGCCGTCTCCGAATCTTCTGTCTGAGGAAAAGAAATGTGGTTTGGGAACTGCTCAACCGTAAAGTCAAGGCGGTCTTTGAACGCTTTCAGCGAATCCTTTCCGTTGTCCGCATAAAAAAGCTGAACCCCGAAAACAAGCGCCGAATTATTAAGCATTGCGGCGCGGCGCGCGAAAAATTTCTTGTCAAAAAGGCCGTTTGCCTGCGCGCGGAACGGAATCTCCAGGGAACAGTTTATTTTCATGCACTGGCGGCAGATTTCCATATCGAGAATTTCCGGATTCACCTCAACAGAAACAAAAAGCTCCGGAACGTTGCGCTCAACATATTTCAAAAAGCCGAGCAGCTTGCCTTTGTCGTTCGCATAAGAAGAGTCATAAAGACTGAATTCCGTCATGCCGTTCTTAACACATTCAGCAAGCTTCTGCTCTATTTCCTCGGATTTTAAGCTGATTAAAGTTTCCAAAACGGCTCCTGATTAAAGCACAGGAATACCAGCTTCGGCGCAAGCCTCCAGCTCGCTCGCCGGCCATTCGCTTACCTGAACTTCGCAGATGTGCGCCTTGCGCAAAAGGAACATGCAAAGACGTGACTGCCCGATTCCTCCGCCAAGAGTAAACGCAAGCTCGCCGTTCAAAAGTTTTTTCTGGAACGGAAGCTTAGCGCGCTCCTCACAGCCGCGTTCGGCAAGCTGTCGTCTTAAACTTTCAGGGCTGACACGGATTCCCATTGAAGAAAGCTCAAAAGCGCGGCCAAGAGTTTCATTCCATACAACAATATCTCCGTTCAAGCCAACATGACCGTCGCCCGCATCGCTGATCCAGTCGTCGTAGTCAGGGGCGCGTCCGTCATGAATAGAACCGTCCGGCAGTTTTCCGCCGATTCCAGCGATAAAAACCGCTCCGTATTTTTTCGCAACGGCATTCTCGCGTTCTTTTGGAGTAAGGTTCGGATATTCGCGCCAAAGATCATCTGAATACACAAAAGTTATTTTTTCAGGAAGAATCGGCTCAAGCACTGAATAGCGGTCGTACAGGAAAAATTCTGTGCGCTTTATTGTGCGGTAGATTTTTTTCACAATATCCTGAAGATAGAAAATTGTCCGGTCTTTTTCGTCAATGCACATGCACCAGTCCCACTGGTCAACATACAAAGAATGAACCGCGTCCAGCTCCTCATCCGGGCGGATTGCGTTCATATCAGTGTAAATGCCGAATCCAGGCTTCATGCCAAGCTCGGTAATCTTAAGCCGCTTCCATTTTGCAAGCGACTGGACAATCTCCATTTTTTGTCCGCCAATTCCTTTCGCGGCGAAAGAAACAGGTTTTTCAACACCGTTAAGATCATCGTTTATACCAGTTCCAGCTGGAACAAAAAGCGGCGCTGTAACGCGGGTAAGATTCAATTCCGTTGAAAGAGAAATCTGAAAAAAATCCTTGATGCTTACAATCGCATGCTCAGTTTCTTTTACGCCAAGAATCGGCTTATAGTTTTTTGGTAGATCAGACATAATATTTTCCTTTTATTTTCCATTATAGTTGATTAAAGTTGTTACTGTGGCAGGCGCAAGTTTTTCCTCGAATTTGAGTTCCGGCAGGCCAATCACGCCGAAAAAGTCGCTTACAGTTCCGCCGCCCTGCTCAATAATATTCTTCGAGGCAGTCAAAGTTCCGCCAGTCGCAATCAAATCGTCAACAATAAGATAATTTTTTCCAGCCTGAATATCCGCCTTGTGGGCTTCGATGACCGCTGTTCCGTACTCAAGCGCGTACTCGCATGAATAAGTTTTTCCAGGAAGCTTGCCTTTCTTTCTGATTACAACAAGAGGAATTCCCATCCGTTCCGCAAAAGGCGCGGCAAACAAAAATCCGCGGGACTCGATTCCAGCGACAGCGTCGATTTTCTTGTCCTTGTAAATTTCAACCATTCTATCAACGCAGTATTTAAAAACATCCGGCTGAGTAAAAATGCCTGTTATATCATAAAAAAGAATTCCCGGCTTCGGAAAATCAGGAACCCGTCTAATTGCCTTGTCAAGCGATTCAATAGTCATATTTTTTATTTTAGTACGGTTTTCTGTGTTTTTCAATATTCAGACAACCATTCAGCGAAAATCCGGCGCTATTTTTTTACAGTTCTGATCGAACCCATTCTAAGCCGTTTTTCACGCGTGTCAGAAAGAAGGAAATTCAGTTTTTCAGCGTCCTCGTTTTTTATCGCCGATTTGAATTCATCCATCTTCTTTTCAAAATTTTCTATGTGATGAACCAGTTTTTCCTTGTTTGAAATAAAAAGCTCCGTCCAGAGAGGCGCGTTTATCATCGCAATTCTTGTTAAATCTTCAAAGCTGCCGCCGCCAAACGCTGTGATTTCCGGGTCTTCCGCCGACTCAACAAGCGCGCTTGCGATTATGTGGCAGAGCTGGCTTGTAAAACCGATTTTGTAGTCGTGAATTTCGCACGTTGTTTCTGTAATCCGGGAAAATCCCATGTCGGTAATCAGGGAACGCATTGTCTCAAGGTTTTCAGGCTTGTTGCTTGCCTGCGGAATCAAAATGTAGTTGTGGTTCACAAAAAATTCCGCCTTTGAATTCACATATCCTTCTTTTTCGCCGCCTGCCATCGGATGACCGATTATAAAATCAACGTCCGGGCGAAGAATTTCCGGAAGCGACTTTTCAAAAATTCCCTTTACGCCGGAAATGTCTGTAACAATCGAGCCGCTTTTGAAATTTTCCTTATGCTGAACAAGAAAATCCAGCGTCGCATGAGGATAAAGGCAGATAAAAATCACATCGCACTTTTTCACCATTTCTGAAACATTTTCCGTGGAAAAACCTTCGTCAATAACGCCTTCCGACAACGCCTGCTGAATGCAAGCCTGGCTTCTGTTGCAGGCGAAAATTTTTCCTTCCGCGCCGGCCATGCTCAAAATATTTTCGCGGATTGACTTGGCGAAAGAGCCGCCCATAATTCCAAGCCCGACAATTCCGTAGTTAAGATTCTGAAGTTTCATTCTGTTTTCCTTATTTACTGAAAATTTTTCAGTCCGCGCTTGAACTGAGGGATTCTTGCGCAGGCCGTTGTGTCCCATCCGGAACGGTCGCCGCGCTGCAGAAAGTGATATGCGACCCCGGCAATCATCGCGCCGTTGTCACCACAAAGCTTCAGCGGAGGAAATATGCAGTTCAAGTCTTTTCGTTCCGCAAGAAGGGAGCGGAGCCTTGAATTTGCAGCGACGCCCCCGCCGGCCACAACAGTTTTCAGCCCTGTGTCCTCAACTGCCCTGAAAAGTCGGCTTGTAAGAGTCCGGCAGGCCGTTTCCTGAAAAGCCGCGCACATATTTTCCTTTGAATGTTCGTAGCCTTCGTTCCAGAACATATCGCACTGGTGAATCACAGCAGTTTTCAGTCCGCTGAACGACATATCGTAACGATGCTCCTCGCCGTCAAGCTTAGGAACAGGAAATGAAGCCGCCTTCGGGTCGCCGTTTTTTGCAAGATTGTCAACAATCACGCCTCCAGGATATCCAAGCCCGTAGAATTTAGCCACTTTGTCGAATGCCTCGCCAACAGAATCATCAACAGTTGTTCCAAGAACTTCAAGGTCATCGAACCCGTTGACTTTTGCGATGATTGAATGTCCGCCCGAAACAAGAAGCCCCAGGTACGGATAAGGAATATCATTCTGAAGGTGAGCCGCGTACATATGGCCGAGCATATGGTTCACCGCTATAAAAGGCTTTCCCGCCGCCCACGCGAGAGTTTTTCCGAACGTAAGCCCAACCAGAAGAGACCCCATAAGCCCCGGACGGTTTGTGGCGGCAACCGCGTCAATATCGCTCAAAGTCATGTCAGCCTGCTCAAGAGCCTGCTTCACAACTGGAAGAATCCATTCAGCGTGCTTGCGGCTTGCGATTTCCGGCACAACTCCCTTGTAAATCTGGTGGAAAGGAATTTGCGTTGCAACAACATTGCTTATAATTTTGTGTCCGTCCTCAACAATTGCGGCGGCAGTTTCATCACAGCTTGACTCAATTCCCAAAACTTTCATATCTTACCTTCTATTTTCTTCTATATATTCGTACTGTTTGTGCAATTTTTTTTCAGCATGAATTCACGTTCAAATCAGCCGCGCTTCAACGCTCCGCAGGCGGAAACCGTTGTAAACTTGTAGCCCTTCGCGCTTAGCACCGGATAAACTTCCCTAAGAATTCCCGGAAGAATTTCCGCCGACCAGACGTGTCCTATCATTATAGCGACACCGTTTTTATTTGCAAATTCAACGCCTTTTTCAATTTCAGAAAGAATGTCCTTCCGGTTTTTAGTGTTGTCCAGAAAAACATTCCGCTCGTAGTAAGGATAGCCCATCACGCTGGAAACATACTGAACTTTTGAATCAGAATTCGTGCGGCTGTCCAGAAAATAAATTTCCTGCTGGGAGCAAATCTGCATCACGGCGGCAATTTTCTCAGCATCCGCGGTTATAAGCGAGCCTTCGTGGTTGTTCATTCCGGAAACCGGCCAGATTTCGTAAAGATTCGCAAGAACCGTGGAACGGATTTTCTCCTCATCCATTTCCGGAGTAACCGCGCCTTCGCCTGGATCAACATTCAGATTCACAGACTGCATCGGCTGGTGCAGAATCACTTCGTTTCCGGATTTTCTTACGCGTTCAGCAGCCTCGGCGGAATGTGCAAGCCGCGGAAGAACCGCAACCGTCACCGGAAACGGAAGCACAACGCATTTTTCAAGCTGGCTCATATTGTGGCCGCCATCGTCAAAAACAATCACAAGAGTCGCATTGTTTCTTGCAGCCGGAAAATCCGGAATATCCCAGCCGGAGTTTGAACTCGGGTTTTCTTTTACAGAAGGAACAGCGGCAGCTTTTTCAGCACGCGGCTCCGCTTTGGTTTCAGTTTTTTCAGGCTTCGCGCTTTTATTTTCAGTTTTTGTTTCAGCTTTGATTTCAGGCTTTTTTTCCGCAGGGGAATTTGAAACGGATTTTTTTTCAGGGAAATTCTTCACGGCTGAATTTTCCGGAGCTTTCCGAGCGGAATCCTCATTTTTTTTCTGTGGCTGTGGCTGCGCCGGGCGGGATTTTGTCTTCTGCCCGGATTTTTTTTCAGCGTCCACGCGGCTTTCATTCTTTTGAATTTTCGTTTTTTCAGCAACCTGAAGCGGAGCTTTCTCCGTTTTTCCGGCGAAAGTGAACACGGCAAGCAGAAGCGAGCAGACACCGACTATAACAGCGCAAAGCGTTATCACACTATTCAAAGGCATATAAATTTTTCCGCGCGAAGATTTCCGGGCGGTTTTCCGGGATTTTGAGGCAGTTCGTTTTTTTGCGCCTGAACGTTTTTTTTGCGCCATAACGGTTAATATTCTAGTGAAAACTTATGCTTTTCGCTATACTTACAGAAAATCAATCTTTAAAAAGGAACAAAAAATGTATATTACTTGTCTTGACCTGGAAGGCGTTCTTGTGCCGGAAATTTGGATTGCGTTCGCGGAAGCAACAGGAATCCCGGAGCTGCGAAAAACCACCCGCGACGAGCCGGACTACGATAAGCTGATGAAATACCGAATCAATATTCTAAAGGAGCACAATCTCGGCCTGAAGGAAATTCAGGAGACAATCGCAAAAATCGATCCGCTTCCTGGCGCAAAAGATTTTCTTGACGAGCTGCGCTCATTCACGCAGGCAATAATCCTTAGCGACACGTTCGAGCAGTTCGCGGCGCCGCTTATGAAAAAACTGGGGCTTCCTACAATATTCTGCAACACGCTGGAAGTTTCGCCAAGCGGAGAAATCACCGGCTACAAAATGCGCTGCGAAAAATCTAAATACACAACAGTCCGGGCTTTGCAGTCATGCGGCTTTGAAACAATCGCTTCGGGCGACTCCTTCAACGACCTTGGAATGATCCAGGCTTCAAAAGCAGGATTTCTTTTCCGCACAACAGATAAAATCAAGGCGGAATATCCGCAGTACCCGGCATTCACAGAATATTCAGAGCTGCTGAACGCAATAAAAAAAGTCGTTTCCGAATAACACAGTTCCCGGAGCGCAAGTTTTTAGCTCCGGGATTTTTATCAAAAAGCCTCAGGTCATCTTTCAGCCCGCAATTTCTTTATTTGACCAGCCAAATAAAAAGGAATATTTATCATATCTTCCTGCTCTTTGTAAGGCAGTTCTGAAAAACGAATCGCAAGATTTGGTTTCTGCTCGTTTCTATAGCGCTTAAAGCTTGCGCTTATGGTATTCTTCCCGGCTTTACACTCAACAGGGATTATTTCACTTTCATTCTGAAGAATAAAATCCACTTCGTAGTTTTGAGCCGGTGAATAATAATGCGGGTTTACATCAAATTGCGGTATTAACTGCTGCAAACAATAATTTTCTGCAAGAGGCCCCTTAAATTGAAATTCTGTATCAAGAACAATATCCTTGTTCGATATTCCTGCCGCATATTTTAATAGCCCAACATCAAAAAAGAAAAGCTTAAAACTTGAAAGATTTTCAAATGCTTTTAAAGGATGCTCCGGTTTAGTTACATCATAAATCCTAAGCACAATACCACTTGAAACAAGCCATTCAATTGATTCTTCAAATTCTCTTGCCCGTGCGCCTGACTTTACACATCCGTATATGAATTTTTCGTTTTCTTTTGAAAGCTGGCTGACAAGGCTGCGAAATACAAGAAGTATTCTGGCTGCATTCACTTTTTTATTGTGCTTTGCAAAGTCATTTTCATAAATATTTATTAATTCTTTTTGAATTTCTGCAACAGTACCGGAATTTTTTTCATTTACCCAGCAGGAAACACACTCTGGCATTCCGCCTATAATCAAATAATCATGATATTGTTCAATCAACTTTGTATGCTGAATCTCGATTATTTCATTTGGAGGAGTTTCTTCTATATATTTTAAGAGATCCGGCTGAATGGCGCCTAAAAACTCTTCAAAATCCATTGGATAAATATCAAGCAAATTTACTTTCCCCACGGGATAGCTCATCGCTTCTGCAAGCAAAGTCCCTAAAAGGCTTCCTGCTGCGATTATATGAAATTCATTAGCCTCTTCATTAAAATACTTTAGGGAATTAAGAGCTTTTGGACATTCCTGAATTTCATCAAAAATAATAAGATGTTTTCCAGGTTCAATTTTATCATTATAAATAGTTCCAAGCTGATTAATGATTCTGAATGGATCTTTATTCTTCTCAAAAATATTAGAAAGCTCTTCTTCTCTTTCAAAAGAAAAATAAAATGTTTTTTCATAATTAAGCCGACCAAACTCTTTCATAAGCCAGGTTTTTCCTACCTGTCTCGCCCCCTTTAAAATCATAGGTTTTCTACGGGATGAGTTTTTCCATTCTAAAAGCTGCGTCAATGCCTTTCTTTGCATAATTCTATTTTATATTATTTTTACACAAAAATAAAGAATTTTAATTTAAAATTTACACATATTTATAGCAAAATACAGATATTTTTACACATTTTTATACAATAGAAATAATTCACAAAAAAACACGCCGAGTTTTTTTATATTCTCGACGTGATTTCATCAAATTCTCTCCGAAAATTTTAATCAACGCACTGTTTTTGCTTCTTTTTGCAATTCAAGGACTTTTTCTAATGGAAGAGAAGTTACAGATGCTATTTGTTCTGGAGTTCCTAAATTTGAATCCAGCATTTTTTGCGCAGTTTCAACGGCGCGTTTTTCTGCTGCCAAATCCGCCTGAAATTCAATTTCATCCAGCCAAGTCATAAATTCATGCCTCCAGCGAGCGTTCATTTTGAGCCGCTCAACGATTGCGGAGATTTTTTCTGAAAAATCTGAGCTCGGTTCTTTTCCGCAAAGATATTTGAAGAACGACTTTAGCTCTTCGGACTTCATTGTATCATACTTTTTAGCGTTGAAGAAGATTTTGTGCGTTCCGTCGTTCATTTTGATTTCGGAATTTTCGATGCAGGTGTTTTCAAAAGTGTAGACAGGAAGGTTGAACCCGAACGCATCGCCAAGGCACAGGAAAATGACATAGGTTTCGTTCAAGTCCTTGTATTTTGTGCCTGTAAAAACGCTGTCAACATCCATCAGGCCCTGGTAATAGCGTGTCCGTTTTGCAAGCGCCAGCTCCTTTTCTACTGAAGTTTGAATCTCAATGTCAAAGCAGCGGCCGGTTCCGTCCTTTACGTAAACGTCAAGGCGAATTCCCCGCGAATCATAATCGGCCTTGATTGTGCGCTCGGTTTCCGGCATTTCAATTCTGTCGATTTTGATGTTCAGAAGAAGCTCGAGCATTTCCTTGCAAATGTCAGGATTCATTTCCATAACCTTACAAAAAATATAATTATCAGCGAATGTAAGCCGCTCCCACTTTTGTGCGGGCGTAAGTTCATTTTGATTTTGCATAAAAACTCCTATATAGCGCGAATGGCGAGTTTTTGTAAATTCTGAAAGAACGCTTTCGGCAGATTTCCAGTTTGCTACAGATGGATTTGGCTCGCGCTCCGCTTGTATTGATTCGGGTGCTCCGCACTTTAACTGGCTCAATCGCCAAAAATCTTCACAAACTGTAAATCTGCCTGCGCTTTTGTTTTTTCAAAGAAAACCAATCACTCAGGCTATATAGTTAATAGATGAAAAATTGCGAGAACGGAAATGAATCACAAAAAAACTTGCGGGAATTTTAGATTTAATCAGCATACCCTTGATTAACTAGTCAGCGCATCACTGATTAACTAATCATCATACCACTGATTAGTTAATCATCAGACTGCTGATTAAATTAATCATTAGACCGCTGATTAACTTAATCAGTACACCGCTGATTAACCTAATCAGCACCCTGCTGACTAGTTAGTCAGCGGTGTGTCGCACGGAAAGGAGAAGGAATGCGTTACGGAAACAATTCACAGGCTGCTGCGGAGTTGTTCAGAAGTATTCTACGGACATAAGGCGAGGCGTTGCATTACTGTATTCGCAGAGTTAAAAGTATAGTGAAGGAACGTAAACAGCGAAGCCGGAAGGAATTTACAGTTTGCGACGTGGCAAGGATTGGAAGGGCGCGCGGAGCGCGTTGCGGAGCAAAAACGGAGTTTTTGTGGAGCAATGGAGGCGGAGGCCGGAACCCTGGAAAGCCTGGTTTTGGCGGGCGAGCCTGCGAGCCGGGCAAAAGCCACCCGGATAAAAAAAACAAAGAAAAAGGTTTTCTGCAACCGTTTTCAAGCCGGATTGTCTAAATTAGTAAATTTATATAATATAACCAAATACCATTTTTCAGAGGTATTAAAGATGAAAAAAATCAACGGATTTTCTTTTTGCGCGTTCAGCTTTGCAGCATTGATTTTCTTGGGCGCTTTGCTTTTTTCAGGCTGCCAGAACGACCTGCTGGACTCGCCGCACTTTCAGACACGCGGCTCATACGCAACAGGAAGGGTCGCCGCGCCAACAAACCTTACCGCATCTCAGGGCGGCTACAAGAGCATAACGCTTAAATGGACGGCGGCAAAATCGGCGGTAATCTACAATATTTATCATTCTGACACAGCGACCGGAAATTTTGAATTTTTGGGGCAGACTTCGGACTCCACCTGCTCATACACAGTGGGCGGTCTTGAGCCGGATGTGAAAAAATACTACAAAGTCCAGTCTGTGGACTCGAACAGCGAAACTTCCGAAGGCTACAGCCAGATTTGCTTCGGCACAACGCTAGCGGCTCCAATCATAACAAGCATAAACCAGAACGCAAACGGCGACCAGATAACGGTACGCTGGTACAAGGGCGTGAACTGCACGGAAGAAACTTATCTGAACAGCGGGCTGAACTACACGGTTATTCTTTACAATGCTGACGGAACACAGGTTTTAAAGGAAGAAACGATTTCCGCGCTGGACGTAAAAGAATCAGCCGACACAAAATATACTTTCAAAAATCTTACGCCGAACACGAACTACTGCATTCAGATTAAAGCATACACAAAATCTGCGCAGGATGCGAAATCAACAGAAAACAGCGACATTTTAAACCAGTCAACCGCGCACTCATTGATTCCTGCCGCGCCGGAAAATTTTGAGGCGGCGAAAGGAACTTCTAAAGATGGAATCGCGCTTTCATGGGTTCTGCCGAAATTCGCGGAGATAAAGGCGTCCACAACATACGAAACCCGCCCGGTTTACTTCAAGGTTTTCAGAAAGCTTGAGTCCGCGCCGGAAACAGCGTACGACCCGATTTTAACTTACCTTGGAACAACAGACACTACAATAGATAAAATTGAAAAGAACGCCGTTCATTTTACAAAGGCGGAAAGCGGAACTGGAGCAACGGTAACAATAGGAGCCTCGCTTGCCGGCTCAACAGCAGAAGACGGAACAGAAATTCCTTCAAAAATCGACGTGGAAATTCAATATCCGGAAGAATCAGGCGCGGAAACCGACCCGAACTATCCGAACTACATTCCGGGAACAAAAATCACGCTGACAGACAAAACCGCTTCCCGCAGCGAAAAATATTCATACAGAATCCAGTCGTTCATAGACGACAACGGAAAGAAAAACGTAACCTCGGACGAATCCTGGAGCGACGGCACAGGCTGGCTCATAAACAGCCCTACAGTCTCAGTTTCTTCAGTATATCAGGAAAACGCGGACGACCCGACCAAAATCGACAGCTTCACCGTAACCCTGAACTTTAAGTTCGACGACTTTGGCCAGCAGTACAACTATGTAATCACGGAAACATGCCAGAAAATGCGCAAAGCCACCGCAGAAGAAATTGCGGCCGAGCAAGAAGACCAGCCGGAAGGCGAGCCGGAGATAAAATATCCAAATTCAACCTCGTACGAAAATTTCTTCCCTAGGACATTCACGTACACACCAACCGATGAAGAAAACATATATCTTCTATATACTTATGATGTTGCGGTCTGCCCTAAAGACAGCGGAAATGACGACAGCGGCAGCTACATCAAAGTTTCCGCGCCAGGCTCAGTTATTGTAATAAATGACAAAAGCATGATTCCTGATGTTTCAAGCTTTAAAATTGAAGACGGCTACAAAGACAAATTCAAGCTTACATGGATTTATGACAAAAACTGCAAATACACGCTTTCATGGAAAAACACCGACAAAGACGGAAAAGAAACAGAAGGCACTTACGATTTCCAGGAAAGTGATTTTGTAGACAGCGAAAACAATCCTATTGAAAACAAATCTGAATTCACTTACAGCCACCCGGCAGAAAGCGGTGACATCCGTACGGAATATACATTGAATGCAGACAACGGATTGAAAAGCCACAACACAATCGAAGAAAAACTTTTTACTTTGGGAACTCCGCAGCCATATTTTGAACCGACTTACAACTCAATCAAAGTTATATGGAATGAAGTTCAAAAAGCGGAAGGATACGAGGCAAACTACAAATTCACCGGAAAAGACTTGACAACGGGAGAAGACATTGCAAGCGAAGGCACGATTTCTTCTGCTGACATACAGGAAGAGAAAGATGAAAACGGCAAGCTTCTGTACTATTACTACAAAATAACAAAACCTTACGGAACAAGAAATGCAGACGGCGAAGAAATAGATTATTCAACAGACGCGTCGGTTTCCGGAAAAAATATTGATTTTGTTCTTAAAGCAAAAAGCACTGTTGACGAAAGCAGCAAGCCAATTCAGGTTGCAACGCTTGGGCCTGCAAACCTTAACCTGAAAATAACAGGCGAAAGCAAGGCAATTTCAATAACCTGGGACAATGTTCCAGGCGCAAAAGGCTATCTTATTTTCCGCAAGAAATACATAAAAGACTATTTCAGCACAGAAGAAAACAAAGGCGATTTGTACTACTACGCAGTTGGAACTGATTCCGAAGCTGGATATCTAACTCTTATGGGCACAGACGCAACAGTTTCCGCAAGCTGCAATCAAATCGCAGGAAACACATTGAAATTCACCGACAAATACCAGCCGGTTTCCGAAGCAGACTACAATGACCAGTACAAAACAGACCAGGCTCAGCTTGCGTGGGGAATTCCTTACGGCTACACGGTAATTCCAGTTGAATCATCTTCTGACTTTGAATTTGGCGATGACTATACAATCCAGGGAACAGATTCTTCTATAAGATACACTTCTGAATCGCTTGCAAAAGTTGAGACAAAAGGCGCAACCTACGGATACGGCCTGGCAATCGAAGCTTCAAAAGCAGCAACAAGCGACAAAGTAAAAATTACATGGAAGCAACCTTACAATTCAACTAGGAAACCAACAGTTTTCTACAGAAGCTACAAGGCGAAAAATGGCGATGAATGGTACAAATACACAGATCCACTTGATATTAACGAGGCAAGCATATTAGCATACTGTAGTCCGTTAGTTCCATATAAAGCTTATGATTATATGATTTCCTATAATGATGAATTAAATACTTATATCGATTCTTACTACGAATATTTCATCTCAAAGAGAATCGACGATGATAATGAAAAAGAAAACAAAGGCTACATTTTCAATTTTGCACCTCCAAAAGCAATGTGTGCATATGATGGACAAGAGAACAAGAACTATTATGCTGAAACACTTCTCTGGCGTACACCAGATATCAACATTTATGATACAAACGAAAGAAAGAAAAAGCCGGACACAATTGAAATTAAAATGCTGAACACAAACAAGTCCATTGGCTGGCAAACTATTGCCACAATAAATACAAATGACTTGAAAACAGCGACTGTAAACAGCGAAGCTTGCAAAAATTACGACCTTGCAATTGACACTTCAACTCCATACACCATAACAATTGCTCCAGATGGAATTCAAAACAGTGAAAAAACAAACACTGACGGCCTTTTAAAAGTACTGCGTGATGCAAAGCACTACTATAAAATAACTGGAAGTAGAAAAAGCGGAGAAACAAGTGTTTATACAGAAACAGGTAATGACCGTTCAATTTACGCATATAGACAAATTACAGATGAAGAGCTGACAAAAGCCGCAATGCTTGCAATAAGCTATGCTTTCTATCGAAATGACGGTGGAGATGAAGATTATAGTAATATTGACACAAAATTTTGGTATGGCAGAGATGGAAAAACTGGACAAACAATAATAGGAAAAGAAGGAAATGTATCATTTTCTATGAAAGAAAGTGCAACATCTGAACTTGGGCTCGGAAAAGGAAAAGCATATTTCATTTTCTCAGGATATGTACCACAAATTTTAACTCCTTATAAGACAAAAGAATCCTTCCTGCAAATATCATCTGCAAAGCATTATTTTGGCATATTAAGCAAATTTGAAACAGAAGTTTCAGATCCATATATATATACTTTTATAAATTCCGTAGATTTCTCTTTATCTTTATATGAACCAAATGAGGAAAAAAAGAATGTTGACTATTCTGCAACAATTACTATCGATTCTGCTACTAAAAATTCATTAAAAATCAAAATAAATAGAAACGGAACAGAAAAAACAGTTATTGACACTTCAGACAAAGAAATAAGAAAAGGGTGGTTTCCTTTGCAATTTGATGACAACAAATACGAAATCCATAATTCAGCCTACGGCTGGTGGGAGGACTAAAAATGCAGAAAACAGCAAAATTCAATTCAACTAAAAAATCGCGTTTCACCCCCCCCCTTAAAGTTTTTGGGCTTTGCGTGGCGGCGGTTGCGTTCGCTTCGTGCTCAAGCTTTTTTGAAACTGATGTTTCTATGAATTCAAACGGAAACAATTCAAGCCTTTACGACCTGCTTACTCCAGCTGAAAAAATTGAAAAACTTGAGGCGCCTTCTGAAATTTTTATTTCCCAGGGCGAATATTCCGGCAAGATTGAAATAAGCTGGAACGCTGTTCCAAACGCAACTTCCTACAAAATTGAGCGGGCTGTTGTAAAAGAAAAAAAGGCTGACGGAACTTGGGATATGCCAAAGGAATCGGACTTTGAGCTTCTGACTTCCTCAAACATCTACAACACAAAATACATTGACACAATCATCCAGGAGGCAAAATACACAAGCGTTGAGCTGAACTATGTCTATTACTACCGAGTTTTTGCCCAGAACCTTCCAAAAGGCTACACCGAAAGTGAATACTTCCCGGATTATTCCGAGCATAAAGTTACGGTTGCTGACCGCGCCGACCCTTCAAAATACGGAACGCTCCTGAAGCCGGTTACAGAAATTGAAGCCTCTAAAGGAAGCGACACAGACAAAATCACAATAAAATGGAACAGTGTTCCTTATGCCTGGAAATACAGGATTGAACGCTGCGAAACAGAAAAAGGGCTTTACTACAAAATCAATGAAAAGAATATTTATTCAAACGAAAACGAATTCATTGACGAAATTGAAGAAAAAGACCAGGGGAAGGAATTCTTCTATAAAGTTTACGCAATAAACCGAATCGGGCAGGATTCCTGCGCAAGCGCGGCGGCAATGGGCTACTCGCTTCAGCCTGGCGCGCCGACTGTTCCGGAAAATATCCACGTGGAAAACGGCCTTGGAACAAGCGCAAAGGAACTGACTGTTGCATGGAACGCACTTTCAGATCCTTCAGACGGAAAACTTTCGTACAACTTGTACCGCACAAGCTCAAACGATTCTGTCTACAAACTTATAAAATCAGGCCTGGAATCTTCAAAAAGTTCCTACACGGATTCAAGCGTAAAGCCTGGAATTTACTACTACTACTTTATACAGACGGTAAAAACAAAAACTGACGGCTCGGAAGAAAAAATAAAAAGCTCCTTCAGCGAAACCGGAAAGGATTCAAAAACGCCGGCATACGGCTTCCTTTTGAGCGCGCCTTCATATCTTGAAATTGACGACGGCGCAGACGCAGACCACAAGAAAATCATCTGGTCGCCTGCAATAAACAGCATTGACGAAGAGAACAAAGTTCCTTTCAAGTACAACATTTATGCGGATTCTGAAAAAAGCGGTCTTTTCGACACAATGGTTCAAAGCTCAATTTCCGGAACTCCGGACGCAAACGGCAATCTTTATGCGGAAATCGACCTTTCAGCTGGAAAATTCTTTGCAATCAAAACTGTAAACGAAAACGGAGTTGACAAGGAAAGCGCAAGAAGCGAAATCGTCGCCCCGGTTCCAGATGCGCCGCAGAATGTTTACGCAACAAAAACAGCGGGGCAAAAAACAATCAGCGGCAAAATCGCCGGACACGGGGGAACTTTTGAAGATTCGCTGTGGGTTTCAAACAAAAATGAAGTTTATCCGGTTCTTATCACGTGGAACGCTCCTTCCAGCGGCGCGGACGGCGGCTATGACGTTTACCGTTCAACAAAAGCGGATTCAGGCTTCAAGAAGATTGAAACAACTTCAAGCACTTATTATCTTGATTCAAATGCGACCGCAAAATCTGGAATTATGTATTTCTACAAAGTTGTTTCCCTGAACAGCCTTGGCCAGGGAAGAAAATCAAACAACCCGGAAAACGATTCAACGCACGACGCGCGCGGCTACGGAGCAATCACCCGGGAGCAGTGGTTCCGCGAGTACAACAAGAATATCGCAAGCTCGCAGAAAAAACTTACGCTTATGCACAAGCCTAGCGACCTGGACAAAGTCGGCTCTGAATCCGTTCCGGGAAACATAAGCGGAACTTTGGGCTACAACGCAAAAGTCGCGGGACTTGGCGCGGAAATCACAATGCCTTACACAAACTACGCAGACCATTTTATCAGCGATGACAGTTCTCTTGGAATCAGGTTTGTTCTGAACGGAAACACGGACACAACTTCAAATATGAGCGCAAACGGCCACATGCACGAAACGGTTCAGTGCTACTCAAAGGAAATCGACGTTACAAATCCTGATTCCATTGGAAACGCGCTGGAAAAACTTTCTGACACGGCTAAAAACGCGATTATAAGAACCGGCGACACACATTATCTTTGCGGAATGTACCCGGGCTACGCGGTCTACGACCATCTTGAAATCAAGGGCGGAGCGGCCGGCGGCGGATACTACGAAGTTGCAACTTACGAGCTTGACCGGAAAGATTCTTCAAGCGGAACTGTTGTCCTTGAAAAAGCAAATGTAGACTGGCTTGTAGGAGAAGAAAAATGATGAGAAACAGAAAAATTTTGCTGGCGGGCGCGGCCTGCCTTTTATGCTCGGCGTTTTTGGTCTATTCCGAGCAGGCTGAAGAAGAATTCAATGCGGATGCGGAAGAGCCTGCAGCAGAACTGACAGAATATTCGCAGAATGTTGAATATTTAAAGGCGTTCAACAAGTCTTCTGTAAGCAGCCACAAAAAACTTACTCTTATGCACAAGCGCAGCAATCTTGCAAAGCTTGGAAAGGAAAAAATCAACGGCGACATAAGCGGAACCTGCGAATACTGGGCAAGAGTCCGCGGATTCAAGGGCGTTGTTACAATTGTCTACAAAAACTACAGCGACTTTGACGGCTGGGTTCTGAACGGCGAATGCAACACCCGCGCAAACATCCACGCAAACGGAAAAATGTACGGAAATATTGAGGTAACAGGCACAAATCCCGGAAAAATCTTCTACGAAAATATGATTATCCGGAAAGGAACTAGCGCCGGCGGAACTTACGGCGTTCAAAGAGAAGGTTTTGAGCGTTCAGAAGTTGAATACAGCGTTCTTCCCCAGGAAGTGGAAGAATCAATTGACGACATCGAAGAGCAGCCTGAGTAGAAATTTATAAAACTGGAGCAATTATGAAATCTATTAAAAAAACATTCGCGGCAATATCTGCATTTCTTTCAATTTTTGCGTGCCTGGCGCTGGCCGCCTGCTACGAGCCTTCGCCTTTGTACGGAAAATGGGCTGACGACTACGGAAACTACATAACTTTCATTTCTGACGGAACTTTTGTTTCAAAAATCTTCATTGAACCTCAGGACGAAAAAAGCGAAATCAACTACCAGGGCGAGTATTCTGTAATAGACAACGTTCTTGTGTTCAATATTTTGCAGAAAGACGGAGCAACTGTTACTGAAACGGCGAACACTGAATGGGACATCCGCGGCGCAATGCTTTATCTTACCTGGACAAATCCTTCCAACAGCAAAACGTTGAATCTTACTTTGTATCACGTTTCAAAATAAGGCGGAACCTATGAAAAAAATATTTTTAGCTTTTTCGCTTGCCCTTTTGATTTTTCCAGCTTTTTCCCAGGAAACGAATCTTTTTGAAACTTCAACGTCCGACGACCACAACGACACGAATGTTGAAATAAACGAAAAAACCGGATTTCCTAAAATCAAGGCGAAACCTTTTGTAATGTTCAACGAAGGAATTGCAATGGCTCAGGTTACAAGAATTCAGACTGTAAGCGGCAGAAGCAATTTTGTCTGGCAGAACGATATGATTGGCGCGTTTTTTCAGATTCAGACAAGAAATATGAAGCCTTTGAATTCTATTATCAGGACTTCAGTTTTTTATCCGTTCTACAACAAATTCAACGAGGTGAAGCAGTTCCCGAAGCAGACTATTCTGTACGCGTTCGACTTGTTCGCCGGTCCGATTCTGGAAACTGATATGTGGAAATACGTCCGTCTGAAATTCGGGCTTGGCCTGCATTATATGTACCAGCTTTCCGACGAGTACCATCTGCATTATCTTGGCGGCGGCGCGCTTGCCGGGCTGGAGCTTCCAATTGAGCCGCGCTGGACAATCCTGCTGGACGGAACTTTTTCTTTTGACTATCCGAACCTTGGAACAAACCGGCTTGTTCAGCCTTACGACTATTCGTGGCAGTACCAGCTGAATCTTGGCGTGCGTTACAGCGTAAAGGGCAAGAACAGATATTCATATATCCGGCAGTCCGCAAAATCTTTGCAGAAAGAAACGCTCAAGGCTGAAAAGAAAGCCGCAAAAAAAGAGCTGAAAGCGCAGGCGCGCGCCCAGAAAAAAGCGGCAAAAGCGGAAGCAAGAGCAATGCGGAACAAGGAAAAAATTCTGAAAGCCGAGTCTGAAGCCGCGGAAAACGCGGAAGCCACAGCTGAATAAAAAAACGCAGCGCGGCAGGAGAATTAAAAATCTTCCGCCGTGTTTGCCGCTCCAGCTTTTAGTCAACGAACTTGTGCGAAATCAGGAAGCTCGCGATTTCAATTACGGCGGCCATAAGCGCATAAACTTTCAGGCAAAGCTTTGTGTTCGGGTCGCCTGGAATAAGATTTTTCCAGTAAAAACTTTCTTCTTTCCTAAGACAGAAAAAAATAATCGCATCGTAAAGAATTACGGCCAGCAGGGCAATTTCGCATACAAGAAGAATTTCCTGCTCCTCATCCGTTACTCCGGTCAGAATTAAAATTGTTGTGAACAGCGCAACGCTTACCAGGGAATAAATTCCGCAGTTCCACACAGACTGAGTATATCCCTGTCCGCCTGCAAAAATTGCGGCAGTTCCAGTGGAAAACAGCGCGAACAATAAAAACGTGCACAAAAGGAATCCGGTAAAAACATAGAAAAGCCCCCAGCCCAAATCCGGGGAAGCCACAAAAAACGCGAACGAATCTATATTTCTTGCAATCACCGGAATCGCCGCGGCAAGAGTCAGCATAAAAAACACAATGCCCGAAATCCGCAAAAATACTTTAGACATAATTTTATTCTATCACATTGAGAAACTTTCTGTAACGTGATAATCTTCTAAAGTTATGATTAATGATATAAAAAAATCCATTCTTTCCGGCCTGATGATTTGCATCGGCGGAACTGTTTATCTTTCCTGCATTGCGCTGAACATAAAGCCGCTCGGAGCGTTTCTGTTCGCGGCAGGGCTTTACACAATCTGCGTTTACGGCTTCAACCTTTACACTGGAAAAGTCGGATACATTGCCTTTAACTTCAAGGACACAAAATATATCCGCCTTGTGCTGCTTGTGCTTGCGTTCAATCTTCTTTCAACATATATCCTGGGAATTATGGCTTCATACGCGTTTCCGCTGGTTGTTGAACCGGCAAAAAATATTTACGCGGCGAAATTCCAGACGCCTCTTCCACGGCTTTTTGTTTCAGGGATTTTCTGCGGAATTCTGATGTTTCTTTCTGTGGACACATGGAAAAAAGGCAGCAAGCTCGGAGTTTTTATCTACATTCCGGTTTTTATTCTGTGCGGGTTCGACCACTCAATCGCGAATTCTTTTTACAACGGCATTGCGAACGGTCTAAACGCATTCACCTTGCAAAATCTTCTGATTTTCATAGTGGTTATTCTTGGAAACGCAGCCGGCGGAATGATTATTCCTCTTTTAACAAGGAACAAAGATTCCGCCGCGGCTTAATCCTTCAGTTTTAGAACAGTTTTTTCAGCGCGTCAACAGCAGCGCCTTTTGCGGCATTTGAAAGCTGCTTGTTGATTTTCGCTTTCTGGTCTTCCAGCTGCTTCTGCATATTGTTCACTGAATTAATCTGTCCGTTCAAAAGCCCGGAAATATCAGTGAACGCGGCAATCTGGTCGGTGGCAATTCCAGTTTTTTCGCTCAGAACTTTTGTAATGTTCGCCTGCGCTTCCGCCGCAATTGAATTCAGCTCGCCAGTAAGAGCCTGAATAACCGGCTCGGCAAGCTGCTTTGAAAGCTTTTCAATATTTGTAAGCTCAACTTCCATTCCGCCGTTTCTGTACAAAACATTGAAGCCCACGGAAAGCGTTTTTATTCCTGAAATCGCCTTCTGGTAAAGCCCGGAAACTTTGGCAGGCTCAAATTCCATTCCATGAATTTCGTTTATGTTCATGTTCAACGTGCCGCCAACAGAAAAACTTCCGTCGGAGCCGCATTTTAAAACCGCGTCAATGTCGCTTGAAGAACTAAGATTGAAAACCTGGGCATCCGCGCTGATTGGATAGCCTTTTCCCGAATAATCGGCAAGAACCAGCGGAGCGGAAGAACTGTCGCGCGCGTCGATTACAACCGAAGCCTTGTTAGGTTTTCCCATGACTTTAAAATCCGCGTTGATTTTTGCAGGTTTTCCGCGCATATTCTGGTCGCTTGAAATTTCAGAGGCAGTTCCCTTGAACAGAAGCTCGTCTGACTTGTATTCATAGCCGGAAGCCACAACATTTTCAATCAGAAGCTTTGGAACAGTGTCTTTTTTGTAGTAAACCATTCTTCCAGCGGAGCGCGCATGGCCGGCAGACTTTGCTTTCTTTGATTTTTTTTCAGCTTTTTCCGCGGCGGATTTCTGCTTGCCTTCAGAGGAATTTGAATTTCCCTTTGAATTCATTGCGGCTGTCAGAGCTTTGTCGATGTATGGATAAAATTTTCCAGCCTTTTCAAGAAGAATTCCGCGGATTCCTTCTGTAAGAATGTTTTTCATTCCGTCTGCTGAAAAAAGATTTTTCATTTCCGCGATTTTTCCGTCAACCAGCTTTGAGTCAGCTTTTACCGCCGCCTGAAGCTGCTTTGAATAGCCGTTTATTGCGTTTGTGTCAGTTTTTATCTCCTTTGAAGTGGCCGCCATTTTGTTTTTAAGCGAATTTGACTCGCTCAGCGCAGTTTCAATGTCGCTGACTGCCTTTTTCAGCGTTGACGCGTTTGTAATATTTCCCCAGTTTGTTTTTGCAAGGGAATCAACGCTCGCTGAAAGTTTTGTAATTGAAGCCTGATATTCATTCGGAACGTTCTTCCATTTTTCAACCTTCGCCTTTACATCTTCCGCAATTGAATTGGCGACAGCCGGCGAAGTCAGCTCATTCTGAATATTTGAAAGCATTGTCTCAGGATTGTAGCTTTCGAACATTTTTTTCAGCTGGTCAGCCGCGGCGTTCATTATTGAAGCGGAGTCCTTTTTTGTTTCCTCCGCGACCTGCTTTTCTTTCTTTGATTTTTTTACGCGGGTCAGCTCGCCGGACTTTTTTCGGTCTGTGTCAATCGCAACGCCCGAAACTTCTATGTTTTTTGCATGGAATTTTCCGCGCAGAAGGTCCGTAAGGTTGAAGGCAACATCAATTTTGTCAATTTCAAAAATATTTTTCATCGGAGAATCTGGATTCGCCTGCGCAAGTCCGTCAATTTCAAGCGACGCGCCGAAAATCTGCAGGTCAACTTTCTGAATGTCTGTTTTCGCCCCGAAAATTCCCTGCATTGCGGCGGTAAGCCCTTTTTCAACCACAATGTTTTTAAAAAGCGTAACAGCGATTCCAATTCCCGCAACAAGACATACAACCGCAAGAAGAGGAACGAATTTTATGCCGAATTTCTGGTTCTTCACGTCGAGCGCAATTTTTTTGCAGCGCAGAAAATCGTTTTTCTCAATTTCGGACTTCCGGTCGAAAACCATAATCTCGCGGCCTTTTTTGTCAGTTTCCTTCCTGAACTGAGATTCAACAAGCTTTTTGTCCGCTTCAATGTAGATTTTTTTAAGAACTTTCTTTTCAAAAGCTTTCTCAGAGAATTTTTTCCTGTAGAATCCCGGAAGTTTTTTTGCCGGAACGAGTTTTATCTTCTTTTCTTTTTTAGCCGGAGTTTTTGCAGCAGCTTTTGTTTTTTCCGCGTTTTTCTGCAATGTTTTTTCTGTTTCAGTTTTTTTTGCCATAATATTTCTTCCCCAGACAAGTCAATTTAGAGCAGTTCCGCCGCTTTTGAAGCGATTTTTCCAATAACCGGAAGACTGTAAATCGTTTTCAGAACTTTTGAATCGTTGAATATAGGCGCAATGTGCTTACGCCACAGTTTTATCACAAAATACAGAAGAACGAAAAAAGGAATGTACGCTAAAAGCCCGAACGCAAGCGAGCCGGCAACTATTGTGTTGTTGAATTTTGTAAATCCCACAAAAGGAACGTCCAAAGCCCAGGCGTAGAAATTTTCAAGGGGCGCAAACGTAAGGACGGCATAGCCGATTTTGTCAAACAGCGGATCCAGAAGATACGCGGCAAGGCTTCCAATTATAATCATTATGTAATAGCCGCATTTGTTTATACGGACGAACGCAAAAAAGATGAAAACAACATACCACAAAAGATTGTTTTTCGGCATAAATCCAAGAATAAGACCGATGCAGAACGAATTCGCAATCTGAGACGGCTTTGAATTTGAATTAAGCGCCTTTAGAAAATTAACCAGATACGCAAGCATTTTTACAAACTCCAATAATTTTTATAATGAACTTTGAGTTTTAGAAATTCTGAAAATGACGCTTCCAGCAGATTTTCAATTTGCTGCAGATGGATTGGGCTCGCGCTTCGCTTGTACGAATTCGGGTTGCTTTGCAACTTAAAATGTTCTTATCGCCCAAAATCTTCACAAATTAAAAATCTGCCTGCGCTTTATTCTTTTTTCAAAAAAACTCAAATTTCATTCTATTATATCACATTTCAAAAAAGTAGAAATATCAATCTTCTATTTGAATTTGAATCGGGCAATGATCGCTTCCTGCAACATCCGACAGAATTGTTGAAGAAATCACTTTGTCCTCGTAGTTTTTATGGACGCACCAATAATCAATGCGCCACCCGATATTTTTTTCACGCGCGTGGAATCTGTAGCTCCACCACGTGTACTGCTTCGGCTCCTTGTTGAATTTTCTGAACGTGTCAACATAGCCTGCGTTCAAAAAGCTTGAGAACCACTCACGCTCTTCCGGAAGATAGCCCGGATTTTTTTCATTTGTAGCAGGATTCGCCAGATCAATCGGAGTATGCGCAACATTGTAGTCGCCGCCAAGAACCACGTTGAAGCCTTCTGAAACAAGCTCGTCGCATTTTTTCAGAATCGCATTGTTGAATGCAAGCTTATAGTCAAGCCGCGCGCCTGCTTCCTGGCTGTTCGGAAAATACGCGCTGATTACGGCAATTTTCCCGAATTTTGCGATCGTAACTCTTCCTTCATCGTCAAAACGCTCGTCGCCAAGAATTTCCACTGAATCCGGCTTCTTCTTGCTGTAGATTGCAGTTCCGCTGTAGCCGGCTTTTTTTGCGCTGCTGAACGCCGAAAAATATCTTCCGCATTCATCAAAAAGTCCTGCGCCGCCAGAACCGGCAAGCGCGGCAGAGGCGTTTTCACCGTACGGCGGAGAAATAAGATTTTCTGAAAGCTGAGACGGATTCGCCTTTGTTTCCTGAATGCAGACAACATCCGCACCGCAGGACGCAAGCCATTCCAGAAAGCCTTTTTTTTCAACCGCCCGGATTCCATTAACATTCCAAGAAATTATATTCATTTTTCATCCTGTTTTTATATTCGCCTGAATGTCTAGTTTTTTTATGAATTATGAAAAGAGCGCTTTCGGCATATTTCCAGTTTGCTCAGATGGATTTGGCTAGCGCTGCGCTTGTATTAATTCGGCTGCCTCGCACTTTTAGTAATTCAATCGCCAAAAATCTTCACAAAGTGTAAATCTGCCTGCGCCTTTATTCTTTTCCACAAAAAACCCGACATTCAGTCAAATTATCTTCTTCAATTGTAGCAGAAAACTATGAAATATGAAAATCTTCACACAAATTCGTTTTTTGATTGTATACTATTTCTATGCAGCAACGAAACGGCCACGAGCTTTTAAAGCGGTACATTTTTTTCTTTCTTGGAATTTGCCTTAACGCATTTGGAATTGCTCTTTTTACGCGCTCAAAACTTGGAACAGGCCCGACATCCTGCATTCCCTATGTTGTGAGCCTGAAATCCGGGCTTTCTTTTGGAACATGCACGTTCCTTTTCAACTTTCTGCTTCTTCTGATTCAAATTCTTCTGTTAAGGAAAAAATTTCCAAAATACCAGCTGCTCCAGCTTCCTGTAACGCTTCTTTTTTCAATTTTGATTGACGGCGCCATGAAACTGACTTCGTTTGTAAACCCGGACGTTTACTGGCTTGCCCTTTTGTACAATATTCTGGGATGCGTTTTCCGCGCGGCCGGAGTAAGCTGCCAGGTTACCGCCGATGTTGTCATGCTTTCAACCGAGGCTTTTGTAAAGGCAATTTCCGAAGTCACAAAAAAGGAATTTTCATGGATAAAGCTGTTTTTCGACATTTTCATGGCGGCGGTGGCAATCGCGCTTTCATATCTTCTTCTTGGACATCTTGAATCGGTGCGGGAAGGAACTCTTATAATCGTTCTGCTTGTAGGGCCGGTTTCGCATTATTTTACGCAAAGGCTGAGCTTTACAAACTATGTTTTTGAAAACGAAAGCGAGCTTGTTTTTGAGCCGAAGCTTAAAATCAGCAGCTCAAAGCGGATTGTGATTACTGTAACTTCTGAAGCTGGAAGCGGCGGAAGAATCATTGCGAAAATTCTGGGAATAAAGCTGAAAATTCCGGTGTACGACAAGGAGCTTGTTGACCTGGTTGCGCAGGAAGGCGGATTCACAAAAAAATTCGTTCAGGAGCACAACGAAATTCTTTACAGAAGCACCGCGGAGGCGTTCATTCAAAACAACTACGCGGCGGAGGATTTTCATTCAAAAAGCTACAAGAAACTTTTTAACGCGCAGGAAAATGTCATTTCAAGGCTTGCAGAAAAAGAAAACTGCATAATTGTTGGGCACTGCTCAAATTTCATTCTGAAAAACGACAAAAACGCAATGCACATTCTTATCACCGCGGACATGAAGCACAGAATCACTTACATAAGCGAAAAATACGGCTTGAACAGGCGGAGCGCACAGAAAAAAATCAGGAAGCAGGACCGCAACACATGGGAATTCTATATGCATTTCACAAACCAGGACTGGAAGGCGAGCAACAATTATCACCTTTGCCTTGACTCAACGCTTTTTGGCTACGAAGGAACTGCCGATATAATAGAAGAAATTGTAAAAAAGAACTACACAAACACTCCGAGCATAAAAGTCAAGGAACTGATAACAAAGTACAAACTAAATTGAATTATCAATTGTAAAAGCATTTCAAAAGTTATAAGATAAAAAAATATAAAACTCAAATTGGAGTTAATATGCAAAAATTGTTATCCCAGTTGCTTCCCGCTTTTGCTCATCAGGCTGTTGCGGCAGACGGAACAACTTTGACCGCAGATTCAGACATTGCGAATATCAGCATTTCAAATCTTGTTTTTGATTCCAGGGAAGTTACCGAAGGCGCGCTTTATTTTGCCTTGCCCGGAACCCATATAAACGGAAATGAATTTATTCCGCAGGCAATAGAAAAAGGCGCGAACGCAATTGTTTTTGAAGGCGAACTTTCAGAAGAAATCAAACGGAAATCAGCAGAGCTTATTGCAAAACGCCACATTCAGAATTTGATTGGAGAAACCAGAAACGGCGAGCCTTTCTACGACGAGGCGGCGAAATATCCTGTTCCGGCATTCATAAAAGTTGAGTCGAGCCGCTTTGCAATGTCGCCGGTTTCTGATGCGTTCTATGACTTTCCTTCAAAAAAGCTGGTTGTAATTGGCGTTACAGGAACTGAAGGAAAATCCTCAACAGTTTCGTTCATCTGGCAGCTTTTAAAGCTGTGCGGTGAAAAAGCCGGTTTTATCTCAACAGTTGAATATTCTTTCGGCGGAGAAGCTCTTCCGAATCCGCAGCATCAGACAACGCCGGAAGCCCCGATAATTCATCATCACCTGAACGAAATGCTTCTGAACGGCTGCAAATATGCGGTTGTGGAATCTTCGTCGCACGGACTTTCCGCAAAAACAAACCGGCTGGGAAATGTTCTTTTTGACTGCGGCGTTTTTATGAACGTAACGCTGGAACATCTTGAATTCCACAAGAATTTTGAAACTTACAGAAACGACAAGGCGAATCTTTTCCGCGCGCTGGACAAGCATGACCACATAAAAACAATCGCCGGCGTAAAAACAAAAATTCCTTCAATCGGAATTGTAAACCTTGAAGACCCAAGCGCGGATTTTTTTATAAAATCAACAAAAAAGCACGTCTACGGATTCACATCTGAAGGAAAAGCCGGAAAAAGCGCGGCGGAAACAGGCGCGGAAGCAGTTCCTCTGCCTAAAATTCCGGAAACTTTGCGCTTCATGAAAGCTGAAAACATTGCCTCGGCGCGGTTCGGGCTTGACTTTACAATAATTGCGGACGGTGAAAACGCCAGCTTCCCGGAAAACTTCGACCCTGTGCTTCCGCGCGAACACAAGCGGCTTTCCGTTCAGGCGAAAGTTCCGGGCGCGTTCAACACATACAACATCATGGCGGCGCTGATTGCGGTTTCATCTGTAACCGGGAAAAATTTCTCTGAGATTGCGGAGCATCTGCCGGAGCTGAAGCCGGTCAAAGGAAGAATGACGATGATTGAAAAAGGCCAGCCGTTCGAGCTGATTGTTGACTATGCCCATACACCAAGCTCATTTGAAACAATATTTCCTCCGCTCAAAAAACGCTGCGCCGGACGCATTTTCGCGCTTTTCGGAAGCGGCGGCGAGCGCGACCTTACAAAACGCCCGCTTCAAGGAGAAATTGCGGCGCGCTTCTGCGACTTTGTTGTTCTTGCAGACGAAGACCCGCGCGGCGAAGATCCGACTGAACTTTTAAAAGGAATTGCAGTCGGCGCGGAAAAAGCAGGAATGAAACTTGGCGAAAACCTTTTCATCATTCCAGACAGAAAAAAGGCAATCCGCGAAACTTTGAAAAAAGCTCAGAAAGGCGACATTGTCCTTCTTCTTGGAAAAAGCCACGAAAATTCAATAATATACAAAGACTACACAATGCCTTACGATGAAATCAGCGAGGCAGAAAAAGCTCTTGCGGAGCTTGGCTATAAATAAATTTCTGGAGATATTATGAACATTGCATTGATTTACGGCGGACGTAGCGGCGAGCACGAAATTTCACTGGTTTCAGCAGCCTCAATTGCGCGCGGAATTGATAAAAAAAACAGCGTGACTCTTATTGGAATCACAAAAGACGGGCGCTGGTTTTTACAGAGCAAAAATGAATACGAAAGAATTTGCAGCGACAAAAACGCTTCATTTAAAATAGAAGAATCTGAGGAAAACAAGATTTCAGTCGTTCCAGGCGGAAAAACAAAAGCCTTCTGCACAAAAAACGGCCCGCTCGAAATCGATGTGTTTTTCCCTGCTCTTCACGGAACTTACGGCGAGGACGGAACAATCCAGGGACTTCTGGACATGGCGGACATTCCGTACGTCGGCTGCTCAACAATGGCTTCCGCTTTGACAATGGACAAAGAAAAAACAAAGCAGATTTTAAAATCCGCGGAAATTCCAGTCGTTCCGTACATCTGCATAAAACGCTGCGACCTGAACAACAGCCAGCGTTACGACGAAATTTTCCAGCGCTGCATAGACGAGCTCGGCTTTCCGCTGTTCATAAAACCGTGCTGCGCCGGCTCTTCAAACGGAGCGAACAAAGCTGAAAATCCAAAGGAACTTTCATTCTATCTTATGGAAGCATTCACCTGGGACGACAAAGTTCTTGTGGAAAAAGCCGTGAACGCCCAGGAAGTTGAATGTTCTGTAACCGGAAATTCCACCACCGCGAACCCGAACAACGAATCGGAAACCGTGCGCGCGTACATTCCGGGCGAAATTCAGCCGACGCATACATTCTACGATTTTGACGCGAAATACAACGACCCGAACGGAGCGGAGCTTCTGATTCCGGCGGACATTTCCACAGATTTAATAGAAACAATCCGCACAACAGCCGTTCAAGCCTACAAGGCGCTGGACTGCTCAGGCCTTAGCCGCGTGGATTTTTTCATCGACAAGGACACAGGCGCGCTCTACCTGAACGAAATAAACACATTGCCGGGCTTCACCTCAATCAGCATGTTCCCGAAAATGTGCGAAAAAGCCGGACTTCAGTTTCAGGAGCTGGTAAAACTTCTGCTTGAAGAAGCCGTTCTGCGCTACAAAGCAAAATCAGCATTGACAACATCAAGATAAGGAAGGGCGGAAAACCGCCCTACGGCTCAAACCTGCGGTTTTCGCCTACCCACCTTGCGGGGGTTCGCGCCCCCGCAACGCCCCGCGGAATTTTTCAGGAGTTCAAAATGTATTCATACAAGCCAGGCTGCACATTCCAGACATTGGAAGATATAAAAGGCAAAAATATTGTTGTAATGGGACTAGGACTTAACGGCGGCGGAGAAGCGTGCGTCCGCTTTTTTTTAAGGCACGGCGCAAACGTGCTCGCAACCGACATGAAAACCGCAGAGCAGCTCCAGCCAACAATCAAAAGGCTTTCAGATGACCCGGAAATTGACACGAGCCGGCTTCAGTACAGGCTTGGCGAACATAAAACAGAAGATTTCCAGAACGCCGACTGCGTAATAAAAAATCCAGGCGTAAAAATCGAAGGAAACAAATATCTTGCCGCGGCAAAAAACATCGAGACAGATATTTCAATTTTTCTGCATTTCACAAAAGCTCCGGTAATCGCCGTAACCGGAAGCAAAGGAAAATCTTCCACAGTCAGCGCAATAAACTACGGACTTAACAAAGCCGGATTCACCGCATTTCTTGGCGGAAACATCACCGTAAGCCCGCTTACATTTCTTGAGCAAACGAACGAAAAAACTCCTGTTGTGCTGGAGCTTTCATCATGGCAGCTTGCGGACTTGCGCGGAAGAAACGCGCTTAAGCCAAAAATCTGCATAATAACAAAAATCGTTCCCGACCACCAGAACTGGTACCATGCGATGGAGCCTTACGTTGCCGACAAGCGTTTGATTTATGCAGACCAGACTTCTTCCGACTATTCAATATTCGACTTTGAAGGCGACGAGCCGGGAACAGGCCCGGAATCAGGCGGAACCTGGGGCGATTTTTTTGCATCCGAAACAAAGGGAACTGTGCTCCGCTACGCAAAATCAAAGCTGCCGGAAGAAATTTTCGGCGTTTACCAGGACAAAGACCAGGACGGAAATTTCCGCGGCATGGCAATTCTTACAGGAATGAAAGAACCGGAAACAATCCTGAAAAATCTTATTGTTCCGGGCGACCACATGAAAATCAACGCGCTGAACGCCGCGCTCGTCCTTCGCCTGATGGGCGTTCCTTCAACGCAGTGCGTGGAAATCATGTCCACCTGGCCGGGAATCGACCACCGCCTTCAGTTTTTCCACGAATACAAAAGCAAAGCCGGCGGAACGTTCCGCTTCTACAACGACAGCTGCGCCACAGTTCCTGAAGCGGCGGCCGCGGCAAGCCAGTCATTCGGAAAACCAGTCTATCTTCTGACAGGCGGAACAGACAAAGGACTTGAACTTACGCCGCTCGCAGAAACTCTTTCCGGAAAAATCAAAAATTCAATTCCGGCAAAATCGCTCTATCTTCTAAAAGGAAGCGCGACAGACAAAATCGTTCCGGAGCTTGACTCAGAAAATGTAAGTTACAGCGGTCCGTTCGCCAGCCTGAACGAAATGCTTTCAGCCCTAAAAAACGAAATTGAAAATTCAACGCAGAAAGACGAAATTGTAGTTTTCAGCCCGGGCGCAACCAGCTTCGGAATGTTCGCCAACGAATTTGACCGCGGAAACAAATTTATGCAGTCAGTTAAAGAAATATTCAAATAAATATGCTACAATAAATTTATGTTTTTTAAAAAGATTCCAGCGTTTCTTCTTTTGCTTTTTTTTGCCGCCAGCTGCAACGCCCAGACGTTGAACCAGTTCAACCTGCCGTTTCCAAAATGGTGGGAGCCGGCGAATCTTTCTGTTTTCAAGGAAGCGTATCCAGACGTAAAATTTTCCGCTGAATACGACAATGAAAAAAAAGACTATCTGATTCACATCTTTACAAAAAAAGGTGAAAAAATAACGGAAACAAAACTTTTCTGGTGCGAAGGACGTTTTCTTCCTGAAGAGCAGCTTCCGAACAAAGAAAAATACAGAAGAATGCTCTACAAATACCAGAGCGAGCCTAAATCCCCGGAAACTTTCACGCAGGAAGACATTGAGCGCATCAAAAATTTCACTTCCAGGGAAAACCGCGCGAACGGCGCAATCGATCCGCCGTTTCTTTTCAACGCAATCTACGACTGCGAAACCAGGGCTTCAACTGAAAGCCACATTGTAACAATTCCGTTTCTTACAAAAAGCATAAATGTCCACGAAAAAATCGCCGCGCCGCTAAAACGAATCAGCGAAAAAATTATGGCGCTTCCAAAAGACGCGGAAATGGAAAATTTTCTTTCAACGCTTTCAAGGACAGACGGATTTGCGTGGAGAACAGTCCGCGACACACAGTCACGCTCTTTTCATAGCATAGGACTTGCAATCGACATTCTGCCAAAAGGCTATTACCAGAAAGTCATTTACTGGAGCTGGCAGAAGCAGCTTCGCCCGGACGACTGGTTCATGACTCCGCTTGAAAAACGCTGGTCGCCGCCAAAAAAAGTGATAAAAATTTTCGAGGAAGAAGGATTTATCTGGGGCGGAACCTGGGCAGTCTGGGACAATATGCACTTTGAATATCACCCGGAGCTTTTAATATACTCAAAATAACAGAACCATTCATAAAAAATGGGCTGTCCTTTCTTTTTGGACAGCCCATTTTTATTCAGCTATTTTTATTTTTTCCAAATCTTTTCGCGGTTGAAAGTCTGGTTTCGGTCCGGACCAACAGAAACAATTCCAACTTTTGTATCGCAGTAGCTTTCAATAAAGTCAATGTATGCCTTTGCATTTTTTGGAAGCTGGCTGTATTTTGAAAGTTTTGTTATATCCTGTTTCCAGCCCTTGAATTTCTGCAGAACCGGCTTCGCCTTGTTAAGCTCAGGAATTGAAGTCGGGAAATCTGTTACAACTTTTCCGTCAATATCATAAGCAACGCAGGCTTCAATTTCGTCCATTTCATCGTAAACATCAAGGTGAGTCAAAACCAAAGAATCAATTGAATTTACATGGCAGGCATAGCGCAAAGCCACAAGGTCAAGATAACCGCAGCGGCGCGCACGGCCAGTTGTTACGCCAAATTCATTTCCAGTCTTTCTAACGTAATCGCAAAGCTCGCCCTCTGAATCCGCATTGAATTCTGTAGGCATAGGTCCGTTTCCTACGCGGGTTTCGTAAGCCTTGAAAACACCGTAAATCTTGTCAATCGCGCGCGGACCAATTCCAGCGCCGGAAGAAGCTCCGTAAGAACCAGAAGCACCTGAAGAAACATAAGGATATGTTCCAGAATCAATATCAAGCATAGCTCCCTGCGCGCCTTCAAAAAGAATGTTTTCCTTGCGGACAGCCCACATTTTTGCGGCAATGTCAATGCGCATTTTTAAAAGCTGTTCTTTGTATTTATTCAGGAATTCCTGGTCTTCCTTTTCAAGGTCGTTCCATTTTTCTTCCCAGTCAAGATCTGCAAGACGGATTCCGTCGCGTTCAGCTTTCTGGGAATATGTTGTTCCAATTCCGCGTCCAGTTGTTCCAATCGGGCGTTTTCGGGCAGCATCGCGCTCTTTGTCCATTTTTCGGTATCCAGGAAGAGTAATGTGCGCGCGGTCAGAAATAAACACACGGCCTTCCCAGTTAATTCCGTTGTCAGTAAGCATCTGAAGCTCGTTGAACAAGGCTTCCGGCTCAATAACCATTCCAGAACCAAGAATTACAGCCTTCTCCGGGTACAAAATTCCAGACGGAACCTGATGCAAAGCATATTTTTTGCCATCTACAACAATTGTGTGTCCAGCATTCGCGCCGCCAGCAAAACGGCATACATACTTGGCATCCTGAGCAAGATAGTCAACAATCTTTCCTTTACCTTCGTCACCCCACTGGGCGCCCATTACAACAACATTCATAGATCCTCTTTCCTGCAGAATCATCGCGGGAATTAGAAAAAAATTTTGTAAAAACGCCACAAACAATGCAGCTTCTGTTTTTACTTAAAAATGTTATCACAAACAGAACTTTTACTCAATTAAAGTATGAATTTAACAGCTTTTTAACAAAATTTTATATTTCGGGTGGCTTTTGCCCGGCTTAGTTATTCTTCAATATTTCCACAACCTCGGATTTTTTGGAAACGAACAAATCTGTTAAAACCGGGTCAAAATGCGTTCCTTTTGAAAGCGATATGATTTCAAACGCTTCGTCCGCTGAAAAAGGATCTTTGTAGCAGCGCGGCGAAACAAGCGCGTCAAAAACGTCCGCAATAGCCATAATCCTGGCTTCCAGCGGAATTTCCTCGCCTTTCAGTTTGTACGGATAGCCGTTTCCGTCCCACCGCTCGTGATGGCTGGTCGCAACATCGGCGGCAATTTTCACATAATCTTCGCTTTCAATATTTGAAAGAACTTCCCGGATTATTTTTCCGCCCGCAACCGTATGATTCTGAATCTGCTTGAACTCCGCTTCTGTTAATTTTCCAGGCTTCTTCAAAATGCTGTCCGGAACGGCGATTTTTCCAATATCATGCATTGGAGCCGCTTTTTTCAAAAGCTCAATATATTCATCCGTGATAATTTCCTTGTGGTAGCCGGCTTCCTTTGCCGCGTTCACCAGAAGCTCAACGTAAAGGCTTGTGCGTTTTACGTGCTCGCCGGTGTCGCTGTCGCGGCTTTCAATAAGGTTCGCCATTCCGTAAATTGTCTGTTCCTGGATATAAATAATTTTTTTGTTCTGCTCGGCTATTTCATCGGATTTTTTGCTCACATCATCCTGAAATCTGTTTTTGTCGCCTTCAAGCCGGTTTGTGAACATTGTGCAGACAATCGTAAGCGCAACTGAAATTCCTATAGCCATAAAAACAGCCACGCCAAAAGAAACAAACATCATTCTTGAATAAAAAAGCATATCCTGCTGGGCTTTATCAAGCTCCGTGTCAATGTATTTGGCAAGATTGTCAAGACCGGTGTCCAAAATATCTTTTGAATGGGCAATGTTTCCCAGAATATACTGCTCCGCATAAATTCTTGCGCCGCTGGAATGCATGCTTCTGATAATGTCAATGTCCTGAAAAACGCTTCGGCAGCCCGCGCTGATTGTGTGGAAAATTTTCGCTTTTTCGTTTCCATTCATCCGCTTTCCAAAATCCCTGAGACATTCAGAAAGCTCCGCCCTGGTTTTCTTTTCCTGCTGCTCGTAATGCTCAAGCACATCATCCGAAGTCGCAATTATATAGAAAGAACTTGTCAAAAGCTCCTGGTTCACAAGCTTCCGGATTTTATCCATAAAAATAGTGTTTTCAATTCCCTCTTTCATGGATTCGTTGTAAATTCTCTGCATATTTTTAAAAACAATGCCGATTGAACAAAATCCTATAAGCACAATCAAAAATGCGGAAACACAGGCAATAAAAATCTTACGAGTAATATTCTTCATTATAAAAACAAATTTCCTTAGAAACCTAGAACAACTTTTTTAAATTGAGAAAAATTCAAAAATAACTTTAAATTTTAATTTCTAATGTTTCTTACTGTAATATCAAGCTGACTCTGAATTTCCTGATCCGAAAGATTTTTTCCACCCGAAAGAACTACGCCAAGAACCAAAGACGGATTCCAGTAGCTTCCGCCGATTCTTTGCGTAGAACTATATTTTGTCTGCTCTGCCATTGCAGAAATTGCAGGGGATTTTTTTACAAGCTGGCTTGCCGCAGCGTTCAAATTAACAGGGCATTCGCCTTTCGCCTGGCAAATCAAAAGCTGAGTTTTTTCATCAGAAAGCCATTCCGCAAGCTTAAGAGCCCAGTCCTTCTGCGCTGAATTTGACTTGACACCGACCATTTTGTAGCCGGCAAAACTGTACATCTGAAGGTCAGTTCCATTCAGATTGTAGGTAGGCAGCTTGACCGCCGCGTAATCCTTTCCCCACATTTCAGAAATAAGATTTGCGTTCCAGGTTCCGCTGACCGCCGCCACAAGTTTATCAGATTTTATCAAGTCCAGGGTTTCATCGTTGCTCGCGCTTACAAAAGCCGGATTTGAAGCGATTTTTATTATCGCCTTTGCAACATCAATTCCCTTGAATTTTGTGTCCACCGCGTTCCAGTTGCAGAAATTCTTTGCGCCGTTGCTGCGGTAAACTTCCAGTCCGGCCGCCTTGAAAAATGAATAAAGATACCAGCCGTTCTTCAAGTCCATTGAAACCTGCCTGCCGTGTTTTGCGGCGGCCTCAAGCAGTTTTTCAAAGGAAACAACATCATCCGAGGAAATATATTTCTTGTTGTAATAAAGAAAATATCCGTTTCCAGCAAGCTGAGGGAACGCATAGAGTTTTCCGTTGACTGAAGCGGTTTTTATTGCCGCCG
>CAKUZR010000011.1 GCA_934718065.1 uncultured Treponema sp.
TTTTTGTATGTTGCAATTTCATTATAACAGATGGTTGGAAACCTTTTTTATGGGGAATTATATTTTACTGCTTACCTCTGATGAAATTGCTTTTTTATTTTTAGTTTTCAATATTTCTAAAGGGTTTTGTGTTGCAACAGTTGCCATTGCCTGTAATCCTGCGATTACATAATCTAAATTGTTGCTTTCCAATCCTTTGTCTATGACTTCTTCAAATTTGTCGAAATTTTTAGCTCTTTCTTTGAAATGAGTTGTTATGGTTTGTTCAATTACATTGATTTTCTTTAGCTCATTATCCAGCTGTTGTGAATCTTTTGCAATTTTTGCAAGTTCAATATCTCTTCTATTAAAAGATTCGGCAATTCGTGCGAAGTTGTTGTACAGGCTTGTTGTTTGCTCTATGGCATTGCCAAAGTTCTGCATATTAGTAGAAATTTTTGTTTCCAGTTCATCTGTTTCTGTCAAGGCTTTTTCTGTAAAATCATCATTCATTTGAGCACTGTTTCTTGGTGCTATTTTATTTTCTCTCAGATATTTATTATAGTTCCTTAAAATTTTGCGTCTGTTATGGTCATTAAGTATTTCATTACTTCGTACAACTTTCCAAAAATCAAGTCTTTTTCTTCTTTTGTGTAGAATCCGTCTGAGCGTAATTTTCGCGCTTCCGCCGTTTTTGTTGGATCTCCAGCTGGGAAAATCGTGTTGTATACTATTTCATAAGATTTAGAGTACGCATCCAAAGCCGTGTTTATTCCATTTGACAATTCAATTGCTCTTTGTGTGTATGATGAAACTAATGATCTGTTCTCTTCTATTGTTTTTATATTTTCTTGAATCTTTAGGTTTGCATCGTTGTAGGCTTTTGTCTTTTTCTCGTTGGCTTCAGAATGTTCTGCTAAATATGCTATTCCAGTAATTGCTGAAAAAGCTGCGTTTATACCAAATTCCATTTCATTTCCAGATTTAAAAAGTCTTTCAAAACTTTTGCCTGCAACTTTCTTGCTTGCATTAAGATTTGAATCTATTTCTGATATCTCATTAGTTATAACATCATCAGAAATAGAATATTCAGGTTCTTTTTTTATTTTTAAATCAAATAATGATTTTCTTTCTTTGGGATTTATTTTATTTGTAAGATTCTTTATTTTTGATGCTAATAAATTTGCATTTTCAATTGAAATTTCGTATTTAAGTCTTGCACAGTCTAAATCAGTTTTAAAAATCTCAAAGCGCGTAAAATAAATGCTACGTACTCTTTGCATATTTAAGTAATTCTCTTCAGCTTCTTCGGCTTCGGTCTCACCGCCGTCAATTGTGTCGCAAATAAAATTAAAAGCTTTGCCAAGCATAGAAGTTGAAGATTGTTTTTTATGCTTCTTTGGTTTGTATTTTCTCAGCAGTTGTTCAGGTTCTTTTTCTTCCCTTTCATTGTCATACTTTTCTTTGAGAATATAAAGCTGATTTTGAAGCTGATTAATAGAACTGTTCATTTGATTTATGTTGGAAATTCTTTGCATTTCTATTTCTTTAGGGATTATTTCCAATTTTTCTTTTACTTCATTGGGATATTTTCTGTACGTTTTTGAGAATTCAGGAGAATTGCTTAATAGTTTGTTCAATCTTGCTTCTGTGACTTTTTCTAGGTCAATGTTTTTTTTTATGAAGAAAATACGCAAGATCGCAAATTTTTTTATTTTTTGTACGTTTGCTTATTATTATGCAAGTAATAGTGATAGTAATAATAATAAATAATATAATAAGAATTATTGCTATAAGCATTTCAGTCTCCCTTTTTCTGATGGTTTCGATGAATTTTAAAATAGAACTGTTTATTATTCGTTGGAATAATTTTTCTCAAATTCAAGGCTTAATTGTTCTTTTAACTTCTTGCAACTTGGCTGGAACATTGCAAGTGTGAGTCCTCCTGATATAAAACCAGAAACTATTGGTATTGCTTTTGAAACACCTTTTGCAAATACTTGTTTTGTCATATTTTTTCCAAGAACTTTTGCAATTTGCTTGACTAAAGGATAGATGGCTCCTTTTGTTAATGCCATTTGTGGAAGTTTTTTTATAGCTTGTGCTTGCAAGCATTTTGAAACAGCTGTTAAAGCGGAATTTGCAACTCCAAGACCGCTCATGACACCTAAAAATATAAGTATATAGTTTATAGATTCTGCTGTCGCATTTTCCAAGTCGAATTCTGGCCATCCGTAAATGTAAGCTAGTTCTTGGATTACTCGAATAGAGAAGGCATAGTATTGAGCTAAATCTCCAGGAATCGTTCCAATCAAAGCTAAGCCTCCTGGTATTCCTAGTCCAAAGGATGATATTGTAGATTTTGCAGTTTCAGAAGCAATAATTCTTTCCGCAGCTTTATTAAGGATTTTTTTGTCTATTCCTGCATGAAAAGTTCCTTGTTCTATTGCGATTTTTATTTCTTCCTGGGAGCAGTCTTTTCCTAAGCTTTTTTGTAAAAATTCTGCTCTGTTGATGTGAACCAGTGGTAATTTTATGGCTTCTCCTAAGATAGGAATTAATGAATTTTCAGTTTCCATTTTTATCTCCAATATATAATAATTAAGTTTCTTTAATTACTTAATTAAGCGTTTTGTGAAAATGTTATACACCTATAAAAGCGTGAAATCAAATTTAAAACGCTTAAAAAAGTATAATTCAGTTATGACGTTTGCAGAAAATCTTCGGGAACTTTTGGATTTTAAGGGCGTGGAATTGAAGGAGCTTTCCGCGGGAACTGGAATAAGCAAAAATACTCTTGATAATTATCTTTCTGGGCAAAAGTCTTTGCCGAATGTTGAAAACGGCGTAAAAATTGCAAAGTATCTGGGAGTTTCTGTTGAATATCTTGTGGAAGGTCGCCGCTCGAAGGAAAGTCCTGTTATTCCGTTGGAAACCGTGATTTCAAATCTGAATAAACTTAACAAAACCGACTACGAATCCGTTGCGAACATTGTAAAATCCCTGGCCAGGTAAGATTTTTGGCGCTTGAATCAATAAAAGTGCGAAGCACTCGAATTAATTCAAGCGTAGCGTGAGCCAAATCCATCTGAGCAAACTGGAAATATGCCGAAAGCGATTTTTCAGGATTTATAAAAAACACGCCATTCGGGCTATTCATAATTTTTCAAAATAAAAAAAAGACTTCCTGATTTCGGAAGTCTTTTTTTGTTATCCTCTAATTACAGCCTGTGCGCATCGCAGCGGAGCTGCTACTCGCACAGGATTGCATCTGCAAAACAAGAGTTTCGACAGATGCAAGTTTTTTCAGTTATTATTTAGACGCTTTAATTACAGCCTGTGCGCCTGCAAGTCGTGCTGCTGGAACGCGGAATGGTGAGCAAGATACGTAGTTCAAGCCGAGCTTGTAGCACAATGCGATAGAAGCCGGGTCTCCGCCGTGTTCACCGCAGATTCCAAGGTGAAGGTCAGCTTTTACTGAGCGTCCCTTTTCTTCTGCAAGGCCGATCATTACGCCAACGCCATCTTCGTCCAAAGTCTTGAATGGATCCTGAAGAAGAACTTTCTGGTCAAGGTAAGAATCAATGAACTTAGAGTAGTCATCGCGGCTGAAGCCGAATGTTGTCTGTGTAAGATCGTTTGTTCCGAATGAGAAGAAGTCTGCGTATTCAGCGATTTTGTCTGCTGTTGCCGCTGCACGTGGGAATTCAATCATAGAACCAATCTGGAACTTCAATGAAACTTTTTCATCTTCGTTTACTTTTGCAATTACAGCTTCTGCCTGAGCGCGGATCTGTTTCAATTCTGCAAATGTAGTTACGTTTGGAATCATGATGCGAACATCGTGCTTAAGACCTTCTTTTTCAGCCTGAGCTGTTGCGCGTGCAATAGCTTCAACCTGCATTTCGTAAATCTCTGGATATGTGATAGCAAGACGGCATCCGCGGTGACCAAGCATCGGGTTGTGTTCGTTCAATTCAGAGTATTTCTTTTCAATGAAGTCAACTTTTACGCCGAGTTTCTTAGCCAAAGCTTTAGCCAAAGCCGGTGTTTCAGCCTGAACGAATTCGTTGAGCGGCGGGTCAAGAAGACGGATTGTTACAGCGCGTCCTTCCATTGTTTTGATGATATTGTAGAAGTCTTTCTGCTGAAGCGGAAGAATTGCTGCAAGGTTAGCTTTTCTTTCTTCTGTTGAGTCAGAAATAATCATCTTCTGGAAAGAAGTGAGTTTTGGCTCTTCAAAGAACATATGTTCTGTTCGGCAAAGACCGATTCCGGCAGCACCAAAGCGGAATGCCTGTGGAGCTTCGTTCTGTTCTGCGTTTGCAAGAACGTCGAAGCCTTTTACTGTTTTTCCAGAAGGAGTTGTGCGAACTGAAGAAGCGCGGATTTCGTCTGCCCAGCCAAGGAATGTCTCAAGGTCGCCTGAAACAGCAGCTGGAGTTACAGGAATTACTTCACCGTAAACGTTTCCTGTTGAACCGTCGATAGAAATGAAGTCGCCTTTCTTGAATTTCTTTCCGCCGATTGTAACAGAATCTTTTCCATTGAATACAACATCTGAACAACCGCAAACACAAGGAGTTCCCATACCACGGGCAACTACGGCAGCGTGTGAAGTTCGTCCGCCAGTTGAAGTCAAGATACCCTGTGCAACGTACATTCCGGCAATGTCATCTGGAGAAGTTTCTTTGCGAACGAGCATAACTTTCTTTCCAGCTTTGTCCCATTCAACTGCTTCTTCAGCTGTGAATACAATCTGTCCGCATCCTGCTCCTGGTGAAGCGTTGAGCGCAGAAGCCAAAGGTTTTGCTGATTTAAGAGCTTTTGAGTCAAACTGCGGGTGAAGGAGCTGGTCAAGCTGATCTGGCTTTACGCGGAGAAGAGCTTCTTCTTTTGTAATCATTCCTTCGCCAACCATGTCTACTGCCATCTTTACAGCTGCAGGACCAGTTCGTTTTCCGTTTCGGCACTGAAGCATGAAGAGTTTTCCTTCCTGTACAGTGAATTCCATGTCCTGCATGTCGCGGTAGTGAGCTTCAAGTCGGTCTCGGATTGTAGAGATTTCCTTGAAGATTTCCGGCTGCTGTTTTTCAAGAGCAGAAATGTCCATTGGTGTGCGGATACCAGCTACAACGTCTTCGCCCTGAGCGTTGATAAGGTATTCAGCCATGAAGTGGTTCTCGCCAGTTGAAGGGTCGCGTGAGAATGCAACACCAGTTCCTGAAGTTTCGCCCATGTTTCCGAAAACCATCGCCATAACTGTTACGGCTGTTCCCTTGATAACATTTTCATCAATATTGTTGAGCTTTCTGTAAATGATAGCGCGCTCGTTCATCCAAGAACCGAATACAGCGCCGATAGCAGCCCACATCTGGTCTTTTGGATTCTGAGGGAAATCTTCGCCCTTTTCTTTTTTGTACATTTCCTTGTACTTTGCAACGATTGTCTGAAGCTCTTCTGTTGTAAGCTCAGTGTCCTGCTTGATTCCGCGGACAGCTTTTACTTCGTCAATGATTGCTTCGAATTTAGCGTGCTCAACGCCCATTGCAACGTCACCGAACATCTGGATGAATCGTCGGTAAGCATCCCATGCAAAGCGCGGGTTGTTTGTTTTGTTGGCAAGTCCAACAACTGATTTATCGTTAAGACCAAGGTTGAGGATTGTATCCATCATACCAGGCATAGATTCAGCCGCACCAGAACGAACTGAAACAAGCAAAGGATCATTTTCATCGCCAAGCTTTTTGCCGAAAACAGTTTCGAGCTTGTTAAGGTATTCATCAACCTGCGCTGCGAGTTCTGCAGGATATTTTCTGCCAAGCTTGTAGTATTCCTGACAAACGTCGATTGAAATTGTGAATCCCGGTGGAACTGGAAGACTCAAAGGAGCCTTTGCCATCTGAGCAAGGTTAGCGCCTTTGCCGCCAAGGATTGGACGCATTGATTCATCGCCTTCTGCGTCGCCGTTACCAAAAAAGTAAACATACTTTGTAGCCATTGATTTTTACTCCAAAAGAGATAGATATTAGTATCTAAAATAGTACATTTTATATGAGCAACTGTCAATTAAACGCCCGGCATTAAACGCCTGCAAGGAATTCTTTTTGCGGTGGTAATTTTTTTTTATCCGTGTTACAGTTGAACATATTTGTTTTGGGGATTTTGATGGATTCTTCTTTTTTTGATTACGAGAAATTTAAAAATGACAATATCCGCGCGGTCGATGCTAAATTTGAAGCCCAGAAAATTGCGTTCGCGCCTTTGACGTTCCAGGCTGTTCGGACAATGATTGAAACCGGAATTCTTTCGGAGATAGAAAATGCCGGCGACGCTGGAATCACCAGGAAAAATCTGGCTGAAAAAACAAAAGTCAGCGAGTACGGAGTCGGCGTTCTTTGTGAAATGGCTCTTGGAATGAATGTTATAAAATTCAGCAGGGATTCAGTTCCCGGCTCGGATGAAACAGAAAAATTTGTGCTTGGAAAAACCGGCTGGATGCTTCTGGAAGACAATCTTACAAAAGTGAATTTCTGGTTTACGAACGATATTTGCTACGAGGGCGCGTTCAAACTGAAGGAATCAATTCTGAACGGCAAGCCTGAAGGACTGAAGGTTTTCGGCGACAAGTGGACGACTGTTTACGAGGCTCTTTCAACTTTGCCGGAAAAAGCGAAGAAATCCTGGTTCGATTTTGACCATTTCTACAGCGATATTGCGTTTCCAGAGGCGCTTCCGATTGTTTTTGCGGAAAAACCTAGAACAATTGTTGATATTGGCGGAAACACTGCTAAATGGTCGATTGCGTGCTGCAATTATAATCCTGACGTAAAAATGACGATTGTGGATTTGCCTGGACAGACTGCTGTCGCTGAAAAAAACGCGGCGGCCGCCGGCTTTGCGGAAAGAATTGGATTCTGCACGGGAAATGTTCTTTCAGAGGAAACAAAGCTTCCTTCCGCGCCTGATGCTGTCTGGATGAGCCAGTTCCTTGACTGCTTCAGCCTTCATCAGATTACAAAAATTCTTAGGAAAGTCCACGAGGCGGCAACAAAAGAAACGAATGTCTACGTTCTGGAGCCGCTCTGGGACAGGCAGCGTTTTGAGACGGCCGCTTATTCGTTGCAGGCGACTTCGCTTTATTTTACGTGCATTGCGAACGGAAACAGCAAGATGTACCGCTACGAAGAGCTTGTGAACGCAATCTGCGAGGCTGGCTTTGAGCTGAAAACGGCGCACCACAACCTTGGTTCGAACGCTTATTCACTTTTGGTTTTTAGAAAAAAATAGAATGAAAGAAATTTTTGTCTCGAATTTTCATAAATGGCAAGCGTCTCCTGAAAATCCAAAAGAAAAGCCTAAGCTGGAATTTGCCGACCCGCTTTTTAAGAGGAGGCTCAGCCAGATTACGCGGATGACTGTTCAGGTTCTGCATGATTTGATTGAGGAAATGCCCGAAGCCGCCTCGCTGAAGCAGGTTTTTGTTTCTTTGCGCGGTGAAATTGAGCGGGAATTTTCTATTAATAAGGGAATAATTGAAGATTCGGAGATTCTTCCGGCGGGATTCAGTCTTTCGGTTTTTAATACGCCGGTTGCTGCGGCTTCGCTTGCGCTTAAGCTTAAGGCTGGATATTCGGTTGTTTATCCTTCTGAGGGGAATTTTTACTCCGCGTTTTTGGGCGCGGCGGCTCCAGTTCTTTCCGGGGCGGAGGAAAAAGTTGTTCTTGTTTACGCTGACGAATATGTGCCGGATGAATACGGAAAGCTTCAGCCTGAAAACAACTGCGGATTTGCGTTCGCCTGTGTTTTGAGCGCAACCGGAACAGATGGTTCTGTGTCAATAAATTGTTCAGATAGTGATATAGAAGAGAAATTGAAAAATCCTCTGGAATTTTCAGAAAAAATTTGCAGGTAGAAAAATGGCTGAAGAATCAAAAGAAGAAATTGAGCAGAAATATAATCACAAGGAGCTTCCCAAGGTAAAAAACTGGTTTTTGTACACATACCGCGCTTTTATGAAGCTGTTTTTTTATTTTTTCTTTGGGGCTGGAAGCGTTTTTCTTGCGATTTTTGTTTTTCCGTGGATTCGTGTTTTTGAGCATGACAAGCATAGATTCCAGATAAAAGCCCGCGCGTTTGTTTCCGCTTCGTTCAGGTTTTTTATTAATTTTATGCGGATTACAGGCACGGTTAAGCTTAGGGTTAGCGACCGGGAAGCTTTTAAAAATATCCATGGAAAAGTGATTGTTGCGAACCATCCTTCAATGCTTGACTTTGTTTTTATAATGTCGCTTGTGCCGAACGCGAACTGCATTGTGCGTGGCGGGCTTGCTAAAACTGTTCTTGCCGGCGTTATCCGCCAGTGCTACATTGTGAACACGCTTGATTTTGACGAGCTTTGCGGGCTTTGCAAGCAGACTCTTGACGAAGGCAACAATGTGATTATTTTTCCGGAAGGAACTCGCTCTCCGCGGCACGGCAAAAATCCTTACAAAAAGGGCGCGGCCAGAATTGCGTATTATTCAAAGGCGGGCGTTCAGCCGGTGCTTGTTGGCGGAAACGACAAGTACGGTCTTGGAAAGCACGATCCTTTCTGGTCGTACAACCATACGGAAACTTATGTGTATGATTTTTCAATGCTGCCGGAAATTAAAATTGATGAATACGCGGCTCTTTCTGAAACAATTGCGGCCAAGCGTCTTACAGACAGAATGGAAGACGAAATTTATTCCGCGGTTAGGCAGAATGACACTTTGTATGTGACAAACCGCGACAAGGGGTTTTAGGGGAAAAGGTTGAGCGGCGCGAAACCTCCCCTAGGAGAAGGGGTAGGAGGCAACGGAGTGCCGACGAGGGGAAGGCGTTCCCCTTCCAAATGTTTTAGATAGGGTTGCTTTTTTCTTGTTGCTTTTATAAAATATAAAAATCTATAAAAAGGTGAGTCGTACTGTGGACAAACTAAAAAACGAAATAAAAGAAGTAATTATTTCTACACTTCAGCTTGAAGATGTAAAGCCGGAAAATATTGTTGATTCGGAACCGTTGTTTGGCGAAGGTCTTGGTCTTGATTCAATTGATGCGTTGGAGCTGGGCGTTGGTTTAAAGAAACATTTTGGTGTGAAATTTTCTACGGAAAGTGCAGATAATAAGAAACATTTTGCATCTGTTGATGCTTTGGCTGAATATATTACACAGGCAAGAAGGAGTTAAAAATGTCAAAAGACGAAATTTACGGAAAATTGAAGGGAATCCTTGTATCTGATTTTGAAATTGACGAGGCGTCAATTAGCCCGGAAGCAACTTTGTTTGATGATCTTGAGCTTGATTCGATTGATTCAATTGACTTGATTCAGAAAATGAAGGAATTTATGCCTGCCGGCACAAAATTTGATCCTGCAATTTTCAAGACTGTAAAAACTGTTCAGGATGTTGTAGACGTTCTTGTTCCGTACATGGGCTAATGAAAAAGTTCCTTAAAGTTCTTTTTTACATTGTTGCGGCGGTCTATCCGGTTCTTGTGTTTTCAATGCTGGTTGTATTCAAGGTTCCGGTTAGAATTCTGTCGCTTTGTGTGGTTGCTCTGGCCTGCGCTTTTTTCTTGAGCGCGACTGGCGGCCGCAAATCTGACGATAAATCAGAAAAAAGAGCGCTAGACTGGCGGCCAATGCTAAGTTCGGCGCTTTTTTTATTGGCGGGAATTCTTTGCTTTGTTTTTAACAAGAAGATTTTTCTGAAGCTTTATTCGGTTGTAATCAGCGCGACAATGCTTTTTGTGTTCGGCTCGTCGCTGGTCTTCAAGCCGAATATTATTTTCAGGTTTGCCTGCCTTGGGGACAAGTCTGTGAAAGGCTCGTCTTTTGAGTCCCAGGTGAACGATTACTGCCGGAAAGTTACGGTTGTCTGGTGCGTCTTTTTTATTTTGAATGGAAGCGTTTCGGCGTTTACCGCGCTGCACGATTTTGGAAACGATGTGCTGAACGACAAGATTTGGTCTGTTTACAACGGCGGAATTTCCTACGTTCTTATGGGGCTGCTTTTTGCGGTGGAATTTATTGTCCGGAAAATGGTGGATAAAAAAATGATAAAAGCTTTTTCTTTTACAAAATTCAAGTCTGACTCAAGGGAAGACGGGCATATTCTTTGCTACGAGGATTGCTGGTCGAAAAAAATATATAAAACGTGGAAGGATTTTCTGGTTGACAGCGCGAAACTTCGTGCTTTTGTTTCTTCAAGGGATTCTTCCGACTGGATTCTGCACTGCGAGGATTACTGGTATTTTCTTTGCGCGTTCGTGGCGTTGCTTCAGTGCCGGAAGCGCATTCTTCTTACGCAGAATATTTCTGAAAGTTTTATTGGCGAGATAAAAAAGCCAGGCGTTGAATTTTTAACGGATCAGGATGTTCCGGGCGCGGATTCAATTCCGGAGATTGTGGAAAAATCGCCTGCGCCGGATGAAAAATATTTCCGGGATATTCCGGTTCTTGATGCGGAGAAAACTTGCATTATGATGTTCACTTCCGGCTCGACTGGAAAGCCGAAGGCAGTTCCGCAGAGGATGAAGGAATTTGAAGAGGACAATGCGTTTGTAATTTCAAAATTGGGAAAGGAATTTGTTTCAAGAAAGCTGGTTACAACGGTCAGCCAGCATCATATTTACGGTTTTCTTTTTGGAATGAGCCTTCCGTTTACACTGGGCGTCCCTTTCAGGCGGAAAAGAATTGAATTTCCGGAAGAATTTGAAACTCTTTCTGATGAAAATTATATGATTATCGCAACTCCGGCGTTTTTGAAGCGGACGGTTGAAATTGAAGAAAAGCTCAATTTGAAAAATCCGTGGATTTTTACTTCGGGCGGCGCGTGCTCTACGGAGCTTGCTGAAAAAACTGAGAAAGTGTTCGGTTTTTGTCCGCTGGAAGTTTACGGTTCTACAGAAACTTCTGGAATTGCGTACCGGCAGCAGTCCAAGGACGGGTTGAAATTCACTCCTTTTGCAAATGCTAAGCTTTGGCTTGGCGACGACGGATGTCTGCACGTGATTTCGCCTTATATAAAAAATCCTGAAGGTTTTGCGACTGCTGATTTGGCTGAGTTTTTTGACGACGGACGTTTTTTGCTGAAAGGACGTTCGGATTCAATTGTAAAAATAGAAGAAAAGCGGATTTCGCTGACGGAAGTTGAAAACCGCCTTCTTCAGACTGGACTTGTTGAGGACGTCAAGGTGATTGCCCTTCAAAATGATGTGCGCCAGTATCTTGCGGCTGCCGTTGTGCTGAATTCCGAGGGAAAGAAGAAATTTGAAGGCACGGAAAAATATTTGGTGAACCGTTATTTCCATGATTTTCTTATGCAGTATTTTGAAAATGTTGTTCTTCCAAAAAAATGGCGTTTTGTTGAAAAACTTCCGGTTGATGTGCAGGGAAAAAAGCACAAAGACGAGATTGCCGCTATGTTCATCAATGAATAATCTGATATACTAATATAGAGGAAAAAAATGGCTAACTTACACAGTGTAGAAAATGAAAAAATTCTTGAGAAATCTGAAAATAAAGTTGTTCTGGAATTTGTGATTCCTGCTGCGAGCGATTTTTTTGACGGGCATTTTCCGGAATTCAAGCTTTTGCCTGCGGTTGCGCAGTTTGAAATAATCACGCGTTTTTCAAGAAAATATTTTGGAACTCAGCGTTATGTTCCGCACATAAAAAGAATTAAGTTTTCCGCGCCGATTCTTCCGGATTCAAAAGTGAAGCTGGAGCTTGAGCATAAAGTTGAAAAAAGTTCTGTGACTTTCTGCATGTACGACGCAGAAAATGCGGAGCACGTTTATTCTTCCGGTTCTTTCAGCGTTATTGCTGAATAATTGTTTTCTATGAAATACGGGTTTATTGTTCCAGTTTACAATCACGGTTCGACTCTTGAAGATGTTGTGAAAAATCTTTTGCCGCACGGACTTCCTGTTATTGTTGTGGATGACGGCAATGATGAGAAAAACAAGGCGTTTATCCGCGCTGTCGGGGAAAAATATCCGCTTGTGACCGTTGTTGAACGCGCAAAAAACGGCGGAAAGGGCAAGGCTATGGAAAGCGGCTTGAAAAAGGCGCACGAAATGGCTCTGACTCATGTTCTGCAGATTGATTCGGACGGCCAGCATGATGCGGCGAGGGTCGAACGGTTTCTGGAGCTTTCCAGGCAGAATCCAGATGCGGTGATTTGCGGCTACCCTGAATATGACAAAAATGCTCCGGCGCACCGCGTGAACGGAAGAAGAATAGCAAACGGCTGGGTTCATATTGTTTCTTTGAACTGGGACATTAAGGATGCGCTGATTGGTTTCCGTGTTTATCCGGTTGAGCCGTATTTCAAACTTATAAAAAATCATGCAATTCTTGATGCAAGAATGGGCTATGATATCGATATTCTTGTGCATTTAAGCTGGGCGGGAGTTCCTGTTGTTTCTGAGTCTGTAAAAGTAAGCTATCCAAAGGATGGAATTTCAAATTTCAGGATGGTTCGCGACAACTTGCGCATTGCCGGAACTTATACAAGGCTTTGCGTCGGAATGATTTTAAGGCTTCCGCGGCTTGCCGCAAGAAAAATCAAACGGAGAAAATGTGGAAAACAAAACTGAAGAGCTTCTGCACTGGGCCGATGAAAAAGAAGTTATTTCCTCGAATAAGCCGCTTCTGCTTGTTTTTAGCTTGATGCGGAAACTGCCGGCTTGCCTTGTTTTTATTTTGAGCTATCCGATTGCGTTTTTTTTCTCTGTTTTTTCCAGGCGCGGCAGAGTTGAGTCGGAAAATTACCAGAAGCAGATGAAGAAATTCACCGGCGGAAAAATTCCGTTCAGAATCAGTCCGTTCAAGCAGATTTTGTCGTTTACGTTTTGCGTGATGGAAAAAATGGAAGGCTGGCTGGGAAATTACCACTACAAGGATTTGGTTACCCACGATGATGATTTGAAAATGCTTCAGAAACAGCTGGAGGAAGGCCGCGGCGCGCTTTTTATTGGTTCGCATCTTGGAAATATCGAGCTTTTGAGAAGTCTTTCCAGTTTTGGCGAGAACGGTGTTGACAGAAAAATTTCTGTCACGGTGATAATGGAGCTGAAATCCACTGAGCAGTTCAACAGAACTCTGCAGGAAGTGAATCCGAATGTTGGCTTTCAGGTTATTGATCCGGGCGAAATCAGCATAAATACGATGGTGGAACTTCAGGAGCAGGTTGAGCGCGGCGGACTTGTTGTTGTGGCCGGCGACCGCACAAGCGCAAGGGCGCGCTCCCGAATCATAAGGGAAAAATTTCTTGGAAAGGAAGCGGATTTTCCTTACGGCGTTTTTGTTCTTGCGTTTCTTTTAAAGGCTCCGGTTTATTATATGTTCGGCCTGCGCACAAAAACCGCCTCGCTGAACCCAAAGTACCATCTGTTTGTGGAAAAATCGAAAGTAGACGTTGAAACGGCCCATTCAAAGCGCGACGAAAAAATCCACGCCTTGTGCAAGGAATTTGTCCGCAAGCTGGAAAAATACTGCGTTCAGTTTCCGTACCAGTGGTATAACTTTTATAATTTCTGGAAACTTTCAGATGGAGCGGCAAAATAAAGGAAAAAATGATGACGAATTTGGAAAAAAATGCGTATATTATAAATGAAACTGTTATTTCGGCGGAATTTTTTGATGTGGACGCGATGAACGTTGTCTGGCACGGAAATTATGTGAAATACATGGAAATTGCGCGCTGCGCGCTTTTGGATAAAATCGGCTATGGCTACAAGGAAATGGTCAAGGAAGGATTTGCGTATCCGGTGACTTCAATTAGTTTAAAATATGTTCGTTCTTTGTATTTTGGCGATAAAGCGACTGTAAAGACTTATCTTGTTGAATATGAAAACTGCATAAAAATAAAATACGAAATTCTGAATGACAAAGGTGAAATCTGCACAAGGGCGGAATCGACTCAAATGGCTGTAAATTTGAAAACGAATGAATCCCGCTTTGAATGTACGCCTTGGTTTATTCAGAGAGTTGAAAAAATTTTAAAGGAAGAAGGAAAAATAAAATGAAAAAAATCATTTTAGCTGTAATTTCAGCCTTTTTTTTGATTATGTCAATAAATGCTGAGACTTTTGAATCTGTCTGCAAGAATCTTTCAGAGCATCCGAATATGATAGGAAATTTTTCGCAGGTAAAAACAATTTCAGCGGTGAACCGTTCAATGAAATCCAGCGGAACATTTATATTCAGCCTTGATGGAATTATGTGGAAAACCCAGAAGCCTTTTCCTTCTACAATGGTTGTTGGAATGACGAGCGTGAAACAGACTCTTGCAAACGGAAAGGAAACTGTGATTGACGCATCGTCAAACCAGATTTTCACAAGCATTTCCACAACTTTGAGCGCGATGTTCAGCGGAAATTCGGAAGTTCTTCAGAATAATTTTGATGTTGATTTTACTTCTGCCGGTTCAGACTGGAAGGCGGTTCTTTCCCCGAAGGACAGCATGGTGAAGAAAATTCTTGTTTCGCTTTCAATAGGCGGAAAAGCTACTGAAAATTCTGCCGATTTGAATTCAATTGTAATGACCGAAGCTACCGGCGACACGATTACTTATAATTTCACTGACCAAAAATATCCAAAGGAACTGACCGATGATGAAAAAGCTTACTTCTCTTCAAAATAAAACTTTCTTTAAATTCTGGATTTTTTTCCATGCGGTGATTATTCTTGGTTTCTGCGCGATGCTTTATGTGCAGAAAGGAATAAATATCGACGCTGATCTTTTTAATATGCTGCCAAAGCCGGAAATGGGAAAAGCCCTGAACGCCGCCGATGAAAAGCTTACGGAAGTTACCGGCCAGAACGTTTTTATTCTTGTGTCAAATCCGGACTTCAACAAGGCGAAGCTGGTTGCGGAAAATGTTTACGGCCAGCTGAACGGAAGTCCGCGGTTCAAGTCGCTTTCGCTTTATCAAAACACTGATTCGTTTGGAAAAATCGTTGAGTACATAAACAACTACAAATATAATCTGATTGATTCGGAAACTATTGACGAGCTTAATTCTGAAGGCGGAGCGGAAGCGTTTGCCCAGGATGCACTTTCAAAGGCCTACGGAGCTTTCACAATGACTTCGCTTGAAAATCTGGAGTCTGATCCGTTTATGCTTGGCGAGCACGACCTTATGAACTTTCTGAAGCAGCTGCAGGAAAGCGGAACAAAAATGTCGCTTAAGGACGAGGTTCTTGCCAGCGAGGTGAACGGAAAATGGTATGTTATGATCCGCGGAATTTTGAGCAAGGAAGGCGCGGCTCTTGCAAGCAAGGAAAACGCGGTTGTTCAGATTCACCAGGTTTGCGACCCGCTTGAAGACGGCGAAACGAAATTTATTTATTCCGGAACGCCGTTCCACAGCTACAAAAGCTCTTCCGACGCAACCAAGGAAATTTCAACTATTTCAACAATTTCAATGACCGCAGTTCTGGTTATTCTGCTTTTGATTTTCCAGCGACCTTCGCCGATTCTGTTCAGCATTGGCTCGATTCTTTGGTCAAGCTTGATGGCAATTTTTGCAACGCTTGCGATTTTCGGAAAAATGCACATTTTGACCTTGGTTTTTGGAACTTCGCTGATTGGCTCGTGCATTGACTACAGTCTGCATTATTTTATCAACTGGAAGGGAAATCTTGCGTGCCACAAAGGCTACCAGGTTAGAAATCATCTGATAAAGGGCTTGTCGCTTTCCCTTGTTTCAACTGTAATCTGCTATTTCATTCTTGTTTTTGCGCCGTTCAACCTGCTGAAGCAGATGGCGGTTTTCAGCATGAGCGGAATTATTTCTTCATTTTTGACAGTAATCTGTGTTTATCCGTTTATAAAAGTTCCGCAGACAAAGCGTGAAATAAAGCTTTTGAAATATTACACAATGCCGAGCTGGTACAACAAGAAATTTGTTGGACGAATTGCAATCACGGTTATGTTCGTTTTTTCAATTTCTGTTCTGCTGATTTTCCATAAAAATGTAAAAATTGAGAACAATCTTTCCCGGCTTTATAAGATGGAAGGGCGGGAAATGCTTAACGAAAAGGAAGCGGCTCAGGTTCTTCAGTACAGTCCGAGCGGCTGGTTCATTGTCAGCGGCGCCACAGCTGAGGAAACTTTGCAGAATGAAGAAAAAATCACTGCCGAGCTTAAAAAAATGAACGCAGGAAAGGAAAAGGGCGGTTTTATCTGCACAACTTCGTATATTCCTTCTATTGCAATGCAGAAAAAATCGCGCGAGGCTGCCGCAAAACTTATTCCGCTGGCGGCTCAGCAGTATGAATATCTTGGCTATGATTCTTCGTACGCGAAAAAACTGGCTGAAAATTTCAAGGCTGGCGAAAATGATTTTATTGAAATTGGAAAAAATGTTCCGGAATATCTTGAGAGCGCAATTTCTTCAGCGTGGCTTGGCGAAATTGACGGAAAATATTATTCGGTTGTGCTTCCGGTAAGCGTTCTTGACTACGATGCGTACAAGTCGCTTGCGGACGGCGAAAATGTTTTCTTCATCAGCAAGGTTCGTTCGATGAATGCGGATTTGGACAGGCTTTCCGATATGATTCTGAAGCTTTTTGTTGTTGTCTACATTGCGCTGTTCATAATCCTGAAATTTTTCTATTCGTTGAAGCAGACTTCAAAAATCGTTTCTGTTCCGCTTCTTATTGTCCTGATGACATCTTCGATTTTTGCGCTATGCGGAATTCATTTTGAATTTTTCTCGATTACCGGAATGATTCTTGTGTTTGGCCTTGGGCTTGACTATGTTATTTATATGATTGAAAATGAAAAGCGCACGGAGGAAGTTCAGAGCGCGAACCTGGAGCCTTTTGCGATTGCGTTGTCATTTGTGACCAGCGCGGTTAGTTTCGGGGCGCTGGCGTTGAGCAAATTTGTTCCGGTCCACATGATTGGTCTTTCGATTTTCATTGGGCTGACAACAGCGTTTGTTTCCACGTTCTTCTATACACGCGCGGATTTTTAAAGAAATTTTCAAGGCGATATGAAATTTCGGAACGGTTTTTTCTGCATTCCAATAATTCTCTCTTGTGTTTTCAGCAGCATTGCCGTTCCTGTATTTAACCATATTTCTGAAGCCGCGTTGGTTCAGCGCGCGGAAAATGTCCGGACTTTAAGCAGCGCGTCTGTCCGCACGGAAGATATTTTCGCGGCTCTGGAAGTTCATCCGCTGAAAATGGTTGCCAGCGCTGAAAAACGCGCTTTTGCCGCGCCGCTGCTATTTTTTTCCGCGGACATTGCGAAAATCATCTGCCTGTTCTGCGCCTTTAAATTTGTTCAGAAAAAGTTTGTCCTTTCTAAAAATAAATATCTGAAATCTGTTATTTTTTTGCAGACGCTCCAGTAGTTTCGTCCTTCGTTTTTATTCATTCTAAAATTTAAATTTCTCAAAAAAAACGCACTGGAGGATGTGCTATGTTTCCTATTATTATCGGGCTCCTTGTTTTTACAGGAGTCGTTGCGGTTTGCGCATATTTTTTCAACTGATTTTTAACCGAGGTTTTTTATGTTTTATATAATTTTGCTTCTTGCCATTGTTGCCGGCACAATATTTTTTGCTTTTGTCGGCTGCATGATAGACAATATGTTCGAGCTTGTCATTCAAAAAATGGATGCGAAAAACTAACGGCAGATTCCGGGATGCGCTTAAAGTTCTGCGAGGGAGTTCTTTGGCGTTTCCTGGATTTGTGGTTTGACTAAATATCCTATAAAATTTACAATACCTTTACAAAATATGAAAAATTGTCATTTTGTGAAGGTATTTTTTTTGCTGGCTTTGGCGTGGATTTTGTTTTCAGGCTGTACGAGCACAAAAATAATCGGTGACTCAAACATTGAGCCGATTTACATAACGAATATAAAAAAGTTGTATCTGCTTCCTCCTTTTGATATTGAAAAAAATATCGACAGTGAGCAGGTTCTTACCGCGACTTTCGGCGATAATTCAATGGCGTTTCTGGCTTATTTGAAGGCTGACGAAAACGAGATTTTCCTTTCAATGTTCAATGATTTTGGAACAGGAATGGGAACTCTTTTTTATGACGGCGTGAATATTTCTTTTGATTCGCCGGTTTTTCCAAAAAATTTGAAGTCGGAATATATTGTGGCGGACTTGCAGTTTGCGTATTACAAAGTTCATTCAATTCAGAAGCTGCTTAAGTCAATCAAGATGAAGATGGTTGTTGAAAAAACAGAAAATTCTGAAAAGCGCAAAATTTACAACGGGCCGTTTTTAATTGAGGAAATAAATAAGTCCGATGAAAAAATTGTGATTAAAAACAAGCTCCGCGGCTACGAATACGTTCTTCAGGAGGTTGAATAGTTGACTCCTGTTTATTTTTCTAGGCCGGCAGTTTTTTGCGCTGCGGGAACGAACATCGACGAGCTTTGGGAAAATGTCTCTTCCGGAAACCAGAACGGAATCCGCCGCGTAAAAGCATTGAACGGCAAGGAATTTTTTGCGGCAAGAATTGCGGATGATTTGCTGGAAAAATCCACCGGGCGTTATGATATGCGCATAATCCGCATTGAAGAAAAGGCTTTGCGCCAGATTGAAAAGGAAATTGAATTTGTGAAAAATAAATACGGCGCAAAACGGATTGGTGTTTGCGTTGGCTCTTGCGACAACGGAACGGAATTTTCGCTTGCCGGACACAGGGAATTTTTTGCGCGCGGTGAATTTTCTGACAGTTATGCGCTGGAAATGCAGGGCGCGGATTACGTTTCTTCTTTTGTCAGTGAAAAATACGGATTGCGCGGTGTTTCGCTTGCTTTTGAAACGGCGTGTTCTTCCAGCGCGGGCGCGATAATCAAGGCGTCAGAACTTATTCGTTCCGGCATTTGCGATGCGGTTGTGGCTGGTGGAATTGATATTGCAAGCGACACGGTTCTTATGGGTTTTGATTCGCTGGAGGCGGTTTCCCCGGAAATTACAAATCCGTTCAGCAGGAACCGTCGCGGAATAACTTTGGGCGAAGCCGGCGCGTTTTTTGTTCTTTCAAAAGAAATTTTTCCGGGAACTTTGCCGGTTCAGCTTTTGGGCTACGGCGAGTCGGCGGACGCGTACCACATGACAAGCCCTGACCCTTCCGGCGACGGCGCAAGGCGTTCAATGGAAAATGCGCTGAAATCTGCTGGAATAAATCCGGAGGCAGTTGATTATATAAATCTTCATGGAACTGGAACAAAATACAACGACAGCATGGAAGCCAAAGCGGTTCAGGCGGTTTTTGGAAACAGCGGAGTTCCTGCCAGCACAACAAAACCTGTTACAGGACACACTTTAGGGGCGGCCGGCGCACTGGAAGCGGCTGTCTGCTATGCATGCATTGAAAAAAATTGCGGCGGAAAAGAAATAAAACTTCCGGTTCAAGTTTGGGACAAGCAGCAGGATTCTGAAATTCCTGCGTTGAATATTATTGACAGTGAAAACAATAAAAATTCAGGAAAGGTGAAAATCTGCCTGAGCAATTCTTTTGCTTTTGGCGGAGCGAATTCTAGCTTGATAATTGGAATCAACTGAAAAAGGAGCGTATAATGGCAGTTGTTGAACCTAAAAATGTAGCTCAGTTTATTGATCACGATGAACTTATAAATTATCTTCCGCACAAAGGAAAAATGTTTTTGCTGAGCAGAGTTACTCAGCACGATGTTGAAAAACATACAATAACCAGCGAGTATGACATTACAAAAGATTGTATTTTTTATGAGGAAGAATTTGACGGAGTTCCGACCTGGGCAGGATTCGAGCTTATGGCTCAGGGAATTTCTGCGCTTACAGGAATTACTAACAAAATCAAAGGTCGCACGCCGCTTCCGGGAATGATTTTGAGCGTAGTTGACTTTAAGGCTTCTGTTGGATTTTTGAAGAACGGCTCAACTGTTCAGATGAAAATCGCCGAGGATTACCGCGATGAGGAAACGCACACTTACCGCTATTTGTGCAGCCTTTTTGCCGCTCCGGAAGATTCAGAGCCGGCCGCTACGGCGAAAATAACTGTTATGGAAACAGAAGATATGCTTGCAATGTTCAATGGTTCGCGCTAGGCGAAATTTATACAAGGAGGCATGATAAAAAAGTAAACGAACAAGCGGTATTGTGATACGCTGAAGAGATTCAGCGGAACCCAGGCGATAGTTCGTCATATTTCATAAGGACATAGATTGGGAGTAGATTATGCAGAATGAAAATTCAAATAAGAAAGTTTTGGTGACCGGAGCTTCCGGTGGAATTGGCCGTGCTTGCGCAGTTGAAGCCGCAAAAGCCGGATATTATGTTATTTGCCACTACAATGGAAGCAAGGCGCGCGCTGAGGAAACTCTTGCGGAAATAAAAGCTGCCGGCGGAAACGGCGAGCTGATTCAGTTTAATGTTTCTGACCGCGAGGACTGCAAGGCGAAGCTTGGCGAGCTTGTTTCAAAACTTGCGGAAAACGGTGAAATTTTGTGGGGAATTATCAACAATGCTGGAATTACCCGCGACAATACTTTTGTTGGTCTTGAAGACAGCGACTGGGATTCTGTTATTCATACAAACTTGGACAGTTTTTACAATGTTCTGAAGCCGCTTGTGATGACAATGGCGAGCCGCAGAAACAAGCGCGGCGGACGAATTATCACAATGGCGTCTGTAAGCGGAATTATCGGAAACCGCGGCCAGACAAACTATTCAGCTTCAAAGGCGGGGATAATCGGCGCGACAAAGGCTTTGGCTGTTGAGCTTGCCGGAAGAAATATTACTTGCAACGTTATTGCTCCGGGCGCGATTGAAACAGAAATGACTGCGAACATTATTCCAGAGGCAAAGGAAATAATGCTCAGCACAATTCCAATGAAGCGCATGGGCAAACCTGAGGAAATTGCGGCTGCCGCAGTGTTCCTTTTGAGCGAAGGCGCGTCTTACATTACCCGCCAGGTGATTACAGTAGACGGCGGAATGTGCTAGAATATTTTTAAGCGGGCGTTGTGGGGCGGCGTTTGAGCCCCGCAGAAGGGGAAGGAGGCAACGAAGTGCCGACGAGGGGAAGGCTTTCCCCTTTGAAAAAATCTTTCCCTGGCTTTTTGAAAATAGATTTTTATTGAAAAAGGAAAATTATGAATTTTACAAAACCAAATGGAAAACGACGTGTTGTTATTACTGGCGCAGGAATGATGAGCGGACTCGGGCAGTCTTGGGAAGAGGCTTTTGCTCAGCTGAAATCGTATAAAAACTGCATAAAAAATATGGAAGAGTGGCATGATATTCAGGGAATGAATACTCATCTGGCTTGTCCGGCAAAAGGTGAAATTCCGAAATATCCAAGAAAACTTGTTCGCGGAATGGGACGGGTTGCTTTGCTTTCTTATCATACTTCGCAGATGGCTTTGCAGATGGCAGGGCTTTTGAACGAAGACGGAACAATTGTGGATGAATGTAAAAACGGCCGGACTGGAGTTGCTTACGGTTCTTCAATGGGTTCTTTTGATTCGATTCAGGAACTTACAAGCGTTATGGAAGACCGATGCACGGCGAAGGTAAATTCTTCAACATATATAAAATGTATGCCGCATACTTGCGCTGCGAATATTGAGGTGACTTACCAGCTGAAGGGAAGAATGATTGTTACGAGCGAGGCTTGCACTTCGGGAAGCCAGTCGATTGGATACGCTTATGAAACAATTGAAAACGGACTTCAGGATATGATGATTGCCGGCGGCGCGGAAGAGCTTTGCCCTCCGGATGCGGCGATTTTTGACCAGCTTGGCTCAACTTCGATTAGAAACGAGCATCCGGAAACGGCTCCGAGTCCTTTTGACAAAGACCGCGACGGACTTGTTATTGGTGAAGGCGCAGGAACTTTGATTCTTGAGGATTTGGAACACGCTGTGAACCGCGGCGCGAAAATCTATGCGGAAATTGTTGGTTTTGGAACAAACACGGACGGAACTCATATTACAAGCCCGAACAGCGAAACAATGGGAATTTGTATGCAGCTTGCGCTTGACTCGGCGAATTTGAAGGCTGATGATATTGCTTACGTAAACGCGCATGGAACTTCTACTCATCATGGCGATATTGCGGAAACTACTGCGACAGCGCGCGTTTTTGGCAGAAAAGTTCCGATTTCTTCGACAAAATCGTATATCGGGCACACTTTGGGCGCTTGCGGTGCGGTTGAGGCTTGGCTTACAATCAATATGATGAATGAAGGCTGGTTCCATCCAACTTTGAATTTGAAGAATGTTGATCCTGAATGCGGCGACTTGGACTATATCAAGGATGAAGGCCGAAAAATTGACGCGGAATATGTTATGAGCAACAATTTTGCGTTTGCAGGAATAAACACATCTTTGATTTTTAAGAAGTGGCACAATCAGTAAAATAGTTGGCGTGGCAGCCTGGCTTTTGAGGCTGGGCGGCGTTTTTTCTGAATAATTTTTGCGGCAGTCGTTTTGGCTGCCGTTTTTTTTCAGGGGGGGGGCGTAGCGTTCTAGTTATTTTTCCAGGAGATTTTTTAGCGTTGGAGAAATTTTCAGCGCGGCGATTAATTTTTCGGCGGCGGAAATTTCGTTTTTTCCGCTTTTCGGTTTTTTTACGGCGCGAATCAGAATATTTTTCGGCGTGTGTTCCATGTCAATGAATTCCAGAAGCTGGACGGAATATCCAGCGCTTTCAAGAAATTCTCCGCGCAGAGCGTCTGTTGCAAGCGTGGCGAACCGTTCTTTTATGATTCCGTATTTCAGGAGCGGCTTGAATTCTTCAGGAACGGAATTTTTGTTCATCTGGGAATTCAGTTCGTGCTGGCAGCATGGAACGCTTAAGATTGCCTTGCAGCCGTTTTTCACTGCGTAGTTCAGCGCAAAATCCGTGGCGGTGTCGCAGGCGTGAAGGGTGATTACGATGTCAGGCGCGTTTTTATAGTTGTAGTCGGCAATGTTTCCTGTGTCGAATTTCAGCCCTTTCAGGTTCAGCTGAGCGGCGATTTTGTTGCAGTAGTCAATTACGTCTTTTTTCAGGTCAAGCCCGATTATTTCAGCTTCAAGATGTTTGATTTCTGTTAGAAAATAATGCACGGCGAACGTAAGATATGATTTTCCGCAGCCGAAATCTGCAATTCTTATGGTTTTGTTTTCGGTCTGCTTTTGAATTTCTGGAAGAATGTCGTTTATAAATTCAAGAAAACGGTTGATTTGGCGGAATTTGTCATATTTTGAGTTGATAACCTTTCCGTCGCTTGTCATAAGGCCGAGCAAAACCATGAACGGAACGGGATCTCCTTCCGGAATCAGATAATTTTTCTGCCTTTCGCAGTTTTTCCACAGAATATTTTTTTTGGCAGGCTGAATTTCCTGGTTTATTTTTCTTGAAAGTTTTGTGACGCTGCCTTTTTTGTTTCCAAGATACGAAATTTCTTCTGATTCGGTGCGGACAATGCAGTTTTTAAATGTTTTTCCGGCGTGCTTTTCAATGAATTCAGCCAGTTCTTCTTCGGTTTTTTGTTCGTGAAAAGCCTGCGTTTTTGTGAATTTTTCTACGTAATACAACGTTTTATTTGAATTGTTTGCGGCTTGCGCTTTTATCCGCTGGTAAGGACGGCCGAGAATTTCTTCGATGTTTTTTGAAGGCTTGCTGAAAGTGCACGAAATAATCATAACAGTTTAAATGTATACCAAATGCAAAAAAAATGATATATTTAAAGTTATGGGAAAGACTATTGTTTTTGTAAACCAGAAAGGCGGAGTTGGAAAGACAACTTCCTGCATAAATATCGGAGCGTATATTGCGCTTTCTGGAAAAAAAGTTCTTCTTGTTGATTTTGATTCGCAGGGAAATATGTCCAGCGGAGTCGGCGTTTCAAAGGACAAGCCTACAATTTACGAGCTGCTTGCCGGCCAGGTAACTTCTGAGCAGGCAATAAAACATACGCCTGTTGAAAATCTTGATGCAATCAGCGCCTCCATTGATTTGTCTGGAGCCGCAATCGAGCTTGTTGAGCAGGAAAACCGCGAATTCTTCCTGAAAAAAGTCCTGGATCCTTTAAAGGAAGTTTATGATTATATTTTGATTGACTGTCCGCCTTCTCTTGGAATTCTTACTTTGAACGGACTTGCGGCCGCTGACCAGGTTCTTGTTCCAATGCAGTGTGAATATTTTGCCCTTGAAGGAATAACGCTTCTTCTGAAGTCTGTTAATAAAGTCCAGCAGGGAATAAATCCTAAGCTTACAATCGGCGGAATCTTTTTTACAATGTACGATTCGCGCACAAGGCTTGCTCAGGATGTTGTGATGCAGGTAAAAACTTATTTCAAGGATGTTGTTTTCAGCACAATAATTCCGCGCAATGTAAGGCTTTCTGAAGCTCCTTCGCGCGGGCTTCCGATTTGCAACTATGATCCTGAATGCGCTGGGGCGAAAAGCTACAGAAAACTCGCAGAGGAGATAATGCATCGTGGCTAAAATTGGTGGATTAGGTCTGGGCCGCGGACTGGATGCTCTTATGGGCGGCGCTGACAGCGTTCCTCTTTCCGGGCTTGGAAGCGCAGACGATATAAAAAAAGATGAAAATGGAAAGCCTACGAATCTTCCGGAAGGCGTTTCTGTGGATGACGACGGAACTTTGTGGGCGGATCCTGCTGATTTTATTGCGAACCCTAAGCAGCCGCGCACTGAATTTGATCAGAAAAAACTTGAGGAGCTGGCTGATTCAATCCGGGAAAACGGCGTTATTGAGCCTATTATCATTGAGCCGACCGGCGACGGAAAATTCTATATTATTGCTGGCGAGCGCAGAACAAGGGCTTCTCTTCTTGCCGGGCTGAAAAAAGTTCCGGTTCAAATCAGAAAATTTGATGAAATTCAAAGGCTTCAGGTTGCGTTGATTGAAAATATTCAGCGTGCGGATTTGAATCCAATCGATGAGGCGAAGGCGTATTACAATCTGATGGAGCTTGGCGAGCTTACCCACGAGGAAGTTGCGAAGCGCGTTGGAAAAAATCGTTCAACCGTAACAAATTCCGTGCGGCTTTTGAAGCTTCCTGACGATATGAAAAAATCTCTTGTTGACGGGCAGATTACTTCTGGACACGCAAGGGCTTTGCTTTCAGTTTCAAATCCTGCTGACCAGCGCATTATGTTCGGAAAAATTATCGGCAGCGGCTTGAACGTCCGGGAGGCGGAGGAGCTTGCCCAGGTTTACAATAACGGCGGAAGAGCGGCTTCCAGCAAGCCGGCGAAAAAAACTGTTAAAAAAGACCCGGAAATCGCCCGGATTGAGCAGAAATTTATTGATGTGTTCGGCACAAAAGTTACTTTAAAAGGAACGCTTGAAAAAGGGTCAATTGAAATAAATTATTTTACAAAAGAAGATTTGAACCGTCTTTACAATATAATTGCGCCGAACCAGGAATAGCCGGAAACACGAATGTTTCCAGAATTTGCTGGCCGGCGGAATCTTGAAATTTAAAGCGCGCGGAATTTTCTAAACTTTCAGCGCGCCGAAAATTTTCCCCAGGCTTTCGTGGATTACAAGATTTGCCTTGCGGTCTCCGGAAGTTTCTGACTTGTTGATTAAAACAATATTTTTTCCGGTGAAGTAGTCAATCAGTCCGGCGGCCGGGTAAACCACCAGCGAAGTTCCTCCGATTATAAGAGTGTCTGCGCGGCGGATTGCGTTTATTGCGCCGTCGATTACATTTTGGTCAAGGCTTTCCTCGTAAAGAACTACATCCGGTTTTACAAGTCCGTTGCATTTTGTGCAGCGGGGCAGTTTGTCGGGTGAATTTTCGCTGTTTTCAATAAAATCCACGCTGTATTTTTCGCCGCATTTCATGCAGAAATTTCTTAGGATGCTTCCGTGCAGTTCAAAAACGTTTTTGCTTCCGGCTTTCTGGTGAAGTCCGTCGATATTTTGCGTTACCACGGCCTTGAGTTTGCCTTTTTCTTCCATTTTTGCAAGCTGAAAATGCGTTATGTTCGGCTCGACATTTTTTATAATCAGTTTTTTTCTATAAAAACGGTAAAATTCCACAGGATTCGCATTGAAAAAGCTTCTGCTTATGATTGTTTCCGGCGGATATTTCCATTCCTGGCTGTAAAGTCCGTCCTGGCTTCGGAAGTCTGGAATTCCGCTTTCTGTTGAAACGCCGGCTCCTCCAAAAAACACAATGTTTTCTGAATCGTCATAAATTCTTTGAAAAGCTTCGATTTTTTCTTCTGTTTCGTTCATAGTTTGTAATTTTATCACTTGCCGGGAAAATTTAAAGAATTTGAACAAAATTTCCGATAAAAAACTGTAAAAATTTGTCAATTACATATTTCTGGATTAAAATTGATTTGTATTTAAAAAAGAATGGAGAATATTCTATGAAACTAGCAAAGGCTTTTTTTGTAATTTTTGCGACTCTTTGTTTTGGTGGAATTTTATGGGCGCGTGATGTGGAAACTCACAGCGTTGAAAATCTGAAGAGCTGGCAGGATTCTTTTGACTTGAACAGCAGAAAAGCCGGAAAATACAATATTATGGTAAAGGCAACGGACTTGAGCGAAAACATTGCGCTTGAAGGTCCGTTCAATATTTATCTTGACCCGAATTCTGACTTGCCGGTCTGCGGAATAACTAATCCTCACCAGGGAATGCGGATTGTAGGCAACTTGAATATCGTTGGAACCTGCGTTGACGATGACGGCGTTGAGTATGTTGATTTGATTCTTGACGGCGACGAGGAACATCCTGTCCGGGCGAAAGGAAAGGAATTCTGGTCTTATTATCTTGACACAACGGAGCTTGAGGAAGGACTTCATTCGATAAAAGTTGTTGGCTGCGATATAAACGGACTTGTTGGAAAACCTGTTGAAATCACCTGGAATCTTGACCGCCGCCAGCCGGTTACAAATATTGACAATAAAGTTATGGGAACTCTTGTTTCTAAAACTGTAAAATTTCATGGAACTGTTGCTGACGGAAACGGAATAAAGAGTCTTGCTTATTCTGTTGACCAGGGAAATTCTTTCAGCAATGTTAAGCTTTCGCGCAAAAAAGACAAAATTGAATTTGATATTTCAATTGATACAAAAAAATTCCCGGACGGTCCGGCGGTAATCTGGTTCAAGGCTGTTGACAACGCCGGCTCGGAAGGAATTTATTCATTTCTTTATTTTATAGACAACACTAGTCCTGATGTGAAAATTCTTCAGCCGGCGGATAAAACTCCTCAGTTTGGAAAGCTAGCGGTTGCCGGATATGCAAAAGACACGGTTGGAATTGCAAAGCTGAGCTGGACTTTTGGAAAAGAATCCGGAGATTTTGAAATTATTCCGGGAAATCCGTTCTGGGCGAAGGAATTTGACCTTGCCGGAGCAACTGAAAAATCAAGGAAATTTACTATTTCTGCAACTGACGTGGCTGGAAACGTGATTACAGTTTCTCAGAATATTTTTATTGATGAGTCGCTCGACAAGCCGCAGGTGAAAATCGCTTTTCCGACGGCGGAATCCCTTGTGGAAAGTGGCGATTCTCTTTTTATCCGCGGAATTGCAACTGACAAAGACGGAATTGAATCTGTAAAATATCGTCTTGACGGCGGCGAATGGATTGAAGAGCAGACAAAAGGCGTTTTCTACGGAATTCTTGCGCAAGGCTCGGAGCTTTCGGCTGGAAAACATACTGTTTCAGTTGTTGCTACAGACCGTCACGGTGTGCAAAGCGATGTGGCGACCGCTGAATTTCAGGCTAGAGGCGCGCTTCCAGAATTTTCAGAGGCAAAAATTGCAGGAATTCCTGTTGTGAATGGAATTCAAGTTCACCCGGAAGCTGGAGCGGCGTTTACAACAACGGTTTCCAGCAGCGTCGGGCTTTCTGCCGTTCATGTTGAAACTCGCTGGGGAAAAGACGGCGTTCGGCAGAATGATTATGAGCTGAATTCTGCCGGCTCGTTTGCGGTGAATATTCCGATAAATGATGAATTCCCGAAAGGAATCGCGAAAATTTATATTTCAGCAACGGATGTTGTTGGAAGAACCCGGAATTACAAGGCGATTGTTGATGTTGTGAATACTTCGGTTGTTCCAGAATCTGAGCCGAAAGTTGTTTTTGATGACAGTATAATTGATGAAAACGGCGTGATTCAGAGCAGCAAGGAATTTCCTGCCACTGGATATTTTATAGGCGGAAACGCGCGGAGCGTTGAAATTGTTCCGAAAACTCCTTTTGCTTCGGCGCGGCTTTCAGGAAACCAGATTATTATTTCTGCGGGCGATGTGAACGGTTCTTCTGAGCCTGTTGTTGTTCGCGTTACAACCGACCAGGGGCTTGTTTATGATTCGCGAAAAATTGTTTTCAAGCAGGATTCGGCTTTTCCAAAAATAAGAATTTCTGAATCTTCTGATGTTCAGCTTTTGGATGCGAGCAGCGGAAGCGCGGTTGTTTCAGGTTCAGTTTCATGTGATTCCGGAATCGGTTCAGTTTCGTACCGAATTTTTTCTTCAAGGGCGAATATGAACGCTGGAATCGTAAATTCGATGGAAAATATTTCAGCCGGGGAAATTGTTCCTCTTGGCGCGGGACGTTCTTTCAGCATTCCGGTTGACACAAGCGCGTACGGAATTTATTTTGTTGAAGTAACTGCCGAAAGCGCCGGCGGAAATAAAACTAGCGAAGTTGTTGGCTTTAGAAATATTCCTGATTTTCCTGAAGGCGCGAAAGGTTCTCCGAAACTTCCGATGGTTGTCTGGGCTGACGGCGAAAATGCGTACGCTGGCGTGGCATATCAAGGGGAGCTGGAACGTTCATTCAGCGTTTACAAGCGTTCAGAAATGAATGACGGCGCAAATGCTCTTCAGCTTTCTGTTGAATACGGCGGCGGCAAAACTGTTTCTTCAAGATTCAATGCGAATAAAATTCCTGAGATAAAAGCGGCTTTTGCAAAGGCCGGCGGAAAAGATTATGCGAGCGGAATTCCAGTTGTTCTGGCAAGGGGCGAAAAATCATCGCTGACAGCGTATATTGATTCAGCAACTCAAATTTCCGCAAGCTATGAAATTTCCGGGGCGGACGTTCCGGGCGGTTCAAAACAGTCGGGCGGCGCGGCGGTTGTTTCAAAATCCGAGGAAAAGGAAAATCGCTGGATTGTGGAAATTCCTCTTGAAAATCTTCCGGCAAGAATGAACAAAATCAAGCTTTCTGTAAAAGCTGGTTCCGCTTCAAAAGAACTTTCTGGAACGGTTGCGGTTGTGCGTCCAGTTGATTCTTCAATGATTGACGACAGGCGCGCGGTTTATTCAATAGAAGATTCTGATTCAAAATATGACCGGGATTCGGGCGTTTACATTATGCGTCCGGGCGAAAGCTTTAGTTTTTATGCAAATGTTCCGGAACTTGTGAGCGCGGATTTTGTTTCGGCGGCAAACGGACTTAAAATCGAACGCCAGGGAAATCTGGTGAAAATTATTCCTGAAAAGGAAGGTTCGTTCAATTCTGTTGCAGTCCGCGTAAAAGATGCGAACGGAATTTCCTATAATTCTTCCGCGGTGAATTTTATTGTTGACAACGGCGCGCCGGAAGTGAAAATTGTAACTCCGGAACTTCATCAGTGGGTGAAAAATTCCCTGCGCGTTACAGGAACTGTGGCTGATCCGAGCGGAATAAAAAGCGCGGAATATTCTGTTGACAATGGCGCAACCTGGAAAATGCTGAATTTGAGCGCGGCCGGCAGAACGGCAGTTGGAGCGACTTTCAGCGGAACTGCTGATATCAGCTCTGTGGAAGACGGTTTGGTTGAGCTGGATGTCCGCGTTTATGATGTGGCAGGAAATGTTGCCTACGCAAGAACCGCAGCATACAAGGATGTGACTCCGCCGGCTGTTGAAATTGTTGTTCCAAATGATGATGCGACTGTAAATGGCGACAATCTTGTTTGTTTCAATGTTTCCGACAATGCAAGTTTTGAAAAAGCGTTCTATATTGCGCCGCCTACAGGAAAATCTGCCGGAGCGCGCACGGAAATCAAGGATATTTCCTCAACATTTGTTTCAACTCATGTTGGAACTTTGGAAATGCCGATTGACGATGGAATGTCTTTTGAATTTGTTGATGCGGCTGGAAATGTTTCTTCTTATGAAGCATGGAAATTCCTGATTGACTCAAAATCGGACTTGCCGGTTGCGGAAATTCATCTTCCAACTTACGAGGATGTTATTACACGCGACTTTACAATTTCCGGCGTTGTTTACGATGATGACGGTCCTTCAACTATTTACTATAGAATTGACGGCGGCTCGTATATCAAGCTTGACGAGCCTGGAACAAGTTTTGCAATCGATGTTCCTTTCTCAACGATGACGGACAACGAGCATACAATCAATGTTTACGCGGTTGACATAAACGGCGTGAAAGGTCCTGTTGCGGAAAGAAAATTCAGGGTTTCTACGGAAGAGCCGAAGGGAGCGGTGGAAACTCCTACAATCGACAAGGCGAACAAAGGGCTTATAACTTTGACTGGCATTGCGAGCGATAATAACGGCATTGAAAAAGTTCTTGTTTCCCTGGACAACGGAAACAGCTACAACAATGCGGTTGGAACAATGAACTGGTCATACACGTTTGATTCACGCGCAATTCCGAACGGCACGAGCGTTGTGTTCATCAGGGTTATTGATAAATACGGAATTTCCGGTTTGTATTCAAGTTTGATAAATATTGACAACAAAGCTCCGGAAATGGTTCTGGATTATCCGCTGGATTATTCCGCGACAACAGGTCCGTTGTTCTTCAGCGGATATGCTTTTGACAACGTAAACATCACTGATTTGTTTGTTACAGTAAGAAGCCTTGACGGAAAGGCTGTTCCGCGAAGCTTGCAGCGAATTGATTTCAAGCTTGACCGGATTATTGCGCAGAACATTGATATTTCTTCACTTGAAAACGGTTCTTACAACATTGAGCTTACGGCTTTGGATAAAGCGCAGAACGCGACTCACGTTAGCCGAAATGTAATGCTGAATAAAAACAAGGCGCTTGCCACGGTGAATCTTTTGTATCCTCTGAACGGCGAGCATAAGCAGGGAACTTTCAATATTTACGGAAGCGCGGAGGCTGACAACAAAATTGAAACATTGAGCCTTTACATCGATGATAAATTCATTGCGGCAACAACTTTGACGGAAAGCGACTATTTTAAGTTTGAAATAACGCCTGAAATCATTACGGACGGCGAGCATACTTACCGCGTTGACGCAAAGGTTGAAACAGGCCAGATAGTTCGTTCAAGGGTTCAAACTATTGAATATAATTCTGTGGGACCTTGGGTTACTATTGACAACTTTACTTATGGAGATTTTGCAACGGGGCGTCCGTACATCAAGGGGCACGCCGGCTATTCGCTGAGCGAGGAAGAAAAAGTTCTGTCCTCAACTAAAAAGGCGACAAAAGACCAGAAAGAGGCAATCAACAATAAAAAAGTTTCAAAAATTGAAATCAGCTTTGACAACGGAAAGTCATTCACCCAGGTTTCAAAAGGTGAAAAATGGATGTACCGCGTGGAAAACCAGGATATTGCGGAAGGCTTCCATTTTATGATTGTCCGAGCGACTATGCGCAACGGAGAAACGGCGATTGAGCGCACAATTATTCAGATTGACAATACTGCGCCGAATATCCGCCTGATTAGCCCGAGCATTGGCGGACGCTACAACCAGGATCTTATTTTCAGCGGACTTTCCAGCGATACTGTCGGCTTGAAGGATGTTCAGCTTACGCTTCGCAAAGGCGACAAGGCTTCGTATGAAGTTCCGTCGTTCATCCAGGGATTGTATCTTGACTGGCATTTCTGGGGCGCAACTCTGTTTGATATTGGCGTTGGACTTACATTCTTTGATGATGTTGTAAAAGTTCAGTTCCAGTGGGGACAGTTCACTCAGGCGCAGCGGGATATGTTCAGCAACACTTCAATGCGTTACGGCGGCGACAACGTTATGGGAATTAAAATTCTTGCAAACGTCGCAAATATTCCGTTCAGTTTCTTCTTTGGACGAGATTTTGAATGGCTGAGCGCAAATCTGGCGGTCGGCGCGCAGTTCAGCAGGTTCAACGAATCAGGTTCCGGCGAGGCACAGATTCTTTCGGCGATTCTTGCGCAGCTTGAATTCCCGAAGGTCAAGTTCCCGAATATGAAGTGTTTCAGCTCACTTTCGTTGTACACAGAATTTTCATTGTGGTTTATTCCGACTGATGTTTCCAGCACAACTGTTGACATTAACAATATTGTGCCGCAGATTGCAGAAGGTATAAGGCTAAGCGTATTCTAAGGCGGTTTTATGAAGCGAAATTGTAGATTTTTTGTTATACTGGCTGTTTTCGCCTTGATTTTTGGAGCTCTTCCGGCGTTTGCGATTGACGCGTACGTTACGGTTGTTTACCGTCAGGTTGATATTGCGTTTGTTGACCGTTCAGACAGCGAGCTTGACGGAATTCTTTCAAAATCAAATGAAGACCGGAACTATTATCTTATTGAAAACTATACGATGAAAAAAATTCGTCATCTTATAGTTTCTGAGGATTATGAATTTGCGAGCGAAGCGGCTCTTGTTGTGATTGACAACAATCTTGACAACATGGAGGCGGTCGAGCTTTATTCTTCGATTGCGGCGGCTCTTGAAAAACAGAAGGAGCAAAGGCTTGCGATTGAGCAGCGTCAGCAGGCTGAGCAGGCGCGCTTTGAGGCAGAAAAGGCAAAGCAGCGCGCGATTATTGAAAAAGACTATGTTTCAATGAGCACGGCCAGCGGAAACACGGTTTATTTAAAAGAAAAGAATGAAAAACTTTCCTCAACTTTCTGGGCATTCAGATTCGGGCTTTTTGACGGAACTTTTATTTCTGACACAAGCGACAGTTATTCAAGTTTCCGTTATGGTTTGAGCGGCGATTTTACTTACGAATACAGTTTCGACAAAATTATGATTGGTGCGGATGTCGGCGGAGATGCGATAATTATTCCGTTCTTCGGCGACGATAGCACAATTGTTGGAAATTTCAGTTTGATTCCAAAAATAAGTTTTTCTAGCCTGGGAAAATGGCTTTCGTTCCGGGCGGGATTTGCGAGCGTTATAAAAATGGATTCTGGAAGCGGCAACGAATCTTGCCTTCAGGAAACGGTTTACAGTCCTGTTTTCGGGCTTGGGCTGAACCATATCGCTCTTGGAAACGCGGAATTTTCTTTGAATGCTGACTATCTTCTTGGTCATCTTGTGTATGACGGTTTGAATTTTGCGATGAATTCTGCTATTAATTTTACATTGCCAATTATGAAAATGGATAAAGTTCAGCTTAATTTTAATATTGGAGTAAAAGATACATTGTTTGTAAAAGAATCTGGCATTGAAAACCGTGCCGGAATTATTCTTGCAATTGGAGCTCAAAATGTTGTCAAATAAAAAAATAATTACTACTTTTCTGATGTTTTTGATTTCTTTCTCTGTTGTTTTTGCGCAGTCTTCAAACGATGCGATGGTTCAGCGTTATCTGGAGCGCGCTTCGACAGCCTATGACGACGGAAATATTTCTGATGCGTACAAAAATATCAATGCCTCGCTGAATTTTGGAAAAATGAACGGCGGCGTTATTCCTGCGAATGTTCTTGTGTTTGCGCGCTCAATTTATACTCAGCGTCTGAAGGATTTGCAGCGCAAATATGTTGAAAGCTCGTTTATTGATGTAAAAACGAATCTTGTGGAAAAATATCCGGAAGTGAATACGCCTGAGCTTACAAAACTGATGCGCCAGATTGAAGCAAATGTTGCGGCGGCTGAAAAAGCGGCGGACAAAAAGCAGCAGCAGGATTTTCTGGACAGCATAAAAGAGTCAACCAGCAGCACGCAAAGCGCAATCACCGATCTTGGTGAAAAAATGCTTGACCAGAGCAAGCAGAATTCGCAGCAGATGGCGGAAGTTTCAAAGACAATGAACACAAATATGACGAAAATTTTTATTGTCGTTGTAATTTGCATTGTTATGATTCTTCTGATTGTCGGACTGATTCTGCTGATTATGCATTTCAGCGTAAAACAGAATCATATCCAGCAGATGCAGTATGCGGAAGCGTTCAAGCTGCTGGCGGCGAACCAGAGCCAGACGAACCAGCTTATGATTGGCGGAATCGCCGGGCTTTACAGCGATGAAGGATTGAAGCTGGCGGGCTCTTCAACGTGGAGCCAAAGCTCGCTGCCGGAACCGGAAGATACTCAGGAAGAAAAAGAGGCTTTGGCGGAACTTGCGCAGAAATGCCGCGAAATCGGTGAAAAAATCGACGAGGCGACCGGCCGAAAAAATAATTCAAAGAATGTTTCGGAAATTGTGTTCAAGCTTGCGACCAATCTTGGATGCCGACAGCACGATGCGATGGTTTATTTTTGCGCGGCGATGGTTTACGATGCGGGATTCCTTTCAGTTGAGGAAGAAACATTGAAGGCGCAGACTCTTTCTGACGAGCAGAAGGATATGCTTCGTCATCATATTGATTTTGCGGAAAAAGAGCTTGAATTCGTTCCTAAAAAATACTGGAAAGTTTTCAGCGACGCGGCGAAATACCACCATGAAAATTTTGACGGAACTGGATATTCGGAAGGCTTGAAAGGAGACAAAATTCCGCAGATTGCGCGCATTATTCGTGTTGCGGACAGCTACAACGCGCTTTCAAGCAGACGTTCGTTCCGCGGCGGAATGGACAAGGAATCAGCCCTGGAAAAACTTGAGGCGGAATCAAATCTTTACGACCCGGATGTACTGAAAGCCCTGGAAGAAATTATTTAATTCACCGGACTGAAATTCAAGTTAAATATCTTTAAAAAGATGCCGATAGACTATGTATGAAAAAATACATTTTTTGTCTTGTGGCATCTTTTTTTGTTTTTGCTGTTTTAAATGCGAAATCGGCGAAACCTTTGTATAAACTGCCGGAAAAATCAAAAGCGGCGGAGGAAATTTCGTCGGCCGGTGATTCCAAGGTTTTCATTGTTGGAACAAACAAGGGGCTTTTCAAAGTTTCCAGCGGAAATTCGTTTTTTCCGATTTGGACTGAAGGTTCCGTTGAGCAGATTGTGCGCACAGAAATTCCTGCTGAAGATGGAAAAAATATTGTAAACTGGTATTTTAGGACAAACCGGGGAATTCTTTTTTCTTCAGATTTGGAAATTTTTGAGTACAGAAATTCGGGGCTGCCGCTTTCCACAATAAAAAGCTACGACGGAAAAAATACTGAATTTGAAACGCGCGTTCAGAATTTAAAAGATTTGTGCGCAAATCCGTTGAATCCGCAGCAGCTTGTTACGGCTACAAAAGACGCGGTTTATCTTTCACGCGACGGCGGCCGGAACTGGAAGAGCCTCGGTTCGATGAGCGCGGCCACTCCAGGCGTAAAGGCTTGCGCTATTGGCTCGATGCCTGTTACTTTGAGCGATGGAACTACGGGAACGGAGCTTGTGGTTTTTATGAGCCACCCGATTTTCGGACTTTCATACATAAAACCTGATGCTGCTCGGCCTGCATGGTTTGACGTTGCAAAAGGATTTGAAATGATGCCGACGCTTACAAGCCCGGATGAAATTTCAGATATTCTTCCGGTTCTTGTTCAGGATGAATACGGAACTTCTTACGTTGACATTTATTTGAGCCAGACTTTTATTCCTCGGATTTACAAATTTGACTGGCCGAACCGCCAGGGCGAAATGATTTACAAAGGCGAGGAGCCCGCTGAAACTTTTGACGGCCTTACAGTTGTTGACAACAAGCTTTTGTATTCAAAAAATGAAAATCTTGGCGCGCTTAATCTTGATGACTACACAAATCCTGGCGTTCCGGAAAAACTTGAAGACTGGAAAAAAACTTTTGCGTGCGTTCCGGGAAATGTAAATTCAGCATGGATTCCGTACAACCGGACTGGATTCAAAAAAGGTCTTCTTTTGAATGAATTGTGGCTTTTGTATCCGGGAACAGTTAATTCAGAATATGGAAAAAATGCGCTTGGCCAGAAAAGCGTTTATGTTTCAGCGTACCAGTGCAGGCTTCAGTCTGGAATTGATAAATTCAAAAAAATCATAAAAGACAACAAATTGAACAGTCTTGTCATCGATATGAAGGATGATTACGGGCTGCTCCGTTACGACACAAAAGACGAGCTTGTAAAATCGAAGGGAAAAGTTACTCAGTATGCGGTTGACCTTGACCATTTTGTTGAGGAATTCAAAAAAGATGATATTTATCTGATTGCCCGGATTGTTGTTTTCAAGGACAGAAATCTTGCGAAATTCGGCGGCTCGAAATACGCGGTCTGGAATTACAACACAAAATCTCCTTGGGTTGGAATAAAAGAATACGAAGATATTGTTGATGAGGAAACTGGCGAAGTAACAGGAAAAAATCCTGTTTATTACGATGAAAACTGGGTTGATCCGTATTGCCCGGAAGTTTGGGAATACAACGTTGCGATTGCGAAGGAACTTATTGCCCGCGGATTTGATGAAATTCAGTTTGACTACATAAGATTTCCAACGGACGGCTATAATTTGCGCCAGGCTAGCTACCGCTGGAAAAGCGAAGGAATGGACAAGGAAAGCGCGCTCGTTTCTTTTTTGAAATATGCGCGGGAAAATATAAAAGCGCCGATTGGAATTGATATTTACGGTGCGAACGGCTGGTACAGAAGCGGAACACGCACTGGCCAGGATGTTGAAATGATGGCGGAATATGTTGACGTTATAGGTCCGATGTTTTATCCGAGCCATTTTGAAAATGCGTTCATGAATTATCCTCCGGTGGAAGACCGGGTTTACAGAATTTATTATTATGGAACGTACCGGAATTCAATTCTTGCGCGAAACAGGGTTGTTGTACGCCCTTGGGTTCAGGCGTTTTATCTGAACGTAAGCTACGACCGGCAGTATTACAACAAAGATTACGTTCTGAAGGAAATTTTCGGCGTGCGCGATTCTGTTGACCACGGATATATGTACTGGAATAATTCTGGAAATTACGAAATGCTTTCCCCGGATGTTTCAAAGGATGAGCCGTTTATTGGAACTTGCCCGGAAGCGGATTTGAAATTCAGAAAGCCCGCGCTTGGAACTCAGGAGGCTCCGGCATTTGAAAATGAAGGACTTTCCAGAGCGGACCAAATTTACAACCACGGAAAAAAGCTGGATTTGCCGAAAGAATCAGCGTTTACGCCGGTTCTGCAGATGGGATTTTTTGATAAAAAGTGGAGTTTTTAAATGCCTAATCCAAAATATGCTCCGGAAGAACCGATTTGCGCAGTTGCCACGGCGTTAGCACCGGCGGCTCTTGGAATTATCCGCTGTTCGGGAACAGATTCAGTCCGTTTGCTTTCAAAAATTTTTTCCCGGCCGGAAGCGTTGCTTAAAGCGGCAGGAAATTCGCTTGTGTACGGATGGATAAAAAACGGCGGCGCAAAAGTTGACGAAGTGATGGTCAGCGTTTACCGCGCTCCAAAAAGTTTTACAGGCGAAGAAATGGTTGAAATCAGCTGCCACGGCGGACCGGGCGTTGTTATGGCGGTTCAAAATCTTTTGCTTGGGAACGGATTCCGTCAGGCTGAGCGCGGGGAATTTACTTTCCGCGCGTTTATAAACGGCAAGGCGGATCTTACAAAGGCGGAGGCAGTTCAGGAAATTATTGAAAGCCGCACAGGTGAAAGCCGGAGCCGGGCGGTTGGGCGGCTGGCTGGAAATCTTTTTGAGGAAATCAGCAGCATAAAAAAACTTATCACAGACACGCTGGCTTCAATTGAAGTTGAAATTGAATATCCGGAAGATGAGGAAACGATTGCCGACTCGTTTGACCGTTCAGACTTGCAGCAGGCGGTTCAGCGGCTTTCCGAGCTGAATGATTCCTGGCAAGGCGAAAAACTTTATCAGGATGGCGCGCGGGTTGTGCTTTGCGGCCGGACAAATGCAGGAAAATCATCGTTGTTCAATGCGATTCTAAAAGAAGACAGGGCGATTGTGAGCGATATTGAAGGAACCACGCGCGACTGGCTTGAAAGCTGGGTTGATTTTGGCGGACTTCCGGTGAGGCTCTTCGACACAGCGGGGCTCCGCGAAACTCAGGATGTGATTGAGGCGCATGGCGTTGAACTTACAAAAAATCTTACCGAAGATGCCGATGTGATTTTGTATTTGTGCGACAGCAATTCCGGAATTTCAGATGATGATGTTGAATTCTTGAAGAATGTCGCAAAACCGGTGGTTTTCTGCTGGAACAAAATTGATTCCGTGGATGGAAAAATTGCCGGTGAAAAAAAACTTGAGCTTCCTAAAAACGATTTTAAAAACATAAAAAAAGAAATCCGGATCAGCGCAAAAAAAGGCAACGGATTTTCAGAGCTTTACAGCGCGGTTAAAGAGATTCTGTTTTCCGGCTTGCAGAATGAACGTCCGCAGGCTGGCCTTGGCTCGGCGCGGCAAAAAATGGCGGTTGAAGAAGCGTTGGAAAGCGTGAAACATTCCCTTGTGGCGGCGGATAAAGATTTTGCCCTGGACGCAGTTGTTCAGGATTTGGAGGACGCGCTGAATTCTCTAGGCGAAGTTACCGGCGAAGTTACCGCCGACGACGTTCTGGAAAGCATTTTCAGCCGTTTTTGCGTAGGAAAATAACAGGATATGAAAGATTATATTTTTTTTGATTTGGATGGAACTTTGACGGATTCGCGGCCGGGAATTTTTGAGTCGCTTCAGGAAATTTTCAATCATTTTGGAATCAGGAAAACTGAAAAAGAGATGATGCCGTTTTTGGGGCCTGCGCTTTGGGACAGTCTTCCAAAATACTGCGGTTTTTCGCATGAGCAGTGCGTTGAAGCCGTTGAAATCTTCCGGAAGCATTATGCGGCAAAAGGAATTTACAACAACAAAGTTTATGAAGGAATTGTGCCGCTTCTGGAAAAACTTAAGTCTGAAAAAAAACACATCGTGCTTGCAACCGGAAAGCCCGAGCCGCAGGCGAATATTGTTCTGGAGCATTTTGACCTTAAAAAATATTTTGATTTTGTTGGCGGAAGCACTTTTGACAAATCCCGCTGCCGGAAAGCCCAGGTTATTGAGTATGCGATGAAAAATTGCGACCTTACGGAAAAAGACAAGCCGCGGATAATAATGGTCGGCGACCGCGAAAACGATATTAACGGCGCGCATGAAAACGGAATAAAAGTTGCGGCGGTGCTGTACGGTTATGGTTCAAAAGGAGAAGCTGAATCCAGCAACGCTGATTACATCTGTGAAACCGTGAAAGATTTGCAGGAACTTTTGGAAAATCCGGATTTGCAGTAAAAATTCTGTGGAGCAAACGCAATTTATGGAAAAATCTGAAAAGAAATTTATGCGCCGCGCAATCCGTCTGGCGCGCCGCGGAGAAGGCTGGACGAACCCGAATCCGCTGGTTGGCGCGGTAATTGTAAAAAACGGCGAAATAATTGGCGAAGGATTTCATCATAAGTACGGAGATTTGCACGCCGAGCGCGATGCTCTGAAAAACTGCGCTGCGCGTGGAAATAATCCAGCTGGCGCAACGATTTACGTTACGCTTGAACCGTGCTGTCATTTTGGAAAGCAGCCGCCTTGCACTTATGCACTTGTTGAATCCGGAATCGCGCACGTTGTTGTTGGAAGCCGCGACCCGAATCCGCTTGTTCACGGAAAAGGAAACGGATATTTGCGCCAGCACGGCGTTGAAGTGACTGAAGATTTTCTGAAAGATGAATGTGATGCGTTGAATCCAATTTTCTTCCATTATATTACAACTGGCCGACCTTACGTTGCGCTGAAATATGCGATGACTTTGGATGGAAAAATCGCAACTCGGACCGGCGAGTCAAAATGGATTAGCGGAGAGAAAAGCCGCGCTTTTGTTCAGAAGCTAAGAAACCGATACGCGGGAATTCTTTGCGGAATTGGAACTGTTCTAAAAGACAACCCGATGCTGAACTGCCGTTGCAAAGGCGGAAAAAATCCTGTGAGAATAATCTGCGACTCGCATTTGAAAATTCCGCTGGAATCAAAAATTGTTCAGACGGCGGATGAAATAAAGACTTTTGTGGCGGCTTTGCGCTGCGATGAAAAATCTTTTGAGGAAAAAAAACTTGCGCTGGAGCAGAAAAAAGTTGAGGTTCTGGCTGTTTCCGCGGACAAAAACGGAAAAATCAGTCTGGAGGAGCTTTTTGCCGAGCTTGGAAAACGTAAAATTGACAGCATTCTTGTGGAAGGCGGCGGCGAAATAAATTTTTCTGTGCTTGAAAAAAATCTTGCGGACTGCATTTATGCTTTTGTTGCGCCCAAAATTTTCGGGGGAAATGCGAAAAGCCCGGTTGCGGGGCTTGGCGTGGAAAAAACTTCCGAAGCGTTTGAATTCAAGCTGGAAAAAATAAGGCGTTTTGGCGAAGATATTCTGCTGACCCTAAAAAAATAAGGTTTCTTTTTTCTGGTTTTTGCAATACAATTATTTATTCAGTATTTTTGCGCCCGGGATTGTAGTGGCAGGCCGGAGGCTTGTTGCGAGCGCAGCGAGCAATGAGCGGTGAGCGGAACCACGAAAAGCCCGTTTGCTGAAGGAATTTGGCGCCCAAAGAAAAAAAAGTACGTTTTCGCAGGAGAAAAAATGTCGGTTACAGTTAATGGCAATGGTTTGACGATTGAGGATGTTTGCGCGGTTGCTTACAAAAATGAAGATGTTAAATTGCCGGAAAACAAGGAATTTTGGGCGGGTCTTGAGGAAAGCCGCAAATTTTTGATGGATTACATAAATACTGGCGTTCCGACTTATGGTGTTACAACGGATTTTGGTGATTCGTGCCACAATCAGATTAGCGTTGACAAGGCTGGCGAGCTTCAGCGGATTATTTGCACTTATCATGGAATTGGGCTTGGTCCGAAATTTGACCGGGAAACTGGGCGCGCGGTTGTTCTTGCAAGGTTGAATGGAAATGTGAAGGGCGGTCATTCGGCGATTCGGCCGGAGCTTGCAAAAATGATGGTTACGCTTTTGAACAAGGATATTATTCCGGTGATTCCGCAGCTTGGTTCGGTTGGGGCCTCTGGTGATTTGACGCCGCTTTCGTATCTTGCGGCGGCGATAATGGGTCAGCGAAATGTTTATTACAAGGGAAAAATTGTGCCGACGATGGAAGCGTTCAAGGCGGAAGGAATTGAGCCTTTGCCGATTGAAGCGAAGGAAGGGCTTGCGCTGATGAACGGAACTTCTGTTATGACGGCGGTTGCCTCGCTTGCGGTGAAAAAGGCTGAGCGGCTTGCGAAAATTTCTGATTTTTTGACGGCTGTTACGAGCGAAATTACGCGCGGAAAGGATACTCCGTTTGTTGCGAAAGTCAGCGAAATAAAAAATCACAAGGGACAGTGCGAGTCGGCGGCGTATGTTTACAATATTATAAAGGATTCAAAGCGCGTTTTTAAGTACGAGGATTTTTTGCAGAGCCAGATTTCAAAAATGGACGGAAAAAAATTTGTTGTTCAGCAGAATAAAATCCAGGACAGATATTCAATTCGTTGCGCGCCGCAGATAAATGGCGTTTACCGCGATACTTTGCACGTTGCCCGAAACTGGGTTACGGAGGAATTGAACAGCGCGAACGACAATCCTCTTGTTGATATTGAGGCTGAACGAATTTACAACACAGGAAATTTCTACGGCGGCCATATTTGCGCTGCCTGCGATTATATGCGCACGGCTTTGGCAAACATTGCGGATTTGTCCGACAAGCAGGCTGAAGTTATAATTGACGGAAAATTCAACGGGCTTACGGAAAATTTGATTCCGGTTACTCCGCCGGAACATCCGCGCGCTGGGCTTCGGCTTGGATTCAAGGCGGCTCAGATTACAATTTCGGCAATCCGCGGGGAAGTTCAGACTTACTGCTTTCCGGTCAGCATAACTTCTGCGCCAACGGAAGCGTTGAACCAGGACAAAGTTTCGATGGGAACAATTTCGGCGCGCAAGCTGAGCGAGCAGATTGAGCTGGTTTTCCTTCAGTTTGCTACGCATTTGCTTGCCGCGATGCAGGCTGTGGATTTGGCCGGCCTTGAGGATTTTGCACCGTTCACAAAAAAGGTTCATTCTGAAGTTAGAAAAATGAGCGCTTTTGTTGAGGACGACCGCGCTTTGGACAAAGATGCGGAAGCTGTTTGCGAGTGGCTTAAAAAAACTGATTTGTTCGCCTGATTTTAGTTTTGTATGACGGAAGAAATTAAGCGGAATCTGAAGGCACTCGCCGAAAAATACGAAAATTCTTCGTTTTTGAATTCTGATCCGAGCCAGTTTTTGCGCTGGTATAAAAATCAGGCGGATGTTGAAATTGCGGCTTTTGTTGCGGCGATGCTTTCCTTTGGAAACAGAAAACAGTTTATTCCAAAAATCCGGTTTATTTTTGAAACCGCGGATTGTGCCGGCGGAATTTTTTGCTGGATAAAAAACGGCGGTTTTGAAAAGGATTTTTCTTCGGCTTCTGGAAACGATGATGAAAAATTCTACCGTTTTTATTCTTACGAAGATATGAAAATTCTTTTCCGGGCTTTTAAAAATCTGCTGGAAGAAAACGAAACTTTTGGCGGCTATGTGAAAAAATCTTGCCTTGAAGAAAATAAAACGCCGGCGGAAGCTGTTTCTTTGGCTTTTGAAAAATGCAAAATTGTTCCGAAAGGAAAAAATTCTGCAAACAAACGCGTGAATATGTTTTTGCGCTGGATGGTTCGCCGGAATTCGCCGGTTGACTTGGGCTTGTGGAGCTGGATTTCGCCGGCAGACTTGATAATTCCGCTGGACACGCACGTTATTCAGGAGGCGGTGAAATTGGATTTGATTTCAGAAAATGCGCCGGCTTCAATGAAAACGGCGGAAAAAATAACTTGCCAGCTGAAGAAAATTTGGCCGGACGATCCTTGCAAAGGTGATTTCGCGCTTTTCGGGCTTGGCGTTGACGAGGAAAATTTATGATATTTTGGCTGATTCTGGCGGTTCTTTTCAATTTGTATTTTATTGCAATCCGTATTTGCTCCCCGGAAACTTTTTTGGGTTCGTTTTTCGGGTTTTCGTCGGTTTGGTTCTGGCTTTCCGTTGTCTGCATTTTGATTTTTTGCTTCAGAAAACATCATTTTTGGAAAAAAACTGTGAAATGGGCAAAAATCGCGGTTCTTTCAGTGCTTTGCGCCGGAATTCTTGTTTCGGGAATAAATTTGTGGTTCATCTGCCATCCAAAACTTGCTGACGGCTCTGAAAATCCGGAATATGTTATTCTTCTTGGCGGCGGAATTACAAAAGACGCTGAGCTTACGGATTCTGTAAAGCGCAGGGTTGCCGCCGCCGCTGAATATTTGAAGGCGCATCCAAATGCGGTTTGCGTTGTTACCGGCGGAAAAGGCGTTTTTGCTCCATGCCCGGAAAGCGACGTTCTGAAGCCGGCTTTGGAATCGTTTGGAATTGCGGAAAACCGTGTGCTTGCGGAAAATCAGGCGAAAGACACAATTCAGAATTTTCAGTTCAGCGCAAAAATTCTTTCTGAATATTCCGGCCGCCCGGTTGAAGAAATTCTTTCCGCGCCGGTTGCGATTGTTACAAACGATTTTCATCTTGCGCGAGCGGAGCGGCTTGCTGAGCGGATGGGCTTTTCAAATTTCTTTGGGGTCGAGGCAAAAACTCCGCCGCTTTTCGTTCTGAATTCGTATTCGCGGGAAATTTTGTGCTACATAAAATTGAATCTCCGCATTCTTCTTACAGGAAAACCTGAAAAAATTTTGTAATTTGATTTGCGCCAATTTGCGGCTTTTATCTTCTATAAATAAAAGAAATTTTATAAAATCAAGTTATGGAAACTCCTTTTTTCGGTGAAATGCTGATTATCAGCTTGATTCTTTTGAACTGCGCAAGAATTTTTCTTCTTAAGTTTGGAAAAGTTGACTCGCTCACGATTCTTGCGCCTATAAGCGTTGTTCTTGCCGTTCTGCAAATTCTTGCCTGGGACGCGGATGTTTTTTCGATTTTCATTCTTTTGATTTCAATTCTTTGCTTTTTTACAAATTTCCGCGCTTTTTTGCGTTTTATGGGCGGTCTCTACGTTGACCATTACAGTTTTGCGTTCAAATTCGGCTCGGTTTTTCTGATTTTGCTGTGTCTTTTTGAAGGCGCAGTCATTGTGAAATTCCGTCCGGTTTTTCTGAGCAAAAAAGAATTTAATTCCGTGGAAGCAAAAATTCCGCTTTCCGGGGATTTTTCCGGCGGTTTTGAAAAAACTGGGGATTTTGATTTTCCTTCCGCAGAAATCAGAGTTTTTTCGCCTTCAAAAGAAGAGCTTTTCAACGGTCAGTCAATTATTTTGCTTTCCGACAAGCGCGCTGATTCCGCTGGATATATTCCGTATATGAAAATGCTTGCCGCAAAAGGATTTAAAGTTTATTCCGGCGATTTTTACTCGCGGGATTTGAAATGGTTCAACAGTTTTGCGGATTCAAAGATTTTCAGGAAATTTTTTATGCTGGCGAATTATTTTAAAAATCCTGTTGCTTTTGAAATGCAGAAAGAATTTTATTCATATAATTCTGAGCGGGAGCTTAAGGCGATGCTGGATTTTGTTCTTTCGGAGGAAAATTCGGATTCGGAAAGAAAACCGGTTTTTGTTGTCGGCGACTGGATGAGCGAAATTTGCCTTGATGATTTTTCCAAGGAAAAAAATGCGGATGTCGCCGGAGTTTTCAGTCTTTCTTCGCTGGAGGAATATTCTTCCAAAGGATTCGGTTTTGTTCAGCAGACTTCGCCGTTCGTTGCGTATTTTTTGGATTTGCCGCGCGAGCCGGATTTGGAAAATTTGAAAACGATAGTTGAAAAAACTTTGACCGCGATTCCAGGAGGAACGGATGACGCTGAATGAGCTTGATGAATATTTTAGAACTTTCCTGAAAATTGAAAATTATCCGGCTGATGTTTCAAAAAACGGAATTCAGATTCAAAATAGCGAGCCGGATAAAAAGCAGATAAAAAAAGTTGCTTTTGCGGTGGATGCTTGCCAGGAAACCGCCCTGAAAGCCGCGGAAATTGGCGCGGATGTTCTTTTTGTTCACCACGGGCTTTTCTGGCCGGAAACGGAAATTCTTGCGGGCGCTGCGTACAAAAGATTTGTGCCGTTCTTGAAAAATGATGTGGCGTTGTATGCGTGTCATATTCCGCTGGATGCTAATAATCCTTACGGAAATAATTACGGTCTGGCGGCGCGTATCGGGCTGAAGAATTTACAGCCTTTCGGGGAATGGCGCGGAATGCTGTGTGGCGTAAAAGGCGAGCTGGAAAATCCAGTTTCTGTGGAAGAACTGGTTCAGCGCGCGCATAACAAAGGTGAAAATCCGCGTTGCGTTCTGCCGTTTGGAAAAAAACTTGTGAGAACGGTGGGAATTGTTTCTGGCGGCGGCGGAAGCGAAAAAGATGTTTCTCAGGCGGTTTCCGCAAATCTTGACGCGTACATTACCGGCGAGCCTGAGCATAGCGCGTACCATTTTATAAAAGAATCTGGAATAAATTTTATTGCGATGGGACATTATTTCAGCGAAACGGTGGGCGTTCAGAATGTTGCAAAAAAACTGAAGGAAGAAACTGGAATTGAAACTGAATTTATAGATTTCCCGACAGGATTGTAAATTCATTCAATTATTCTTTAAAATAAAAAATATAAAAGGTATATTTGATATATGAATATTGAGAAAAAGAAGTTGCTTCCATTTATATTGACTTTCGCCGTGATTCTTGCGGATCAGCTTACAAAGCTGCTGGTTGAAATTTATATCCCGCTTGATTACGCGAACGGACGGCTTGGGCTTGGTCCTGTTTTTTTGGGAGATTTTTTAAGAATTATCCGGGTTTACAATACTGGAGTTGCATTCAGCCTTGGCGATTCCTGGCCGCTTGCAGTTCGCCGGTTGAGTTTCGGGCTTGTTCCGCTTGTTGTGATGATTCTGGTTATCGCGGTTTATTTTAGGAACAAGGATTTTTCAATGCTTCAACGCTGGGCTATTTGCGGAGTTCTTGGCGGCGGTTTTGGAAATTTGATTGACAGATTTTTCCGGGCGCGCGGTGTTGTTGATTTTATCGATGTGAAATTCTACGGACTTTTTGGAATGGAACGCTGGCCGACTTTCAATGTTGCGGATGCGGCTGTTGTTGTCTGCGGAATTATGCTGGTGGTTTCTTTTTTGGTTCAAATTTCAAAAGAATCAAAAACAAAAAAGGCTGAAAAATAAGAAATTAAATAGGAAAGAAAATGAAAAAAATTGGAATAATCGGCGCGATGGATGTTGAAATAAATATCTTCTGCGAGGAAATGAAAAAAAACGGCACTTTGAAAAAAACTGAATGTGGAAATCTTGTTTTTAACGAAGGAAAACTTTGCGGAAAAGACGTTGTTGTTGTAAAAAGCGGCATCGGCAAAGTCAACGCGGCTCTTTGCGCCCAGCGGCTCATTCTTCAGTTTGAGGCTGAAAAAATAATCAACACTGGAATCGCGGGTTCAATTCAGCAGAATCTGCATATTCACGATATGGTTGTTTCAACAGATGCGGTTTACCATGATATGGATGCAACGGCGTTTGGTTATGGCCCTACGGAAATTCCGCAGATGCATACTTCGGCTTTCGACGCTGATGAAAAAATGATTGATGCGGCAGAAAAAGCTTTTGCTCTTTCGGAAAGCGCGAAAAAATACAAGCTTGTCCGCGGAAGAATTGCCACAGGCGACCAGTTCATTTCGTATTCGGAGCAAAAATCGCACATTGAAGAAATTTGTTCTCCTGCCTGCGTTGAAATGGAAGGCGCTGGAATTGCGCACGCCTGCTTTCTGAACAAAATTCCTTTTGTGATTTTGCGCTGCATTTCGGACAACGCGGATGACAGCTACGAAGTAACTTACAGTTTCAATGAAAAAATCGCTTCGGAGGAATGTGCCGCTGTAGTGCTGAAAATGCTGGAATTTCTGGATTAAAATATTAAATGCGAGGTGAAAAAATGGCAGAACATTCGGAAGGTCATTACAAAGTTGACAGTTTCAATCTTGATCACACAAAAGTTGTTGCGCCCTATGTAAGGATTGCGGCAAAAAAAACAGGCGAAAAAGGCGATGTCGTTACAAAATTTGATATAAGATTTTGCCAGCCGAACAAGGAATTTATGACAACCGGCGCGCTTCATTCTTTGGAGCACATTGTTGCGGAATATATCCGCGATGAAGTTGAAGGTGTTATTGATTTCAGTCCTATGGGCTGCCGGACAGGTTTTTATTTTACAGTTTTTGGCGACCGCGATGAAAAATATATTGCGGAGCGTATGCTGAACGTTTTGAAAAAAGTTGCAGTCTGGGACAAGCCCGTTCCTGCCGCCACGGAAAAAGAATGTGGAAATTACAAGGATCAGGATTTGGAAGGCGCAAAATCCTGGGCAAAAAAATGGGTTGAAGGAATTGAGCGCAAAGGCTGGAACTGCTACGGCGAAAAAACAAACTGACGCAAAATAAAATATAAAATATCCGGAGGAACTGCACTTGAACATATTTGTAAAGTTGAAGGAAACTGTGACTTCAGTGTTGCCTGTAATGCTGATTGTTTTTGTTCTTGGTCTGACAGTTGCGCCGCTTGGCGCTTCAATTCTGCTAAGATTTTTTATCGGCGGAATTCTGCTTATCCTGGGACTTACAATTTTTCTGCTCGGCGTTGATATTGGAATTCGTCCGATGGGCGAGCAGACGGGCGCGGCTTTGGTTTCAAAAAGAAATTTGTTTATTCTGCTAAGCGTTTCTTTTGTTATTGGATTTTTGGTGACTGTTGCTGAGCCGGATATTCAGGTTTTTGGCGATCAAATCCACAGCGTTTTTTCTGCGGTGAATAAGACAGGGCTTGTCTACATTATTGCGGCGGGCGTTGGACTTCTGATTACAATCGGGCTTTTAAAGTCGATTTTGAAATGGTCGCTGAAAGTTACGCTTTTTGTCTTGTATATTGCGGTTTTTATTCTTGCGTATTTTACTCCGGAAAGTTTCCGCGGAATTGCGTTTGATTCAGGCGGAGCTACAACTGGTCCGATGACGGTTCCTTTCATTCTTGCAATTGGAATCGGCGTTTCTTCGGTTCGTTCAACCGGTGCGGACAAAGACAGCGAAAGTTTCGGTCTTACAGGAATTACATCGGTCGGTCCGATAATGGCGGTTCTGGCTTACGGAATATTTCTTTCAATGACGGGAAAACTTGATTCAGCGAATGAAATTTTGTCTGAAAGCGAAAATATTGCCGGCCTTGGAATTTTCCTTCAGCTGGTTCCAAATGTTGTGAAGGAAGCCGCTCTTTCGATTCTGCCGCTTTTCATTCTTTTTATATTTTTCCAGCTTTTTCTTCTGCATTTGCCTCCGCGGAAAGTCGCGAAAGTTATTGTCGGTCTTGTTTACAGTTTTATAGGGCTTTCCATTTTTCTGATTGGCGTGAACGGCGGATTTATGGATGCAGGAAAACATCTTGGGGCTGCGCTTGGCGCAAAAGCTGCTGAATTCGGCGGATTCTGGAATGTTCTGCTGATTGCTACTGGAGTCTTGCTCGGCGCGGTTGTTGTTTGCGCTGAACCGGCGGTCTGGGTTCTTACAGAACAGGTTGAAAATCTTTCCGGCGGCACAATAAAAAGAAAGCTCATGCTTACGTTCCTTGCGGCTGGCTCGGCTGTTGCGATTGGACTTACAATGTGGCGAGCGCTTCAAGGGTTCAGCATTATGCGGATAATTATTCCAGGATATGCGATTGCTTTGCTTCTTATGGCGTTTTGTCCGAAACTTTTTACGGCAATCGCGTTTGACTCAGGCGGAGTTGCTTCCGGCCCGATTACTTCAACTTTTGTGCTTTCGTTCACGCTGGGTGCTTCCCATGCGGCGGGCGGCTCTTCTGACGCGTTCGGAGTAATTGCGCTGGTTGCTATGACTCCTTTGATTGCGATTCAGATTCTTGGAATTCTGTTTGCCGCAAAAAAACGGAAAAACCAGATTACAACAAAGGAGGCAAGCTGATGTACGACATGATTATTGGAATTGTTCCTAGAAATTGCGGAGAAATTTTGACTCATGCGGCTGTTGAGGCTGGCGCGCACGGCGGAACAATTTCCCGCGGCAAAGGAACTGCGGCTAGCACATTTCTTCAGATTTTGGGTTTGGCTGATTCAAACAAAGATATTGTTTACGTTCTGGTTTCTTCAGAAAATACAAAAAAAATTATGCAGGCGATGGAAGATTCTTCTTCAGAAAAAAAACAGCCTTTTGGAATTTTGTTCAGCACAAAAGTCTCTCAGTTTATAAAATCCGGAAAAGCTACCGGAAAGGATGAAAATATGTCAGAAACAACACATCAGCTTATTACAATAATTGTGAACAAAGGTTTTGCGGAAGACGCAATGGCTGCCGCAAGAAACGCCGGGGCTACGGGCGGCACAATTCTTTCCGCGCGGGGAACTGCCCGGCCTGGCGATGAAACTTTCTTCGGTGTTGAAATTGTTCCTGAAAAAGATATGATTCTTATTCTTGCTGAAAATGCGAAAGTTTGCCAGATTATAGATTCTGTAAAAGAGCTGGACTGCCTTTCAAAGCCTGGAAGCGGAATTGTTTTTTCAAATCCTGCTGAAAATTTCACATTGCTTGGAAAGAAAAAATAATGACGGTAAAAGATTCTGTTTTTTCAGTTCTGCAGAATACAAAAACAGAAGACGGCTTTGTTTCCGGGCAGGAACTTGCTGAAAAATGCGGAGTAACAAGAACTTCTGTCTGGAAAGCAATCAATGCGCTAAGGAAGCAGGGCGCGCAGATTGAAGCTACAACAAACCGCGGCTACAGGCTTGTTTCAAACGATGTTTACAATGCAGAGCAAATTCTGGCGCATATTTCGGATAAATCTGTAAAGATAAAATTTTTTGAGGAAATTGATTCCACGAATACTCAGGCGAAACGTGATTTGGCGGAAAAAAACGGAAAATCGCTTCACAAAACTGTTTATGTCGCGGCGAAACAGACTTCTGGCCGCGGCAGGCTGGGGCGTCCGTTTTATTCGCCGGAAGAAACTGGAATTTATCTTTCAATTGTTTATTCAAACGGAAATATTGAAAAACCTGCGCTTGTTACTGCTTCTGCTGGCGTTGCCGTTGCCCGCGCGCTGAAAAAAATCTATGACGCGGACGCAAAAATAAAATGGGTCAACGATGTTTTTGTCGGCGGAAAAAAAGTCTGCGGAATTCTTACTGAAGGAAGCGCAAATTTTGAAACCGGACTGATTGAAGCGGCTGTTGTTGGAATCGGAATCAATATTTCAACGAACAAAAACCAGCCTGACGAATTGAAAAACATCGCCGGAAGCGTGATTTCTTCTTCAAAAAACAGAAAGCAGGCTGAGCTTTGCGCGGAAGTTGTGAATGAATTTCTTTCAATTCTTGATGGTGGCGAAAAAGAAATAAAAAAAGCGATGCAGGAATACAAATCCCGCTCATTTTTGATTGGAAAGGAAATTGAAATTTCTCCGGTTATAAACCGCGAGGAAAAAAACTTCAAATGCACGGTTCAGGATATTACGGACGACGCAAAACTTGTTGTAAAACTTGAAAACGGCGAAATAAAGGCTCTTGACAGCGGAGAAGTTTCCATTCATTCAAAAATCGTGGTATAATATAAAATATTCAAAATAATTTACTGGCAGGTGTATAATGGCTGAAAACTTTGAAGATGAAATAAATAAACTTTTGGCGGATGTTGATAATCCTTCCAGCGAAGGCGAGGATGTTTCGTCGGAATTTGAATCAAAGAGCAGCTCGCCTTTTTCAATGCAGGATTTTACAAAACATTCAAAATTGTTCAACTCGAAAGTTGAGGCTGCGCCAAAAAAACATTCGATTCATGAAGTTGATTTGAGCAAGCGTCAGTTTGATGAAATTACGAAATTCACAGAAGATTCTTCGTCAAAAGTTTTTGATGACACAAGTTATTACAAGACTGCGCTGACTGGGGAAAACGCTTCTGCACAGCGGCTTCACCAGGTTCTTTCAAAATATCTGACTTGCCAGGACCCGAAAGACAGAACCGTTTACCGCCAGAATATAATTTCGGCGTACTGGGAACTTTTGCGCGGAATGGCGCCGAAAATGGCTGATTTGAATTTGCCAATGCCGAAAAGAATGTTGGTTCGGTTCGGGGTGCTGCTTCCTTCGCTTTTCAGGCCGGAGCAGAAAGAATTTTTTTCCAAGATAATTTTTGAAAACCGCACAGGCGAGCCGGTTCTTTACGAAGATGAATGGTTCAGGGAAATTGCAAGCGGAAGGCTCACCAATTCAATGACCGATGAAAAACGTGCGCCAAAAAAAGCCGTGACTCCGGAAGAAGCCTCAACGATGGAGCAGAACCGTCTGCAGCAGCTTCAGTCTAAGAATTCCGGAAAAATGCAGGCTGCCGAAAATATTGTCAACATAAAAGAAAATGAGCGGAGCGTTCTTGAGCAGGAAATCCGCGAGCGTTTCGACGAGCTTTGCGAGCACAACACAATTCCTGGGCTTGAGCCGCATCGTGCTGCCTATTCGGAAAGCCAGCAGCGTCTTTTCAGTGAAATCACCGACCGGCTTCACAGGCTTTCAAAAAACGGCAAGGAATATGTGCGCTGCCTTAAGGATTTTGAGGATGCAAAGGGCGTTTACGATAGCGTTGAAGGAAAACTTTCTGAAAACGGCGGAAATCAGCCTCATGCTGCGGATACAGATGCTGTAAATATTGAATTTGAAACAGTCCGCCAGATGGCAAAAATGACTGTCGGCAGGCAGGGAAACCAGTTTCCGCTTTTTACGCGGGAATTTTATCACTGCATGGAGCGTGGAACTGGAACCCGCGAGAATATAATCGATATTTTGCGCTGGGTTGAATCAATTGATCCTGGCGCGTTTTGCCGAGTTCACAAAAACGTTCCGAACCGAATCGTTCCTTATGTGCTGCTGCTTCCGACTTACGGCGACCGTGGTTTTTGCTGGGAGCCTTTTGACCGCTATAACCGGGTTACAAGCCGCGGTCGAATTGTCATTCCAATGTATCCTCGTGATTTGAAAATTGCGGTTCTTACAGCTGTTGCGGATTTGCGCTGGCAGGTTGCAAAGGAAAAAGCGTCTTATTATTGGATGGAAGAAGGTTTGACCGGGCAATATTATCAGTACATTGACCGGCAGAAACTCAAAGGTGATTTGAAGGCTTTCTTTATTGAAGACTACGTTTTGTGGATGACAAAAGAATCAAACGGCGTTCAGCGGCTTGACAAAGAAGTCCGAGGAATTTTCTGGCGAAATATGCCGTTCCCGGATTCTTTGAAGCAGGAACTTAGAAAACGAAGCCTTGTTTACGATGAGCTTTGCATAAAAGACAACAACCGCGCAATGAGCGACGGTTATTGATATTCAATTTCGCCTTTAATTCTCCTGTAGATTTGAGCCGGTTATGTTTGGAACAATCGGCTTGTCTGCAAGAATCATATTTTTTAGTTCAGCGTATTTTGTTTTCTCGTTGCCGGAACCAAGCTCATTCGTGTGGTTTTTCACCTGGGCGATTCCGCGCATTTCCGCAAGATTGCGGTAGCCGTGTGTTTTCATAAAATTCTTTAATCCCTGAACAATATCAATTGCAACATCCGGATTTGTGAATTTTGCCTGGCCGATTTCTATTGCCTGCGCACCAGCCATAATGAATTCAACCGCGTCCTGCCAAGTTGAAATTCCGCCGATTCCAACAACCGGAACTCTTTGCGCCGGCGGAAGCTTGTTGATTTCCTCAACTACATCGTAAACAATTCTGAGCGCGAGCGGTTTTAGTCCGGGGCCTGAATATCCTGCGTGCACATTGTTGAAAAATGGCTTGCCTTTTTCAATGTCAATTGCAACGCCGTGAATCATATTTATCAGGCTGATTGCATCCGCTCCGGCTTTTATGCAGGCGATTGCAATCGGGCGGTTGTCCGGCGCATTTGGAGAAAGTTTTACCATCAGCGGTTTTTTTGTTGCGGCGCGAACGGCTGAAACGCAGTAATACGCGGTGTCGGCGCTCATTCCCCAGGCAAGTCCGGCGGCTTTTATGTTCGGGCAGGAAATGTTCAGCTCAATCATGTCACATTCAGTTTTATCAAGAAGTTTTGCGCCCTCAACATAGGATTCGATGTCGCTTCCGGCAAGATTTGCGATTACAACAGGCCCGAGTTTCATCATTCCCGGAAGAAGCTCCTTCACAAAAAATGGAATTCCTGGATTCTGCAGACCGATTGAATTCATATTTCCGCCTGGAACTTCAAGGCTTCGTTCGCCCTTGTTGCCTTCCCTCGGCTCAAATGTGCAGCCTTTTGAAGCAATTCCGCCCCAGGCTGCAACGTCGCTTACGCCGCGGAAATTCTGTCCGTATGAAAAAGTTCCTGCGCTGGCAATTGTTGGATTTTTAAAGTGAATTCCTGCGATTTCCACGGATAAATCAGGCTCTTCATCCTTTGCAAGCGGTTTTCGACGCGGCTCAGGCTTTGGAAAATCAATTATTCTTGCATCAAAAACCGGACCGTCCTTGCAGCAGCGTTTCAATCCTTCTTTTGTTTCAATTGTGCAGCCCAGACAAGCGCCCAGACCGCAAAGCATTCTGTGTTCCATTGAAATCCAGCATTTGATGCCAAGTTCTTCCGCAACATTTTTTATGTAATTCAATGCAGGAGTCGGACCGCACGCGTAAATAACTTCGTAGCCGGCCTTTTGGATTGCCTCTTTTGAAAAGCCCGCCGGAAGCATTCCGTGGATTCCAATGCTTCCATCATCTGTTGTGATTACAGTGTTCGCGGCTTTTACATTTTCAAGTCCGTAAGCGCCGGATTTAAAAGACGCGTAGAAATCATAAGTTCCGTCCGGCAAAGTTGAAGCAAGATTTGCAACCGGAGCAACGCCGATTCCTCCGCCAACAATAGCGATTTTCGGGTTTTTGCTTTTATTTTCCGCAATAATTTTTTCAGCGTCCTCAGTTGGCCAGCAGTTTCCGAGCGGCCCTATTAAACTCAAAGGCTCGCCTATGTACATGTGGCAAAGCTCCTGAGTTCCGCGGCCTTTTTCAAGAATCATAAACTGAATTTTTATTTCTTTTTTTCCGTTCTCGTTGATTTTTTCTTCTGAATGGTAAACGCTGATTGGCCTGTTGTAATTCGTTGTTGTTTTTTTGCTTCTTATAAGATAAAATTGTCCGGCTTTTGGCGATAATTGGGATGTTCTTTCCAAAACCGCAGTTGTTTCCAGCAGAAATACGTTTGTCTGACCTCTAATTTGCTCAAGTTTTTCAACTTTTGTTTCGCCGAAAAATAATAAACCTTTTCCGTTTTCGTCAATTTCTGCCAAATCCATAATTTTCCCCTTAATAAAAAATAAATTTTCCACTATCTTGTTTTTGTAAATATAATAATATTTTAAAACTTTTTTTAGATGAATTTTTAAAAAAAATTATCAATAATGAAAAAAAATATCATTTGAATGTTAAGAGAAAATGAAAAAATGAAGAAGGAATGGTTTGAAAATGAAAAATTCTGGGAAATTTATTCTCCGGTGATTTTTGATGAAAACCGATGGGCGGAGGCTCCAGAAGTTGCAAAGGCTGTGGCAAAACTTTCAAATTTGAAGCCCGGAAATTCAGTTCTTGATGCGGGATGCGGTCCCGGAAGAATAAGCGTTGAGCTGGCCCTGCTCGGTTTTGACGTTACCGGAGTCGACATAATTCAGTCGGAGCTGGACGCGGCTTTTGAAAGCGCGGCGGACGAAGGCGTGAATTTAACTCTTTTGCGGCAGGATTTAAGGAATTTTTCAAGTGAAAAGAAATTTGACTGCACCGTGAATCTTTACACATCTTTTGGGTATTGCGAAAAAGAGCAGGATGATTTAAAAATCCTTGAAAATATTTTCGATTCTCTTAAGCCGGGCGGAATTTTTATTCTTGAGTCAACGAGCCGCGAAACTGCGGCGATTAATTTTACTGAAGGCGAGGAATTTTTCCGCTCGGGAATAAAAGTTTCCACAAAATTCAGCGTTGAGGGCGCGTGGGAAGGACTTTCTTCTGCCTGGACGCTCGTTTTTCCGGACGGAAAGAAAATTGAGCATAAATTCGTGCAGCGTCTTTATTCTGCGCCGGAACTGAAAAAACAGCTTCTGCAGATTGGCTACAAAAACGTTGAAATTTACGGCGGCTTTGAAAAACAACCGTATAATCAAAACGCCGCCACAATGGTTTTAGTCTGCCGAAAATGAATTGAAGCTAAATAACCATTCCGTTTGCGCCGTACAGCTTGTAGTATTCGTCGATTGCGGCTTTTATTTCTGGAGTGATTATTTTTTTGTCGCCGTTTGTGTAGAGCGCGTCCACAACATCCGCCATTGTTACAATCGCTTTTGCCGGGAAACCGTATTTTTCAGTGATTGTTTCAAGCGCCGATTTTGTTGTGTCAGCGGCTTTTTCCATGCGGTTCAGGCTTACAATTTCTCCAACGATTTTTATTCCTCCAGGAGTTGTTTCCTGCGCCTTGATTTTTGGGTAAGTTTCCTCAATTGATTTTCCGGATGTTGTAACATCTTCAATTATAACAACTTTGTCGCCGTCTTTGATTTTGTAGCCGAGCAAAGCGCCTTTGTCCGCGCCGTGGTCTTTTTCTTCTTTTCTGTCTGAGCAGTATTTTATTTCTTTTCCGTAAAGTTTTGAATAAGCAACTGCCGTTACAACAGCCAGCGGAATTCCCTTGTACGCCGGTCCGAAGAAAACATCAATGTCATCGCCAAAATTGTCGTGGATTGCCTTTGCGTAAAATTCTCCAAGTCGGGCAAGCTGGCTTCCGGTTACATAAGCGCCCGCGTTCATAAAAAATGGACTCTGGCGGCCGCTTTTCAAAGTGAATGAGCCAAATTTCAAAACCTGGCATTCGACCATAAAATCAATAAATTCTTTTTTGTACTGTTCCATTCCTTTATTCTACATAAATTTTTCCTTTTTATGAATAAATCCCCGCTAAAATTCTGCATTTTTTTATGGCGAAGGATTTTTAGTCAGACGGAATGTCGAGTTTTTTTACAAATTCTGAAAGACCGCTTTCGGCATATTTCCAATTTGCTCAGATGGATTTGGCTCGCGCTTCGCTTGTATTAATTCGGGTGCTTCGCACTTTAACTGGTTCTATCGCCAAAAATCTTCGCAAACTGTAAATCTGCCTACGCTTTTATTTTTTTTGCAAAAAACTCGATATTCTGGCTAGTTAACTTGCCGCGGATTATCGGGTATAATTTACAAAAAACTAGATTAGGAGTTGTTTAAGTGGGTGTTAGAAAAATATTTTTTTGCATAACTTTTGCGCTTTTGAGCAATTTTTCGATTTTTGCAAAGAAAAACGCGCAGGTTGTGGCGTATCAGCCGGAATTCAAGCTGGACAAAGTTAATAAAAGGCTTGGCTATCAGCTTTTGGACGGCGGAAAAATTGTGTTCGTGTTCGATGCGTCAAGATTCGGCATAAAAACTCCAAAAAGAGTGTTTCTTGAAGGCTCTTTTAACGGATGGGCAAAAAAGAACAGCAGCTGGGAACTTGAAAAATACAAATATTCAACGTGGACTTACGAATGTTCACTTGAAGACGTTATGATTCCTGGAAATTCGGGCTTCCCGGAATTTAAATTTTATATCATTGCGGAAGTTGAATACGAAGTTCGCATTGTTGAAGCGACGAGCATCCGCAAAAAAGATGAAGTCATGGAGCCGACAATGCCAAATCCGTTCCCTGGATTTCAGATGGCTACAAACAATCTTATTCTTCTGCCGGGCGACAACCCTTTGGTTGTAATTGAAAACACAAAAACCGCTGGGAAACTGAAGAAACTTAAGCAGTTCAACCTTGAAAATCCAGAGGATGTGGCAACGATTTCAAATTTTAGGCTTGTTCCTGGCACAACAAAACTTTTCCGCGGATATCATCCTTATAAAATTTCGCGTCCAAACTATGACACGGAAGAAAAACGAATTTTCCTTGTTAACAAGCAGCTGAAAGACAATGGAGTAAAATCGATAATCACGCTTTCCGGCGACGAGTCAATCGACGTAAAAAAAGAGCAGATTTCAGTTTATGTAGGTGACATCCGCCAGGCAGGAAACCAGCTTTTTGTGAATACGCATTACAATACCGTTTATTATGCTTCAAACACGCGTGAATTTGGAAATATGATGGCTGAAATAATACGCTTTATTAATTCGCATCCTGGTCCGTATTATGTTCATTGCCGCCTTGGAACTGACCGCACCGGAGTTGTTAGCGCAAATCTTGCCGCGTTATGCGGAGCTTCCTGGGAAGAAATCGCCGCGGACTATCAGAAAACGAACGAAATGGGAATAAGGGAATTCCGCGACTACAGGCTGCTTCAGTATTCATTTGAAAAAATGCTTGGCAAAAAAATGTCTGAAATTGAGGATTTGCAGAAAGAAATTTCTGATTATTATCTGCGCGAGAATTTTGTTACAAAGGCGGAACTTGATTCTTTGCTGAAAAATCTAAAGTAAATTAAAAAACCGGCTGAATGAGCCGGTTTTTTACAGCAAAAACTATTTTGTTTTTTTTGTAACAACAACAGAGTTGTCTGCATTGGAATAAGGCGCTGGAATGTATTTATCAGCTTTCCAGTCATTTTCCCACTTATATCCGTCGAGCAAATAACGAAACTGATATTCTTTATCTACATCCAAAGTCAATTTAACAGAGAAAGAGCCGTCTTTGCCTTTCTTCATCGGTGTATCGGTGCTGCTCCAACTGTTAAAATCTCCGGCGATATTAACTGTCTTTGCACCCTGAGCTGCTTCTGAAGAAACTGTAAATGTAACATTACATTTGCCATCTTTTGAAAAAGTTTTCTTAAGTGACATTTTTATTCCTCCTAAGGACATTTATAACTTATAAGATTATACTTTATTTTGTTGAATGGCACAATTAGAAAACGGAAAAAAATCTGTTTCTGAATGTAAAAACTGCGTTACATTTAGGGAAATTTCATATTTCTGTTTCTGCAATAGAAAAAAAATCTCATTTATATTAAAATAGAAATAATATTTTGATTTTAAGGAAAATATTGATATGTTTAAGATTCTTGAAAAACGCAAGCTGTCGGAAGCTTCCGCAACTTGGTACATGAAGGTTGAGGCTCCAGAAATCGCCAGAAACCGAAAAGCCGGACAGTTTATTATTTTGCAGGTTGACGAGGAATTCGGCGAAAGAATTCCGCTCACAATTGCAGATGCTAATGCTGAGGAAGGCTGGATTGCGCTTGCGTTTCAGGCTGTTGGCGCCACATCTTATAAACTTTCACTTAAAAATGTTGGCGATGAGCTTGCCGCTTTGCTTGGACCGCTTGGAAATCCTTCTGTAATTGAAAAAAAAGACGGTCCTGTTGTTGTTGTTGGCGGCGGTTTCGGTGTTGCGCCTTGCTATCCGATTGTTCAGGCTCATAAAGCAATAGGAAATAAAGTTATTGTTGTAATTGCCGCGCGAACAAAAGATTTGCTTATTTATGTTGATGAAATGAAGGCGATTGCTGATGAAGTTATTATCATGACTGATGACGGTTCTGCCGGCCGTCAGGGCGTTTCAACTGTTCCTTTGAAGGAAATGTGCGAGTCGCAGACTCCGCCGGCGGAAGTTATTGCAATCGGACCTCCGATTATGATGAAATTCTGTGCTTTGACAACAAAACCTTTCAACGTTCCTACAACAGTTTCCCTGAACACAATTATGATTGACGGAACAGGAATGTGCGGCGGCTGCCGTGTTTCAATTGGCGGTGAAACAAAATTCGTTTGCGTTGACGGACCGGAATTCGATGCGCACCAGGTTGACTGGGACAATATGATGATGCGAATGAAGTCTTTCAAAGCACGCGAAACAGAAGATTTTCACAAATGCAAGCTTCAGGCTCAGGCAGATGCCTTGGCTAAGTAAATTAAATATCAGGAAAAATAAATGTCACATAAAACAATAGAAGAATTGAATAAAATTGCTGAAGAAGAACTGGCAAAAATTCAAGGAAAAGAGCTTACAAACAAAGACAGAATGGCTATTCCGCAGCAGGAAATGCCGAGCCGCGAGCCAAAAGAGCGAGCGCGCCAGATGGCGGAAGTTGCGCTTGGCTACACAGAGGCTCAGGCAGTTGTAGAGGCGAACCGCTGTCTTCAGTGCAAAAATATGCCTTGTATAAACGGATGCCCGGTCGGCGTAAAAATTCCGCAGTTTATTGCGAAAATTGCCCAGAAAGATTTTAAAGGCGCGGTTGACACAATCAAGGAAACTTCGCTTCTTCCGGCGATTTGCGGACGCGTTTGCCCTCAGGAAAAGCAGTGCCAGGGACAGTGCACAGTTGGAAAAGTTTATAAATCTGCTGAAAAAGCTGTTTCAATTGGTCGTCTGGAACGTTTTGTTGCGGACTGGGAACGCGAGAACAACAAGGTTACAATGCCGGAAATTGCCGCTAAAACAGGAAAAAAAGTTGCTGTTATTGGCGCGGGACCTGCCGGACTTACCGTTGCGGCTGACTGCGCGCGCGCTGGCCACGACGTTACAGTTTTTGAGGCGTTCCACAAGGCTGGCGGCGTTATGATGTATGGAATTCCAGAATTCCGACTTCCAAAATCAATTGTTCAGAACGAAATTGACAACCTTAAGAAAATGGGCGTTAAGTTTGAGCTGAATTTCCTGGTTGGAAGAACAGATACTTTGGATCAGCTTTTGGAAGAAAAAGGTTTTGACGCTGCTTTTGTTGGAACAGGCGCCGGACTTCCGAAGTTTATGAAGATTCCTGGAGAAAACCTGATTGGCGTTTTCAGCGCGAATGAATATCTTACACGTGCAAATTTGATGAAAGGCTACGACAAAGAACACGCGGCGACCCCGATTTACGAGGCAAAGCACGTTGTTGTATGCGGCGCAGGAAATGTTGCGATGGATGCGGCCCGAATGGCGTTCAGACTTGGCGCGGAGCAGGTTGACATTGTTTACCGCCGAACACGCAAGGAAATGCCGGCTCGTTTGGAAGAAATCGCCCATGCGGAAGAAGAAGGCGTAAACTTCAGATTCCTTGAAAATCCGGTTGAAGTTTTAGGAAACGAGGAAGGCCGTGTTTGCGGCGTTAAAGTTTTGTCTTATGAGCTGGGAGAACCGGACGCTTCTGGAAGACGTTCGCCGGTTGCAATTCCTGGCAGCGAGCATGAAATTGCCTGCGACGCTATGATTGTTGCGCTTGGAAACGGTTCAAATCCTTTGCTTGTAAAAACAACTCCGGGATTGAACCAGGATGCGAAAGGCCACATTGCCGTTGACGCAAAACAGGCTACAAGCAAGGCGAAAGTCTGGGCTGGCGGAGACATTGTTCTTGGAGCGGCCACAGTAATTCTTGCGATGGGTGAAGGCCGGAAGGCTGCCGCTGGAATCAACGAATATCTGGCGAAATAAATTCCTGCCTGCGAGCTTGAAGGGCAAGGGATTGTAGTGGCAAGCCGGAGGCTTGTTGCGGAGCGAAGCGGAGCAATGAAACCACGAAAAGCCCGGTTTTTGCTTTGCAAAAATGCCTCCAGATAAAAAAGAAAAATTCAGTTAAAGTAACCGCGGTTATTTTTTGGTAACCACGGTTATTTTTTTTTGAACTTGGTTCTTTTCGAGAGGTGAGGAAAAACTTAAATTTCCAGCGGAAAATTCCGATAAAAAAGTATGGCTCAGAATAAAAATAATAAACCTGGCAGCGGACTTTATGTGGCTGTTTTTTTTGTGTTCGTGATTTTGATTGTTATTATGTTCTTTGTGAAAAAGGATGACATTGTTTCTAATCTGAAGAAAACTGAATTTTTTGAGCGGGTCGGCGTTGCAACTCCGGAATTTGTGGAAAAACATCAGATTAAGCAGGAAAAAAAAGCGCCTGATGATATTGAAATTGATTTGATTGACGATGATTCTTCTGAAAAAGCTGGCGGAAACGGAAATAATGCAGGCGCTGGAGCGGAAAAATCTTTTGAATCTGGAAAAAATTCCGGGAATGGCGAAAATTCTGCTGGAAAAACGGGAACGGCGGCTGAGCCGGCGGAAGAAATAAAAACGCCGGAAAAAACGGAAATGGCTGAAAGCGGCAAGGTGTCGGGTGGTGGCACTGAAAACTTAGGGATTTCTGAAAAGGCGAAAAATTCGGGAAGCGCGGAGAAAAATTCTGTTGCGCAGAAAAATTCTGCGGCGGGCGGAAACGGCGGAAATGGCGAAACGCCGGCGGTTTCAACGCGGACTACGACTTTGTATTTTGTTTCGATTGGCGCGGACGGCTCTGTGAGCAGATGTGCGGTGAAGCGGCAGCTTGCTAGAAGCGATTCGCCGCTGACTGATGCGGTGAAGGCGCTTTTGGGCGGACCGCTTCCGGGCGAAAAAAACGCGATGAGCCTTATTCCTTCCGGCTCAAAGCTGATTGGCGCGAGCGTAAAAAACGGCGTTGCGACTCTTAATTTCAACGAGAATTTTGAATTCAATTCTTACGGCGTTGAAGGAAGCATCGGGCAGCTGATGCAGATTGTGTACACAGCAACGGAATTCAGCACCGTAAAAAGCGTTCAGTTTTTGATTGAAGGCGAGAAAAAGGAATATCTTGGCTCTGAGGGACAATGGATTGGAACTCCATTGTCGCGCGGCTCGTTTTAGTTTGAAGGCAGCTGCTTCTGCGCTGAAAAAGATTCTATGATTTCATTGAAGTAGCTTGCGTTCTTTTTGTAGACATCGCTGAAAACTGAAAGCAGGCACAGCGAGAACTGTCCGTTTTCTGAGTTTTTTTCAATTCTTTTGAAAGTTGTGTTCACGTTTCCGCTTTGAAAATTGTAGTAATTTGCCTTGAACGTGTTGTTTTTAAATTCCAGCGATGAAAAATCCAGATAATTTTGGTCGGAGCCAAGAAGAATCTGCCTTTTTATGAAATTCAAGTTTTTTTCTGGAACTGCGCCTTCAATCAGGAGCGCGGATTCGCCCAGGGAATATGCGTTTTCAGAAAGTTTTTTCCAGTTGCTACGGAGCGTAATCTGGTTTCCGGTTTTTTCGTTTAGAATTTCAAGCTTTTCTGCTTTTCTGCTGATTTTTTCTGTGTGCTTTTTTGCCTTGAAATCTTTGGGGAAGCCCCTGAAATTTTCAAAGGATTTGTCTCCGCTTGATGTGATTCGCCCGATTGTTGCGGCTGAAAGCACGTTTTTTGCGTCGTTTTCGTTGTAGATTGACTCAATGTTGAAAAGCGGAACTATTGTGTTCCATTTTATTTGAACGGAGCCGCCGAACTGCGCAAAATCTTCGTTTGAGGTGATTTGCCCTGAATACTCGAGCTCGTCTTGCGTGCCGGAGAGCGTGTTGTTTTCCACGAGCTTGATGCGGCGCGCGCTGAATTCGTAAAGCAGGTCGTGCAGATAGTTTACGATTTTCAGGTCTTCCTCGCCGAGGAGCTGCATATTCAGAACTTTTTCGCCGGTAAGCTCAAGATGATTTGCGTCCGGATTCAGTGTGAAGAAAATTTGAATTTCTTTTTCCGGGAGCTTTGATTTTTTTTCTGCAGGAGCGTAATAGCGCGCGGAATAAGTTTTCTGGTCGTACATAAGAAATCCGATGAAACTTTCGCGTTCAAAAGTGGAATCCTGGTAGTAAACGTATTCTCCGGCTGTGTCCGGAACAACTGCTTTGAATCCTGGCAGCGCGAAAACTGCTGGAAGAGAAATTAATGACAATGCAAAAAAGATAAAAAATTTTTTCATAATTTAAAAGGGGGCGTTGCGGGGGAAATTCCCCCGCAAGAGGGGTAGGCGGCAACGAAGTGCCGCCGTAGGGCAGGCGCCCTTTTGTATGTTAATTGTTGAGAGCGTTCAGCTCGGCTTCAACAATCTGCTTGATTTCCGACGCGGCTTTTTCCGCTGGAACGAGTTTCGGCTCGGCTTCCTTTCGGAGCTTGATTTCCACGTTCGGAAGATTCTTTTCGCCGACAACTACGCGGACCGGGATTCCGATAAGGTCGAAATCCTTGAACTTTACGCCCGGGCGTTCGTTGCGGTCGTCAAGAAGAACTTCGATTCCGGCGTTGCTCAGCTCGTTGTAAAGTTTGTCTGCGGCTTCTTTCATTGCGCCGTCGTATTTTACTGGAACGATTACAACGTGGAACGGAGCGACTGTCATTGGCCAGATGATTCCGTTTTCGTCGTGGTATGCTTCAACGATGCTTGCCAGTGTTCGGTCTACGCCGATTCCGTAGCAGCCCATTGTTGGCGTTACTGGTTTTGCGTTCTGGTCAAGGAATGAAACGTTCATTGCTTTTGTGTATTTGTAGCCGAGCTTGAAGATGTGGCCGAGCTCGTTTCCTTTTTTCATGTAGAATGTTCCGCCGCATTCCGGGCATTTGTCGCCGGCTTTGCAGGTTCGGACATCTGCTGTTGCAAACGGCGTGTAGTCGCGGCCTGGCTCGATGTGCTTCAGGTGGAATCCGTTTTCGCCGGCTCCGCCTATGCAGTCGTGCATTGTGAGCGTTGATTCGTCGGCCAGAACTGGGATTTTGATTCCGATTGGTCCAACGAAGCCGTGCGGCGCGCCCGAGTATTTCAGGACGTCTTCATCGCTTGCAAGTTCCGCGCCGCTTGCTTTGAGCACGGATGCGAGTTTTGTTTCGTTTACGTCAAGGTCGCCGCGGATTAGAACGCACCAGAATGTTTCCGGATAGTATGTCTGTCCGCCTTCTGTTACTGTTTTTGCATTTTTGTATTCTTCGTTTGCGGAAAGGTCGAGCGCGCAGTTGTAAACTTTGTAGATAAGCGCTTTCAGGAATGTTGTTGATTTTTCGTTGAAGAATTTTTCCATGTCTTCAATTGAAAAAACATTCGGAGTCGCGACTTTTTCTGTTGGAAGCTCTGTTTTTGCCTGTGGATTTCCGTTTGAGTCGAGTGCTGTTTCTTTTTGGCAGGCTGCTTTTTCAACGTTTGCGGCGTATCCGCAGTTCGGGCAGAGAAGGAGCGTGTCATCGCCAACTTCGCTTTCAACCATGAATTCTTCTGAGCCTGAGCCGCCCATTGCGCCTGTGTCGGCTTTTACAGAGATTGTTTTAAGGCCGAGCCGCTTGAAGATTCTGTGGTAGGCCGCCGCTGTGTTCGAATACGACTCGTCGAGCGATTTGTCGTTTTCGTCGAATGAATATGCGTCCATCATTGTGAACTCGCGGCCTCGCATTACGCCGTAACGCGGGCGGATTTCATCGCGGTATTTTGTGTTTATCTGGTAAACAAGGAACGGAAGCTGCTTGTAAGAGGAAAGTCCTTCGCGGATTAACGCGGTGAACGCTTCTTCCGCAGTTGGGGAAACAACCATGTCCTGTCCGCCGCGGTTCTGGGCTTTCAGCATTTCGTCGTGCATTTTGTCCCAGCGGCCAGATTCTTTCCACAAATCTCCTGGCTGAATTACTGTCGGCTTCATTTCAAGCCAGCCTGTCTTGTCTAATTCCTGGCGGATTATTTCCTGAACTTTTTTCAATGAGCGGAAACCGAGCGGCATATATGCGTAAAGTCCGTTTCCCAGTTTTCGGAGCATACCGCTTCGCATCATCAGTTTGTGGCTGGCGATGACTGCATCGTTCGGGGCTTCCCGCAATGTTGAAATGATAAATTTTGAAACTTTCATTATTTTTTCCTTAAAATAAAATTCGTTTTTTATATTTCAGTTTTTTCAAACTTTTCAATGAATCCTTAAATAAAGTGGTTGATTCCGTGGTGCTCAACAAGTTTTGTTTTTACGGCGACGATGTAGCTTCCGAATATTGCTGTCAATGCGTCAAACGCCGCGGCGAACGAGCAGATTATTGGAGCGGCCGGCTTGAGCAGAAGGAATCCTGTTTCAAAGCCTTTGCTGTAAAGCGTGCAGAGAACTGTAAGCGAAATGAACGCGCCGCCTGCCGGAAATCCTCCGAGCAAAAAAGAAATTCCGAACGAAGTGAACAGAATCCACAGAATGTCAGTTACTGGAATTGGCAGAGAAGAATAAGAACGCCAGATCATTATGAATCCAACCGTTGTTACAAGCGCGGAGCCGCCTCTTGCGAAAATCGTGAAAATCGGGTGGACAACGCCGTTTATTCGTCGGCGGATTCCAAGACTTTCTTTTCCGTGGCGCATATTTATAAGAAGCGAAAAATTCGAGTCGCCGCTGAAGAACGAGGCAATCAGCGAGCAGATTGAAGCGTAAAGAATTCTGTACGGATGCGGGTCGTGGCAAAGGTATCGGATTATCAGCGGATAAATTACGCCGGCCACAAGAATCAAGTCGGCCAGGAACATTATAATCATCGGGGTGAAAACGCCGCTCAGAATTATTGATTTGAACTGAACCGTCCAGCAGCAGAGAATTGCAATCATTCCGTAGGCAAGAAATTCCGTGAAAATAATTCCGATATTGTACATCAGCTTTGAAAGCGAATCCGCCAGCGTTGTTATCGGGCGGAAAAGAACTGCGTCCGAGGTTGAGGCGCATCCGATTAGAAGCGCGAAAAAGTATGCGGCGAAAATAAAAGTTCCGTTGCCAAGCGTTTCAAACGCCGAATACGGGAACAACGCTCTGAAAAGTTTTTCAATGTTCAGGGAAGTTGCTTCAGTAACATTTTCAACTGTGATTGGAATTCTAGGAAGTTTTACAAGAAGAATTGAAATTAGCCCGACAACTGTAAGAATAAAAGATGAAACTGCGATTACCGAGCCGGTCCAGACAGCAGTTTTTACAAGAAGCTTATTTTCCCTGAGCCTGTTGAACGCGATAATTCCTGTGAAAAAAACTACAGGAATCAGCATGTAGCGCCCGAACCGGATTACAATCTCTGTAAGAAAATTTATTGCGGCTGCCACAGCTGGATTGCTGACAGGAAGAATCAATGCGCAGATAATTCCAAAAATTGCGGCAAAAAGATATTTTATCCAAAGTTTCATAATGAAGAAAATTATATCATAACGGCGTATTTCGTAAAAGTATGTGATTGTGTTATAATTCAGGAATGGGAAAGAATATTTTTATTGCGGGAAAAGAACTTCCGTTTGCCGCTGATTTTGCGGATGGTTTTGCTATAAAAGAAAACAATGTTGTGCTTGCAGTTTCTGATGAAAACGGCGGTTCTTCGTCCGGCGGTTTTGGCGGAAGCGGCGTTAAATTGATTGAATGGCGGCGCGGCTCCGGAGTTGCGGCTCGGTCTGCTGTAATTCAGGCTGAAACAGAACTGGGATTTGTGAACGATTTTATTCTATATTATGATTCCTCGTATTATTCTTCGGTTTTTGAAAACTGTTCAACCCAGAATTGCGCGGAAGCCTGCGACACTTTGATTTCTTCGTTTCAGTTTCTGGCTCTGGAAATAATCAGCCGGGTGAAGCAGCGGAAGGCCGGGGCGAGAATTGTTTTTGCGCTGAAAGCCCAGCCTTCTGAAAAAGATGTTATTCTTTCCCCGAATTTAAAGACGTTTGTCCAGAATCCGTCGAATGCGTTTGTTGCGGCTGGCGAGGCGGCTTTTGCGACTTTTGCGGAAAATATTGCGGCCTCTTCAATTGACGATGAAAATCTTTCCGTTCTTCTTGTTGCCGGTGATGACCAGAATGAAGTTATGCGCAAAGATTCGTCTTTTGCATCGTGGCTGGACGGCTATATTTCTGCCTGCGACGAGCTGAAATCCAAGCCTTCCGTAAAAAATATCACAAGCTGGATAAAAGCCGGCGCCAAAAATCCAGGCGGTTTTTCTTTTTTTAAATAGCCCGAATATCTTTTGCTAATCTGATTTTTTTTGTATGATGAAAGAAGATAATAAGTAGGATAGAGAATTTTATGTCGGAAAAGAAATATCTGGTTGATTCTGATAAAATTACGCTTGCCATCCGTTCTGGCTTGCCTTTGACAATTACGACTTACACCTTGCCTCATGATATGGAGCTGTACATGCAGGAAATTCTTTCTGAATTTCTTCATCAGCTTGGGCAGGACCACATGATAAGCTATCTTACGTACTGCCTTCAGGAACTTGTTACAAACGCGAAAAAGGCGAACACAAAGCGCGTTTATTTTCAGGAAAAAAATCTGGACATAACAAATTCTTCTGATTACGAAGAAGGAATGAAAACTTTCAAGGAAGACACGCTAGGCAACGTGAATTATTATCTTGAAAAGCAGAAGCGCGCCGGTCTTTACGTGAAGCTTGTGATTCAGTTTAGAAACAATAAGATAAAACTTGAAGTGCGGAACAATTCAACGCTTGTTGTTGACGAATACAAGCGGATTCACGACAAAATGTGCCGCGTTCAGCAGTACACTTCAATTGAGGACGCGGTTTCAAAAGTTATAGACGATTCAGAAGGCGCGGGACTCGGGCTTATAATCATGATTCTTATGCTGCAGAAAATCGGGCTCAGCGAGGATAATTTCCAGACGATTTGCGAGGGCGGCGAAACAATAACCAGAATTATTCTGCCTTTGAACCAGAAAACTGAATACGAAATCAACGCGATTTCAGAAGAATTTAAAAATGCCATTGAAGCGATTCCGCAGTTTCCGGAAAATATTGCGCGGCTCAGCAATCTTCTTAGCGATCCAAAGGCGCAGATGTCTGAAATTGCCATGCAAATTTCAAATGATGTCGCGCTCACGGCGGAACTTTTGAAGCAAGTTAATTCCGCGGCGTTCGCACTTCCAGTTCCGTGCAAAAATATTGTGGACGCTGTTAAGCTTGTGGGAATCCGCGGCATAAAAAATATGCTTTTCACGGTCGGCTCGCTAAAAACGTTTGCCTCGGTCAGCGGAAGCAACGAAAATCTTTGGCGGCACGCCTACCAGGTTGCGTTCTATTCGTTTAACCTTGCGAAGAATTTTTGCGCCGGCGACCGCTCGGTTGTTGAAGATTCGTACGTTTGCGGACTTTTGCACGACATGGGAAAAATCGTTTTTGAAAACGCGCATCCGGATTATCTTGAAAGCATAAAAAATATCTGCATGTCAAAAGGAATTTCCGCTGAAATTTTTGAAAAAATTATTTCCGGAGTAAACCATGGTGAAATCGGCGCGAAAATCGCTGAAAAATGGAATTTCCCGAAAACTCTTGTTGATGTGATTCGTTTTCATCATTCGCCGGAAAGCGCGCTGCCGGATGAAAGAACTTTGGTTTCGCTGGTGAATCTTGCGGACTCAATCAGCCATTATCAGAACAATGAGCTGGAATTTTACCAGATTGACCCGGATGTGCTGGCCGCTTTCAATATAACTACGGAAGCTGGATTTTCAAGGATTTCAGAAAAGCTTCAGGAAGCGTTCAACCAGATTCAGTTCTAGTTGTTTTTCATTGATTCAAGGGCTTCGCACCATTTCTGCATAAGAATTCCAAAGGCAACTCCCACGTTCAGAGAGGCTTTCAGGCCAATCATTGGAATTGTTACAGTTCCGTATGTCGCGCGTTTCAACGCCTGTGGACTTACGCCAAGCTCTTCTGAACCGATTATGCAGATTCCCCGTTTTGGAAAATTGAATTTTTCGATTGGTGTTCCGCCGGTTTCCAGCGCAAAAACTGGAATTTCTTCCGGCAGCTCCTCAAGGCTTTTGCGTTCGTAGCCCATTGTTTCAACGCAGCCCATTCCGCTTCTGACCGCCCGCGGCTGCATTGGATCAACGCAGTTCGGAGAAATATAGACTTTTTCAGCGCCCATTCCTTCCGCAGTTCTGAAAATAGAGCCAATGTTGAATGGTGAACGGATGTCCTCCGCGTAAACCGCTGTTCCCGGATAAAAATTTCTTTCGCGCACGGTTCCGTTCTGGTCAAAAGGCGAGGCATGCGGCGCGATTACAAGATCCCATTCCGCGGGAAAAGTTCCTATAAGCTGAAGAAGGTGGTTTCTTGCCGCGTTGCAGATTCTTCGCTCATCAAAAGGTTTTTCTTCAAGCAGAGATTTAAGCTCGTTCGCCGCGTTCTCTGGGAGTTTCGGGTCTTCGAGCAAAATTTCAGCGAGCTTTTTTGTGTATTCAGCGCGCGGCATTGATTTGAAGTTGTATTCCATTCCTTTTTCGGGAATTCCTGCTATGTCGCGTTCGAGCGCACCGAAAGTCAGCGCGAGCTTTCTTCGTTTTTGTCCGCCGGAAAGCTGGAAAAGTTTGTTCGGGTCAATCATCAGTAAGCCTGCTTCATAAGTTCAAAAAGTTCGTCCGTCGTCATGCTTCGCGGAAGCATTGTCATAATGTCAAGCTGGCCGGCGTCTTCCGCGCTTGAGGCAAGTTGTTCCATTGTAAGGTTCAGGTCTTTCAGTCTTGTTGGAAGGTTCGCTTTTGCAAGCTTTTGCCTTATTTTTTCCGCAAACGACTGGGCGGCGGCTTCATTTGAAGGAAAATCTTCATCCGGATTTAAAATCCGCGCGATTTTCGCAATTTTTTCAGCTTTGAATTTTGCGGTTTCTTCAATCATGTATGGAAAAATAATTGAAGCCACGAGCGAGCGGCTGATTTTGAATCTTGCGTTCACGGCGAGCGCGGCAAGGCTTGCGATTCCCACGGAGCTTGCCGAGGCAGCCAGCGAAGCCATGCAGCCTCCTTGTTCCAGAAGAAGTTCCTTCGGCGCGGCAATATCAAGTGATTTTTTTCCGTCGGTCGCGTAGCTTAAAATTTCAAAGGCTTTTTCGCAGAACATATCGCTGAAAAAAGATGATTTCTGGGAAAGGTAAGCCTCGCACGCAATGCAGAGCGTTTCCAGCGAAAGCGAGGCGGTCTGGTTTTCAGTGAGCGTAAGCGCAAGGTTCGGATCCCAGAGCATCAGGCGGCAGACGTTGTTCTGGATTTTCAGCTGTTTTACCTGGCGGCTCCGCGAGTCAATCACCGGAATTGAATTTGTAAATGCGTATGGCGCGCGGCAGGTGCTCGGCAGGCAGACAAGCGGAATTGGATTTTCAGCTGGAATTGAACCGTCGATAAAATCGTAAATGCTGCGCTGTTCGTTTATCAAGGAGGCGATTGCGCATCCTGCGTTGATTGCTTTTTCTCCGCCGGCCGCAATTATTCCGTGGATATGGCTTTGCTGCGCTAGAATTATCGCTTTTTCAATGTCTTTTGTTGTTGCTCCGTCGGTGAAATTGTCGTACACAAAAAAATCGATTTTTCGCTCTGCGAGCGGCTGCGTTATTTTTTCCGCAAGGTTGAAGTCTTTCAGAATCGGATCCAGGACAATCATAAATTTTGAGCCGTAGCTTTTAACGTACTGCCCAAGCCTTGTCAGCGTGTATGAGCCAAGAACAATGTTCGGTGAAATTTTGAAAATCAAATCTGCCATAATAGTTAATATAAAACAAAAAAGACGGAATTTCTATTCCGCCTTCTTGTATCAAGCAAAAATTTTAGTAAATAAAATCGTTCTGACTGACTAAAGACCAAAACTTTCCATGATTTTATCTGCGGCAGAAGCAATTACTGCGTCATTCAGATAATTTGGGTTCTGGAGCTTAGCTTTTACTTCTGCAACACGGTCAGCGCGCACATCCGGAGTTTCAGATGAAACCTGGTTCAAATAGTATGCGTCCGCCATCTGCTTTGCTTCTTTTGAAATAGAAACTGAGTCGGCGGCAAAGCTTGTTTTTTCAGTGCTGTTTGCGCGTGTTGTTTTCTGCACATTGTTGAGAGGATTAATTCCTCCGATTCCGTTTATCATCATATTCGTCCTGCCCCTCTACCATTATTTATCGGTAGATTCATCAGAAAGTTGAACTTTTTTTACACCAGAAATGAAAACTGCGAATTCTCCTTTTATTGAAGCCCTGGAAGCAAAATCATCACGCAGTTCTGCGGCTGTTCCTTCAATAATTTCTTCGTGCAGTTTGGTCAATTCACGGCCAACCACCACGCGGCGGCTACTATCAATATCGGCAATATCCGTCAGTAACTTTACAATTCTGAACGGACTTTCGTATAAAACTATTGCATCTTCGGTTGAAAGCAGCTCCTTCAGCCTTGTACGGCGTTTTCCCGGTTTCGGCGAAAGAAATCCTTCAAAAATCAAGGTTTTTCCGCCTGCGCCCGCAACGCTCGTCAATGTTGCAAATGCGGAAGGCCCTGGAATCGGCACGACGGAATGTCCGGCTTTTCTTACCAGACCTGCTAAAACTGCGCCAGGATCGCTTATTCCGGGAGTTCCAGCATCGCTTGCAAATGCAATGTTTTTTCCTTCGTTCATAAGCTGGATGATTTTCTGCGCGGCGAATTCCTCGTTCTGCGCGCGGCACGAAATCAGCGGCTTGCGAATTTCAAGGTGTGTTAAAAGCTGTAAAGTATGGCGGGTATCTTCTGCGGCCACAATATCGACATTTTTCAATGTTTCAACTGCCCTGTAAGTAATATCTCCAAGATTTCCTATGGGCGTTCCAACTATATACAGCGTAGACACATATTAACTATAAATCGAAATGTCTTTTTTTTCAATAAATAAAGTTAAAACAGGGTTAATAAAAGAATGAAAATTTTATATAATCGTTCTTATATTTTTATTACGGATTTTAAACGGGAGACAATATCATGTGTGGAATTGTTGGTTATGTAGGCTCAGGAAATGCCGTTCCTTATCTTATCAATGGACTGAAAAAGCTTGAATACAGAGGATATGATTCGTCTGGAATTGTCGTTGGAAAAATTGAAGACGGCGCGCCGAAATTTTATTTGTACAAAAAAGCCGGAAAACTTTCAAAGTTGATTGGCGTTCTGCCGAAGGAACTTTCAGGCACTTGGGGAATTGGCCATACGCGCTGGGCTACGCATGGAATGGTTACAGACCAGAATGCGCATCCTTTTCTTTCAAATGACGGAAATATTGCGGTTGTCCACAATGGAATTATTGAAAATTTCCAGTCGCTGCGCGCGGCTTTGGTGAAGGAAGGCGTTAAGTTTGAGTCTGAAACTGATTCAGAAGTGATTCCAAATCTTGTTGCAAAATATTATAAAGGCGATTTGCTTGAAGCTGTTCAGGAGGCTCTGAGCAAGGTTATAGGAACTTACGCGCTTGCAATTACTTGTGTGAAGGAACCTGGAAAAATTGTTGTGGCGAAACGTGGCGGCCCGCTCGTTGTGGGGCTTTCTGACGGAGCGTATTACATTGCCTCGGATGCGAATGCGATTGTTGGAAACACAACGCGTGTTATTTATCTTGAGGACGGCGATGTTGTTGAAGTTACTGCGCAAGGCTTGAAATTCCCGAATATTGAGGGCAACGATTATTCAAAAAGAATTGAAGAATGTTCAATCGACGCGGCGGAAACTGAGAAATGCGGCTACGGCACATACATGGAAAAAGAAATCAACGAGCAGCCGGAAAGCATTGAGCGCGCTTTTGCCGGAAGAATTGATTTTGAGGCTTCAACCGCAAAGCTCAGCGGCTTTGATGACGATATTTTTAAGCGGACAAGCAAAATCACTGCGATGTCTGCCGGAACTTCGTGGTATGCGAGTGTTTTCGGCGGTCTTTTGATTGAGCAGTACGCAAGAATTTCTTGTGCGGCGGAATTTTCGAGCGAGCTCCGCTACAAAAATCCAATTGTGAACAAGGATGATGTTTTTCTTGCCGTAAGCCAGAGCGGTGAAACTGCTGATACTTTGTACGCCCTGCGTGAAATCCACGAGAAAGGCGGAAGCGTTTATGGAATCTGCAACGTTGTTGGCTCTTCAATTGCGCGCGAAAGCGACGGCGGTGCTTTTATTCATGCCGGCCCGGAGATTGCCGTTGCTTCAACAAAGGCGTTCTCGAACACGCTCATAATTTTTTATCTTCTTGCGTTGAAATTTGCACGCCAGCGAGAAATGAGCCGGGAAGACGGCGCAAAATTTATCGAGCAGATTATCAAGCAGCCGCGTCTTGTGAAGGAAGCTCTTGAAAACAAGGACAAAATCAGGCAGATTGCAAAAAAATATGCAAAATGCAAGGATTTTTTGTATCTTGGACGCGGACTTATGTATCCGATTGCTTTGGAAGGCGCGTTGAAACTGAAAGAAATTTCTTACGTTCATGCAGAAGCTTTTGCCGCCGGTGAAATAAAGCACGGCCCGATTGCTTTGGTCAACGAGCAGACTCCAAGCGTGTTCCTTGTTCCGGATGACTTTTTGCGCGAAAAAGTTATTTCAAATATAAAGGAAATAAAAGCGCGGAAAGGCCCGGTTATCGCAATCGGCGTTGAAGGCGACAAGGAGCTTGAGTCTATCGTGGATGAATTCATTGCGGTTCCAAAAGTTGAAAATCCGGCTTTCTACGCAATTCCGATGGTTGTTGTATGCCAGCTGTTTGCGTTCTATGTTGCCCAGGAGCTTGGCCGCGATGTTGACCAGCCAAGAAATCTTGCAAAGTCAGTAACAGTTGAATAAAAAAAAACTTTCTGATATAATAGATTTTACCTTTTGGGCCATTAGCTCAGTGGTTAGAGCAGAGGACTCATAATCCTTTGGTCCTAAGTTCAAGTCTTAGATGGCCCAGACCTCTTGTGTAAAAGCAGGAGGTTTTTTTTTGCGTTTTTGTTTTCAGCTAGAATATTGAGCCGGGGCGAAGATTTTCGGCGTTTCTTGCGGCGCACCAAGTTCCTTTTGCCAGCGCGGACTGAAAATCTTTTGTCTTTAAATATTCGTATAGAAATCCCGCGTTGAAAGAGTCGCCGCAGGCGGTTGTGTTCAGCGGATTTATTTTTTCAGCAGGAAATTCCGCGAAAATTCCGTTGTTTGCCGCAAATGTTGATTTTTTTCCGCGTGTAACAATTATTATGTTTCTCAATTCCTTGCTTTTTAAAGAAATAGATTCTTTCAGCGTTTCTTCCGGGGCGGATTCTGAAAAACCGAATGTCCTTGAAAATTCCTGCTCGTTGATTTTTATTATGTCAGGAACGCAAATTTCCAAAGTGTCGTTCAAATCTTTTCCGCAGTAGTCCGCCAGAATGAGTTTTCCGGCGTTTTTTGCGATTTTTGCAATCAAGGCGCAAATTTCTTCTGACCAGAAATCCGGGCGGCTCCCGGCAAGAATCACGGCTTCAGCTTTTTCAATTTCTTTCCGTGCAAGGAACAGAAGCTCTTCTTCCTGGGCTGAATAATCTTCCTGAAGTTTCGGTTCTGAAACCACAATCTCAGTTGTTGAATGTTTTGTTTCGTCCAGAAGCGTAAGACATTCGCGTGTAAAACCTGGAATTTTCACCGCCGCAAGATTTATTGAATCTTTTTCTGCAAGAGCGATAAATTCGTCTGCATTCTGTTTTCCGAGCGGACACACAACGGATGCGGTTTCCGGTTCAAGCTGGTTTAGGACGCGCGCTGAATTCACGGCTTTTCCGGATGCGTCCTTGATGTAGTTTTTTGAGCGGTTTACGTTTTCAAGCTGCAAATTTTCGAATTGAACTGTTTTTTGAATGGTCGCGCTAAGGCAAATGCAAACGATTTTCGGCATATTTTTATTTTACTGAAAAGCGGCCGGTTTATGCAAATCAATATTGAAAATCTATTGAAGGTTTTTTGATTTAACATTATGCTTTTTACAATCTTTAAATAAATCCATCCGTTGATTTATCCAAATTGCAAGCGGATTTAGGTTTTTTCCTAGAAAATTTTGCTAAAAAGGAGAGTCTTATGGGACTTTTTTCTTCTAAACAATCACATTATCTTTTTACGTCTGAATCAGTTGGCGAAGGCCATCCTGATAAACTTTGCGATCAGATTTCTGATGCGATTCTGGATGCGTGCCTTGAGCTTGACCCGGAGGCTCACGTTGCCTGCGAAACTTTTGCCACAACGAATTTTGTTCTTGTTGGCGGTGAAATAAGTTTTACCAAAAACGCCAAGGAAAATATCAAATTTATAAAGAAGAATGCTGAAAAAATCGCGCGTTCGGTTGCCGCTGAAATTGGCTACGTGAACAAGGATTTTGGTCTGGATGCGAAAAAATTCAAGTTTGAGAACCGGCTTCACGCTCAGTCTGCGGATATAAACCAGGGTGTTGTTGGCGCTGGACTTGCCGAGTACGAAGGACAGCAGGGCGCGGGCGACCAGGGAATGATGTTTGGCTACGCCTGCAATGAAACTCCTGAGCTTATGCCGGCGCCGGTTATGTTTGCCCATAAAATTCTTCGAGCGGCTTCAGCATTAAGAAAATCAGGAAAAATAAAATGGCTTCGGCCAGATGCAAAAAGCCAGGTTACAATTGAATATAAAGACGGAAAACCGTTCCGGATTGACACAGTTGTAGTTTCACATCAGCATGACCCGGAAATTTCGCATGAAGAAATTGAAAAGACAATTATCAATGAAATCATAAAGCCGGTCCTTGAACCGACCGGACTTCTTGATGAAAAAACAAAATACCATATAAATCCTACAGGAAGATTTGTAACTGGCGGTCCTGACGGAGATGCCGGTCTTACTGGCCGAAAAATTATCGTTGACACTTATGGCGGAATGGGGCGGCACGGCGGCGGCGCGTTCAGCGGAAAAGATCCTTCAAAAGTTGACCGTTCAGCGGCTTACATGGCGCGCTACATTGCAAAAAATATTGTTGCGGCGGAACTTGCTGACCGCGCGGAAGTTCAGCTTGCTTACGCAATTGGAGTTCCTTTCCCGGTTTCTATTCTTGTGGAAACTTTTGGAACAGAAAAAGTTTCTGTTGAAAAAATTGAGTCAGCTGTAAAAAAAGTGTTCGACTGCACTCCGGCTGGAATTTGCCGTACATTGAATTTGCGCCGCCCAATCTACAGGCAGACGGCGAGCTACGGACATTTTGGAAGAATCGAATTTCCTTGGGAAAAAACAGACAAGGCTGAAGAATTGAAGGCGGCTGTAAAATAACAGCGGCGGTGAAAAATGCTTCTTTCTGAACCGGAAATTATTTCCGTCTTTGAGCGTTTCAAGGCGGAAAATCCAGAGCCAAAGCCTGAGCTGAATTATTATTCGCCGTACACGCTGCTGGTCGCGGTCGTGCTTTCGGCGCAGACAACGGATAAAAGCGTGAACAAAGTTACCGCGCCGCTTTTTGCGCTTGCGGACACTCCGGAAAAAATGTGCGCTTTGACGCAGGAACAGATAATTTCCGTGATAAAGCCAATCGGGCTGAGCCAGGCGAAAAGCCGGAATGTTCTTGGATTAAGCAAAAAACTGCTGGAAGATTTTAACGGCGTTGTTCCGGATTCAAGGGAAGCGTTGATGAGCTTGCCGGGCGTTGGACGGAAAACGGCGAATGTGGTTCTGAATGTTGTTTTTGGAAAGCATACAATGCCGGTTGACACTCATCTTTTGAGGATTTGCCCGAAAATCGGGCTTGCGGAAGGAAAAACTCCTGAGGCGGTTGAAAAAAGCCTTGTTGAGCGGATTCCGGATGAATATATGCGGCACGCGCACCATTGGCTTATTCTGCACGGAAGATATGTCTGCACCGCGAAAAACCCGAAATGCGCTGAATGTATTATAAATGATATTTGCAGGCACAATTTTTAAGGGTTGGGCGCAAAATCTGATGTGGCAAGGATTGGAAGGTCTGGCGAAGCCAGTTGTGGAGCGCAGGCGGAACAATGAAGCGGGAGCGGAAACCTGGAAAGCCTGGTTTTGGTTGGCGAGCTTTGCGAGCCAATCAAAAGCCACCCAAAATAAAAAAAATAAGGCGGTGATTTTATGGAAGAGCAGTCTGATATTTTGCACGAAGTTTCTGAAGCGGCGGCAATTGCGGCGAATGAAACGGTTGTGAAATTTTCCACCAAATTTGTTGATTTTGTAAAAACTCTTTTGACGTGGGAAAATGTTTTCAGGGTTGTGGGCGCGGTGCTTATGATTCTGCTGATGTGGATTGTTTTCAGGCTGATAAAGCATTTTGTGAAAAAAGTTTCAGCGGGGAAAATCCAGCAGCAGTACACGCTACTGATTTCTAAAATTATTTCGTATATTTTTTATGCGCTCGTGGTTATGTATGTTCTGAGCCTTTTTGGCGTGAAGCTTGGAGCAATCTGGGGCGCGGCGGGAATTGCCGGAATCGCGGTTGGTTTTGCGGCTCAGACATCGGTGAGCAACTTAATCAGCGGAATGTTTGTTCTGGGCGAAAAAGCGATGAAGGTCGGCGATTTTATTGAGGTCGGCGGAGTTTCTGGAACTGTTGATTCGGTCGGGCTTCTTTCGGTGAAAATTCATACGGTGAACAACCAGATGGTAAGAATTCCGAACAGCTCGATTATCAATTCAAATTTTCAGAACAACAGCTATTTTGAAATCCGGCGTTTTTCGTTTGAGCTTGACATTGATTATTCCGCGGATATGAATGCCGCGCTGGATGCGCTTTCTTCTGTTCCGGCGCTTTGTCCTTCAGTTTTAAAAGATCCTGCGCCGGCGGTTTGGTACAACGGTTTTGGCGACAGCGGAATCAATATTGTTCTGGCGGTCTGGTTCAATTCTTCGGACTTGGTAAAAATGAAGAATGAAGTTTATATCGCGATTAAAAAAGTTTTTGATGAAAGAAAAATTGACATTCCGTTCAACAGGCTGGATGTTTCAATGGTTAATTCTTAGAAAATTATTCTCCTGCCAGGGCTACAACCGGATCAAGTTTTGCGGCTCTGGCTGCTGGATTCAGCCCGAAGAAAATTCCGATTGCTACAGAAAACGCAAAGCTTACGATGCAGGCGTTCGGGCTGATTGAAAATCCTGTGTTTTTCACATATTCAATTGCAAGGCTGACTGCGATTCCAATAAAAATTCCAAGAAGGCCGCCAATCAAGGTTATGGAAGCTGATTCAACAAGAAACTGGCGGCGGATGTCCGCGGGCGTTGCTCCGAGCGCTTTTCTGATTCCGATTTCCTGCTTGCGTTCGGTTACAGTTACAATCATTATGTTCATAATTCCGATTCCGCCTACAAAAAGTGAAATTGCTGCGATTGCGCTGAGCATAAGGCTTAGCGTTTTTGTTATGGAATTCATCTGCTCAATCATTGTCTGCATTGAAGTTACGTTCACTGAATAGGAAGTTCCGGTGAGCGTCTGGCAGTAGTTTTCGATTTTTTCAACAAGACCCGGCGCTTTTTCCGCGGAAACTGCCTGGACCATCATTGTTTCGGCGGAAGGATTCGGCATTATCTTTTTTGAATAGAATCCGCGCGGAATATACGCTGCGTTTGTGGAAAATTCCATTCCGGAATTCTGTTCCTTTAAAATTCCAACAACCTGAAAGTTGAATGAAATTTTGCTCGCGGTCAGGACAACGTATTTTCCAATTCCGTCTCCGTCGGGGAAAAGCGCTTCGGCGATTGTGCTTCCAAGAATGATTTTCTGGTTTCCTTCGTAGTCGTCGGTTATGCTGATGTAGCGTCCTTTTTCAAGCTGAAGGCCGTACATTTCAAGGTAGCCGGCTTCCACCGCGTTGCATGAAACGGTTGAGCTTGTGGTTTCATACGATATGGTTGCGCCAAGTGAATTTTTGTACCAGATTTTTTTTATGTTTTCCAGGCGTTCAAATAAATTTTCCCGGAATGACTCGTCGAATGTTATTGTTACGGCGTCGCGTTTTTTCCGCATGAATCCTGTGCTTACGCTGACCACATCAAGCCCGGATGAGCCGAACGTGTCTTTTATCTGTTTTGCGGAAACGCTTCCCATGCTTGTGATTATAATTACCGAGGCGACTCCGATAATTACTCCTAAAAGCGATAAAAATGTTCTGGTTTTGTTCCTGCGGAAATTCTGCAGAGCGTCTATAAAATCTTCAAGCATCGAAAGCCTCTGAAAAATTCTTTTCAAAATTCATATTTTTTGTGTCGGACTGAATTTTTCCGTCCAGAATACGCACGCAGCGTTCCGCGCTTTCCCCGATTTTCGGGTCGTGCGTTACGATTACAATTGTTGTGCCTTCCTTGTTTATTTCGCGGAAAAGGCGCATTATCGCTTTTCCTGTGCTGCTGTCCAGCGCTCCGGTCGGTTCGTCCGCAAGAATGATGTTCGGTTCTGTGACAATTGCCCGCGCGATTGCGGCCCGCTGCTTTTGGCCGCCGGAAAGTTCGTTGGGGCGGTGAAGGAATCGTCCTTCAAGGCCGACTTTTTGCAGTGCTTCCCTGGCTTTTTGAATTCTCTGAGTTTTTTCAATTCTTTGGTAGCGGAGCGGAAGCATTACATTTTCAAGAATAGTCAGTCCTGTCAGAAGATGATACTGCTGGAACACAAATCCGATTGTCTTGTTTCTGAGCACGGCAAGCTCTTTTTCCGACATTTTTGCGGTTTCTTTGCCGTTTATTTTTACGGAGCCGCTTGTTGGGCGGTCAAGGCAGCCAATCATATTCATGCAGGTTGATTTTCCGGAGCCAGAAGGACCCATTATTGAAAGAAATTCGCCTTGGTTCACGCTGAAGCTTATGTCGTCCAGGGCGCGGATTTCGTTTTCGCCCATTTTGTAGATTCTGGAGACATTCTGCATCATTATTATTTTATTTTCCATTTTTAAAATTTCCCCGGAGGCGGGCCGCCGGCGCCAGGATTTCTGCCCATTCCGCCGTTTTTGTTCCATCCGCTTTGCTTTGGAACGCTTTGAGCTTTTAAAATTTCATCCCCGGAAAGTCCGGAAAGAATTTTCACGTATTCCCTGCCGTAAGGCTGAACTTGAACATCGATTCGTTTTCCGGTTTTGAAAAGTTCCACATAAGCGTTTTTTTCTTCGTAGGCGATTGCGTAGCGTTCAACAAGAAGATTTTCCTCCGGCTCGGTGATTTGGATTTTCCCGGTGAAAGAAAAATTCGGAAGGATTTCCTTTGGGTATTCGTCAATTCTGACTTTTGCCTTTACAATTGTCGCGCCGCGGCTGGTGACTTCGCCAATCGCAGGCCAGCTTACAACATATCCGTAAATTGAATTTTCCTTGTACGCAGGAAATGAAAACTCCACTTTTTGACTGACGGCAAGTTTTGATACGTCGGTTTCGGGAATTTCAACGTCGGCGGTAAGATAGTCAACGTTTACGATTGTTCCGACTGTATCTTTTGCTTCAAGCGAATCGTTCACTGAAACGTCAAAATCCGCGATTATTCCGTCAAAAGTTGCGACAATCTGCCGGTCTGAAATTTTTTGAATCAGGGAAAGCCGCTGCGTCTGCATGAGCTTGTATTCCTTTTCCGCGCCGTTCGCTTTTGTAATCTGCATGTCGTAGTCGTGTTTCGCAAGGTTGTACTGTTCGGTTGTGTCGTCAAGCTGAATAAGAATCTGCCCTTTTTTGACTTTGTCGCCGGCCTGCACAAAAACTCCTGTTACAGTTCCGTCGCTTAAAGCCTGAAGTTTCTGTTCCTCCGCGGCTGAAACGGTTCCCGCAATTTCTATGCAGTTTTCTGAAATTTCCTTGCGGACTGAATAAAATGTTGAGTCCAGGGAAGTTTTGTTCATCATTTTTCTTGCGGCGGCAAGCGATAAAATTATCAAAGCCGTGAAAATTATGCAGGCGAGCAAAATTTTGAATTTCAACGGAAGTTTTTTTATGCTGATTTTTTTCATTTTCAGTCCTGGATTTCTGCGTCGCGGCAGAATAAAAGTTTTGTCGTGTTGTTGTAAATTATCAAGTCAATGTCGTTCATCAGAAGCTTGAATTTGTAAAGCTCCTTGTTTGCGAGCGCGTCAAGATATTCGGTTTCGCGCACAATTCCCTGCGCAAAAAGATTTTTCATGTCCGCGGCAAGATTTTCGTAAAGCTCGTAGGTTTTTGCGTTCGTCTGTTTTGACCATTTTATGTCGTTCAGTTCCGTCTGCTTGTCCACGATGTCGGTTTCGTAGTCTTTTTCCGCGGATTTTATGGCAATAAGCTCTTCTTCCGCGTTGAAAGAATTTGTCTGCTTCTGAATTTTTGATGTTCTGAAGGAATTCGGCTTGATTGTCGCGTTCGCTGAGTAAGTCGGGGCTGAGCCGTCAGTCGGAATGAAAATCCCGGTTCCAATGCTGATTCCCTGGAAAGTCGCGGAAATGCTTGCGTCGATTGTGTCCGCGCCGGAAGAACTGCCAGAAAAGCTCGTGTTTGAATTTTTAAAAGTGTAGCCGCCGTTCGCTGAAAGTGAAAAATCCTTTTCCGCCGCCCGCTGCATCTCCGCAATTTTATGTTCGTGCACCGCGTTTTCTATTTTTGTGTAGAACTGCTTTTCAAACTCAAGAATGTTCACCGCGCTGACTTCAGGAATTTTTTCCGGAAGAAACGCCATCGCGCCGGCAGATTCGTTTTTTTCCGGGGAAAAATCTGTTCCGCATTCAGAGGCGAAAACTGCGCAGTCGTGCTCAAAATCGTGCATTTTTGTTTCAATGTCGTGCTGGTCAGAAAGAACTTTCAGCTCGGCCTGGCGGTATTTTGCGGAATTTTTTGAATATCCTTTAGCCTTTGTTTCTTCAAAAGTTACAGTGTCCTCGTAAAGGTCGTTTTTTGCGCTTGAAATTTCACTTGCCGCCTGGAAAAGATTTTTCAATTTTGTGTAGAATTCTTTTTCGGCTTCAAGCGCGCGGTTCTGCAGGTTGCGTTTTGCTTCAAGAAGCGTGCGTTCGGATTTCAGCAGGGAGATTTCCCGTTCAAGCGAAGTGCCGGAAATCAAATCAATTCCAAAAGAAAATGAAGTGTCCGCCGAATTGTTCGCGCCGTCTGTGATTTTTATTTTTGAAGAGGCTGAAACTGAAAGATTCGACGCCTGGGGAACAGAAAATTTCGCGGAAGGATTGAAAGAAACGCTCGTGTTTTCGCCGTTGAACCTGAAATTCGCCGTCCCTGTTGAAAGTGAAATGTCGATTCCGTTTTCAATTGAAGTTTTTTTCTGCTCAAGAGAAGATTTTTCCACTTTGAGCGCAAGTTTTTTCAGTTCAAGGTCATTTTCAAGATAGCCTGAAAGCGACGGTTCTGCAAAAAGCGCGCTCAAAAAGGCAAAAAAAACGCTGAAACAAAAAATGCGGCGGCTGAAATTCACATCTCTTTTCATATAAATAAAACACAGAAACAAAAGCTCTGTAACAAAAAAACGAAAAAAATCTGTTTCAAAAGTTGACTTTGAAGAAATCAGCTTTTAGTGAAAAGCCTTGAAAAAGCCGCGATTATGTCCGCGCCGGCAATAAAAGTTCCAGCCGAACTTCCCACTGATGAAAGAAAAAACACCAGAAGCACGCGGAGAATTTTGTTGCGGTAAAAACCTTTCAGGCTTGCTGCGTCGTCCGCTAGCTTTTCCAAATCTTTTACCTGTGGCTTGCACAAAAATGCCTGCACAATTCCGGAAACAAGTCCCACACCGATGAACGGACAAAGCGAAGTTATTGGCGCGCCGATGAACGAAACCAGAATTGCAAGCGGATGAGCCGCGGCAAGAAGCGCGCCCAGAGCTGCCAGGCCTCCGTTCCATAAAATCCAGCTTAAAGTCATTTTTGAGCCGGCATCTTTTCCGCCGATTACAAATCCTCCTGCAATCAGCGCGATTATAAACGCCGGAATAATCCACATTGCGATTTTTGAGCCGGTTTTCTTTTCCGGAATTGAATTTATTTCAGTTGTGTCGGAAGATTCGTTTCCTGCTGCGATTTTTTCAAGATGTTCAGCGACTCCGTTAAGATGACCTGCGCCCAGAACGGCGACAATATTGTTTCCTGTTGATTCCCAGATGCGCGATGCAAGGAATTTGTCGCGCTCGTCGATAAGAACTTCCTTTACAACCGGAAGATATTCGGCGAGTTCCTTCATCATTGCGTCCATTTCCGACGATTTCTTTAAATCTTCAATTTCTGTTTCGGAGATTTGCTCCTTGCTGAATCCGCTGGCAATCAGCGCGGAAATAAGCTTCATTTTTCCCAGGGAAGAGCTTTTTGTCCACGCGCGCTTGAAAGTTGTCTGAATCGGGCGGTCGACCATTTCTGTGGGAATTCCAAGTTCCTCAGCGGTTTTCATTGCGGCAAGCATTTCGTCGCCTGGCTTTACGCCGGTATTTTTTCCCATGCGCTTTTGGAACGAGCCAAGAACAAGATTTGCGAGCAGAAGAAATCCTTCTTTTTGCTTTAAAACTTTGATTATGTCGAGCTGCCGCCAGCTGTCAGGATTTTTTAAGGATTCACAGCGTTTTTCGTCAAGCTCGATTGCAACGCAGTCCGGGGCGTTCTGCCTGATAAATTCTGTAACTTCAGCAATGCTTTCTGCGGAAACGTGCGCAGTTCCAATCAGCGTGATTTTTCTTCCATTGAATTCTAAAACTCTTTGTGTTTTGCCCATTGTTTTTTCCTTGAATTTCTAGTTTTTCAAATTGGCAGGGAGCGCCCATTCAGCGAGCCTGTATTCAAAAAACATCGGAGTCTGCATTTTTGTAATCTGATTGTAATATTCCGCCGCCACGGATTTTGAGCCTTTCATATCGTAGTAAAGCGCAAGATAATATTTCATTTTTCCTTTTTTGTTCTTGCTGGTTTCTTTTTCAACGTCTTTTGCAACTGCGTTTTCCGCGTTGACCGGCCCCTGGTCGTGGTAAAGCCGGATCATTTTGTATTCAAGGGAATTTCTGTCCAGCGGCTTCATGTATTTTTCGGAAAGCTGCTTCATTTCAAAAGTTTTGCCCTGCTTTATGTAGGTTGCCAGAATCATAAGCTTGTACGCGTAGGATTCGCTGATTTCATTTGCCTTTGAAAAATATTTTCGCGCTTCTTCCCAGTTTTCCTTGTGGAATTCAAGAATTCCGATTTCTTCAAATGCGAAATAATATTTTGGATTTGTTTTTACAACCATTTTGTAGTCGGCGAGCGCTTCGTCGGTGCGGTTCTGCTCGTCGTAAAGCCCTGCGCGGTACGTGTAGCCAAGAAAATAGTCCGGGGCAAGCTCAATTGATTTTGTCCATGCTTTTTCCGCGTCGTCGTAGCGTCCAAGGTTCCGGGAATAATTTCCCAGGTCAATGTAATAGTCTGAGTTCTGCGGATTCAAGGCAATCGCTTTCTGGATGTTTTCAATTGAAAGCTTGTAGTTTTCCTCTTCGGCGGCGAGCTTTCCAAGATACTGGTAGGCAATGTCGCTTTCGGGATTCACTTCCGCAAGTTTTTTGAACGCTTTTTCAGATTCCTTTAAGTTTCCAAGGTAGTAGCTCATCTGTCCGTAGCCAAAAAGTCCGTCCTCGTTTGTGCTTTCTTTTAAAATGACTTTTCTGTAGTAGTCGCAGGCAAGCTTGTATTTTTTCTTTAAAGCCCAGCGGTTTCCCAGAATAAGGTTCGCCGTTACGTTCGCCGGGTCAGCCTTTAAAAGTTCGTCCGTAGCCTTCTGGATGTCGGCGAGCTTCCCCGAAGCGTTTGCGATTTCAGCGTTCACTTCCATTACTTCAATTGTGTTGTTCCCTGAATTTTTAAGCTCGTTCACAATGGTTTTGGCTTCTTCCAGCCTTCCAACCGAAAGAAGAAGGGAAGATTCCAGGATTTTCAGGTCAACGTCATCCTTCAGGTTTTCCGGAATATCCTTGTAAAGCGAAATTGCGCCGTTTATGTCGCCCGCCATAAGATGCTTCTGAAGCTCCTCGGCAAAATTTATTGTTTCCGCGCTTATTGACCACAGGCAGATATTCATTGAAAGAAAAATCGAAAGCGAAACCGCAAATACTTTAAATTTCATTTAGTTCTCCAAATTCAAGGACTAAAATGGTTGTTGAAATTCATCTGTCCTTTAGTTAAACTTAGTAAAATGTTTGCACAATTTTTAAGAAAGGCTTTTACTCTTTTAGTAGTTTATGCTGTTTTAATCATCGGAATTTTTATTCTTCAGTTTAAGAATGATTCTATTATTTCAGAAAAATTAGGAAATCTCCATATTACTCTGCTGGAATCTGTTCAGGATGACAACAGTATTTTATTGAAAAACAGGTTCTCTGTAAAATTCAACGGACTGAATTTCAACGGAACTGACGATGATCCTGTAAGGGCGATGATTAACGGCGCGGACCGTCCGCTTTCTTTGCGAACGTGGAAAATTCTTTCGCCGCTTTCATGCGAGCTTTCTTTTTCAAATGATGTTTCTGTGCGCTTTTCTGTGAGCGATGAAACTTCACGGGCGTATCTTTCAATTGAAGGTGTTCTGCCGCCGAATGTTTCCCAGGTTTTTGTTCCGTATGGCTTTGCGGTTGGAATTTCTGTCGCCTCAAGAACGGATTCACAGGTTCAGGTTGAAACAAAGAAGAGTTCGTGGGAGCTGAACGCGCCGGCAATCCACCGCGACTATATTGTTCTTGCAAAAGCGGAAAAAGTCGCTTCATATTCTTATTTTGACAAGACACATTCATTCTCTTTTGAGGACACAATTGCGTTTGAAGGCGCTTCCGAGGCGAACTACAGAAGCAGCGTTGAAAATCTTAAGCAGAATCTTATAAATTCATTCTCTCAGATTCCTGCGGATTCCCAGACTGTTGCGGAGCAGGAGGCAGTTTCCTTTGTTGCGGCAATGGCTGAAAAAGGAAAATACAACGAGGCGCTGGATGCCGTGCCGCAGAATTTCAAGAGGAGCGCGCTGCGTACATTCCTTTCCGCTCCGTATTTTGACACTCTGGCGCGTGTGAACGAGCCGCTTCAGGCGCAGCTTAAAAACTACGGCGAAATGATTTCCAAGGCTTCCGCTTCTGAATCTTCCGGCCTTGATGTGTTCAACGTGCGCTTTATTGCGGATTATATGTGCATGCATCCGGGCGCGGAATCTGTTCGGAACCTGCTTAAGGCAGCGTCGGCGGCCGCGCTTTCTGAAAAGCCGCTCCAGGTTTCTGTTGGAATTTTGACTGTCTACAACGAGCTTTGCGGCAAAAACGTGGAGCTTGCGAATATTCTGGCTCCGGCGGCGGCAAAAGCCGTTGAAAAAATTGCGTCATCGTGCGCTATCGACGAAAATTCAATTTCAATTGCGGAAAACGGAATATTTATTTCTGTAGTCCAGGCGGTTCAGGCGGGCGACGCGGTTCTTCGCTACGGTGAAACAGCGAAAAATCCTTCTTATATTTCTGGCGGACGGCTTATTATAAATTCCTACCTGAAAGAAAGCTCTTCATTTGATTTGAAAACTCTTGGCGAGCTTTACCCGATTGTTGTGCATGACAATTATTTCTATCCTCATTTTGAAATTCTGTCGTTTGCAAACGGCCGCGCTGTATGGGCTTGGACTTGCGCTAAAAATATTTCCTACGAAAACGACAACCAGGGCACAATTGCGCTGAACATCGACTTCCCGCTTTCTTACACGCATTACATAATCATCAACGGAATTGAACGCTTCCAGACAATCTACATCTACGACCTGGCTTTCCGAACCGACGCAAGATTTGAAACATACAATTCATCCGGCTACGTATACCAGAACGATTCCAAGTCGCTCCTCTTGAAGTCAAGACACAAGAGCCAGATTGAGCAGATCCGCCTTGTTTATTCCCAGGACGGAAACTAAGGCAAGATTTTGCGGGGATTTTTGACTGGCGGGGGAGAGAATTTATCTTTTTTGAATGATTTTTGCCAGATAACAACAGAATTTTCCCTGTAATCTGGAAATATTTGTTGCGGAATTTTTACTTTCCTGTATTATTTATGATAGAAACCCTATGAAAAATAATTTTATTTAAAGGAGGCATGATAAAAAAGTAAACGAACAAGCGGTATTGTGATACGCTGAAGAGATTCAGCGGAACCCAGGCGAT
>CAKUZR010000012.1 GCA_934718065.1 uncultured Treponema sp.
GCCGACGGCTGCTCTATGACAGTAAAATTAAAAGCCGCATCTTTTGAATAAAACGACTTGAATTCATTTAATCTTTTAGAAACAACAGAAAGAGTTCCGTCATCTGCCCAAACAGAAAGATTCACTCTGGGCTTCGCATTTGCAGCCGCACAGGAAATGAACACTCCCGCAAGAGCGAGCGCCTTTACCTTGAATGTCTTGAGCATTAAAAATTCCTCTTTTATAAAATTATCTCAGCGAACAAGAATATTATAAGGCACTTTCCGCAATAAAAAAAGAACAAAATAAAGAAGATTAGATTTTTTTAGCCTGAAACAAAAATCAGACAGGAAGTTTTGTCTGCTCAAGCTTTTTATAGCACCAGAAAAACGCCGGAATCAAAAAGCAGTCGGCAAAAACCCATGCGGCAGGAGAAGCAAGACACGCTGCTGAATACCCGAAAATCGGAACAAACACAACGCCCACCAAAGTACGCGCGACCATTTCAAAAACTCCGGCAAGAATCGCAAAACGGCTGAAGCCCATTCCCTGAATCAAAAAGCGCACAATATTCACAAGCGCAAGCGGAAAATAAAACGCCGCGTTAAGCACCAAAAACTGATGCGACTGCGCAAGAACCAAAGTTTCATCCGCATTTATAAAAATCCGGCTCAGGACATTTCCGAACAGAACCATCATTACAAACGCGAAAATTGAATAGACAAAGCCGATTACGCAGCTTACAAGAAGCCCCTGCTTCAACCGCGGATATTTTCCAGCGCCGGCGTTCTGGCCGCCCCAGGTTGACATTGTTGTTCCAAGTGCGTCATACGGACTTACAATGAACATTCCAAGCTTGCTTCCCGCCGTAACCGAGGCAACCGCATCCGAGCCAAGCGTATTCACCGAAGCCTGAAGAATAACGCTTCCAATCGCAGTAATTGAATACTGAAGCCCCATCGGAACGCCCTGGCCGCACAAAACCGGAAACAGCTGAGAATGAATTTTCTTGTCTTCCCTGGACATCTTCAGAACTTCAAATTTCCGCGACATATAAAAAAGACACAGAAGCCCGGAAATTCCCTGGGAAATCACAGTTGCAACCGCCGCGCCAACAACGCCCCATGAAAAAACTGTTATAAAAACCACGTCAAGAACAATATTCAAAACTGAAGCCAGAATAAGAAAATAAAGCGGAGTTTTGCTGTCTCCAAGCGAACGGATGATTCCAGCCGTAAGATTATATAGAAAAATAACCGGAATTCCTGCAAAAATCACGCCGATATAACCAGCCGCGCCGTCAAGAATATTTTCCGGAGTCCTCATAAGAACAAGCAGAGGACGGCAGAAAACAACCGTAACAACCGTAAGAACAACTGAAAACAGAACCGAAAGATACGCCGCGGACATAACAAATTTGCGCATAAGAGAAAAATCCTTCGCGCCGAATTTCTGGGCAATCGGAATCGCAAATCCGTTGCAGACTCCCATGCAGAATCCAATTACAAGAAAATTAACTGAACCAGTTACGCCGACCGCCGCAAGAGCTTCCTTTCCAAGAAATTTTCCGACAATCGCGGTGTCAACAATGTTATAAAACTGCTGGAACAAAAATCCAAACCAAACGGGAATTGAAAACCCCAGAATAAGAGAAAAAGGATTGCCTTCTGTTAAATCTCGTGTCATAGCGATACAAATATATTAAAAATTGCAGAATGTCAATCATATTCACATTGAAATATTTTATTTTTTCACCTATACTAATTCAATTATATTTTTGCTTTTAACTATTATAGTAAGGAGAAATCATGGCATTCTTTTTTGATGAACCATCACACACATTCGATGAATATCTTCTAGTTCCTGGTTACACAGGTCCAGATTGCATTCCAGCAAACGTTTCTTTAAAAACGCCAATCGTTCGTTACAACAAGAAAGCCGGTGAAAAATGTCCTCTTACAATGAACATTCCTATGGTTTCTGCAGTAATGCAGTCAGTTTCAAACGACACTCTTGCCGTGGCTCTTGCAAAAGAAGGCGGAATCAGCTTTATTTACGGCTCGCAGACAATTGAAAACCAGGCGGCAATGATTGCAAAAGTAAAAGCATACAAAGCAGGTTTTGTAACATCAGACACAAATATCCGTCCGGACCAGACTCTTGAGGAACTTACAAAAAAAATCGAGGAAACTGGACATTCAACAGCCGCTGTAACAGAAAACGGCGAAGCGAACGGAAAACTTCTTGGAATCATCACAGAGCGCGACTTTAGAATTGGACATTGCCCGGAAGGCGCAAAAGTAAAAGACTACATGATTGATCTGAAAAATCTTGTAAAGGCTGAAACTGGAGTAACTCTTGAAGAGGCTAACGATATAATATGGAAGAATAAAATCAACCAGCTTCCAGTTGTTGACAAGAATGGAAACCTTCAGTACCTGGTTTTCAGAAAGGACGCCGCAAGCCACGAGGAACATCCGCTTGAGCTTCTTGACTCGGAAAAACGCTACATTGTAGGCGCCGGAATCAACACCCGCGACTACATGGAACGAGTTCCAGCCCTTCTTGCCGCTGGAGTCGACGTAATGACGCTTGATTCTTCAGAAGGATTTACAGAATGGCAGAGCCGCGCGCTCCACGACATCCATGCAAAATGGCCGAATGCAAAAGTCGGAGCTGGAAACGTTGTTGACGCTGAAGGATTCAGATTCCTTGCGGAAGCAGGCGCGGATTTTGTAAAAATAGGAATCGGCGGAGGCTCAATCTGCATCACACGTGAGCAGAAAGGCATTGGCCGCGGTCAGGCAACTGCAACAATTGAAGTAGCAAAGGCGCGCGATGAATACTACAAGGAAACAGGAATTTACGTTCCAATCTGCTCGGACGGCGGAATCGTGCACGACTACCATATTACTCTTGCGCTTGCAATGGGTGCAGATTTTGTAATGCTCGGACGTTATTTCGCCCGCTTCGACGAATCTCCTACAAACAAGCTTATTGTAAACGGAAACTACGTGAAGGAATACTGGGGCGAAGGCTCAAACCGAGCGCGCAACTGGCAGCGTTACGACCTTGGCGGCGCAAAAAAGATGGCGTTCGAGGAAGGCGTTGACTCTTACGTTCCATACGCAGGAAGCCTGCACGACAACGTAACTCTTTCAACAAGCAAAATTATTCACACAATGTGCAACTGCGGCGCGGTAACAATTCCTGAGCTTCAGGAAAAAGCGAAAATTACGCTGGTAAGCCCGGCAAGTATCCGCGAAGGCGGCGCGCACGACGTTGTTGTAAAGAACACAAGCATCCGCGCTGAATAATTTAGTCAATTTTGAAAAGCAAAAAGCGTTTTTCATTCAAAAAAGGATGGGAAACGCTTTTTTATTTGCGCAGAAATTTGCACGGAAGATTTTCTGCAAAAACGCCGGCAAAAGAAATTTCAGTTGCCAAGAATTTTTTCCAGCCGAATCTTGTCGTTCTGAAGCATTCTGCTCGCCGGATTTTCAGAAAGTCCTTTTTCCAGAATTTCCATCGCCTTTTCATACTGGCGGCTGTTCACGTACATCGCGACAGAATTGTGAAATTCAACATCGTGGTTGCGCAAGGCAATATTTTTCGCGCTGGAAATATTTGAATTCCCCGGCATCGCTTTCAAGCCTTCATCGGCAAGAGCGGCCGCCTCTAGATAATTTTTTTGCGCGGATTTTTCATTCACAAGGCTGAGCCAATAATATTCCTGCCATTTGTCCAGCGCGGATTTCACGCTTTTTTCCGCGGCAAGAGCGGAACTGTACTGGCTTCTTACGTAATCGAGCGCATCAGAATTTGAAAACGAATCAAGATTTTCCTGCACTTCAGAAAGAAAAATCATTTTTTGAGTTTCAAGACTCACTTTTTCAGAAACAGAATTTTTATGGCTTTCATAAATTTTCCAGGCGGAATCAAAATCCTTTTTATCCAGAAAATCCACAGCGGCATTATGAAAAGCCGCGTTCAAAGCGTTCTGAGTCTTTGAATCCGCGCCGTAACGGGACGAGATTTTTTCCAGCCACAGAATTGAACTGCAAAAATCGCCGCTCCGCTCTAATTCAACAGAAAAATTCAGCGCAGGAACGTCAAAAACTTCGCGCGCATCCAGAATTTCACGCTCTTTTTCACCGGTTCTGAAAGCCATTACAGCCGCCGCCATCGGAACAGATTTTTCATAGTTTCTCTGCGAAACGTAAAAACTCACCATGTTTGCGCCCACCAAAGAAACCAGCGTTTTTGCGGAAACATCAAAGCGGTTCGCGTAATTTTTCTTCGGAATAACCGCATAACGCGCGGAATTTTCAGTTTTCTCCAAAACCCGTGTCTGTCCGGGATTAAAACCGTAAGGATTCGTGGTTTCAACATCGATTCTTTTTCCGTCCGCAAAAACCGAGCAGAACGCATGAGTCGGAGTTTTTACGCCGGCAACGTCAATTCCTGCGGATTTTGCCAGAGCATAATAAATCACGCTGGAAGAAACGCAGTTGTAAGTTCCATTTGTGAACGCAACATTGATTTTTGTCTGCTGGTCGCGGTACTGAACAAGCAAATCCTCGTAAAGCGCAAAAAGAATTTTTTCCGCGGCTTCGGAAGCAGGAAGATTTTTGACCGCGGCAAGAATTCTCTGTTCAAGCGACAAAAACTTTTGAACGCACGAATTCCATTCCTCGGAATTTTCCGCACATTCAGAAAAGCGAAGTCCGTCCTGGATTATTTCAAGCGGCGAAAGCTCCGCGGAAGTTTTTTCTTCAACAAAAAGCGGCTCCAGCGAAGGAAAGCTCAAAGTCTGGGCAACCAAAGAGCCGTTCAAAAAAAGAATAAAAACGGCGGAAAGATTTAAAAGCTTTTTTCTCACAGAAATATTCTACAGCAATATAAAGCGAAAATCGAGTTTTTTAGAATTTTCAGGCAAAAATTAAAATTTCAGCCTAAAAATTTATGATGATTTTTTTTATCTCTTCAAGCGTGCAAAGCGTATTCAGCCCGGTCTGCAATGTTGAGCGGAGCGGCGTTTTTCCGTCCAGAAATTCCACCGCGTTTTTTATCATATTTGAAAAATATTTTGTTTTTTTAGGAATTTTCACCGACTTGTCATCTGAAAGGCTGAAAAATCCCGAATAGAGCTTTGATTCCTCGCGCTTCTGGAATTCGTGAATTCCGTTCCCAATTCGAATTCTGCCTTCCGTTCCGATTATTTCAACTTCAAACCCGAAAAAACGGCTCCGCCCGGACATAAAAATATTTATATCAGCGCATTTTTCGCTTTCAAAATGAACATTTATGCTTCGGATTACGCGCGGATTTTTTTTGTCGCGGACAACGCTGGAAATTTTCATTTTTTTCAGAAGTTTTTCCCCTGCGGCTCCGGATTTTTTTTCTTCAAGGAAATAATTCACTATGTCAATCAAATGCGTTCCGTCGTGCAGAAGACTATATTCACCGCTGGATTCTTCCTCCGGGTTGTAAACGTAAAGTCCGGAATCAAGACGCGCGTTTATTGTCTGGATTTCGCCGATTTTCTGCATATAATTTTTGGCGATTTTATAATCTTCCGCAAAACGCCGCTCGTGGTTCACCAAAACTGGAACTCCGGAAGCTTCCGCCTCCGACTGAATGCGTTTTGCCTGCGCAACGTTGAGCGCGACAGGTTTTTCAAGAATCAGAAGGCGCGGCTTTGCCTTTATTGCGGCCAATGCAGTTTCCAGGTGGGAATTTTCGTTTACGGCCACAACAACAATATCCGGCTTGGTTGTGGCAAAAAGATAAGAATAGTCAGAAAAAACTGCGCATTTCTGGTTGAATCTGTGCCAATGCGCAAGACGAGGAGCATTGTTGTCGCAGCCGGCAACCAGCTTAACACGGCGGTTTTCCAGCAGAGCCATTGTGTGGCTCGCCGGCTGCTCCCTTTTAGGATCAAACCCAAGGGAAAAACCAATCCGTCCTGTGCCGATAATTGCCGCTGTGTATTTCTCTTTCCGTGCCATTAAATTATTATGCCTTATATGGCTTGAAATTTAAAGCGGAAACAATCGCCGCAACGCCAGCGCGTCCAACATTGGAGCTTTTTCCAACGCCCCAGACCTGGTCGCCATTTTCTTTTGTAATCTGAACGTAGGCAACTGCCTGTGTGTCAGAACCAGTTCCTATGCTGTGCTCATGCAGGCTTGTAACATTGAAGCGCGGAGCCGGCGTCTGCCGCATTGCGTTTACAAAAGCGTCGAGAGGGCCGTTTCCGCTTGCCGCAATCGCGTATTTTTTGCCTTCCCATTCAACAGTAGCCATAGCCGCAACCTGCTCCGGAACATCAGAATTGCGCTCGCCTTCAATATGCTTTTCGTTCAGCTCAAGAATATTCAGCGGAGATTTTGTTTTTACCCAGGTAGTTTCAAAAGCGTCGAAAATTTCTTCCGGCTTAAGCTCGCGCTGAGCCTTGTCCGCAACATGCTTAATCAAATCGCCCAAAGCCGGATGCATTGCCTTTGGCAGAACAAGACCGTAATCCTGCTCAAGAATATAAGCCGCGCCGCCTTTTCCGCTCTGGCTGTTGATTCGGATAATTCCTTCATACTGGCGGCCGATATCATGCGGATCAAAAGTAAGGTACGGAACATCCCAGTAATCGTTCGGCTTCATTTTTGTGCGTGCAGCCATTCCCTTTCGGATTGCGTCCTGGTGGGAGCCGCTGAACGCAGTGAACACAAGCTCGCCTGAATAAGGTGTTCGCGGATGAATTGTCATTCCCGTGAGCCGCGTGTACGCTTCTGTAAGCGCAGGCATATTTCTAAAGTCAAGCTCAGGATCAACGCCCTGAGTATACATATTCATTCCGACAATCACAATGTCAAGGTTTCCTGTGCGCTCGCCGTTTCCAAAAAGACATCCTTCAACGCGGTCCGCTCCGGCCAGAAGACCAAGCTCGCACTGGGCAACGCCTTCGCCGCGGTCATTATGGTTGTGCAGAGAAATTATAACATTTTCACGGTCGCTGATGTGCTGGCAGAAATATTCAATCTGGTCAGCAAACTGGTTCGGCATGGCACATTCAACGGTTGTAGGCAGATTCAGAATCACCTTGTTTTCCGCGGAGCAGCCCCATTCCTTTTTTACGGCCTCGCAGACTTCAATTGCGTAGTCAATTTCAGTTGTGGAAAAACTTTCCGGCGAATATTCAAGCTGAATTTCCGTGCCTTCGCTCATTGAAAGACAGTTCTTTACGCAGCGGATTCCGTCAATCGCAATCTGCTTGATTTCATCCTTTGACTTGTTGAATGTATATTTGCGCTGAGCTGGGCTTGTTGAATTGTAAAGGTGAAAAATCGCCTTTTTGCAGCCTTTCAGACTTTCAAAAGTTCTTTTAATAAGTTTTTCGCGTGCCTGGCACAAAACCTGCAAAGTAACATCGTCCGGCACATGATTTTCTTCAATAAGGCGGCGCATAAAATTGAATTCAGTGTCGCTTGCGCTAGGGAATCCAACTTCAATCTGCTTAAAACCGATTTTTACAAGAAGGTCGAAAAATTCCAGCTTCTGCTCAACGCCCATAGGATTTATCAACGCCTGGTTTCCGTCGCGCAAGTCAACCGAGCACCAGATAGGCGCTTTTGTAATAATTTTATCCGGCCAAGTCCTGTTTTTAATCGGCACTGCCTCAAAAGGCCGGTACTTTCCATTAGAATTCATCACTGACATATATAACTCCTGTAAAAAAACTCTGTAAAAACAAAAAACCCGCCGTTCAAGGCAGGTTTTGTTAATTCCATATCAAATAGAAAATACACACCATCTACCTTAAGCGGCCGCCGAGAAAAATAAAGATAGTAGTAGAAGCAATGTGTTTTTCATATATTTTTAATGATATTGATTTACGCCTGTTGTGTCAAGGAAGTTTAATCCCGGAACTGCGCGCAAATTCGTTCCAGCGCTTCCGCCAGTATTTTTCTTGGAGTTGCGCAGTTGATTCTCTGGAAGAATTTGCCTTCATCGCCGAACATTTTTCCATTGTCAAGCCAGACTTTCGCCCTGTTCAGAATTCTTTCATTGATTTCTTCGTCTGAAAGGCCGAACGCTGAAAAATCCAGCCACAAAAGATACGTTCCTTCCGGAATCACAACCTTGATTTTCGGGCAGTTTTCTTCTATATAATTGCTTGCGAACTGAATATTTTTCCAGATATAATTCCTGGCCGCGTCGAACCATTCGCCGCCTTCGGAATAAGCCGCCGTGGCCGCAACAATTCCCATCAAAGAAGGCTCGTCGTAGCCGGTTCTGTCAACTTCACGCTGAAAAGCAATTCTGAGCTTTGCGTTTGGAATTATGATGTTTGAAAACTGGAGCCCCGCAAGGTTGAAACTTTTGCTAGGCGCGGTGCAGATGATTGAATTTTCCGCCGCAGCCTCAGAAAGAGAGCCGTAAACCGTATGCCTGCTGCCTTCAAAAACTATGTCGGAATGAATTTCGTCGCTGACAACAAGAACACTGTGCTTCAGACAGATTTCTGAAATGCGCTGAAGCTCCTCTTTTTTCCAGACGCGGCCGCCAGGATTATGAGGAGAGCAAAGGATGAACATTTTTACGTTTTCTGAAACGATTTTCGTCTCAAAATCTTCAAAATTGATTTCGTAATGGCCGTTTTTCAGCACCAGAGGATTGTTCACAACTTTCCGGTTCAGAGCTTTTATTGTATTAAAAAACGGATAATAAACCGGCTTCTGAACCAGAACGCTTTCGCCTTCTTTTGTGAACGCCTTGACTGCGGAAGCCAGCGCAAAGCAGACTCCTGGAGTGTTCACAACCCATTCCTCCTGAATTTCATAGTTGTGGCGTTCGGCAAACCATTTTTTAAGCGCGCTGTAATAACGTTCATCCGGACGGCTGTAGCCAAAAATTCCGTGCGCCGCCTTTTCCGCAACCGCTTTCTGAACGCATGGAGCAGTTGGAAAATCCATGTCCGCAACCCAAAGGCTTAGCGCGTCTTCCGGCTTGTTCCGCCGCTTTGCAAGGTCATATTTTATTGCGTTTGTGTGAGTCCGGTCTGTTATTTTGTCAAAATCGTACTTCATCTAAGCCTCCAAAGCCTGCTTCAAATCTGAAATAAGGTCGTCCGCGTTTTCAATTCCAACGGAAAGCCTTAAAGTTGCGGGAGTGATTCCGTTTTTCAGGCGGAGTTCTTCCGGCACATCCGCGTGAGTCTGCGTTGTAGGATATGTAATCAATGTTTCAACGCCGCCAAGGCTTTCTGCATATTTTACAAGGCGCACTGAACCAAGTATTTTTTTGGCAAGAGCTTCGTCAGTAACGTTGAAAGTAACCATTGAGCCGAAGCCCCGCGCCTGCTTTTTCATAATTTTATAGCCGGAATGTTCTGGAAGTCCAGGATAAATTACTTTTTTTACAGATTTTTGAGTTTTGAGCCATTCCGCAATTTTCAATGCGTTTTTCTGGGACGCTTCCATTCTGAGCGCAAGAGTTTTTATTCCGCGGAGGACAAGCCAGCTGTCGAACGGAGCAAGTCCCGCGCCTGTGGTTTTTATCAGAAATCGGAGTTTTTCCTGAATGTCCGGGCGGTTTGTAACAACAAATCCTGCAAGAGTGTCATTATGGCCGGCAAGAAATTTTGTTCCGCTGTGAACTACAACATCCGCGCCCAGCGCAAGAGGATTTTGAAAATACGGCGAAAGAAATGTGTTGTCAACAATAAGAAGAATTCCGTGCCGCTTTGTGATTTCCGCAAGCTTCGCGATGTCGGCAACGTTCATCATTGGATTTGTTGGAGTTTCAATATAAACCGCTTTTGTTTCCGGCTTTATCAATGCCTCAACATCATCCTGGCTGCAGTTTGCCCGCGTGAATTCCACGCCGTTTTTTGAAGAAACATGGTCGAACAGACGGATTGAGCCGCCGTACAAATCTGAATCAATAACAAGATGGTCGCCCGGCTTGAAAATTTCAAAAAGAAGGGAAATTGCCGCCATTCCGCTGGAAAGCGCAAAAGCGTCGATTCCGCCTTCCAGCTGGGCGACAACTTTTTCCAGCTGGGCGCGGGTCGGGTTCTGAAGCCTTGAATAGTCGTATCCTGTGCTTTTGCCCACCGCCGGATGCGCATAAGTGGCAGTCTGATAGATTGGAAAACTTACCGCGCCGTAATGCAAAGTTTTACACGAAGATTCTCCGTCATTTTCATTATTTTCTTCAAGATGAAGGCATTTTGTTTCTAAACTGATTGGCATGTTGAACCTCCAAGGGTTAGGGATTGTAGTGGTGCCGAAGGCAAACCGCGGAGCGGTTCGGAGCGGAAGCGCAGCCACGAAAAGCCCGGCGGAAAGCCAGCAAGCTTTGCATAAAGATTGCTGGCTTTCCGCAACCTACTGCTATTTAATTTCTATAAATTCCTTTGTTTCCGGATTGTAGGTGTAGCCTTCCGGGATTCCGTCCAGGTTTACGTAGCCGCGCTGGATGAACGCTGCCTCGTCGGTGGTTGGCTTAAGAACGCCAAGCTCCTTGAGCTCGTGAACGGCGTTTACAAAAGTCGCCTTGCCTTTTTCGTATGACGATGTGTAGTTCAGGGTTTTCAGGATTTCAACGTTGCCTTCAACTGTTCCTGTGGTGAAATTGTTTTCAAGCTGAATGCGCGCCGCTTCTTCCGGAACCGCCTGAACGTATGCCGACGCTTTTTGAATTGCGCGGATGAACGCTCTTACGCCTTCAGGATTTTTTTCAAGGAAATCTTCGGTAACAAAAATCTGGCAGCAATATTCGTCCTTGAATTTTTCGTCTGTTCCTGTGTTCAGAATTTCCTTGAAGCCGAATTCTTTCTGCACTTTTGAAGCCATTGGCTCATGGAAGGCAACCGCGTCAACCTGCTTGTTTGCCAGGGCGAGGCCGAGAGCGCTCATTTCGTACTGGATGAACTCGACTTCTGAGTCGGCAAGGGCTACTTTGATTCCAAAATCGCCGAGCTTTCGCTTTAAGTTTATAACGGAAGAATCTGTAAGGTTCAGGACACCGATTTTCTTTCCGCGCAAATCCTGCGGACCGTTGATTCCTGAATCCGCCCGGACAAAATATCTTGTGCAGCCTGTGTGAACGCCTGTGGCAAATACGATTGGAAGTCCGTTTTCCATTGCCTGAAGGTTTGAGGCAATCAGCTCAAAGCCGCCGTGAACTTTTCCGGCTCCTACAAGCTCCGCTGTTGTTCCGCTGAATCCTGACTGGTGAAGCGTTTCCACTTTCTGGCCGATTGATTCAAATTCTTTTTCAAAAAGTCCGTTCAGAACCGCGATGTGGATTGGAATTGCGCAAAGGCTTCCTGTTCTGTAGCCAATAACTGTTACCGGAACTTTTTTTGCGCAGGACGCAAGCCCGAACGCCAAAACCGCTGAAAGCAAAACTGCTGCTATTTTTTTCATTTTTCTTTCCTCTCTAATATTTTTTGCATGAAGTCCGGGCTTTGTTGATTCTGAAAAAACGCTACAGCATAATTTCAATTTGCTCCAGACGGATTGGGCTCGCGCTTCGCTTGTGTGAATTTGGGTTGCTTTGCAACTTTAATTGGTTTAATCGCCCAAAGTCTTCACAAATTGAAATTCTGCCTGCGCTTTTATCGGTTCAGCTAAAAGCCCGGATTTCATACTTTAAAGTGTAAATTCTATTTCAGGAAGTTTTCCTGCATAGTTCAATATTTCCAGTATCTGGTTTCTGTAGTTCACAAATACGTCCTGTTTTCTTACCCGCGGATGGCTAAGCTCAATCCGGATGATTTTTTCAACTTTTGCCGGGCGCGGCGTCATTACAACAACATAGTCGCTCATGTAAACCGCCTCGTCAACGTCGTGGGTAACCATTATCATCGTCATGTTGTGCTCTTTTTTTATGCGGAGAATTTCGTCCTGCATATTCATACGGGTAAACGCGTCCAGCGCTCCGAGCGGCTCGTCCAGAAGAAGGATTTTAGGATGGCCGACCAAAGCGCGCGCAAGGCTTGCCCGCTGGTTCATTCCGCCGGAAATCTGGTGCGGATAAGAATTTTCAAAGCCTTTCAGCCCGACAAGCTCAATGAACTCGTCGACAGCGTTTTTGTTTTCCTTGAAAATCTTCCTTGCCTTCAGCCCGAAGCTGATATTTTCCCGGATTGTGAGCCACGGAAAAAGATTCGCCTGCTGGAACGCAAATCCACGGTCGCTTCCCGGTTTTGAAACAGGTTTTCCGTCAAGAAGAATTTTTCCTTCAGTCAAAGTTTCAAGGCCGGCAATGCAGCGGAGCAATGTTGTTTTTCCGCAGCCGGAAGGTCCGATTAAAGAAACAAAACTTCCGGCAGGAATCTCAAATTCAACGCCGCCAAGCGCGGTAACGGATTCATTTTTGGTTCTGAACACTTTTGAAGCGTTCAAGATTTTCACTTCGCCTTCCATAAAATCCTCCTACCACTTTACAAGCCCTTTCTGCCAGCGCAAAGCCTTGTCGCGCAAAATGAACAGAAGCTTAAGAATCAATGAACAGAAAACCGCAATCAGAATCAGCCCGGCATAAACGCCTTTGAATTCGGCAAGCTCTTTTTCCATGTTGACGAACCAGCCGATTCCAGCCTTTGCGCCGAACATTTCCGCGGTCATAAGCGCGATGAACGACGAGCAGATTCCAAAAAACAGCCCCTGAAAAATATTCGGAAGAGCCGCCGGAATTGCAATCCTGAAAATCTGGTAGAATTTTCCCGCGCCCAAAGTTTTTCCAACTTCAAAATACGTATTTGAAATATTCTGAATTCCAGAGCTTGTAAGAAGAAGAACCGGAAACCAGACCGAAAGCGCAATGATAAAAACGCTCGCCCCGAAAGTGCCGGGAAAAACCACAAGCGCAATCGGAATCCACGCGGTCGCAGGAATCGGGCCAATCACTTTGATAAAAGGATTCACCCAGTAGTCGAACCGTCTTGAAAAGCCGAGCCCCACACCGGTCAGAAAGCCTGAAAGAACGCCCCAGAAAATTCCGCTGAACAAAAGCTTTACAGAATGAAGAATGCACTTGGCCATAAGCGCGCGCGACTCAACAAAAACTGAAAGAATATTGTCAAAGCTCGGAAAAAGCATCACCGGAAGAACCGCAGTTTTTACAGTCAGAATGTTCAAAACAGAAAGAAGCGCGAACGCTCCGGCAAGAACAGGCCCGTCTTTTTCAAGAAAATCATTCGCCTTTTTCCAGAAAAACGAAACCACGAACGCAACCGCCGAAAGCACCACGAACACCGCCAGAAGAACCGCAAAATACGGATGCAGCGCCGCCGGATGCCGCCGGTTGTCCTTCAGAAGAAGCTGCAAAGCCAGCGCAATACCGCTGCCAGCCAGCGGAAGAAATCTTTTCAGCAAATTTTTCATAAATAATCCCCCTTTTTTACTGGAAAATTATTTGTACATATTTGTGGAAAGATACTTGAACGCATTGTCCGCCAGAATCACCACAATATTTTTTCCTTCCGCCTCAGGACGCTTTGCAATCTGGGTCGCCGTCCAAAGAGCCGCTCCAGCCGACTGGCCAACAAAAAAACCTTCCTGTTTCACAAGATTACGGCCGGTTTCGTAGGCATCCTCCGCCACAACATCAAAACATTCATCGTAAACCGTGTTGAAAGCATTGAAAAGCGGCGGATAATTTTCCGCAGGAACTCCGTCAAAATTCAGAACGCCGTCAATCGTGTTGCGCTCCGGAAAATTCGGATTTTTCTTTGACTGCTCGGCAGGCTGCGCGCCAATAATCTTTACATCAGGATTTTTTTCACGGAAAAATTTTGCAAGACCAGAAAGAGTTCCGCCGGTTCCAACCAGCTGAACAACATAGTCAACCTTTCCGCCAGTCGCTTCCCAAATTTCCGGGCCTGTAGACTTTACGTGCGCAAGCGAATTGTTCACATCCGAACACTGGTTCAAATAATACCAGCCCTTTGAGCTTGCAAAATCCCTGAAAACCTTGTCGAGCCCAGCCATAGAAAGACCGTTCTTCAAAAGCTCAGGGAAACCCGGAACATCCGTAACCTGAAGCAAAGTCGCGCCCAGAGCCTTCAAAATCTGCGAACGTTCAACCGAAACGCCAGGCTGAATCACCGCAACGAATTTGTAGCCCTTAGCATTCGCAAAAGTCGCCTCGCCAATGCCGGTGTTTCCGCTTGTGTAGTCAACCAAAGTCATTCCCGGCTTGATGTCGCCGCGTTTTTCCGCTTCTTCAATAATATTCAGCGCGGCTCTGTCCTTAACGCTTCCCGACGGATTGAAATATTCAAATTTTCCAAGAATATTTCCTTTTGCGCCCGCAAATTTTTCATATTTGTGAAGCCTTACAAGCGGAGTGTCCCCGACAAGCTCCGTAATCGAATCGTACAATTTTGCCATTTTTTCCTCCGTAAAAGCATCAAAAGGGGCGCCTGCCCCACGGCCGCACTTCGTTGCAGCCTTCCCCCTCTAGCGGGGACACCCCGCAACGCCCCAGCAAAGCCGTCAAAATGCGAGTGACACAGCATTTTGAGCGAATCTCGGCTGAGCCCCTGCGAAACCGCTTGCGCCCCCCCCCGCAAGACTTCACCGTGACCCTCAGATTTTAGTCCTTAAAGAAATCGTATTCAACGGTTTCAATCAGCTTCTCGCCTTTTTCAGCCGCCGCCAAAGAAAGCAGCGTCCATGCGTTTCCAGCAGTTCCAATGTAAAGACCTGTGTAGCTGTGAACATCCGTTGGAATTGTGCGCCACCATGCGCCGCTCCACTTGCGAAGATTTTTCTGATGGTAAATATCGCCGTCAGCATCCTCAACAAAAGACTGTCCCACAACAGTTTTCGCAGCGCGTTTTGCGTATTCAAGGAATTCCTTGTTTCCAGTAAGTTTGTAAACAGAAACAAAATGCTCCAGAATTCCAGGAGTTCCGCAGCACAAAGCCTGGCTCTGCCAGTATCCGCGGCTGAAATTTTCCGGCGCGCCAGCCTTGATGATTCCGCGGCTAAGCTTAAGAACCCAGTCAAAATATTCCTGCTCGCCGGTAATGTCATAAAGCGCGTGGAACAAAAGCGAAGTTCCAGCCGGACCGTGGCACTGGCTCAAATAATAAAATTCAGTTGAAGGGCCTCTTTCAAGGCTGTCAAGATACGGAATAAGAACGGCATTCTCGTCGCCAACCGCGAGCCCCTGAATGTACTTTGCAGCCTCTTTCGCCGCGCTCAGGAATTTTTCTTCCTTTGTAAGATTGTAAATGAATGTGAAAATAAATCCCACGCCGCTAGTTCCGTGCGCAAGATTTACCCAGAAAACGTCCTTTGGAAAATCAATAATCGTAAGATCAACGACATTCCAGTAAGTTCCGCCCTTCGGAGCCGGCTTTCCCTTTGTAAGAAGATAATTTCCAAATTTTCTTGCGGCATCAACGTATTTTTCATCTTTTGTAACCCGGTAAAGCTCCGCAAAATAAGGAATGTAGCTTCCGTCGCCGCAGTAGTCAAGCTGTTTGCTCCAGTAAATTCCGTCGCCTTCCTTTTTAGCCACAGAAATCACGTCATCCGCGGCTTTTCTTGCAAATTCAATGTATTTTTCTTCATTTGTGATTTCATAAAGCTTCAGCACAAAATAAGCCTGACCGGTCGGACCATTGCTGAATCCGGCAATCCAGCCCGGCATATTCTTAACGTGAACCAGCTTGTCCTCTGTAACACCGTGGCTCAGAGCCTGCTCGTAGAACGCCTTGCCCTCGTAAGTTTCAATGATTTCTTCCGCTGCCGCCTTAGCCTCGTCAAGATATTCAGCCTTTTTTGAAACCTGGTAAAGACGCAGATAGAAAAGCCCGACGCCAGCCGAACCGCCGTAAATAGATTTTGGAGTGAGCATCGGATAATCATCAAAATTTTCCTTTGAATCCGGGCTCTGGCTCCAAATCTTTCCGAACTTGCTGGCCTTTCCAGTTGTTTTTATCCAGTTCGCAGTCTGCTCCGCGAATTTCAAATAATCCTGATCTGTATAATCCTTAAAAAGAATGTTTTCTGACATAAAAATACTCCTGTTTCCGCGCAATTTTCAAAGCGCGCATTTTTTGAGAATTAAAATTGTTATGATAAAAAGATTTCCGCTGAAATGAACAGCCTTTCCGCCCGAATCAGACTACGCAAAAAGCCAACAGCAGCACATGACTCCGTTTCTAAAATTTTCACGAACCAGCTTTTCAAAATACCCTTCCATCATGTCCTCCTGTTTTTATATTTCCTATTGGATAACTAGAGTATAACAATATTTTACCTACTAAATCAATAGGTTTTTATAAGATTTTAAATAAAAATGGCAAAATTTTATAATTTTATCGGTGGTGTTATTCAGAGTTTTTTCAGAAAATAAATTATTTCAACCTTTCCATAAGCATATCCAGAAAAGAATAATTATGAAGAAAAACTGAAAAAAACGTCGGCTGTCTTATCACCAACTTTGAGAAGATTTTTACAACTTACAGCCCGGAAACAACAGGGAAAGTGCTGCAAAATGTAAACTCCGCTTAACAAATTTTAGTAAAAATTGTTAAGTAGACTTAACAATTTCATACCTTTAGAATATATTATAGGCTATGGAAAGACTTATAGAGATATTCAGAAAAAAAATTGCCTCAACAGAAACGGCTTTTATGCGCAGTCTGGAAAGTCAAATCAACTGGAACGCCCGGCTTGTTTGCATCCGCGGTTCTAGAGGCACAGGAAAAACAACGCTTATTCTCCAGCATATAAAAAAAACTTTTGCTGACTCGCTGGACAAAGTGCTTTATGTGAGCCTTGACAATCTTTATTTTTCTGACAACTCGCTTCTTGATTTTGTGGACGGATTTGTAAAAAGAGGAGGCACACATCTTTTTCTTGATGAAGTTCACAAGTATCCGGACTGGTCGCGCGCAGTTAAAAACATTTATGATGATTATCCAGAGCTGCACGTGGTTTTCACAGGCTCTTCTCTTCTTGAAATTTTAAATGCGCGTTCTGATTTGAGCCGCCGTGCGCTTGTATACAATTTGCAGGGGCTTTCCTTTAGGGAATATCTGAATCTTAATGCAAAAACTGACTTTCCGGTTCTTTCCCTTGAAGAAATCTTGCAGAAAAATGAAAATCTTTCGGCTCAGATTGTTTCCAAACTCAAGCCTTTTGAGTATTTTTCAGATTATCTCAGGCACGGCTATTATCCGTATTTTCTTGAAGGAATTGACGATTACTATGTCCGCCTGAATGAAACTGTGAACCTCATTCTGGAAATCGAGCTTCCGCAGCTTAGAAAACTGGATGTCGCATACATTGTGAAAATCAAAAAGCTGCTTGCTGTAATCGGAAAATCTGCGCCGTTCATTCCGAATGCAACAGAGATTGCCTCTTCAATTCAAATTTCCCGGCAGACTTTATTGCAGTACTTTGAATACCTGGAGGAATCAAAATTGATTTATCAAGTTTTCAAGCAGAGCCGAGGACTTGGAGCGCTTGAAAAACCAGACAAAATTTTTCTTGAAAATACAAATCTTATGTATATGTTTGATGATGTTCAGACCGATGTTGGAAATGTCCGTGAAACTTTTGCGTTCAATCAGCTTTCGCATGCGCACGAAGTCTTGTTTTCTGAGCAGAGTGATTTTTTTGTAGACAAAAAATATACATTTGAAGTCGGCGGAAAAAACAAAAAACGCAGGCAGATAAAAGACGTTTCTGATTCATATATTCTTGCGGACAACATTGAATATGGAACAGACCGAAGAATTCCAATCTGGCTTTTGGGATTCCTGTATTGAAAATACCTCTAAAGGGCGCTTTCGGCATATTTTCAATTTGCTCCAGATGGATTTGGCTTGCGCTACGCTTGTATTAATTAGGAGGGGGGCTTTGCAATTCAAGTATTTCAATCGCTAAAAATCTTCACAAACTGAAAATCTGCCTGCGCTTTTATTTTTTCATGGAAAACTCGAAATCCAGACTAATAAAATGCATTTTCAAAAGCGCTATTAACATATTCAAATAAGGCTTTCAGAACTTTCTTAACAGCGTGTCAGAATAATTGCGACAGTGTGTCAGAGCAACTCCAACAGTGTGTCAGAGTAACTCCAACAGTGTGTCAGAGTAATCTTGATACAGTGATTTTGTTTTATTGACACTGTTATTTTATCTTGCTGACACACTGCCAGAACTATGATAAAACGCTTTCAGCAATCTTCTGACAGGCTTCATAAGATATTTTCAGAACGCTTGCTTTTATATTGATTTTTTTAGTATAGCTACAAAGAGTGGGGATAGTGTTTGAAACTGAGAATTGTTTCGGTTGCAAAATTTAATGGGTTTTTAATGTTTCTTACTCAGAGTTATTTTTCAGCTCTTTATTTTCTAAAAATTTATAATATGAGCGCAAACCATCTATATGTGTTAAAAACTGTCTTTCTTATTGGCTCATAGTCATAATAGAAAATACGATACAGTTCCGAATAGTTATATCTTTTCTTATTGTCAATTTTCTTATAGCTATCTCTATCTTTTAAATGAAAATGACAATATTTTACAAGCTCATCAGCACGTTCCTCAGGGCTTTTTTCACCGAATAAATGGTTTGCAACTTTTCTGTAAAATCCACCATCAACTAAAATAGCTGTTTTCTTCATAACTCCTCCAAAAAATAAAAAAGACCGCGTAATCTGGAGACTTCCCTTATCTTGGGAGCTCTGTTCATTACCGGTCTGTTCAACCATAGGATTAATTCCCATGCCTTTTAAATATATCATGCAACTTTACGAAAAGTCAATTAATTTTGTTTTATACACTTAAAAATGTCGTCGTTTACTAAAAAATTCCCTTTGCAGCCAGCACTTTTTCCAGCAAGAATATCATTTTCGCTGTCGCCAATCATGTAACTCTGTGACAAATCGATGTTGAAATCCTCTGCCGCTTTTAATAAAAGTCCTGGCTTTGGCTTCCGGCAGTCACATTCACATTTGTATTCAGGACGCTCGCCTGCAAAACCTTTATCTGTGTGATGCGGACAGTAATAGATTGCGTCTAAATATGCGCCTTCTTTGCCAAGCTCGGTTTCCATTTTGCTGTGGATTTCTTCAAGCTCCTTAAAAGTCGCCTCTCCACGCGCAATAACCGGCTGGTTTGTAACAACAACTGCAAGATAGCCGGACTTATTGATTTTTTTGACTGCCTGCGCTACGCCTGGCAAAAGCTCAAACTGCTCCGGCCTTGTGATAAATCCGTTTTTTCTGTTTATCGTGCCGTCCCGGTCCAAGAAAACCGCTTTCTGCTTTACAGACAAATTTTTCGCATGAACCTTTCCGCTCTTTATGTCGCTTTCTGTCTCATAAAAACGCTCGGGCGTTCCCATATCTTTTATATACTCGCTTGTATGATATGCGAAAATTTTACCAGTTTTGATTCCAGGCTTTAAAACATCGCGGTCAAGATCGATTTTATCCGGAGTTTCTTGATGGCGCGGAACAAAGGTCTTTAAAGTTTCCCGGAGCAATTCCGGAGAGATGATTTCAAGACCCGCATTCACCAAATTTTTATAGTAAAGCCGTTCATCTTCCTTGGAAAGCCATTTTATAACCCTGCTTGTTTTAACAGGAAGCCCGCCTTTTTCCTGCGGCGGCAAAGTTTCTGTCACAATCAGGGAAGAATCAAAAGGATGTCCGTTCGGATGCACCGCAAGAGTCGCCCACGAGCTGTGTTCCCTGTGAAATTTTATAAAACGTTTGAAGTCAATGTCAAAAATCAAATCTCCACAAAGAAGCAGAAAGTCGTCGTCTATAACTGTATTTGTCTGGATTGACTCCAAGTCACGACTGTCCAGCATTTTAAAAAGAGCGCCGGCAGTTCCAAGAGGATGATTCTCTGTAAAATACGAAATATCCACGCCAAATTTTGAGCCGTCGCCAAAGTAATTCTTGATTACGTTTCCTAAATGCCCCACGCCAATTGTAATATCGGTAAGTCCGCATGATTTTAAGTTTTCAATCTGATACTGAAGAATCGGTTTTCCGCAAATTTCTATCATCGGCTTCGGAACATCGCTCCGCACTGGCTGAATTCGTGTTCCCATTCCGCCAGCCATTATTATAGTTTTCATATTTGCCTACTCCTTCCAGAAATATTCCTCGACTTCAAGACAGAGCGCATGGTAGACAGGAAGATGAAGCTCCTGAATTTTAAATGTTTCGTTCTCAGGAACGACAATTGCAATGTCGGCAAGCTCCTTCAGTTTTCCGCCCGATTTTCCTGTGAGCGCGATTGTTACAAGCCCTTTCGCTTTCGAGACAACCGTCGGATAGATTATATCCTTTGAATTTCCAGATGTTGAGATTCCTAGGAAAACATCGCCAAACTTTCCGTAGCCGTTCACCTGCTGGGCAAACATAACATTTCCGTCAACATCATTAAGGCTGGCCGTCATAAGCGCGGCGTTATTTGTAAGCGCAATCACCGGAAGAGAGCCTTGCAGCTTGTCTGAAAGATACTCGCCGGTCTCCTCGTTGATTTTTTTGATTGACTCTAAAAATTTATCCGCAGGCTTTCGCTTTTTTACAAAACTTTTCAAAAGCTCGCCCGAAATATGGTCGCTGTCCGCACAGCTTCCGCCATTTCCGGCGACAAGAAGTTTTCCGCCGTTCTCAAATGATTTTATGAGAGCAGCCGCGGCTTTTTCAATATCCACCTTGCACGCTAAAAGCGCAGGATATCGTCCGCAAAGTTCGTCTATGTATTTCATGACAATTTCTCCTCGTAGTCTTCCGCTGAGTAATAAATGATTTTTGTGCCGTCGTTTTCAAACTTGAACGGAACGTGCATCTGGCCTTTCAGGGCTTCTTTTACTGCCTGCTGTTTTTCTTTCGGAACATAGAAAAGCAAGAATCCTCCTCCGCCTGCGCCAAGAAGTTTTCCGCCAAGCGCGCCGGCAGTGACCGCCTTTTGATACTGCTCATCGATTGAGCCTGTTGAAATTCCGCTGGAGATTCCGCGCTTTAGCTTCCAGGTGTGGTCAAGAAGACGTCCGAACTCGTCAAGCGGAATATTTTTGTCTGTCAGGATTTTTTCCGCATCATCAACAAGCTTGTACATCTCAAGAAGCTCAGAAGTCTTGTCTTTCATTGATTTTTCAGTACCTTTCTGGATGTCAGAGCTGAACCGGCTGAATCCTGTGAAGAAAAGCATCAGGTGATTGTTCAAATCCTCTTTCCGCTCTTTTGACATAATCACGGGTCGCACAGTATATCCGCCGCGAGAAAAGTCAATTCTGTTGAATCCGCCGAACGAAGCGGCAATCTGGTCTTGAATTCCGCCGGACTCTGCGCATAAAGTGCGCTCCAGATAAATCGCATCGTCCGCAAGCTTCCGTTTGTCTGCGTATTTTCCTTTCAGCGCATAGAACGCCTCAATCATTCCAACAGCAAAGCTGGAAGAAGTTCCGAGTCCGCTCCGGGCAGGCAGGTCAGCCTCGTAAGTCAGGCGGATTTTGTGCATGTCAAGCCAGTGCATGGCATTGCGGATTGCAGGATGCTGTATTTCATTTATGCTGTTGACTTTCTCTTCCCTTGAATAGGTCAAATGCGTTTTGTAGTCAAAAAACGGCGGCAAGTGGCGCACCGTAACGTAAGCATACTTGTCGAATGTCGTCGAGAGAACCGCGCCGCCGTGCTCGTTGTAGAATCCTGAAAAATCCGTTCCGCCGCCGAAGAACGACATCCTGAATGGGGTTTGGGTAATTATCATTTTTCTGTCTCCTATAAAAAGTCAATGAGGAAACATCTGTTTCCGATTTGAGTTTTTAAGCACATTCGCAATGTAATGAGAATATGCAGTTAATAAAAAAGTTTGCAGCGCAAAATTTTTATCAAGTCTCTTTAAAATTTAAATTTTTTGATTGAACTCTCTCCAGCAGAAGTTCGTCCAAGTGATTTTTGTCATAGATTTCCCTAAAAAGTTTTGCATTTGCTTTTTTCTGTCCGAGTGAAAACGGATCAAAACTATTGAGCGTCTGAGCAAATTCCTCAGCGTTTAAGGCAAGATTAACCATTTCTTTGATTTCTGGAATTCCTTCAAATGCGACATCAGTTCCGACAACAGGCGTGCCAGTGATGAAACTGTCTAAAACCTTCACTTTTACACCAGCGCCTTCAAAAAGAGGCACAACCATCGCGCTGTTTTTTACAATCTGCTTGTAGCTGTCCTTGACAAATCCGAGATATTTAATTCCGGCAGGTTTTAGATATTTCTCTTCATTTTCCTTTGAAAGACCGCCCCCCATCACAAAAAGCGACTTCTTTATCTCTGAATTCAAATGAGGGAAAACATTTTTTATAAACCAGATCAAACCTAAAAGATTTTCATTACGTGACCACAGCCCGAAAAACAAAAATGATTTTTTTGACGGAATTGTCGCTGGAAAATCAAACTCGTTCAGATATTCATTTGTAAAAGCCGCATTGATTCCATAAGTTGATTTTACTATTTGAGAATCTTTTTCTGACGGAACAAAAACATAGCTTGCACTTTTTAAGATTTTGCGTTCTGTATTTTTTATCCAGGAAAGAAAGAATTTGTTCTGCCTTGAAAATTTCTGCGCCAGAATGTCATGGCATCGCACAACCTTGCACGGATGTTCTATAAAAAGCGAATAAATCGCAACCTGTGTAAAATCAAAGTAGAGTACATCATATTGCGGTGCAATTTTCTGCAAATATTTCAGAACCTTCCTGCTAAAACGTTTTGTAAAAAGAGGAAATGCAGAGGGAAAGAGAACTGAATTTATAAACGACGGCGAAATTTTTTTTACATTCCTGACAAATTCTTTCGCTTCACATTCATGGTCTGGATATGAAAAGTAAAGTAAATCAATCGTGCAATTTTCTGCAAGATGAGAAATGCAGTTCAGGCTGAATGTCTGCCCGCCCGAGCGGTGGTTCGGCGGAAATGCGGTGATGTAGAGAATTTTAAGCGACGCTTCCATAATGAACCTCCACATTGGTGCTGTTGTCTGAAAATTTAGTTGCCATGTCATGTTTTCTCCAATTTTTTAACGTAACAACAATGTTTTTATAAATGTCTTTATTTTCATTTTTGCTTTTCCAAATGCAGAATAATTTTTCCAGCTTGAAGAATAGGCATGAATTGCATAGCAGTCTTTGTCTGCATTCTTTATGCCACTTGCAAAAATTTTTGTTGTAAACACAATCCCCCCCCCGTCAGCCGTTGAGTAGTTTTATTCTGATACTTGAATCCATACTTTTCCAATGCAAACGCCTGAACGTCAGGAGCAATCATTTTTGCATAATAAGTACCATCGGGATTTATAAAGTGCCGATTTTCGTAAAAATCCATAATATTTTTTACATATGGGCTTTGTTTTTCTGCTCCAAGAATTGCTGATTGAATGGAAAGACCTTGAATAATTAAGTCTGGATTTTTTTTAGTTCCATCCTGACTTAAAAGTTCATTTGATTTTGTCGCAAAGAATTTCTTTTCATTGAATTCGATACCAGTAAAGAAATTGTTCTGTAAAAAATCATCAAAAGATTTTCGCACAAAAATATCAGAATCAAGGTAGACCCCACCATAATTGTACAAAGCCCAAGCCCGAACATAATCAGCAACAAACGCCCATTTTTTTTCAGATAACGCTTCGTCTATCCATGAATTGTGAGGAATATTCTCTGAATTCCAAAGTTTGAGTTCATAATCGGGAAGTCTTTTCTTCCAACTGTTTATACATTTTTTGATTAACAAAGACTTTTTTTCATTACCAAGCCATACATAGTGAATTATTTTTGGAATCATTGTTTTGCTCCTGATTTATATAAATTACTTTTATTTTTTACGTTTGTATTTTTGTAAAATATTAAAAACAAAATGCTTGCTGCTATACTGGTTTGCAATGTAAAGCCAATGTAACAAGTTAATGTTAAATAAAGAACAAATCCTAAATAGCAACTAAAGGCATTCTTTATTTTTATACACCGGCAGAAGATAAAAAATAATAAAAAGAGAAAATATCCTAGACCATATTTTAAATAGGTATATCCAGTATTGTGTGCACTTGTAAAAATATGACTTTTACGCTGTTCTTCTGGAAAATCATCTGGACCTAAAATTTTACCAATACTTTTATTTTCAAATGGATAATAATTGTCTGTATAAGAGCCTCCCGCTCCATTACCAAATATAATAGTGTATGGATTACCTGATTCAGTTATATTTATCATTTCAAGAACTCGTACATAAGGGCTTAAAGGAATTAAATTTATTTTTTCTCTATTAGATAAACTAAAATTCTCAAATAATTTTGTAATATTATTTATCTTAAATGTAATTGCTTCGAATTTTTCTGTCTTAAAAAATAACTTTGCTGAATTGCCTATAAAAACTATTGAAAAGATTGATAAAATCACAAAAACGATAATTTTAGTTTTGTGCTTTGCAAAAAGAAAACAAAGAATTGTTAGAAAAAGTAAAGATAAAACAAAAAAGATTGTGACCATACTGCCAAAATCTTGAAGCTTTATTGCAATTAACAAGTACAAAACAAGAAAACAAAATGGAATAATTGATTTATTTTTTTGAAAAAATAAAAAATATAGCAAGATAAATAAAAATATCGAAAACGACTCTCCTACAACAAGTAAACGAGTATGTCGTCCCCACCAGTCAACGGAAATCGAGAAACCGTAGTTGAAAACTATACAAAAAATGCTTGTAATTATATAGAAAAGCAATAGTTTCTTAGAAATTTTTACTAGTTGTTCTTTAGTAATATCATAGAATAAAATAAATCCTGAAAAGAAACCTGCTACAACAATCAAATCAGAGACAAAACTTTTTGGCTGAGTGTAAAAATTTTTAATTACTCCGAAAATTATAAAATATAAAAAAACAGAAATTGCAAATGTTGCTTTATAAAAACTAAATTTGAGTGAAATAAAAAGTTTAGGAAGAGTTATAACTATATATAGCAAAATTAGACCATAAATTATCTTAAAACTGTAAATAGAAATACTTGTTCCATATAATGAATAAGAGAATATAAGAACTGCAAGATTAGATTTATCTTTATTTAAGGATAACAAGATAAAAAATAGTATCTGGATAAAGAGACCTATTAAATTTAATCCAGGAATAATTGATATGAGAAAAAGACAGATTAAAATAAAAAACTGTTTATCAAAAATATCATTTTTAATTATTCTTTGAATCATATCAACACCTGAGCAAGTTTTTTATTTTTATTTTCTGAATAAAAATCTATTAATGCTTTTGAAATTATTGGTGTTTTTAGAATTCCTGAATCTATTTCTGACAATAATTTTTTTAATTCTGCTTCACTATGAAAAATATAGCCACAATTATATTTTCCTACTAATTCAGAAAATGATGGATTTTTACAACAAATAACAGGAGTTCCTTGTGAAAGAGAATCAAGCATTACTGCAGAACAACGGATTCCATATTTGTCACCATAATCTAAAAAAGTATATGTAGATCTTCTTATTTCTAGCAAATACTCATCTAGTGTTGGAAACTTATCTTCAATTTTCAGATTATTATTCAATATGTTTGAAAAATTCATATTTGAAAGTCGATTTTGAATTCCATTGCAAATAAACTTAAAATGAATATGTTCAAATTTGATTTCCTGCAAAATATGAAATAATGGTTCAATGAGTTTCATAGAATTCAAATTGCCTATGCATAAAATTACTTTTTTGATTTTTTCTTCTTTAACGACAGTTTTTAATTCTCGTGCATGTACTTCAACTATTTTTGAATTGAGTTTTGAATTTGTTTTTGATAAAAGGTCTTTTTTTACACAGTTCGCAAAAACTATAATATTCCTACATTTTTTTATAAAAACAGAAAAAATAAATTTATATAGAGTACAGTGAACTGTTGGAAAAAAATGAATTACCAGATTATAGTTCCAATTTCTAGAGAAAAACGATGCAATAAATAGACATAAAAAGGAGACAGTGCCGAAGGTTTTGTTTTGTTTTCTTCTTAATATTTTAGAAATAACAAGTATGTTTCGAAAAATATTATGCTCATTGAATTTTATATGTTCGAGATTACCATCGCAGTATCTATTTAAAACCATAAAATCCTGATCATGATGTCCTGTTTTTACATATTGAAAATCACAATATAAACTTTTCATAAAATAAAAACCTCCTTTCTAAAAATGTTTTAGGATGAAAAATATGATTTTGCTTCTAAATGTTTTTATAATTTGCAATAATAGAGGCAGTTTTTTGAAACTATTTCCATATGTGTTGATTAATATATCTTTGAATTTTTTATTGTTATTTTTTAGCCAGACTAACAATAAAAATTCAGAAATATAGCCAAAAACTCTTTTCTGTTGTTCACTGTAAGATTCAAATGGAATATGATTTTCAATTTTTGATAAAACAGAAAATAACCAGCTGCAATATGAATTCAGGTCATTGTATGACATTATGAACATATTATAGGGATGGTAAAAATTTGATTTTTCCATACAATGAAGAAATGTTTTATAGTATTCTGGGAAACTTTTTTGGATTGTTTTTTTTAATGTTCTATAATCTTCAGAAACATAAAACAAACAGTAAGTCCAATACATAGAAAATTTATAAAAGTGCTTTTTTGCTATGATGCAGCTATTTTTTTCTAACAGGCGTTTTAGATTTTCAAAATTGAACTGATATTTTTGAATTTTATTTTCCTCTAAAACATTGTCTTCATAAATTGAAAATTTCTTATCGAAATTAAAATATCTTCTGTAATGATTCAGCCCGATATATTCCAAGCCAGGATAAATCTTCCTTATGTTTTTCCATGCCCAATAAAGCGCAGTAAGCTCGCAGTAGCTTTTATTCTTAGCACTTATGTTGTCGCACGGCTTGCCGTTCACCTGGTCATCACGCTGCATTCCGAGTTCAGCACTACTGATTGCCGCCCCAACTTGGATTGGAAGGAATATTCCGTCCGGGTCAGGAGGAAGTCCGCAAGGCTTATGGCAGCAGATTAAAATTTTTATATTGTCTTTATTTAAAATGATTTTTTCTTTCATCTTTCTCCTCCAAGTTCCTTTTCCGCATCTTCCATTGCTTTCGCAATCACGTCGTCCATATCGTAGTACTTGTACTCTGCAAGGCGTCCGCCGAAAATCACATTGCTCTCCGCGGCAGCCAGAGCCTTGTATTTTCTGTAAAGCTCCGCGTTTTTCTCATCGTTTACTGGGTAGAAGGGTTCGACTCCCTCGTGCCACTCTGTGGAGTATTCCTTTGAAATCACGGTCTTGTTCTGTGAATACGCCGGATTTTCCGGCTCGAAGTGCTTGTGCTCAATAATCCTGGTGAAAGGCTCGGCGCGGCTTGTGTAGTTCACAACGGCGTTGCCCTGAAAATTCTGCACATCCAGCGTTTCTGTCTCAAAGCGGACTGTGCGGTACTCAAGCTTTCCGAACCTGCAGCCAAAAAACTCGTCAATTTTTCCAGTGAACACAATCTTGTCCGCAAGTTTTTCAAGCTCCGAACGGCTCTCGAAAAAGTCAACATCTGTCTTAGTTTCAATTCCAGAAAGCAGGCCTTCTATAATCTTGTTGTACCCGCCAAGCGGAATTCCCTGGTAAGCGTCATTGAAATAGTTGTTATCGAACGTGAAACGCACCGGAAGCCTTTTTATGATGAAAGACGGAAGCTCTGCGCATTTTCGCCCCCACTGCTTTTCGGTGTACTCCTTCACCAGCGTCTCGTAGATGTCGCGACCGACAAGGCTGACCGCCTGCTCCTCAAGATTCTTAGGCTCTTTGATTCCGCTCTGCTTTTTCTGCTCCTTGATTTTTGCCGCGGCCTCCGCCGGAGTGGTTACGCCCCACATCTGGTAAAAAGTGTTCATATTGAACGGCAGGTTGAAGAGCTTTCCGTGGAAATTCGCGACCGGCGAATTTGTATATCGGTTGAATACGGCAAAACTGTTCACAAAATCCCAGACTTTTTTGTCCGAAGTGTGAAAGATGTGCGCTCCGTACTTGTGCACGTGGATTCCGTCAATATCCTCGCAGAAAATATTTCCGCCAAGATGCGGCCGCCTGTCAATCACAAGGCATTTCTTTCCCTTTTTGCGTGCAAGATACGCGAATGTCGCTCCGTACAAGCCCGAGCCGACGATAAGATAGTCGTAATTAGTTGATTCTGTATGAAATACTTCAGCCATTTATTTCCGGCTGAAAGAAAAATTGATTTTAGTTTTTCTTAAAGACTATGAAAACAGCTCGCTGTGTGAATTTATCCTGAACGCAGTAAGCAGAAGAGCATCTTTATTTTTTGAATAAATCAGCACAAGGTCAGGCTTTACATGACAGTCCCTAAAGTCAGCATAGTCACCTTTTAAATGATGGTCTCTGTATTTCGGCTCAAGAACCTCATCTTTTGCAAGGCGATTTATAACCTGCTTCGCAAGTTCCCTGTCTGCCGGTGGCAATTTTGCATACTCTTTGTCAAAACGTTTTGTCGTGGCGATTTTATAGCCCATTGGCAGCCTCGTACTCATCCATTGAGGAATAAGTCCTTAAAGTGCCTTTTTCATGCTCCTTCAAAATCTCCGCCTGCTCCGCCTTTAATTCATCTGCCAGGGACTTTTCTTTTTTTATGGAAACCTTTACAGCCGGATGCAGTTTGCAGACACTTTTTATAGCCGAAATAAGGGCATTGTCCGCATTCTGGATAGTCATATTAACAACCATAAGAAAACCTCCATAAAAATCTTCCACAGCAAATTTAGCACAGCCATGCTCAAAAATCAATTATCCTTTCAGTCTGCCTCCTTGTTCTTAATTTTTTTATAGAATCTGCCTGTCAATTGCTCTGAAAGCTCGGCAAACAGAGAATCTTTAAAAAGAAAAAGACACAGCGCATAACTGGCTGCGCCTAAGAATATTCCAAAAATTATTTTCAGTGTGAATGATTTAAAAACAATGCATTCAGCAAAAACGCAGAAAGACATTGCCAATGACGCAAGAACAACCTTCACGGAATGCTGGATAAAAGTTCTGTATGACAGATATTCTCCTGCGAACGCAAGCTGCACCGCTGTAACAGTGAATTCCGCAGCCACAGTTCCTATAGCGGCGCCAACAGCTCCATACCGAGGAATCAGAACCATATTGAATGTAAAATTCACGACAGAGCCGGCAACTACTGAAAAAAGCGTTGCACGTTCCTTTCCGACCGACATGAAAATCTGAATCCCTATTGCATTGCTTATTGATATGAACACAATCACCGCGTTCATAATCTTCATAACAGGCACAGCTGGAAGATATCGGCTGCCGCTGAAAAGAAGGACAGCAGGCTCCGACAGTACAAAAAGCCCTGCCGCGCAAGGAACAGAAAACAAAACCACAAACTGCATGGCCTTGTTTGAAAGACGTAAGAATTCAGTTCTTTCCCCGCTGTTTGCATAGTACGACAACCGTGGCAGAAGGACTCCTGTCGCGGCCGTTATCATCATGACAACCATGCGGTTTATCTTTGTCGCCGCTGTGTATATGCCAACCGCCTCGTCGCCCTTCAGAAATCCAAGCATAGTCGTATCAAGCACTGTATATATGCTTACCGCCGCGCTCATTGCAAACAGAGTGAAAATCGGTCTCAAGTGCTTTCTTAGCTCAACACCTGTTTCCATCACAAGCCGAAAGTCAACAAATTTCCTGGAATGCAGAAAATTCAGCACATTTGAGCCTGCGCTAGAAACCACGCTGATTGCCGCATATTTCAAGTAGTCATCCTGGCTTCTTACAAAAATAAAAAGAAGCGCAAGGCTCAGAATTTGGAAGGCGATAGAACGGACAGTAATATACCTGAACTCCTCAAGTGCTGTGTACAGATAATCAATTCCAAGCGTTGTGAAAAGGATTGATGCGCCTGAAATGCAAAGCAGCTTTCTGTATTCCGAGAGCTGGGGAACAAGAAAAACTGCAGCCGCCAGCAGAATATACGCCACGCCCATAGACACAAGGTTTAAAGAGAGCATCTCTTTTATGAATTTTGAGAGCCTTGCCCTGTCGTTTCTGACCTTCGCAGCCTCACGCACAGCGTAGGTGCTTATTCCTAGCGCCGCAACAAGAGAGAAGTAGCTGACAACGGACTGCGCGAAGTTCACCTTCCCTATATAAACCGGACCAAGCACACGGCTCGTATACGGAAATGTTATCAGCGGAAATATCAGCGACATTACAGTCCGCGTCATGTTCAAAGCTGCATTTTTCTTAAGAGAAGGCTGAGAATTTGTGTTGTCAAGACTTCTACTCATTTTATATAGTTCTCCGCTCCTAGCGTCGCAAGCATGTTTCTCTTCTCCTGTTATATTCTGTGGCAGCATTCTAGCCGCAAAACTTCAATTTTCATTCTCAACATACCAAAACGGCTTGAAAAACTTCCAGACCGTTTTGGTTCATCTCTCCCCAATCTCCCTCAGCACTTTCCTGTTCATCTCCCGCCGTTCCTTGTCGAACCACCAGCCGTACTTTCCGAAATATTTGAACGCGCTTCTGATATGGGCAAGGAGCATTTTTCGGCTTTTGTACGAGGCTTTCTGGTGGTCGTGAACAATCTGAACGCCTGGAAAATAGAGCGTGCGCGAAACGCGGTGAAGCCTTCTGATTAAGTCAAAATCTTCAAAATACATGAAGAAACGGTCGTCAAAGAAAATGTTGTTTTCCGCCAGAACTGAAAGCCGCATGAACATAAAGCAGCCGGAAAGGCACGGCGGATTTATCACCCTGTCGTAGCCGAAAGATTTCAGGCAGTAGCGGTCGTTTTTTCTTTCGCTCCATTTAGTTTTTGGCAGGAAGCGGCGGAAAATCAAATCGCCCGGAGCGGGCAAAAGCTTGCAGAGATGCTGAATTTCTCCATCTGGATAAACAACTTTCGGAAGCACATACGAAGCGTCTTTATTTTCTTCCATAAAATCCGTCAAAGCCGGCAGAACTTCCGCGCCAAAACGAATATCCGGATTCAGGACAACGTGATAGACAAATCCTTTTTCAATCGCCTCGTGCATTGCAATGTTGTGAGCCTCGCCGTAGCCTAAGTTCGCATTGTGGATGTAGCGGATTTTCGTGTTTCCGCCGGCATTTTCCGCTTCAAGAATCCGCCATCTGTCGTCGGGCGAATTGTCAATTATGTACAAAATCCCGACACAATTTGAATCAAAAACCGATTTCAGAACCGAATCAATCTGGCTCCGCGGAGTTTTATAAAGCACAATACTTGCGGAAAGTTTTATCTTGTTCATCTTGCGCTCCTTGCCGCGGCAGTTTCTAAATTCTTTTTAAAGAATTTATTTTCAGACAAAAATTTCTGAAAATTTTCCATCAGATATGCGCACAAAAATGAAGTCCCAAAAACTGAAAAAATCGCAAACAATGGTTTAACTTCAAAAAATCCAAGTGAAACAAAACACATCGCAATCGGATAATGAACAAGATAAAGACTGTATGAATAATCCGTTCTTCGCCCGCCACATGAAAAGAATTTTAAATTCAATCCAATGAACATTACACAGACAGAAAGACATACTGGAACTAAAAAAGCCGAAATAAACGGAACTTTAAAAATATTCAACAAAACAAGAAGCGCAAGACATGGCACAAAAATAAATTTCAAACTTGAAAACAAATTTTCACCATAAAATGAAAATGCCATTCCGCCAGCAAAATATGAAATAAATGCTGGAAACTGATGAGCAAGAGCGGCCGGCAAGAAAGTTCTTTCAGTTATATACGGCATAAAAACCTCGTACAAAACCGAAAGCAAATACAACGCGGCAAGAACGCCACATCTGTACCCCCCCCCATTGATTTTTCTCATTGCGGAAACCACAAACGGAAGAAGAATATAAAAACCGATTTCAATTTTTATAGTCCATAAAGAACCGTTAACACTTCCGTCCAATGCAAGGCCTTCAAAAACTCCTGGCAAGGTCGGATGAATAAAATTCAACGTTGAAATATTCGCCGCAAGATATTTGAAAAAACTGCTGTTAAAAAAATATTCACGTGCCGGCAGCTGTGAAAACGTTGAAAGAAAAAATGCGCCAGCTAAAACTACCGTCCAATATTGAGGAAGAATTTTCCTGCAACGTTTTAAAGCATAGTCTTTTATTGAAGAACTTTTTAAATATGACTGAGCAACCCAGAATCCGCTTAGAACAAAAAACACATTTACAGCGATTCCACGCAAATTCAAACACGGAAGATCAATTCCGCTCAAAACAACACAATGCTCATAAACTACAATCAGACAGCATAAAAGCCGCAGCAAGTCAAACGAATTATCTTTTGAAACAAAAACTGGCAGAAAAACAGAATCTTTAGAATTTTTCACATTCATCTTCCCACCCCGCTTTTTTCAATTGCGCCGCTTTCAAAACTCAAAAAAAATCCGTTCTGAATATCTTCAGCCTCAGATGCATCATCTTGAATGAAATCCCGGCAGGAATCAAAAACAACCTGAATATTCAGTTCTTTGTTCAAAAATATTTCTTTGTGAATCTCTTCGCCGCCAAGCCAAACGCTTTTTTCACTGTCTGCAACGCCTGTTTCAGTGCATATATATAGAAGAATATAGTCAATTTTCTGTGATTTAAGCTGTCCTAGCAAAAACAAAAGCATAGCCTCGGAAATGCCGTTCGGAAAAATCGTGATTTCTTTTTCCTGCCATGCGCCGCCGGCTGAGCTTATGAGAAAACCGTGCATTTCATTCAGTTTTTTCTGTGTGAATCCAAGCGGAGCGCTTCCGCAAAGAATGGCGTTACGTTGCAAAACTCTTCCTCTTAAAACCTGATAACTACGTAATTTCGTAGATATTTTATAGATTACTACGAATACAAGAATTATTCAACTTTAAAACTATGAAATTAAGTAGAAAAACTTTATAAAATCAAACTATGGCTTTCTGGGATAAAGTTGAAATTTTAAGAAAAGAGCAGAACACATCTTACCGCTGGATTGCAAGCCAGATGGGCGTTTCAGAAACTACAGTTTCAAGCATGAGGAAAGCCGGAACCGAGCCGCGCGCCGGGGAAGCCGTAAAAATCGCGAAAGCTTTAGGCACAACAGTTGAATCGCTGGTCGGCTCTGACTCCGAGGAATATTTTCACAAGTACAAAAAACTAAAAGATGAAATCATGTTCATTCTGGAAAAATACTAAACTGAACCTGGTTCAAAAACATCACCTCCCCTGCCAGAATTTCACCGGACACAAAAAAGCCCCGGCATTTTCTGCCAGGGCTCCGCTAAAATATCCGAAAATCAGGACAATTAAAATTCCTTCAACGTACGGTCAATTCTTTCAATTGATTTTTCAACGCCCAAAATAAGGATTGAGCCGATAAGCGGCGGCGAAACACGGCTTCCTGTAACAGCCATGCGGATTGGCATCATAAAATCGCCGAGCTTTATGCCTAGCTTTTCAGCAGTTTCTTTCGCAAGATTTTCGCTTGCCTCGTGGTCAAGAGACGGAAGCTGGCGCACAAAATCTTTCGCGGCTTCAAGAACTTCCTTTGTTTTCGCCTCGTCCAGACGCTTAGGAACAATCTGGTCTTTTGCAGGAACTGCCGGCTCAGTGAACAAAAAGTGAACCATTTCCGCGGCATCTGTAAGATACTTAAGGCGTTCCTTGATAAGCGGCATAAGCGCAAGAAGCTTTTCCTTCACATCAGCGGAAGTCATGTTCATTGACTTGTCAACGCAAACCGGCTCGCCGTCATCACCAAGCGCAATTCCGGAATACTCAGGGCCAACTTTCGGCGCAGGCTGAGGATTTTCAGGATTTATTTCAAGCGCGGCATCGCCAGTTCCAGTAATGAACGGCAAAGTCCACTTGTAAAGCTCCTCGTCGCTCAACATTCTGATGTAGTTTCCGTTGTAATATTCAAGTTTCTTGTAGTCAAAAACAGCCGGCGCCTTGTTCAAATGCTCCAGTTTGAAAGACTTCGCAAGCTCCTCCAGCGTGTAGAATTCCTTTCCTTCCTCGTAAGAGCAGCCGAGCATAGCAACGTAGTTCACAATCGCCTGCGGAAGATATCCGCGCGCACGGAATTCATTCACCGAAGTAGAGCCATGCCGCTTTGAAAGTTTTTTTCCGTCCTGTCCGTTCACCATCGGAAGGTGGCAGAATTCAGGATGCTCCCAGCCAAAAGCGCGGTACATCTGAACGTGCAGCGGAGTTGAAGGAATCCACTCCTGGGCGCGCATTACGTGGCTGATTTTCATAAAATGGTCGTCAACAATATTCGCAAGATGATAAGTCGGGAATCCGTCAGACTTAAGCAGAACCGGATCCGGCGAAATATCCTCGTTTTTCCATTCAATATCGCCAAGAATGTGGTCGTGGAATTTCGTAGTTCCTTCCATCGGCACCTTCAGGCGGATTACATAAGGTTTTCCAGCCTCAAGATTCGCCTTCACTTCCTCAGGAGTAAGATGCCGGCAGTTTCTGTCGTAGCCAGGAGCCATTTTGTTTTCAGTCTGAATTTTTCTAATCCGGTCAAGACGCTCCGCATCGCAGAAACAGTAATAAGCCTCGCCCTTTTCCACAAGCTCCATCGCATATTTCTTGTAAAGCTCAAAACGCTCGCTCTGAACATAAGGACCGTACGGACCGCCTTTGTCGCCGCCTTCATCCCATTCAATTCCAAGCCACGCCATTGTGTCGTACAAATTTTTCACATATTTTTCGTCATAACGGGTGCGGTCAGTATCCTCAAGCCGAAGAATAAATTTTCCGCCCTTTGAGCGCGCGTAAAGATAATTAAAAAGCGCAGTTCTTACTCCGCCAATGTGCTGCATTCCAGTCGGAGAAGGCGCGTAACGAACACGAACTTCATTTTCGTTCATAAAATCAAACCTCTGTTTCAAATCATTTTTCAAACAAAATTTCTATCATTATAATAAAAAACGGACGGTTTCTCAATGGAAACTTTTTTCATCATTTTTTTTCTGGCAAGCCGGCAGCAAGCTGCCGTCGGGCTTTGCGGGGTTCCGGCTTCCGCCTCATTGCTCCGCTGCGCTCCGCAAAAAGCCTTGCGGCTTTCCCCTTCAATCCCTCTTGCGTCCGCCTGCAAGACTGTCCAGCAAAGCGTTCAGACCGGTTTCCAAATCCCTGTAGGTTTCATCAAAATTGCCAGTATACCAAGGATCTGCAATATCCTTGTCCTTTCCGGCGTAAGTCATAAGCAGCTTTATCTTGTCGTCCGGGTCCTTGTTCCATTCACGCTGCATATAGTAAAGATTTTCCATGTCCATTCCAATCAAAAGGTCAAACCAGGAATAATCCTCCTGCGAAATTCTGCGCGCCCGGCGTTTTTCAAAAGGAACATCCATCTGCAAAAGCTTCTGCTTCGCTCCGCTGTGCATATCGTTTCCAATCTCCTCCGAGCTAGTCGCCGCTGACTCAACCAGAAAATCCTTTTCCAGCCCGCGCTCCCTGACCATCTTCTTAAACATAAATTCCGCCATCGGCGAACGGCAAATATTCCCATGGCACACAAACAAAATCTTCTTCATTCCCCAATCCTACCACAAACAAAAAAATATTGCACCTTGCAAGGCCGGGATGTTTTCAAAATCGGGAATTGCCGTTATTATAGTTTTATGGTTACAAAATATCTTGCGATTTTTTTTATTTCGATGGTTCCGCTGATTGAGCTGCGCGGCGCGATTCCTGTGGCTGCGGCGATGGGGCTTATGCCTGCTGACAGTGTTTCAAGGATTGTTTTTGCGTATGCGCTGTGCATTTTAGGAAACATGGTTCCTGTTCCGTTTATTTATCTTTTTGCACGGAAATTCCTGGAATGGGGACAGGACAAGAAAATTATCGGCGGCGCATGCAGATTTTTTTTAACAAAGGGCAAGCGCGGCGGCGAGAAGCTTCAGGAAAAGGCCGGCCGCGGTCTGTTTGTGGCTCTGTTCATTTTTGTGGGCATTCCGCTTCCGGGAACAGGCGCATGGACCGGAACTTTGGCGGCAAGCCTTCTGGACATGAATTTCAAGGAAACGATTGTGGCTGTAATCTGCGGAGTTCTTCTTGCAGGAATTATTATGCTTGCGGTAAGCCTTGGCGCTTTTGGAGCAATCCAGGCGTTGTTCACAAGATAAGCGGTTTTTGCGCGTAAAATAAGCGGGAGTTGGTCGTAAAACTACCGAGGTTGACTAAGCGGGCGTTGGTCGTAAAACTACCGAGGTTAGCTACGCCAACCTCGCAGGGCGGCGTTTGAGCCCGCAGAGGGGATAGACCGCAACGAAGTGCGGGCGCAAGGGGAGACTTCCCCTTTTTTACTTTTTTAGAGGTTTTTATGGCAGATATTCATATTTTTGATCCGGCGCCGGAAGGAACTCCGGTTTCCAACTTTGTTCATCTTCACGTTCACTCAGACTATTCGCTTCTGGACGGCTGCGCAAAGCTTGACTCGCTGATTGCGCGCGCGAAACAGCTGAATATGCCGGCTCTTGCGCTCACCGACCACGGCAATATGTTCGGCGTTCTGAATTTTGAGCACATCTGCCATGCAAACGGAATAAATCCGATTGTGGGATGCGAATTTTACTGCACGGAAGACCATCAGAAAAAACAGAACACGCGGTACGGAAAGCACAATTACCATCTTATTCTGCTTTGCGAAAACGACACTGGCTACAAAAATATGTGCTGGCTGAATTCGCGGGCGTTCTGCGACGAGGATTCGCTTTACTACGGAAAGCCTAGAATCGATTTTGAAATGCTGAAGCAGTACCACGAGGGAATTATCTGTCTTTCTGCATGCGTTGCCGGAGAGCTTCCACAGGCTGTTATAAACGGAAATATGGAGGACGCGGAAAATGTCGCCCGCCGCTACAAGGAGCTTTTCGGGCCGGACCATTATTATATTGAAATTCAGAACCACGGGCTGCCGGAAGAAAAAATCGCCGCGGAAGGAATGATAAAAATCGCGCGGAAACTTGACATTCCTCTTGTTGTCACAAACGATATCCACTATATAAACAAGGAAGATTCGGAGGCTCAGCTTGCCTTGAACTGCATCGGGCGCAAGACTTTGCTCGACTCGCCGGACAGCGCGGCTAAAAGCATGGGCGGCGCGAACAGGATTTCAGAATGGTACTTTAAAACGGAAGAAGAAATGAAAATGCTTTTTCCGGAGATTCCGGAAGCGTACGAGAATACTGTAAAAATCGCGAATATGTGCAATCTTACAATCCATCAGTATTCAACGCCGGAACTGAAAGGCTGTCTGCCGCGTTTTGAGCTTCCAAAGGAATTCCAGACGCACGAGGACTACACAAAGAACCAGGACGATTTTGTCCGCTCAATTGTTGAAAAGGGTCTGCGCCAGCGTTATCCGGAAATTACTCCGAAAATCCGCGACCGCGCTGAATACGAGCTTGGAATCATCTTCAAGATGGGGTTTTCCGGCTATTTTCTGATTGTATGGGAATTCATCAACTGGGCGAAATCCACCTGGGACAACGTGAACAACAAGCCTAAGCCGTATATTCCAATCGGTCCGGGGCGAGGTTCGGGCGCCGGCTCGCTGGTTGCGTATTCAATGGGAATCACGGACATTGATCCGTTCCGTTTCAACTTGATTTTTGAACGTTTTTTGAATCCTGAGCGCGTTTCAATGCCTGATTTTGACGTTGACATGGATTTCGACTACAGGCAGGACATTATCCAGCACACGCGCGACCTTTACGGAGATCCGCAGGTTGGCCACATTGTTACGTTCGGAACGTTGAAGCCTAAGAACTGTCTTGCGGACGTTGGGCGAATTTTAAATATTCCGCTTTCAATTGTTGCAAAGGTAAAAGCCTGCATTCCGGATTCGCCTAAAGCAAAGCTGAAGAACGCGTTCGAGCCGCCTACAGAAAAATTTCCGGACGGCGGTCAGCTCATCGCCGTAAAAGAAAATCCAGAGGCAACAATCGGGCTTGACAGAAATGTTTTTGAACGCTGGATTGCCCTTTGCAAAAAACTGGAAGGAATGAACCGCAACACAGGTCTTCACGCTTCAGGAATGGTAATCGGCCTGACTGCGCTTCCAGACTGGGCTCCTGTTTTCAAGGATGCAAAAACCGGGGAAGTCGGTGTGCAGTACACAATGGATATTATTGAGCCTTGCGGACTTGTAAAATTCGACTATCTTGGACTCAAAACGCTTTCTCTTATACGTTACGCGGAAGATATTATAAACCGCCACAAAAAGCCGGAAGAGCCGGAATTTCTTACGGCAAATGTCAGCGAAACCGACAGTGAAACGTTCGATCTTTTTGACAAGGGCGATTCTGTCGCTGTCTTTCAGTTTGAGTCTCCGGGAATGCAGAAAATTCTGCGCCAGGTTGCGCCACGCTGCATAGAAGAGCTTGTCGCCTTGAACGCGCTTTACCGCCCGGGTCCTATGGATTATATTCCTCAGTATATTGAAGGAAAATGGAAGCCTGAAACAATTCATTACCCTGACCCTTGCCTTGAAGGGCTTCTGAAAGAAACTTACGGCGTAATGGTTTACCAGGAGCAGGTTATGCAGGTTTCCCAGAAAATCGCGGGATTTTCTCTTGGCGCGGCGGATATGCTGCGGCGCGCGATGGGTAAGAAAAAGCCTGAAGTTCTTATGGGAAAAAAGAAGGAATTTATTGAAGGCGCGATAAAGCAGGGCTTCACAGAAAAACACGCGGATGAAATTTTTGAAATAATGGTTCCGTTCGCGGGCTACGGATTCAACAAGTCGCACGCCGCGGCGTACACAGTTCTTGCTTACCGGACTGGATGGCTGAAATGCCATTACCCGGCGGCTTTTATGGCTGCCAACCTTACAAACGAAATTTCCACAACGGACGGAGTTTCAATTTACATCGCTGAATCAAAGCGCATGGGACTCAAAATCGACCCGCCGGACATAAACGCTTCCTATTCAGAATTCGATGCTGTAGGCGACCACATAATTTTCGCCCTCCGCGGAATGAAAGGAATGGGAAAAGAAGCCGCCGACGCAATTGTAAAAGAGCGCGAGGAGCACGGACCTTACAAGTCATTCATAGATTTTCTGGAACGCTGCATTCCTCTTCAGTCTGTAACAAAAGACGAGGAAACCGGCAGGGAGCTGAAAAAAACTCTTATAAACTCAAAAGCAGTTGAAGTCTGCATTAAAACCGGCGCGTTCGACAAGCTGGGACAGAACCGCCCTACTCTTCTGGCGAACATGGACCGGGCAATCACCTATGTTCAGGACAAAATCAACGGAACAGACAACGGCCAGGGAGACTTGTTCGGCGACACAGATGAAAAAGTCTATGCGGATTTTCAGTTTGAAGAAGTGCCGGACCTTCCGACCTTTGAAAAGCTTAACATTGAAAAAGAAATCATCGGAACTTACGTTTCCGGGCATCCGCTTGGCGATTTTGAAAAAGTCATCAAAACCTGCGTCACATTGACTTCAAAAACAATCGCGCGCGCCGCGGAAGAAGACAAAGCCTTCAAGGCGAGCCTTTCCGGAAAAGATTCATGGCAGAACCGGAACGCCGGAAAAGTCTACACAGTTCTTGGATTTCTGCACAACCTTCATCCGATTGTAACAAAAAAAGCGACGAATATGGCTTTTGCAAAGATGCAGGATTACGACGGCGAATTTGACATGACTTTCTTCCCGAAAACCTGGGAAACGCTGAAAAACCAGATTCAAGACGGAAATATTTATGCCTTCAAGGGAAAAGTTGACGGTTCGCGCGAGGAGCCAAGTTTCATCGTGGACAGCCTGGAAGACATTTCCACCCTGAAGCAACATTCAATCCATGAAGTCCATATTTCCCTGGAAAATAATTTCAATTCCGAGCGGGATATTGCAAAAATGAAAGATTTTTTATTTGGCACAACGGGCAATTGTTCAGTATATTTTCATGTAGATACTTTAAATGGCGCTTACATTGTAAAAGCGAACAGCTCGCTCACTTGCCCTGCAACGCCGGAAGTTCTTACAAAAATAAAAGACCTGGATTTTGTAAAAGAAGTCTGGTCTGAATAGGATGATTTATGTTGCGAATACTTATTAATACCGCCGCCGGCGCAGTTTCCTTATATTCAACGCTCTGCTTTTTCAGAATTCTTATAACATGGATTCCGGCATTGAACTACAGCACAATCGGAAGATTTCTTTCCTCAATATGCGATCCTTACCTGAACCTTTTTTCAAGGCTTCCGCTCCGCATTGGAATGTTCGACTTCACCGCGATGGTTGCAATCGGCGCGCTTTACGTTGTTTCCTCAATTCTGGCGAACATAAGCGCGTCCGGCTACATTTCGCTCAGCATGATTCTTGCAAACCTTATAAACATCGTCTGGTCAATCGGCTCTTCAATCATAACCGTAATAATGATTATATTTTTTGTGCGCTACCTTGTTTCTATTTTCAGCAGGACAAGCAACCAGTACGACTCTCCGTGGCAGCGTTTCGACGACGCAATCCGGAATATGGTTTTCAAAATCTGCAACTTTTTTACAGGCGGAAGAAGCGTTTCCTACAAAACGGCCCTGCTGATTGACGCGATTGCAATGCTTGTAATCCTGGCGGTTTCTTTCTTCCTTCTGAAGTCTGTGCTTTGCCTTGTCAGCTTTATTCCTTTTTAATCAAAAAAATGAAGCTGGATGAAATAAAAACGCCGGTTTCCGCGCTTCCAGGAATCGGCCCCGCGGCAGAAAAACTGTTTGCAAAGCTGAATATTTTCACAGTCTGCGACCTTTTAAAATTCTATCCACGGGCGTACGAAGACCGCCGGCAGCGAGTTCCAATTGCGCATTTTGAATCGGCGAAAGTCCACACAGTTGCCCAAGTTGCCGCCCACGAATTTTTCGGCTACGGACGGATGAAAACGCTGAAAATAATCATTTCAGACGGAACAGCTTCAGCGAGCCTGATTGCGTTCAACAGAACTTTTCTACAGCATTCGCTTCCGGTCGGCAGCATCGTTGTGGTCACAGGAAATTTTTCCGTAAAATACGGCCAGATTCAAAGCACAGATTTTGACGTTACAAAACTTTCAGACTCAGGAAAAATTGAAGATTTTGAAAAACAGCCTCTTCCGGACTCAGGGATTCTTCCAGTCTATCCGCTTACGGAAGGACTGACGCAAAAAACTGTCCGGAAAGCGGTTCAGGCGGCGATAAAACAGTACGACATTGGAATTGACAACAACCTTCCGGAAAAATATATCAAAAAGCAGAATCTTCTTTCAAAAAAAGAAGCGATAAAATTCATCCATTCAAGCGAAAATCCGGCGGAAATTCAGGAAGCAAGAAAAACCTTGATTTACGAGGAGCTTTTTTTCTTTCAGAAAGCGATTGCAGAGCGGGCGTTCAAGCATAAAGGCGCAGTTCCTTCCGCCAGCCTGGAAGAAGCGCGAAAAGCGGGAACTGAACAGTGGGCGCAGCGCGGAAAAGAACTTTCCGAACAGGAAATGGACGCTTTTATAAAAAATCTTTCGCCGCTTCAGAAAGAACTTTTGAACAGGCTGCCGTTTTCACTCACTCCGGACCAGATTTTTGTAATTGACCAGATGAACCAGGACATTGACCGGGGCTTCCGCGAACGAGCGGCTCTGCTGAACGGAAAAACTTCGCCGGAAAAAATTCCTTTCACAATGCAGCGGCTTCTGCAGGGCGACGTTGGCTCCGGAAAAACTCTTGTCGCTTTTTTTGCCTGCCTGCGCGTTATCAGCTGGAAAGGCCAGTGCGCGCTGATGGCGCCTACCGAAATTCTTGCGCGGCAGCACGCTGATTCAGCGGCAAAACTTCTTGAGCCGCTCGGCGTGAACGTTGCGTTTTTAACAGGAAATGTAAAAAATGCTGGACGCGCGCATCTTTTGAGCGCCCTGAAATCCGGCGAAATAAATATTGTCATTGGAACGCACGCGCTTTTCAGCAGGCAGGTTGCCTACAACGACCTTCAGCTTGCGGTTATCGACGAGCAGCACCGTTTCGGCGTTGTCCAGCGTCAGTCAATTCTGGAAAAAGGCCGCCACTCAGAAACAACGCCTCCTGTAACTTTCGAGCCTCACCTTCTTATGATGAGCGCAACCCCGATTCCGCAGACGCTCGCGCTTACAGTTTTTGGGGATTTAGACGTAAGCGTAATAAAAACCATGCCGAAAGGCCGTAAGCCGATTCAAACTTATCTTGTAAAGGAAGGAAACGAGCGCAACGCTTACGAGGCAGTGCGCAGCCAGCTAAAAACCGGACGCCAGACCTATTTTGTTTATCCGGCAATAACTTCTGAAAATGAAAACGGAGAAATTCAGGACATAAAATCCGCGGAGGAAAATTTCCGGAATTTGTCTCAGAATATTTATCCGGAATACAAATGCGCTCTTCTTCACTCAAAAGTTTCAGAGGAAGAGCAAATTCAAATTCTGAAAGATTTTCAAAGCGGAAAAATACAAGTTCTGGCGGCAACAACTGTCATCGAAGTTGGCGTTGATGTTCCGAACGCAACCTGCATTGTAATTGAACAAGCTGACCGTTTCGGGCTGGCTCAGCTTCACCAGCTGCGCGGACGTGTCGGACGTGGAAGCGAACAGTCTTTCTGTTTTCTGATTTACAGCAAAAAAATCACAGAAACCGGAATTGAAAGAATGAAAGTCCTCCGACAGAACACAGACGGATTCATAATCGCAAGCCAGGATTTAAAACTAAGAGGTCCCGGCGAAATTACCGGAACCGCTCAGGCAGGAAACCTTTCCCTTGGAATTGCAGACATCATTCGAGACCACGATATTCTTGTTCAAGCCCGGAACGATGCCTTTGAATACACAAAAAATCTGCTCAGCTAGGCAACATAACATTCAAGACGGCGCGCACGTGTCGGATGCTGCATTCTGACAATCGCGTGTTTTTCAATCTGTCGGATTCGCTCTTTTGTAAGATTGAATTTTTCTCCGACTTCTTTCAATGACATCGGCTTTTCAATTCCGATTCCATAGCGCATCTTCAGAACTTCCGCTTCAGCCGGCTTCAAAGTAGAAAGAACTTTGTTTATGTCCTTCTGCATTTCCTCGTGGATTGCCAAATCTTCCGGCTGGCCTTCAGACTTGTCTTCAAGCATAGCGCCCAAAGTAATCCTTGAATTGTCCTTTCCAATGTACTCGGAATCCAGGGAAGCCATTTCGCGGCTTATGTCAATCAGCTCATGAACGTGCTTTACATCCATGTCGAGCATCGCGGCGATTTCAGAAAGCTCCTGCTCTTCCGGAACTTCACCTTTAATATCTTTTCGCGCGCGTTCAATCTGAACAAGCTCGTTCGCTCTGTTCTGCGGCAAACGAATCGCGCGGCTTTTTTCACAAATTGCCTTAAGAATCGACTGTCGAATCCACCAGACCGCATACGAAATGAAATGATATCCTTTTGAAACATCAAATTTTTCAATCGCAGTCATAAGCCCGATGTTTCCTTCGCTAATAAGATCCTCAAGCTCCAGGCCTTTTTTCTGATATTTTTTGGCGACATTCACAACAAAACGAAGATTCGCATTCACAATCTTATTTTTTGCAGCCTTATCACCGGCAGCGGCTTTTTTTGCCAATTCGGTTTCCTCTTCATAAGAAAGAAGCGGAATCTTATTGATTTCTTTAAGGTAAATTGAAATTGAACTGTCTGTCATGGCTTTGCCTCCAAAAATAATCTACACTAAATATTATGCAAATTCCGTGCCAAGTTTTTAAATTTACAAAAATTCAGCAGAAAAATTGTAATTTTTGCCGAATTTCTTATTTTCCTGCTAAAAACACGCAGAAACTGAACCTGATTTCAAAATTTCACCTGAACATAAGTGAGTAAATTTTCCACACCCGGAAAAAACATTGCGCTAAATGGGTAAATTTTCCACACCAAAATATTTTTTTTCATTTTTTTGTTGACGATTCAGCATAGATTTTCTTATATTTAATTGTAGAAAAAGAAAATATTTTCCAAATAGGAGCAAAATAGAATGAAAATCAAACCATTAGCAGACAGAATTCTTGTAAAAAACGATGCGGCAGAAACAAAAACTGCAAGCGGACTTTACATTCCGGAAGGAGCGCAGGAAAAAACACAGACAGCTACAGTTGTAGAAGTTGGTCCTGGAACTGATGACGACAAAATCACAGTAAAAACCGGCGACCGGATTATGTACGACAAATACGCTGGAACACAGGTAAAACTTGACGGTGAAGATTATCTTATTCTTCACATGAGCGATGTTATTGCCGTAATTGAATAGATTTTCTAATTTTTTTTGAAAAGAGCCTGCGCAAACAACGCAGGTTTTTTTTTAACGCGCAGCCTTGATTTTCAACAGAAGAAGTTTTGCCTCGGCGTTTCTAGGATTCAAAGATGAACTGTATTCCGCGCAAATCCTTGCGTTTTTCAAATCCTTAATATCCATATAAATCATCGCCATCCTGTACATCGCAAGCGATTTCACTTCTTTTGCCGAACTGCGGCCGTTCACTTTCCTGTACAGCTCCAGAGCTTCAGTTTTTCGCCCCACAGAATTATAAACCTGAGCCAGATTCACAGCGGAAAAATCGCTGGCAGCCGCATTTATATAATGCTTTTCCTCATTTTCAAAAACACAGAATTCACCAAGCCGGACTGAATCAGCAGCTTTACCAGCCAAAGCGGAAAAATAAAACGCAAATTCCGCCTCCGAAGTGGAAAATCCGCTGATTTTTTTTACAACATTCGTCCAAAAATCATTGTCGCAGGCAATTTCATACTTTGAAGAAACATACTTATAGAAAAGATTCCACGCATCCTCGGTATTTTTTGTTTTCAGCAGAAAATTCAGCGCATATTCAAACAGAACCTCCGGATAAACAGACGGGGAAAGTGCATTTTCCTCCAGAAGTTTCCAGATATCCGCGATTTTTTCATTTTCAGTGTATTTTTTTTCAGTTTTATATTTCAAATCAAGCCGAACAATATAAAGCAGCGGCGATTTTTTGCGCGCAAGACTCCTGTCAATCCGGGAAAGCGCGTCGCTCAAAGGAATTTTCTGCCGGCTGTCGTAGCGTTCCATTTCAAGAGAAGCCAGACCTTCGTCCCTAAGCTGAAGTTTTTCCGAATCTTCATAACGCTCCAAATTTGAATTGTATGAAAAATCCGCATACGAAATAAGTCCCGGAACAAAATCCGGCCATTTTTCAACACAAAAACCAAGAAGCTGAACCGCGCGTTTTTCCTGCCCGAAATCCACAGCCCATTTTGCGCTGTTCACAAAAATTGAAGGCAAAAATCCGTTATCATCAGTTTCCGAATTTTCCGAAGCAGAAACTGAAAAGCCGCCCTTGCCGTCAGAAATTGAATCCAGATATTTTTCCCGAATCATTTCCGCGTTTTCAGAATCGCCAAGCCAGATATACGAATCCTGAAGAACCGCGCTTATTTCCGAAATTGAAACCAGATTTTTCGCCTTTCCGGAACGCGATTCCGCCAAATCCAGCGCGGCATTTCCGTAATTCACAGATTCCCCGAAATGCCCGGAGTCGTACATTGCAATCGACCAGAAAAACCCGTCGTTCGCCTCGGCAATTTTTCCAGCACCAGGCTGAATCTGAGCCGCTTTTTCATACGAACCGGCGGAAAGATACAGAAGAGCACAGTTTCTTAGCCAGGCAGGATTTTTTGAGCCTGAATACGCATCGTAATAAACTGAAAAATATTCCGGCGACAAGAAAATCTCCGGAAGCTCTGATTTTTTTGATTTTTCAAGAACGTTTCTTAAAACCGCCTCAGAGAAAACCGAGCCGTATCTTGTTCCTGAAAGAATTTTTCCCGCCGCCAGCGCCTCCTCCGTTCTTCCGTTTGAAAGAAGAAAATGCGCGTAAACCGCGTTCAATTCGTTGTTTTTAGGATTTTTTTTAATTGCGCGGACAAGAGTTTTTTCAGCTTTTTCAGCATTTCCAAGCTTCAGATAACGTTTAAAAATTCCGATTTCAATCCAGGAGCTGTAGGATTTTTTTTCAATTTTGTTAAGCTCACGCTCAGCATCTTTAAATTGCTCCTGGTTTATAAGAATGTCAATCTGCTCCAGTGCTGAAGCAATAGATTTTTGCTCCGCACTGTTTGAGCACGAAAAAAAAACCGGCAGAAACAGCACGGCTAACGCAATGCACAAAATATTTCTGGCCGATTTTTTTATCATCTAAGAATTATTCTCCGCTAAATCTTTTCTAATGCTGTCAAGAATTGCGTTTGTAAATTTATGAGTTTCATCTTCGCCATAATCTTTTACAATTTCAACAGCTTCATCAATTGTGATTTTTGGATCAACCTCTTTTTGATAAAGAAGAGAATAAACGCTCATCCGCACAACAGCGAGCGCAACTTTATTGAGCCGCTCAATCGACCATCTTGAAGAAAGATGCTTTTTGATAATTTCATCAATCTGCTGGATATTTTCAACTGTGCCTTTCACAAGAATTCTTGCATAGTCGAAAACTTCCTGCTTTTTAGCCGGCTCAAGTTTTTCAAACTGGCTCATCTGCTTTTCCTGCAGACAATATTTTACTTCCTCAGAAGAATCCTCGCCAACTTCAGAAGCATCAAAAACATCGCGCTCAAGCCACGAAAATGAAATCAAATCATTTAAGTCAACGCCAGCAACATCCCACGAATACAAAGCCTGAAAAGCAAGAATTCGGCTTATTCTTCTAGACATAAATTCCCCCTCGCCTTACCAAGAAAGAAGTTTTGTCAGAGCATCGCCAGTCTTTTTGCGCTCAACATTCGCCTCTGTGTCAAGTTCCTTTGCAATTTCCTGCGCGGCAACTGTAAAATACTGCATAACTTTCTGCTGACCCAATGAACTGCGGATATAATCATAAACCGTTGTTGTTGAATCCGGCTGAACCACATCGCTCAAAGAAAGCATTTTCGCATCGTATTTTTTGATGATTGTATAGAACTGAAAATGAGTATCAAATTCGCCAACGCTAGAAAAATAGCCAACATTATTGTCAAAAAGAGAAAGAAGATCTTTGTAGGAAATTCCAAGCTGCTGCGCGCTCACCTGGTTTTTATTGATGAGCATTTCTCCGGACTGGAACCCTGAATTTTCCTTTTTTGACTCAACAGTCATCTGGTTTACAGTAAGTTTTTTGTCCTTCAGCTTGTTGAAAAGGTCGTTCGCCTTTACGCGCGCCGCCTCGGCATCCTTGTCCTTTGGAATAACAACCATATAAAGCTTCAGCATATCTGTCCATACGAACTGCGATTTGTTCAGCTCATAGAACGCGCGGATTTCCTCGTCTGTTGCGGCAACCGACTTGATTTCATTTTCTCGCTGGTGAAGAATGTACTGCTGAACCAATGTCTGGTTTTTCAAATACGTCTTGTAGTCTGCAACCGACATTCCAATCTGCTGCTTCATAAAATCATCAAGAGAAAGATTTGTCTGCTGCTTTACAACTGTCTCAAGCTCAGACTGAGTTGCATTTCTTCCAAGAAGCTGCTGGCTGACCTGCTGAAGGAACATCTGTTCAATCTGGCTGTCTGTGAGCGTGATTCCAGATTTCTGCGCAGCCTGAAGAACCAGTTTTTCCTGAATCAGGGCATCCAGAACCTTTTTTCTGTCATCAACTGAAAGAACCGAACCTCTTTGCTTTTCATACATTTCAACACGAGTTTTAATCTGCTTCAATGAAATTGATTCGTTTTTATTTAGTTTTACCACTGCAAGAACCTGAAGATCGTTCTGTGCAAAAACTGCCGCACACATAAATAAAGCTAAAAATGCAACTGCAAAACGTTTCATATATAAAATCCTTTTTCCTTTTTTCTAATATTTTACACCATAAAACCAACAAAATGTAAAAATAGTTACATTTTTTTTAGTTTTTTGAAAATAAAATACTATTTATCCAGCGGAAGACCGCCGCTTATTGTAGCTCTGATTCTGCGAACGCCGGCAGAAGAAGACTGTTCCTTTTCAATCTTGAATTTTCCAATCTGCGCTGTATGCTGAACATGAGGTCCGCCGCAAACTTCCTTTGAGAACCAGTCATTTTTAGGGTCGCGTCCGATTGTATAGACTTTAACCTGCTCGCCGTATTTGTTTACGAACAAAGCGCGCGCGCCTTCAGCCTTAGCCTGGTCAAGCGGCATAACTTCCATTGTTACAGGAAGGTCCTCGTCTATTTTCTGGTTCACTAAATCTTCAACTTTCTGAATTTCATCTTTTGTCATCGGACGGCCAAAAGTGAAGTCAAAGCGCATTCGCTCGTTGTTAATATTCGAGCCTTTCTGGGAAACTTCATCGCCAAGCACATCAACCAGAGCCTGCTGAAGCAAGTGTGTCGCCGTGTGGTATTTTGTTGTGATGTCAGACTGCTCCGCCAGACCGCCCTTAGCCTTTCCTGCGTCAAGGGATTTTGAGGCTTCCTGGTGTTTCTTCTCCGCGGCCATGAATCCTTCAACATCGACAGTAAATCCGTTTTCCGCGCCAAGCTCCTGTGTAAGCTCAAGCGGATATCCGTAAGTTTCATAAAGATTGTAGGCAACTTTTCCGGAGATAATCTTCTTTGGATTTTTCATAAGATTTGGAAGAAGCTTCTGGAATTCAGCCTCGCCTTTTTTAAGCGTTGTGCGGAATTTCGCTTCCTCGGCAGTAAGCTCGCGGTAAATTTTATCCTTGTTCTGCTCAAGCTCCGGATATGCGTTCTTGAAATTTTCAACAACAACAGCCGCAACTTCAGCAAGGAATTCCTTTTCAATGCCAAGCTTCATTCCGTGGCGGACAGCGCGGCGAATCAAGCGGCGAAGAACATATCCCGCGCCAACATTTGAAGGAGAAACACCCTTCTGGTCGCCAAGAATGAAAACAGAAGCGCGGCTATGATCTGCAATAATTCGCACGCTCTTGTCTTTTTCATCGTCATCGCCGTATTTATAGCTTGAAAGCTCCTCAATTTTTGCGATAATCGGCTGGAAAACCTCTGTAAGATAAACTGAAGTTTTTCCCTGCAGAATGCAGTTTGTGCGCTCAAGACCCATTCCTGTGTCAACGTTTTTCTTTGGAAGCGGCACAAGAGTTTTTTCATCAACGCGATTGTACTGCATGAACACGTTGTTCCAGATTTCCATCCAGTTTTCGCTGTCTGTGCCTTTGTTCGAGCCGGCAGGAGGAAGTCCTTCTCCAACCCAGTAGAAAATTTCCGTGTCAGGGCCGCAAGGACCAGTCGGACCGGCCGCCCACCAGTTGTCGCTTGCAGGAAGATATGCAATCTTGTCTTCCGGCATTCCGTTTTCTTTCCAGTAAGTGGCAGCCTCCTCATCGCGCGGAGCATTGTCGTCGCCGGCAAAAACCGTCACAGAAATCTTCCGCGGATCAAGGCCGAGCCATTTCGGGCTTGTTAAAAATTCATACGAAAATCCGATTGACTCTTTCTTGAAATAATCGCCCAAAGACCAGTTTCCAAGCATTTCAAAGCAAGTAAGGTGGCTTGGGTCGCCAACTTCATCAATATCACCTGTGCGGATGCATTTCTGATAATCTGTAAGGCGAGTTCCAGAAGGATGTTTTTCTCCCAGAAGATATGGAACAAGCGGATGCATTCCGGCCGTAGTAAACAAAACTGATGGATCATTTTCTGGAATCAAAGACTGTCCAGAAATTTCAACGTGATTTTTACTCTTAAAGAACTCAATATATTTTGAGCGTAATTCGTTTGCAGTCATAATAGATAATTATAATGACGCTTGTCTTATTTTTCAATGTCAAAATCTTATGTTTTTACTATAAAATCCACGCCGGAACGCGCAGCTATCTGGCGGCCTTTGAAATCACAATTTTCATTCCGTCCGCGGCGTAGCAGGTGTCCGGGGAAAGCTTTACAGGCGAAAGAATCACCGTGTTCTTGTCAACTGTTTTTCTAACAGAAGGCTTCTGGTTTCTGCGTTTTGCGGGAACAATTTCTTCAGTTGTCTTGAACTGCATCGCGTAAGCCGGAAGCAGGCTTGATTTCTGCGAATTCGCGGCGCGGAACTGAATCACCGGATAATTTCCAACCGTGTCAACAAGATACATTCCTTTTTCTTCAATTTCTGAATTCACAAGCGTATAGCTTCCGTTTTTAAAGGTGAATTTCCGCCCTTCCTCGTCTTCCCAGACAGAAATTTCAGAAAGAATTTTTTCATATTCAGGATGAGGATAATTGATTTTTTCCTCGCCGAACGTGCTTTGAAAAGACATTTTTTTGTACGTTCCGTCCCAGTGGTTGTTTTCCTTGATTAAAAGCCCGACATCCTCGTGCACGCGGATATAAACTTCATTCATTCCGGTGAGCATGATGTCAAGGCGGCGCTTCATGCTGGAAATAATTGAATTCACAAGCGTAAGATAAATTCCGCTTCTTCTCAGGCTTGAATTTTCCCAGGAATAAACGCCTTCCGTGTCGTCCGAAAGAAAAATAACTTCCTTTGTATCGTAATTGAAATAAATGTAATAGGCGGAATTGTCCGCGCTGGAAGTTTTGTACCAAAGCCCGTCAAGAAATTCCGCGAAAGTCGCGACATTTCCATTTTGAATTCTGGCAAGCTCCCTGGCGGCAAGGCGGCTTCCAGTAACCTTAAGCTGGCGGTTCTGCGTGTATTTCTGCTCGTCTTCGTTCCAGGTGTATTCAGTCTGAATCTGCCCTACGCTAACGGAAGAAGATTTCTGGTCCTCCGAGCGGTCCGAGCTGTAAACCCACACAACAAAACTCTGTCCGCGCGTCTGGGAAAGCTCGTAGGCTTCTGAACGTTCCGTCTGAACAATAAAAATCGTTCCGTCGGATTTAAAGTCGCCGATTTTATTAAGCAAAACAGAATTCTTGTTTCTTTCGCACATATAAATTTTCATCACGGAGTCGCCGCTGTTGTCAACGCCCTGATAAACAAGCGCATTCCGATGGTTTCCAATCATATCAACTGCATTGAAGGAAAAAGTTCTTTCGCGGGAAATTTCCGTTGAAATTTCAGCCACACGCTCGTAGGAATTCGACTGGGAATTGTAAAGCCCCGCAATAAGATAAAGATTTTCAGAGCCGGCCTTGTGAACGGCAACCACCTGGTCATCAAGATTGTCTCCGTCAAAATCAAGCGTAAGCGTGCTAATTAAAGTTTCTATTGGAAGAAGAGGAATAAAAGATGTCATCATTATATTTTCGCCGGAAATGGACTCCGCTTCCGTTCCGTTTTTCACCTTGTCCGCAGAAACAGGCGTTATCACTTTCGCATGGACATTTTCATTCTTTCTGAAAACCGTGAATTTCAAGGCGACAACAACAGCCAGAACCGCAAGAAGAGAACTAAAAAAAATGACAGCAACTTTATTTTTCATATATTTAATATACAAAAAAACTCCGGCATCCGCAACGAACACCGGAGTTTTCCTACAGCTTGAAATCAAGCAAATTCAAACTGAAAATCTGCCTGCGCTTTTACTTTTTCACAAAAAGCTCGACATTCAGTCAGATTAGTATCCCATTCCGCCCATGTCTGGAGCTGGAGCAGCAGGCTTTGGCTCTGGAATATCAGTAATCGCGCATTCAGTTGTAAGCAATGTGCCGGCAATTGAAGCCGCGTTCATCAAAGCTGAAGTTGTTACCTTAGCCGGGTCAATGATTCCAGCTTCAATCATATTTACCCATTCGCCTGTGTAAGCGTTGTAGCCAACACCATCTTTTTCGTTCTTCGCACGTTCAGCAACAACCGCGCCGTCAATTCCTGCATTGTCTGCAATCTGGCGGATTGGCTCCTCAAGCGCGCGGCGAACAATTTTGTAGCCAACTTTCTCATCTTCAGAAAGGTCAGCCGGAACTTTTTCAAGAACTTTAGCAGCGGCAACCAAAGCAATTCCACCGCCGGAAACGATTCCTTCCTCAAGAGCAGCCCGTGTTGCCGCAATTGTGTCTTCTACGCGGAATTTCTTTTCCTTCATTTCAGTTTCAGTTGTAGCGCCAACATTGATTACAGCTACGCCGCCCGCAAGTTTTGCAAGACGCTTCTGAAGCTGCTCCTTGTCATAGCTTGATGTAGACTTAGAAATCGCATTCTTGATTTCAGCAATTCTGTCTGCAATAGCTTTTTTGTCGCCGGCACCGCCAACAATCGTTGTGTTGTCCTTGTCAATCTTAACAGATTTAGCCTGGCCAAGAACTTCCGGTCCGCAAGACTCAAGCTTAAGTCCAACTTCCTCAGAAACAACAGTTCCGCCTGTCAAAATCGCGATGTCCTGGAGCATATCCTTTCTGCGGTCGCCGAATCCAGGAGCCTTTACAGCGCAAACCTTGATTGTTCCGCGGATAGTGTTCAAAACCAACGTTGTAAGAGCCTCGCCGTCAACATCTTCCGCAATGATAACCAGCGAACGTCCAGCGTTTGCAACTTTTTCAAGAAGCGGAAGCAAATCCTTCATTGAAGAAATCTTCTTGTCATAAATCAAAACGTAAGCGTCTGAATAAGAAGCTTCCATTCTTTCGCGGTCTGTAACAAAATAAGAAGAAATATATCCGCGGTCAAACTGCATGCCTTCAACAGTGTCAACCGTTGTGTTCATATTCTTTGACTCTTCAACAGTGATTACACCGTCCTTGCCAACTTTTTCAATAGCCTCAGCGATAAGGTTTCCGATTTCAGGATCATTGTTCGCCGAAATAGAAGCGATGCTCTTGATATCAGCAGAATCCTTAACCGGCTTTGCGTTCTTTTTGATTTCAGCAACAGCCGCGGCAACAGCCTTGTCAATACCGCGCTTGATTTCAATTGGAGTCATTCCAGCGGCAACAGACTTGAAGCCCTCGCGAACAAGAGCGTAAGCCAGAACTGTAGAAGTTGTTGTTCCATCACCAGCGTCGTCATTTGTTTTTGAAGCAACTTCGCGCACAAACTGAGCGCCCATGTTTTCATAAGGGTCAGCAAGCTCAATGTCCTTTGCAACAGAAACACCGTCCTTTGTGATTGTCGGAGCGCCGTATTTCTTGTCGAGCATAACCATACGTCCGCAAGGTCCAAGCGTAACTTTTACAGCTTTTGCAATCTGCTCAACGCCAGAAAGCAACTTTTTTCTTGCATCTTCATTAAATAACAACTGTTTAGCCATTTTCTATCAACCTCTTAATTTAATTTCTATTTGATACTATCAAAAATATAAAAATCCGCCCCAAAAGGCAACAAAAAAATTTAAAATTAAGCTGAATTTTCAAGTTTTTGGGAAAAGCCTTTCCCTACGTCCGCATTTCATTGCGGCCTACCCTTTCTCCTAAGGGGCAAACAAAGTTTTCCCCTTAAAATCCCCTTTCAAAAAAAACGGCCGCCCATTCATAAAGTTTTTCAACTTCCAGGGCAGCCGGGTATTTTCACAAAACCAGTTTTTCAGCAGAAACTAAAGATTGTCAAAAAAACCTTTGGCTTTCAGAAGCTCCGCGTTCAGGATTCCGCCAAGAGCGGCTCCCCGTTTTGTATTGTGGCTCAGCGAAACAAATTTTATGTCGAACACGTTGCAAGGGCGAAGTCGGCCGATAACGCAGGCCATTCCCTTTTCGGTCTCGCGGTCGCGGCGCGGCTGAGGGCGGTTTTCCTCGTGGCGCACAACAATCGGATGCTCCGGCGCGGAAGGAAGATTCAGCTCCTGCGGAACAGACTTGTACGAAGTCCAGATTTTCTCGATTTCCTCAAGGCTCGGCTTCTTGTCCGCAAATTCAAGAGAAACACAGGCTGTGTGTCCGTCAATAACCGGAACGCGTGTGCAGGTTGAAGAAACAACCGGATATTCAGCGTTCACAATTTTTCCGTTCTGAACTTTTCCAAGAATTTTAAGACATTCTTTTTCAGTTTTTTCCTCTTCGCCGCCGATGAACGGAACAATGTTGTCAATCATGTCAAAAGAAGGAACGCCCGGATAACCTGCGCCGCTTGTAGCCTGCAAAGTTGTAACAACCATTCTTTTAACCGGATAGCCAGCCTGAATCAGCGCATGAATCGGCATCATATAAGTCTGGAGCGAACAGTTCGGCTTTACAGCGATAAAACCTTTGTCCCAGCCGTGGTGCTTTTTCTGCTCGGCAATCACGTCAAGATGAGAATAGTTTATTTCCGGAACAAGCATCGGAACATCTTCTGTCCAGCGGTTCGCCGAAGCGTTTGAAACAACCGGAATTCCTTCCGCGGCATAAGCGGCTTCAAGAGCCTTTATTTCTTCCTTGCCCATCTCAAGCGCGGAAAAAACAAACTGGCATTTCCCAAGAGCCTTTTTCTCATCGTTTGCGTCCTCAACAATCAAGTCTGCAACGCCGCTAGGAATATTTTCACCGATAAGCCATCGGTTCTTCACCGCGTCCTTGTACGCTTTTCCAGCTGAGCGCGGACTCGCCGCAACATAAGTAACTTCAAACCACGGATGATTTTCCAACAATTTTATATAACGCTGGCCAACCATTCCAGTTGCGCCCAGAACACCTACTTTCAATTTTCCTGACATAATATTCCCCCTAGGAATTTATAGTTTGCATTCCGCCAAGGCATCCTTGATTATTTCCTTGGCCTTTTCTGTAACTTCAACAAGCGGAAGGCGGACACAAGCCTTGCACATTCCGCGGACGCTCATCGCATATTTTATTGAAGTCGGATTTCCGTCAACAAAAGCCGCCTTGAAGAAAGGCAGAAGCCTGTAATGCAGCTCGCGAGCAGTTTTAAAATCTCCGTCCAGAGCCGCATGAACCATCTGCGTAACAAGCTCAGGAGTATAGTTTGAAACAACGCTGAAAACACCGTCGCCGCCGGCAGCAAGCAACGGAAGAGTCAGACTGTCGTCTCCGCAAATCACAGAAAAATCCGGATGAGCAGATTTTACCTGCGCAATAACGTCCATCATCTGGTTGATGTTTCCGCTGGCCTCTTTTACTCCGGCAATATTCGGAAGATTTGCAATCCGCGCCAATGTCGGAGTGTCGATATTCTTTCCAGTGCGTCCCTGAATATTATAGACAATAATAGGAATTCCAACCTTTGAAACAGCCTCGAAATGTCTGAAAATTCCTTCATTGCTCGGCTTGTTGTAATAAGGAGTTACAACCAACGCCGCATCCGCGCCCGCCTGCTTTGCGCGTTCACAATAGCGAACCGCATCCCGCGTGCAGTTTGAGCTTGAGCCAAGAATAATATTGATTTTTTTGCCGTTTGCCTTTTCAAAAGCCCTAACTTCTTCAAAAGCAATCTTGATAATTTCGTCTTCTTCGTCTTCTGTCAAAGTTGGAGTTTCTGCTGTAGTTCCCAAAGGAAGAATTCCATCGATTCCGCCTTCAAGCTGGCGTTTGACCAAAGCACGAAATCCTTCATAATCTACAGATTCATCTTCATGCATAGGTGTGACCAAAGCTGTCATTGAACCGCCAAATTTTGCCATACGAGCCTCCAAATTAATTTATTTTCCAAAGTATTGCACTTTTATAGTAAAAATTCAATAAATCTGATAATCTTTATAAAAAGAGGTTCAAAATGTCTGGAAATACTTACGGTTCAATTTTTAAAGTTTCAACTTTCGGAGAAAGCCACGGAGAAGCGCTCGGAGTTGTTGTTGACGGCTGCCCCGCAGGACTTCCTGTTGACATTTTAAAAATTCAGCAGGCGCTGGACAGACGCCGTCCGGGAGCCGCTGTAAACGGAATAAAATCAGCCTCTGTGACATCAAGAAACGAGCCTGACAAAGCGGAAATCCTGAGCGGAATTTTTGAAGGCAAAGCTGAAGGAACTCCAATCTCAATTTTAATCCGGAACACAAGCCAACATTCAAAAGACTACGGAAACCTTGAAAACACATTCCGCCCGGGACACGCGGATTTTTCATACGACGCAAAATACGGCTTCAGGGACTACCGGGGCGGCGGCCGTTCAAGCGGAAGGGAAACCGCAGCCCGAGTCGCAGCCGGAGCAGTCGCAGCGCAAATTCTTGAAAATTCCGGAATTTCTGTAAAAGCGTACACTTTGAAAGCAGCCGGAATAAAAGCTGAAAAAATAAATCTTTCAGAAATCGAGCAAAATTCAATGCGCGCTCCGGACAACGAAGCCGCAAAAAAAATGGAGTCAAAAATCGAGGAGCTTCGCCAGAACCGCGACAGCGCAGGCGGAATCGTTGAATGTGTAATAAACGGATGCCCCGCCGGGTTGGGCGAGCCCGTTTTTGACAAGCTGGATGCAGAGCTTGCAAAGGCAATGCTTTCAATCGGGGCTGTCAAAGGAATTGAATTCGGCGCAGGATTTTCCGCGGCGGATCTTACTGGAAGCGCAAACAATGACAAAATGCACGCAGAAAACGGAGTCCCTGTTTTTGACACAAACAACGCTGGAGGAATTCTTGGCGGTATTTCCAACGGAAACCAGATAATTTTCAGGATTGCGGTAAAGCCAGTTCCAAGCATTTTCCAGAGCCAGAAAACCGTAAGCAAGAACGGCTCAACTTATGAAAACACAGAGCTTGAAATAAAAGGCCGCCACGACGTATGCCTTTGCCCGCGGATTGTTCCAGTTGTGGAGGCAATGGCGAACATCGTCCTTGCGGATATGCTTCTTAGAAACAAAAACTCAAAAATTTAGCATAAACAATGAACAGAAAAACAAAAAAAATCATACGAATTTCTTTAGCTTCTGCCGCGGCGGCGCTTTTTATTTCTTTTTTTGGAACAGTATGCGTGCGCGCTGTTACGCTCAGGAAATCTCCCGCCCTGGAAGAACTTTCCCCGGCGCAAAAAACATTTCTGAATCTTTCGCTGGATGAATCGTATCCCGAACGCAAAAATATTCTTCATCCGCTGCCGTATTCAGCAGAACCCGCCGCCCTGAATGTCTGGGCAAAATCCGCAATTGCAGTCAACGTGGAAAACGGCTGCGTAATCTACGAAAAAAACGCCGATGAAATAATTCCGCCGGCAAGCATGACAAAACTTTTCGTAATGTACGTTATTATGGAAGAAATTGAAAAAGGGAACGCCTCGCTTTCCGATGTCGTGCCTCTTCCGCCGGAAACTTGGGCCGCAAACCAGCCGCCTCATTCATCGCTGATGTTTCTTGGAAAAAACCAGAAGGCTACGCTTGAAGAAATTATCACCGGGCTGGATGTCTGCTCAGGAAACGACGCGGCAAACGCAATCGCGCTTTATCTTTTTGGAAATGTTGACTCTTTTGTTCAAAAAATAAACCATCTTGCGGAAGAATTCGGTCTTGAAAACACGCATTTTTTTGACGCGAGCGGCTACAGCGAAAAAAATACTACAACTGCGCGGGAAATGGCTTCGTTCGCGCAAAAATACATCAGACGTTTTCCGGAAACCTTGCACAAATTCCATTCAGTTCCGGGCTTCAAATATCCAAAGGAAGAAAATCTTGCGCCGGAGGACAGAATGCTTCCAACGCGCTATCAGGATTTTTCACAGGGGCTTCCCCAGAACATCTATATGCCGATTTACCAGAAAAACACAAATCCGCTGCTTGGAATTCTTGAAGGCTGCGACGGACTGAAAACAGGTTATATAGAAGAAAGCGGATACAATCTTGCGCTTACGGCAAAACGCGAAAACATGAGAATTCTTTCTGTAACAATGGGCGGACCCGGAAAAACTTCAAATGAAGGACAGGCCGGACGCGTTCACGACGGAACTGAAATCATGGAATGGGCGTTCAAAACATTTAAAAACTACCAGAATCCGCTGGTTCTGCGCGCGTACAATATTCCTGTAGTCTGCGCAAATGTACAGCGGATGAATATTGTTCCAGCATGGTCGCCGGATGCGCTTTGCGTTCCTGTTTCAGCCGCAAAAAATCCGGAAAACGTGGCGGAGGAAGTTGAAATAAATCTTGTTCTTCCAGATTTTATAAAAGGCCAGATTGAAGCCGGAAGCGAATACGGAAAAATTGAATACATTCTGAACGGCCGGCTGCTTGAATCAATTCCGCTGGTTGCAGACCGTCCTGCTGAGCGCGCAAATCCGTGGATAAGCGCCGCCGATGAAATTGCGAAGCTCGCGCTGAAATTTTAAATTATCTGTGCGGAAAAATTTATTCTTCAGCAATATAACGGAGCGGAACAATTTCGTAGCCGGCATCAAGAACCGCGCTTATCAGCAAATCAAGGTTTTCGTACAAGTAGCTTTCCCTGGTTCCGCGCGAAATTCCTATTGTGACGGGAATAACTTTTTCGCCTTCATCAAGATCCTGAACATAAGATTCAATCAGCTCGCCCGGACAAAGATATTTTCCTTCGCCTTTAACCGCCTGCTCAAGCGTTACAGAATCACAGGCTGAATTTTTCACATTGACATAGTCGTAGCCAGCTTTTTTTCCGTCCTGTACGATTTTTTCTGAAGCGGCGTAGTACGGCGCGTGCCACATAAGAGAAAGCTCTTTCCCGGTAACCGCGTTGAATTCGTCCTCATTCCGGGCAAGTCCGCGGCGGATGTAGTCCTCGTTCACAAGAAATCCCGGCTGAGTCAATTTTGAGGCCGAAAAAAACATTGAGGCGCACTCATTCCGGCTCAAGGCAATCTGTTTTGTTTCGTTTGGATAGCGGCGGATAAATTCTCCGTTCAGAAAAAATGTTCCGGTAACCAGATATCTGTTCAAAGTGTAAAGAATATTCGGAAGTCCGTCGGCGTTGTCGTAAGCGTCAAACAAAAGCGCGACTTTTTTCCGTTCCTCAGTTTTTTTAACGCTTTCCGGATAAACCGGCCTTGTAACCGCCTTTCCAAAAAGCGTTCTTATGTAAAGCGCGTTTTCAAAAAGAGGATTTGAAGTTTCTCCGCAGAAAAGCCGGTAACGCTCGTTCCGCAAAATATTTGCCCTGCCTGAAGAAACCGTTTCCTTTTCAGACCAAGTTTTTTTATCTTCGTTAAAAGAAAAGAATTTTCCGTTTCCTGCGTCAGCAATCAGCTCGCCGTTGCTCCAGAATCCGTTCACAACCGAGCTTACCGCAAGAATTTTCGGATTCTGCTCAAGAATATTCCAGCTGCGGATTGTTCTGTTTCCGCCGATGACCAAAGTTGAATTGTCTTTCCACAAAAGCGACACGACGCTTTCGCCTTCAGCCTTGTTCACGCGCTTCCAGTTTCTTGTGTCATAAACGTAAACCGAAGAGCCTGCATAAAACGCGCAGTTTTTTCCATCCGGAGAAACAGCCGGCCGCCCAGAATCAGAAATATCCAGAAATTTTGAAAGTCGGTTTTCCAGATGATAAACTGAAGACTTGATTTTCTGCCCGCCGTAAGGAAGCATCCGCATCCAGACAATCGGCGAGCCGTTCAAATCCCAGATAATTTCGCTTTCCAGCAGCGAGGCGCTCAAATCAACGTAAGGGCCTGAATAAACAATATCAAGATAATCACAAGTGCTGCGGTTTATTTTAAAATATGTGAAAATTTTTCCATTTTGAATCAAAACCATCGAGGAAACATCGTTGTTCACACTGAAAGTGTCTTTTGAAGCCATAAACTGCGAGGGAAGCCGCCCGACCATCTGCCCTTTTCCGATAATTCCAGAATAAAGTCCGAGCGTGTAAAGTTCTTTTGAGCTGATTTTGTAAACCAAATCTGAATCAATATAAACAAGATATTTTCCGTTCGTCCAGTTCACTGAGTTAATTGTGCCCGGCCCGATTTTTCTGTATTTTTCATCAACTTCAACGCCACGCAAAACTGCGGAAGGATTGCAGAAATATACATTTCCGTTTTTTGCGTAAACCATCGCGGAACTGTCGCCCGCCCATTTTACAGAAACATTTTCGTAGCTGAATGAAGAATTTTCGTCAAGGCAAATTTCTTTCGAGGAATTCACGTTTTTCAGAAAAAGCCGGCCGGTCGCATATCCAGTTTTTTCAGTGTAGCAAATCCATTCGCCGTCCGGACTTACGCTGACCTTTGAAAGGCGCATTGAATTCACAGGAATTTCCGGTGAATATTTTTTCCATTCAACTGATTTTTCGGCCGTGTCAATCCAAGCAGTTCCGTAGCGGTTTCTTACCTGAAGAATTTTTCCGCCGCCCAGAAGCTCCATCTGCTCCGGAAAGCACGAAACCAGCGCAGGCTCGCCGCTAATCATTCCGTCTTTTATTTTCGTCTTGAACAGGGAACGGTACGAAAAAGCTCCGGGAATTTCCTGCCGGATTGTGTACAAAATTTCATCATTCTGGTTTATATCGGCGTCGCCAAATTTTATTCCGGCGAAACAGTAAAAAGCCGCAAAAAACAGACTGAACAAAAAAATTTTTCTTTTCAAATTTTCTATTTTTTTCATATTTCGTCCTCGTTTTAAGCGTTCTGCCGGATTTTCAGTTTATCATTTTCACTTTATCAAAGAAAGCGGATCCACAAGCTTTCCGTTTTTGAACACAGTAAAATGAAGGTGCGGACCAGTTGAATATCCAGTTGAGCCCACAAGCCCGATTCTTGTTCCCTGGCTTACCCACTGACCTTTTTTCGCAAGAATTTTAGACATGTGTCCGTAAAGCGACTGATAGCCATTTCCGTGGTTTATTATAACATAATAGCCAAAAACCGGCGAAGTTCCTGAATAAGTAATTGTTCCGCTCGCCGCCGCCAGAATCGGAGTTCCGGTCGGACAAGCCATGTCAACTCCGGTGTGGTTTGAACGCGCGCCTGTAAAAGGGTCCGCCCTAGGCCCGAAGTGAGAAGTAAGCCTGTAGCTAGTTTTCAGAGGGCTTCGGAAAAGCTCGCCCATTGCGCGGGAAAGCGCGGCCGGCTCAAGTTTCGCGCCAGGAACAAAAATCACCTGGCCAACAGAAAGCTCCGAAGTTTCAAGCTCGTTCACGTCAAGCAAATCTTCCATTGTAACGCCGAATTTAAGCGAAAGCCCCTGAAGGCTGTTTCCTTTCTGAACCGTATAAAAAAGTCCGTCAATTGAAGGAATTTTCAGTTTCTGCCCCGCCCTAAGCTGGCGCACGTTGTCAATATCATTCACCGCAATCAAAGTTGAAATATTGCTAAGCCCGAATTTTTTTGTAATTGAGCTGATTGAATCTCCAGGCTGAACTTTATAATTCTGGAAAGAAACCGGCTGGCAGAAAAGCTTTTCCATATCTTTTTCAGAAATTTCCGCGCCAACAAGCGTTCCGTCAGAAGAATATTCCGCCGAGCCTTCAAGCGCAAGATTGTTCATAAGCCGGCTGAGCATCGACATTTCATATTCGTAGTTGTTTTCAAGCTTGACCGCGCCAGTTGTTGAATGGAAATAATCCGACGCTTTTAAGGAAACAAAAACCGCGGCAAAAACCACAGAAACCGCCAGCGCAGCCAGAGCGATTTTTTTTGCGTTGGACTGAACAAAACTGCACGCTGAACCTAAACTGCGCAGAAAAGACAAAAAATCTCCGGAACCGGAAGCAAATTTTATCTTTCCTGATGATTTTTTCCTATAAATTCCTGAATTTTCCCAGCGCGATGAATGAAAAATCCTCTTGAATTTTCCAATGCAATTTTCCGCAAAATCCAAAACGGATTCAAAAGGCGAACTTGACTGTTTAAATCCTATGCAATTTACAATTTCCATATTTTCACTATCGACATAACGAAAACTGAAGTTTAGAATTAAATCGGCAGGGGAAAATGAAATCAACAAAATATCTGTGCATTGCCGCCGGAATTGCCGCCGGAATCATACTGAAGCTTTTTGCGGTTGACATTCTGCGCATTTCGGGAACTTCCATGGAGCCGACATTAAAAAACGGCTCGAAAGTCGCGGTGAACAAACTTGCATACGGCCTGGGAAAACCTTTCCGCGGGGAATTTCTTTTTCAATGGAACAGTCCAAAGCGGAATGACATAGTTATTTACTTGCACGACAACAAAATAGTAATAAAAAGAGTTGTTGCCGTTGGTGGCGACCGTCTAGAATTTTCAGAAAATTCCAGCTATACTGTAAGAATAAACCAAAAGGAAATTGCCCTTACGCCGGCTCAGTTCCAGCGGATGAAAAATTTTGAGGAAATCCCCGAAAACTTTGTGTTCACGCTCGGGGACAATCAAAAAGATTCAATTGATTCAAGGGACTACGGTTTTGTTTCGGTAAAAAATATTATGGGGAAAATAATCGGAAAATGAACGGATTTTTCAACAAAACTGCAGTAAGAATTCTTCTCGGTCTTTTTGTGATATTTTCCATCTATACACTTTATAAATACGGAAAACTAGCACTTAGTGAATCAGACAAAGACCCAACCGAAACACAGAATTCTGAACGCGGCTCAATTGTTGACCGCTACGGAAAACCGCTCGCCGTCCAGACTAGTTTTTATGATGTTGGATTTAATCCAACAAAAGTCAAGAACAAAATAAAATTTGCAGAGGATTTTTCTCCATACTTAGACATGACAAAAGATGACATTCTGGAAATTTTACAGCGCTATGAAAATTCAACATTCGCTGTTTTAAAAAAGAGAGTTGACCAGAATACTTACACGGAGCTGAAAAAAGTCATAAATGAAAAAAATTACCTCCAGACCGTCACTCTTGACAAAGTTTCAGGCCGTGTTTACCCGGAAAATGCGCTCGCCTCACAGCTTGTAGGCTACGTGGGAACAGAAGGAAAAGGGCTTGCCGGAATTGAATATTCAATGCAGGACGAGCTTCAGCCTTCACCGGAGCCGGGCGCAACCAAGCTGCCGCGTGGAAAAAACATTTATCTTACAATTGACGCGAATCTTCAGTACAAACTTGAAGAAATTGCCCGCGAAACCATGAAAACAACCCAGGCTGAAAGCATGATGCTTTTGTGCTCCGACGTAAAATCAGGCGAAATTCTTTCATACATAAGCCTTCCAAGCTCAAATTTGAATGAATACAATATGTCCACAATTGAGCAGAGAATCGACCGACCGGCTATGAGCGCCTACGAGCCAGGCTCAGTCTTTAAAATATTCACAGTCGCTTCATTCTACGACGCAGGATTAATAAGCGCGAAAACAAGCTTTCTGTGCGACGGCGTTTACGAAAACCGGATTCGCGGCGGCGAAACAATAAGAATCAAGTGCCTTGACCACCACGGCTGGATTACCGCCCGCGAAGCCTTGAAATATTCCTGCAACGACGCAATCGCCCAAATTTCAGACAGGGCTTCCGACGAAACATTCCTTGAAATGATCCGCAAGCTTGGATTCGGCGCAAAAACAGGAATCGAGCTGCCTGGCGAAACTCCCGGCCTGGTAAAAGACACAAGCAGCCGCCTGTGGTCCGCCCGAACAAAACCAACAATGGCAATGGGACAGGAGCTGAGCGTTTCCGCGCTGCAGATGGTTCAGGCCGCAAGCGCAATCGCAAACTACGGTATTCCAGTTAAACCAACTGTAATAAAGAGAATAACAAACAGAGACGGCTCAATTGACTACGAACATTCACCTGAATACAAAGAAAGAATCTTCAAGGAATCAACTGCGAAATACGTTCTTAGCTGCATGGAAACAACTGCAACATCCGGAACAGGAAGCCGCGCGCATCTAAAAGATATTTCAATCGGAGTAAAAACCGGGACCGCGCAAATGGCGGACAAAAAGAACGGCGGATATTCAACAACAGATTTTCTTTCAAACTGCATGGCGATTTTTCCAATTGAAAATCCGCAGATTATCCTTTACATAGTTGTTGAAAAGGCGAAGGGCGAAACTTACGCCGGAAGAATTGTCGCTCCGGTAATCGCAAAAGCCGCCGATGAAATAATTGACCACCTGGGAATGAGCCGTGGCGACGCGGCAAGCCTTGAGCACAGCGGAAAAATCACGATTTCACCTGCAAAACCGCTTGAGCTTGGAAAAGAAATTCCTGATTTCACCGGAAAATCAATGCGCGACCTGCTGCCGCTCTTCAACAGGAACGACATCAAAGTGAAAATAAACGGTTCTGGCTGGGTAAAATCACAGTCACCAGCGCCAGGAACTCCAGTAACGGAGAATATGCTAATTGAACTCAACTTGGAATAAAAACCTTCAGCTTTTCAAGCAGCGTTTTCCGGAACTTTCAAAAATGCTGGAAAAGCAAATCAATTTTTTCAATGATAACGCCGGAACTGAAAATGAAAAACTTCTTTTGTATCCATTTTGGGAAATCTCCTGCGCAAAAAACGGCGAAATCACTGCAAAGGAAAATTCTCTCCAGCTTCATTCGGCGTACAATCCGCAAAGGGAAGCTGAAAATTTAATAAATTCAAAGAAAGAAGAAATTCAGACCGCAAAAGCAATCGTTTTTGAAGGATTCGGGCTTTTTTACGCGGCAAAGACCGCCGCCGGACTTTTTCCACAGAAACCAATCATTCTTGTTGAGCCGGATGTGAACCATTTTCTTGCGCCAATGCTTCTTGTTGACGCGGAAAAACTTTTTCTGCACAGCTCGATAATTTTCGCATGCGGAGCTTCTTCCGGGCAGGCAATAACTTTGGTAAACCAATACGGCGTTTTGAACAGCGTGTTTTTTTCATTGCCGGCGCAGACTTCACACGCGGCCCAGTATTTTTCAGAATTTTCCGCACTGGTTCAGCGCAACAAAGAAAAAGAAAAAATCAACAACGCAACCCTGGAAAAATTCCGCACGCTTTGGTTCAGAAACTCAAAACGCAACATCGGAAAATCCGCGCTTCTTGAAGGCGTGAACATTTTCAGACTGCGCGCAAAAAATCTGCCATTTCTGGTTCTTGGAGCCGGCCCTTCGCTTGAAAAAATTCTTCCGCGCCTGGCAAAACTGAAAAACAAAATGGTCATCGTCTGCGTTGACACGGCGTTGCGCGCGCTGCTTCAGAGGAATATCCAGCCAGACTTCATCGTTCTAACCGACCCGCAATACTGGGCGTACAGGCACATCGCCGGACTAAAAAGCCCGGAAAGCATATTGATAACAGAAAATTCGGTTTATCCTTCAGTTTTTAAATTTGAATGCAAAAAAATCGTTTGCGCAAAAAGCCAGATTCCGGTCGGCCAGTTCTTTGAAAAATACTGCGGCGAGTTTGGATATTTAGGCGCAGGCGGCTCAGTTGCAAGCTGCGCGTGGACATTCGCAAAATACTGCGGCGCAAAAAATATTTTTCTGTGCGGAATCGACCTTTCATTTCCTGGAAAACAGACGCACATAAAAGGAAGCACTTTTGAGCAGAAAATCCACGCCTCCTCAACAAAAATAAAACCTGCCGAAACCGCCGGAATGCCTATGCTCTTTGGAGGAAACGCATCCTGGGAAAAAGATTTCTACGGAAACCCCGTGCTTTCCGACCAGCGGATGAAAATGTTCGCCTGGTGGTTTGAAAGCAACATTGCGGCCAGCCCTGAAACAAAAACGTTCACGCTTTCGCCGGAAGGTCTTTACATTCCGGGCGTTGAACCTTTCAGGCTGGAAAAACTTATGGAACAGCTGGACATTCTTCCGCAAAAAACAGAATTCCTTTCCGCCGCGCAAACAGCGGAAGAAAAATTCCGCCGCGAGCAGGGGTTCAAGGCTGCGGTGAAGGAATTCAACGCGGAACTCCAGGCCGCCCTGAACATCTGCATCGAAGCGCAAAAAAAACTAGCCGCCCCGGACTTCAACGCTGAAGAATACAAAGCGCGCCTTGCCAGCCTTCAAATCGCCCCGGTTCTTGCGCTAGTTCCGCCCACAAATTTAAATTTCCTTCCGGAAAAAGCCCAAGACCGCCAGATCTTCGCCTCAATTGAAAAATTCTGCCGGGAATATTTTTTGTAGCAATCCTCTTATGCCGTAATAATTTTAATCAAGCCGTTTTCTTTTTTTGAAATAAGCCGGTTCAGATAATAATCTCTTTTTATCATTTATTTGAAATATTCAAACAAAAACAAAGGAAATGCATTCAATATGCAAACTTCATTATTTGGCAGAACATATTTTGTCAGTTCTGAATTGAAAATAGTTTTCTGACTTATGTATTCTTTCTTTTCAGGATAGTCAAAAATTTCATAACAAATATAATTTGCTTTCTTGATATTCTGTTCTTTCAAGTATTCCCAATTTTCTTTTACGATAGTTTCGCGTTCTTTTGAAATAGGACGTAATTCATTTGTTTTTTTATCAATTGTAAACTGCATGAAGTCTGTACTTTTATAATATGCATATTTGTTTGAGATATAATTCTTAAAGTCTGAACAGTCTTCTCTTGATGCCTTGTATTCGAAAAAATGTTCATCTGGTAATTTTTGAGTACATTTTATTGATTCAATCATTGGATAACTGACATAGAGTTTTCCATTATCAGTTTCATCTGAGAAGAATTCCAGCATTTCATTTAGCTGCGTATTAAGTTCTTCCAACTCAAGGTTCTTATTCTGAAAATCATAATCAAAAAACAAATAGACTTCTGAAAAATCAGTTATGGTCAATTCATCTGAAATGGGCTTTTCATTTCTTGATTCAAGTTTCCGTTTAATCACAGTTACAATATCTTCCGTAAAAGCAGATTCAGTCATCAGTCGATATAATTCATAAATATTATAGCCAAAGTAGCACACTTTCTTTTCGTCCGAATTATTAAAATACAGATGTTCTAGAGTTTTAAAAAGAGATGGCTCAGTTTTACGACCTTCAAAGACAAAGAGAATCATTAATCAAATGTCCCGCCACGGAATAGTTTTTCAATATTGTGACCTTCACGGAGTTCCTTATCTGTACAATCATGAATTGCTCTGATTATATTTTTATCCAACAGAAAATTACAATCAGGGCGCAATAAATCATTACACAATAGCAATGTATTATGAGATGTAAGGAACAGCTGGCAGCTCAATTCAAATAATTTGCGACAAATATTTTTAGAAAGTTTAAAATGATAGAAAGCATCGAACTCATCAATGAAAACAAAAGAAGCTTTTTCCATCTGCTTATACCAGAAATACAAAAGCATTAATGAACCTGTTCCTGTAGATTTTATAAGATTAAAAGGAATTGGAGCACCTTTTATATAACATAGAAGATGCTTGTCATTTGGATTCGGAGCAACAAATTCAAATTCTTGATTACTAACTTCTTTAAGAAAAACTTGAAAATCTTTCACGAGATTATTTTGAATAATGTATTCATCGATGAATAAGGGATTTGTTTCCAATCCAATAAATTCTCTTACATCAAGACTTCTAAACCAAAGCATAGAATTGACAAAATTTTGAAGTTGAATTAAATAACTGTCTTCACCTAACGGATAAGAAGTTAATAAAAAATTGACAACAGACACATTATTTGCATTATTTGCAAGATTGTTTTTTATTTTTTCATCCATAGGAAATTCCTCATTATTTATAGAAAAACTTCCAAAATTCCGTTCAAAAATAATTTTTTCGTCTACAACAAGTTTTTCAATCTGTAAAATTCCCTGAGCATTTTTTGAGTATTTATATTTTACAATCTGATTATTAAAATTAAACACATATTCAAAATCTACAGTTGATTTTTGATTTCCAGCAAAAACAAAATTTTTGTAATAATCCGGCTTTTTCCATTTTTGACTTAAATGGTTTACAATATCAAAAATTGCAAGTCCAAAATTACTTTTTCCACTACCATTTGGACCATAGATAATTCCATTTTTGATGATTTTATTTTTGATTGCAAAAGTGTTAAATGCATAATCTCGAGCCTTCGTTAAATCCCACTCAATTCTCTGCTCGAACCCCCTATAGTTTGTAACTGCAAATTTACATAACATAAGGCACCTCTAATAATATGAATAATAGCATTATCGCTGATTTTATAGTAAAAAGCAAGGATTACCGTAAAAAAATTACGGTAAAAAAAACATCAACCCTGACTAAAATATCTGCCATGCTCATAGACAGCATTAGGAATATACTGATTTATTATTTCTTCAACCTTTTCTCTTAATTTTATGATTAATAATTCTGCAATATTGAAACTGAAGTTTGATGAACTTATATTCGTGTACATTCTTTTTATAATCTCATTAAAATCCGTATATTGAGCGTCTTTTTTTTTAATTCATGCTTATGAATAAGTTGCCTTACATCCCGTTCAGTAATTATCTGTTCAAACATATTTACAGCTCCCCTCTGAACGCTCTGGCCAGGATGGATTTTTTTAGCAGGGCGATTTGTTCCAGCACTTGTTCGGCGGCGGATTTGGCGGCGCGTTCTTTTTCCAGCACGGTGTCGAGGATTCGGACGATTTCTTGCTGTTCAGGGAGGGCGGGAAGATTGATTTTTAGAGACTTGATATTATCAATTGACAGTTTTCCTAAAGTTGCCGATTTTATTTTTGACTTGATCTGATGTTGAACCATATTTGAAGCTAATTGCTGAGCAAGATATCCATTGGAGCAAGTAAAACCTGTTAACTTCACTGCATTCTCTGTCAAATTAGCTCCATCATATTTAGAAGGAATAATTCCACAATCTCCGATACATGCTCCAACATTAGTAATATAAATGTCACCAGCCTTTACTGTATAGTTTTTTATTATTTGTAAAATATCATCTGGAACAAATTCCATATCTTTATCGATAACAGTACCTTTTTTTAGATTGCCTGCCTTCAAATAAGGATGAGCATTTTTTTCCTTTATAAGAGACATTCCTTTTGGGACTCTTTTACCACCTTTTACGAAACATATTTCCCCAATTGTTTTCTCTTCCCACGAATCATCTGAGACCCCATTTTCTTTGCGCCATTTTGCGGTCAGGCTGCCGGTGAATGCCTGGTGGAGGATGGCGGCTTTGCGGGTTTCAAAGCTGTCTGCCGCGTTCTGGGCTTTTTCCTTTGCCTCGTCCAGTTTTGCAAACATGCTTTCTATGCGGTTTACAATGCGCTGCTGCTCGGCAAGTGTCGGAGGAAGAGGAATTTGAATAACTTTTATATCTCGAAGATGAAGATTAGGAACTCCAATTCCTGTAAGGTGTTCATCAAATTGGTTTTTACAAATTGGACTATTGATAATATTCAACAAATACAATGGCAAAATCTTATTTGTATCAGGTCTTAAGAGTGCAAGCGTAACATATATATCAAAAACTTTATCGCAATCAACAATTGCAGCAATTCCTGTTGTTCCATTTTTCGCAAGCAAAATATCATTGATTTGAGGTGCTAAACGTGCATAAAGTTCTGCATGCAAATCTTTTGTGATGTATTTTATTTCAGACCAATCGATAAATCCTTTTGTAACATCTTTTGAGGAAATAAAAGGAATTCCGTGTTCAGAATCTGTATATTCGGGTGTTTTGTGAGTTCCATCAGTAATAGGAATTGTGCATACCTCTCCCAGTCTAACCCACTTCCACCCTTCCGGGAGTTCATACGGCGCTTCTATTTCTTTCTGTTCTATATCAATCTCAATTTTCTTTGCCATTCTGTTACTCCCCTTTTCTAAAAATCCATCAGCAAAAAGTCTTTTATGTTTTTGTGGATTATTCCATTCTGGGAAAAATCAAGGTCGTCCATTGAAACTACATATTTCGGGTAGCTGTCTTTTATGGAATTGTAAACGGAAAACTCGCGTTTTATGGTTTCTTCGGCTGCCAAAAGATATGCAACCTGCACATAAATCTTTTTGTCCTGTTTTTCTGCAATGAAATCTATTTCGGTATCGCCTTTTTTGCCGACGTAAACTTTGAAATTCCTCCGCAAAAGTTCAAGGCATACAATGTTTTCTAGAATCTGGTCTATATTCTGAAAGTTTCTTCCAAAAACTGCTTCGCGCAATCCGTGGTCGGCGCAGTAATATTTTTCATTCACGGTAACAATCTTTTTGCCTTCCAGATCGTAACGGTTGATTTTGTAGAAAAGAAAGGCATCTGCACAGAATTTAAGATAATTCAGGATTGTGTCGTGGGAGATTTTGCGGTTTTCGCTCTTAAAATATTTTGAAAGCGACGTTGCACTGAAAATATGCCCGATATTTGAAAAAGCATAGGCTACAATTCGTTCCAGTGTATCAACATCACGGACTTTGTTTCGCTTTACGACATCTTTTAAGACAACGGAATTGTAAATGTCCGTCAGATACTGATTCTTTGCAGAATCGCCGCCATTAAAATTTGACAGGAACGGCATTCCGCCTGTTTTCAAAAACTGCATGAAGCATGAAGTTTTGTCAATCTCAGGATTGCGAAGCCTGTTCATTTCAAGAAATTCTGCAAAAGAAAAAGGATAAATAACAAACTCCACATAACGTCCAGCAAGGTATGTCGCAAGTTCCCCGGATAAAAGTTTTGCATTTGAACCTGTTATGTAAATGTCACAGTCAAAATCTACCCTGCATGAATTTATACATTTTTCCCAGTTTTCAACTTCCTGAATTTCATCAAAAAAAAGATATATTTTTCCCTGAGTGCTCTTCCTAAACTCAACGATTCTTTCATAAAGATTTTCAGCATCCAGAAACTGAGAATTTGCAAACTGTTCAAAATTGATGCAGAGAAAGTTTTTTTCGCTTATTCCGGAATTTTTAAGCTCCTCTTTTACAAGATCAAGCATCACGGATTTGCCGGAACGCCTGATTCCCGTAAAAACCTTAATCAATTCCGTATTCATAAACGGTCTGATTCTTTGCATATATATTTCGCGCTTAATCATAAGCATATTTTATCAGTTATAGTCGCCAAAGTAAAGTTTTTTCTATTTTTAGCTATTATAACTGATAAAAACTGTTTATTCTTCCGTATTCTTCAATTCCTTCACAACATCCCGGATTAAATCCGCCGCCATTTCAAGCTGCCCGATTGCGTTTTCTGCACTTTCAACCGGGTCCGGCAAATCTTCGTAGTCCAGAATGCTTTCATCGCGGATAAGGCCTAAGTCAAGGCTGTTGCCTTTTTCTGCAATCTGTTCGCGGGTAAAGCAGTTCCAGCGTTCGTCTTTGACTGAGCGGCGGTCTTCTGCGGTGTATGCCTTGATAAAGTCTGCAAAATGTTCTTTTTTTAGCTGGTTTGTTTTTCCAAAGCTCTGTATGTTTGTACGCAGGTCGTAAAACCAGACTTCTTTCGTGTTGTTCTCGTCTGTCTTTCCGCGGGTAAAGAAAAGAACGTTTGTCTTTACGCCCTGCGCATAAAAGATTCCTGTTGGCAAACGAAGAACTGTATGAAGATTGCATTTGTTCATTAAGTCCACGCGGATTTTTTCACCGTCGCCGTCAGCAAAAAGAACGTTATCCGGGAGAACTACTGCGGCGCGTGCTTTTCCGTCGGCTTTAAGGGAACGGTAAATGTGCTGCAAAAAGTTCAGCTGTTTGTTGCTTGTTGTATATGTAAAGTCATCACGTGTTGCACGCTCACCGCCTTTCTTTGTTCCAAACGGCGGATTCGTAAGGACTACATCGTAGCCTGTCATGGCTTTGCCGCTTTCGCTCAATGTATCACCAAGCACAATTTTTCCTTCGATGTTATGAAGCATTGCATTCATAAGCGCCAAACGATGCGTTTCATGCACAAGCTCTCCGCCGGTAAAGGCTTCTTTCACCTGAAACTCAACCTGTTTTTCTGTAAGGTCGCAGTAGTCGTCTGTCCGGCTTTTTACATACTGGTCGGCGCTAATCATAAAACCAAATGTTCCGCAGGCAGGGTCGTTACAGCGTTCTCCAACCTGAGGAGCTGTCAGTTCTGTCATTACGTCAATCAGAACGCGCGGTGTAAAATACTGTCCGGCTCCGCTTTTCTTTTCGTTGGCGTTCTTTTCGAGCAATCCTTCGTAAAGATTTCCCAAGCCTTCTTCTTTTGCAGAGTACCAGTCAAGTTCATCTATCGACCTGATAATTTTTTCAAGATTTTTTGGCTCGTCAATATTTGAACTTGCGCCCTGATAGATTTCGCGGACGCGGCCCTTGCAGTTTTCACCAAGATTTGTGAGCAGCTCCTTGTAAAATTTTTTGAGCTCTATTCCGCTATGGCTGGTCAATTTATCCCATCTATATTCAGCTGGAATAGAATCTTCTGTTTTTGTCTCCTTTGCCATCTTTAAGAAAAGAATATATGTCAATTCTGTAACATACTGATGATATGTAATTCCGTCATCACGCAAAATATTACAAAGATTCCAAAGTTTGCTTACGATTTCCTGATTTGTCATTTTTTTTATTCTCCTTTTTTAATTTTTCTGCTATTTTTCCAGACTGTCTTTTTCTAGCAGGAATGGAATTACCCCTATATAGATTATTCCGTTTTCATCTGCTGTTCTTTTTTGGCTGCCGTTTACAATCACTATCTTTTTGAAAAAATCTCCTCTGTTTAGCAGCGGACGGATTTCCTGCAGCTTTTTTCCATCATCATCAATACTGAAAGCCGACTGGATGTAATATATCATTATCTAAAAGATTATATAATATCCAGTGCAAAGTTTATTCCTAAAAGAAGATAGTTTGCACTGAATTGTGTTTAACCCTTCTTCTTACAGTTTCTCTGGCATTTTTACAGCTCGCCCCGGAACGCTCTGGCCAGGATGGATTTTTTTAGCATGGCGATTTGCTCCAGGACTTGTTCGGCGGCGGATTTGGCGGCGCGCTCTTTTTCCAGCACGGTATCGAGGATGCGGACGATTTCCTGCTGTTCGGGGAGAGTGGGAACTGGGATTTTATAATTGCGCACATAATCCATACTGATTCTTTGTTGTCCAACAGTTCCGCTGTATGTTGTACAACCTCCACGAACAAAACTTGTATTCGTTACAACATAAAATGTATATCGCACATCAACTTCAGAACTACGAAGAATTATCAATTCTGTTGTACCTGCTCCAATTCCATTTTCAAGCCCATTTGCAATGAAAGCTTTACCATTTTCAAAACAAGGAGATATTTTAGCAAAACAAACATCACCATTTTGAAACTGCGTATGATTTTTCTTTATATTTCCCCAATGTTTTACATCAAAAGAAAAACGATTAACTGAAGCAGGCTCAATTTTTTCCATAGGAATAAAAGAAGCTAAGATATCATCATCAGCTTTTACTTTTGGATTTATTGTATAAACTTCGCTTAATTTTTTCTCTTCCCAACTCTCATCACTAATCCCATTTTCTTTGCGCCATTTTGCGGTCAGGCTGCCGGTGAATGCCTGGTGGAGGATGGCGGCTTTGCGGGTTTCAAAGCTGTCTGCCGCGTTCTGGGCTTTTTCCTTTGCCTCGTCCAGTTTTGCAAACATGCTTTCTATGCGGTTTACAATGCGCTGCTGCTCAGCGAGTGTTGGAGGAAGAGGAAAGCAATATTCTAAAAAGTTTCCCATTTTTATATAGTTTGTAGCTGAACCATACTGTTTATCTTTATTATATAGATTCCAAAATGCTAATAAATGATAATAAAGATATTTTAGAAAAATATGTTCATTTTTTCTCTGTAGAACATATGTACGTTGATATGCTTCAAAATTTCCTGAATAATAAAATACTTGACCTACGTTTGCTCCATTTCCTGGCAAAAGAAGGCTTTCTCCTGAGAAAGAATAGTCATCACAACGTAAAGGTTCCCCTGCACAAGTGAAAAAAAGATATTTGCCATTTAATGTTCCATAATTAGCATCTTTTTTTCCTGTTACAATTGAAACATATTCTCCAAGTCTAACCCACTTCCAACCTTCCGGCAGGTCGTAAGGCGCTTCTATTTCAGAAGCATTTTTGGGGGCGTTGGTCGTTCGCTTACGCTCTCTATCGAGTTTTGTTTCACAAAACTCGCGGAACATTGCTGGGGTTTTAGGGGCTTTGCCCCTAGGAGAAGGGGTAGCGGAAGAGCCAACAAAGCGGAGAGAATTGTTCTGCTTGCAGAAACAATTCGTGGAGCGACTTGGCTCTGAAGCGAGGGGAAGGCTTTCCCCTCCTTTCTGTTCTATATCAATCTCAATTTTCTTTGCCATAATTCAATTCTCCGTTTTAAGTGTTTGGCTTGACTTCTCAGAGTTTCCTTAGCCTATTTTATCTTCATAAAGATATGTGTTTAATTCCCTGACAATAGAATTCAATTGATTATTGAAAATCTTGTTTACTTTGTTGAAACCTCCCTGATTTCTCCATGCAAGATATTCATCAAAAGTCTGCGCATTAAAAACTGATTCATTTATAAGATATGTCTCGATTCTTTCAATCCATTTGTTTTCACCGGCTGTAAAGTCATGCGCTTTGCAAAGTTTCTTTACAGCATTGTGAATTCTTTCTTCGTGAGACACGAGAGGGCTTCCAATTGCATAACGACGGACAAGTGAAATAATATCTGCAGCACTGTCTTCTTTTGTAAGCTGAGCCACAGCTGTGTTTAACTGCATTGAATTATAGCCATTTGAATCAAGAGTTTTACTAAGGCTTCGTAAATCTGCAAGGGTTAAATCAGCAGGTCTGGTGCAAACAATATCAAGCGCTGCAATTTTATTTCTGTTGGTTCTTAAATAGCTTGCAAAGCTTTCCAGATAGTCTTCGGGTTCCTGGCCTTTTCCAAATCCTCTGGACACTTCTTTCAGCACATCGGTCTTGTTGCTAATAGGCACAGTTGGCTCCTGACTTTTTTCCAGCTCAAAAGCGCCAAACGCAGCCTTTTTTCTTAAAAGCAATTCTTTGCAAGCGTCCTCGCCTTCATCTCTGCATTTTTTTACAGCCTTTATAAAATCTTCCACAGAGTCATAGTTAGAATTAATTGTAAAATAATTAATCTGTGTTTCATCCATGTGCCGTTTTACTCTTTGGAGCTTGGCAATAATCTGGTCATTAATAAATTTGATATGTTCTTCATCTTCAACTTCTTCATAACCTTTGAAAAGCACATCAAAAGTAACAGAAGGATTTGATACAACCGGTTTCATTGAAGAGAACTCATCAAGGTATGAATACAAATCAACAGCATCGTAAATATCAAAATGTGTTTTATTGATTTTAGGACAAAGGCGTGTTGCGCGGCCAAGCATCTGCTCATAAAGAATACGGGATTTTATTCGCCGCATAAATACAATCTTTGTAATTTCAGGAACATCAATGCCTGTTGAAAGCAAATCCACAGTAACTGCAATTGTAGGATAATGTTCATTCTTAAAGCGTTTAACTGCATCCTGAACACGCTTCCGGTCGCCAATAGAACAAGTAATCTTTTCTATTGCATTTGAAGGAACATCCTGGGCTTTATAAATCTTTCTTAATATACGGACAATTTCATCTGCATGCCTGTCATTAACCGCAAAAACAACAGCTTTTTCCTCGCTTTCAGGATCAATATGCTTGGCAATTTCTGCAAGAGCCACTTCATTGAATGATGGAGCAAGAACATTTTTGTTGAACTCTTCCACATCAAAATCAAGCTCATCTTCCAGTTCCTCAGGATTCAAAAGTTCTTTGGTCACCGGGTTATAGCGTGCAAGGCTTTCACCTTTTTCGTGATGTATTCCATTCTGATTAAGCTCAGTCTTAATAATGTGAGGCGCGTCATAGTCCACAAGATATCCGTCAATTACAGCATCACGGTAAGAATAATTATAAACAGGATTTCCAAAAATCTGTGTTGTGTGCAAAGCAGGAGTCGCAGTTAATCCGATTCTTACAGCATCAAAATATTCAATTACTTTCTTATACTTGCTTATAAAGTCATTCTGCTCTCTGAATAAAAGTTCTGCTTCTGAAAGTTCCCGGTCAAGAGTATAACCTCTATGCGCTTCATCTATAATGATACAGTCAAAATCGCCGGCTGAAGGAATTCGTTCCTTATCATCGCTCATGATTCTAGCCACCATTCCTTGAACAGTGGCAACTTGAATTCTTGTTTCAGATGCCAAGTCAATATCATCAAGGGTATTGATGCTGTAGATTTTATTAAGCGGCTGCAGGTCTTCCAGCTTAACATCCTTGAAAACATCTTGCGCCTGTTCTCCTAAAGCTGTACGGTCCACCAGGAATAAAATCCGGCGGAAACGATTTGTTTTTAAGAAGCGATAAACCATTCCCAGAATAGTACGTGTCTTGCCAGTTCCTGTAGCCATTGCAAGAAGTATATGTTTTGCTCCGCCAATTACAGCCTTTTCTACAGCTTCCACAGCTTCAAGCTGGTAGTACCGGAAGTTCAAACCATCCGGGTCGCGCAAAAAATCATAGGGAAGGTTTTCAAGTTTCTGGTCAGCCTCATCAACATTCTGTTTGTACTTTGCAAGCAAATCTTCCGGGCTATACCATCCCTGCAAAGCCAAAGGAATATTAGAATCCTTTCTTAAATCCTGAAACCATATTCCAGATTCAGTTTCAATCTGTTTTAGATAAGGCCTGCCGTTAGTTGCAAAAACAAACGGCACTTTATAATTCCGCCATTTGCCCATGCAATATTTTTCATCTTCATCTTTAATATTTTTGGCATATTCATGACACTGATTATCAATTATTGCATAAACATTTTTTTCGTATGCTTTTGCTTCAATAATTCCAATTAACTGTTCATCTATGAACAAAGCATAATCAGCTCTGTCATCAGCCGTTTTTGTTGGTTTCACCGGCCACTCAGCAATAGCAATTTTCTTTCCTTTCTGAGGCCGTGTTCCTTTTGAATAACGGAGATTTTCTGTATCTGCTTCCCAGCCGACTTTTCTAAGCTGCTCATCTATAATTGCACGAGTCTGGGCTTCTGTAAGCTTAGCTTTAGAAATTGCAGCAGCAGATGTATTTTGCCGCTGTTGCTTAGTAAGCGCACTCTGCGGGGTAAGATACTGTATAGATTCGCGTTCTTTGCGAGCCTTTTCAATCTCTGCCTCAAGCTCAGAAAGTCTTTTATCACGCTCAGCAATTGCGGCTTCTTTTTCTGCAATTGTTACAGCCGCGTTTTCAAGCTTTGTTTTCTGCTCTTCAATCTTTTTTTCCTGATTCTTTACAAGAGGCATAAGATTGATTTTCTTTTTAGGCGGCTCAGGTTTTACAAATGGCTCCGGCTTAAAAGCAGAATCGCCATAAGTCTGCATAAACCATATTGCAATTTGATAAGCGAATCCTAAAACGGTCAAGGCTTCCTGTTCTGTAGCGATATTTTCATGAGCAGAGTCATTACGTTTTATGCGAACCTGGTTAATCCACTGATTAACATCATAAGGAAGCAAGCCTTCCGATTTTAGTATCTTAGTTCTTGTATAATGATTATTTTCTTTTACGTCTTCTGGCTCAGGAATGTTTTCGATTCGCATGATTTCTCGAACCATAAGCTCAACAAAAAGCCCTGACTTGTTCTTGCTTGAAGCAGGATCTGAATAAACATATTTTTCCGCAAAATCCAGAGTATTGGCAAAATCCGGCCAGTAGGCTTGTAAAAATGCAAAATTGCTCATAACAATATTCTCATAATAAAAACTACGAGAATATTGTAACACATATTTTTAAATTTTTGTAGAAAAGTGTCCGTTCCAATGCGCATAGGACACTATGCTGTCATTTCCAAGCGCTTCAGAAAATCCAGCAGAAAGCAAACCTATAAAAATCAACAATATACAAAACAGCTGTTTTATTTTCATAAAGAATCCTTATTTTAATTTTACAAAATACATGTTTATGCTTGACAAATTTTTATTTCTTCAAATCTTCAGAGTAAAATATATTGCCTTTGGTGTCGATGATGGCGTCTTTTCCTTGAAAAGCTACGGCTGCATATTCGCCTATAAAATTTGAGGCGGAATCAAATATGCATGGAATTGCTATTTTGGCATTTTTATTTAAATAGCCGTATTTGCTGTTTGTATCTTCAATTACGGTCAGCCCTTTTGAATACAACCGTGTTTTTAAAATATAATTTTCAGGAAGTTCTTTGATATTTGCCTTTCTGTCAATTAAGCACCATTTGTCCTTTTCTTTTTGAAAGACTGCGACACCATCTGAAAAATAATAATTCAAAATAGGAGAAATTTTTGGGCCTCCCATTCTAATGTCTTCATATAATGGAACGGATATTACCATTTTTCCTTTTTTGTTTATATATCCGCTTTGACCATTTTTTAAAATTACAGGCAGCAAACCTTCTGTAAAGCAAAAGCCAGCTTGCTTTAAATTTGAAATCACTGTGTTTTCATTTCTGTCGATGACGGAGAAAGAAGGATATGAGCTTCCTTTTATTACTACAGCTAAATTTTCTCCCCAAAAGAATGGTTCTCGGACAAAGTTTTCATATTTCTTGTATTCGCTTAGTTTCCAGGTTTCTATATTCAGTATTTTACTAATGTGAATGTTTTTTATTTCATCAAAATAATATACTAAGTATTCTGAATTTGAATATTTTCTTGCAGAACTGCCGGCTGGCAGTTTGTACAGTAATTCTAATTTGGGTGAATAAAATTCATATTCAGAATTTGCAGTTTCACATATGAAATAATTTTCTTCATTCTTTTCAATTTTATAATATTTTGCTTTCAGTTTTATTGCTCTTTCTTCATTTACAAGACCGTACAAACCTTTAATGCAAAAAACACTGAATGATTCGGCATATAAATCTGAAAATAAACACATTAGGAGCATAAAAAATATTTTTTTTGTCATAAGAACCTCAACAACTCTGCATTGCATTTTACGCTATGGTGATGAAATAATTATATTTGTGCGAATGTAATAGTTATTTTATTTTTTGAAAATAAAAATGCTCATATGATGAGTATTGATTACAAACATCAAGAGCGGAACTTCCATTCCAACCTGTTTTTTCTATTCCTCCAAGATAAATATTTTCTCCAACTTGAAAATTTCTGCTAGAATTGTCATATATAAATGCACTTCCATCATTATTAATAAACAATAAAGCAGCATGAGAATCAATGATTGATTGTTCATCACTCATAAATACTACATAAGCACCATGATTTAATTTAGATGCGTCTGTGTCATATTTTTTACTTGATTTTTTTAAATCTTCTATATGCGTATTAACATTTTTTCCTGATGGATTATCAACATTATATTCATTTACATCGAAACCAGCACCACTTAGTATTTCTGAAACATATTCATCACATTGATAACCAATTTTATAACATCCTGTTACCTCTCCAGGATCATTAGCTTCAGGAGTATTGTTTTTCTTTTTATAAATTTCATTTAATATTTTTTCAAAGGCTGATTCTTCAGATATTCCTCCGTATGCACCGCCGCCGTTGTTTCCACCAGATGGAGCAGAACTGCCGCCCGCTGAACATGTTCCGCCACCTGAACATCCATGGCCTCCACTAGACGAAGTGCCTCCAGTTTGATATGAAATTGATTCAACGCCTTCATAAGAACTGCTGCAAGAACCTCCGCCGGAACTGCTCACAACCCCTGAAGAAGTTACTTTGTTACTTCCTTTTTTTGTTCTTGTAACTAAATATCCATTATACGGACCAGTGGGAACATATATAGTCTCTGTTGTAGATGAACCAGGCCCACTTGATGCCCCAGAAGAGTTTCCCGAACTGGATGAACCGCCAGAACTGTCTGAAGAACCGGAAGATGGCCCGCTTGAACAGCCGCTTCCGCCGTTTACAGCCAGCAAGCCATTTGTATCCAGCTGCAAAAAATCGTTTAGATTGAATTTCATACTTTTTTACCTTGATAAGAATGGTAAAAAAATCCGTTTTGTTTGTAAATCAGTTTTCATACGAAATAACCAAAGTTATAAAAAAGTAACCGCAGTTACTAAAAAATAACTTTGGTTACCTCGTAACTTGTAAAGAATAATTCCCCAGTTTTCTGTCAGAAATTACAGCAGTTTATATATATCATGGCGGGAGTTT
>CAKUZR010000013.1 GCA_934718065.1 uncultured Treponema sp.
AATAACGTCCGTTTAAAGGGACAGAAAATATCACGCGGAAAATCAAGGGCGAACTACACTGTTCTTGACGAATATGCGGGCGGCAGAGAGTTTGACGAAAAATATGCGCTTTTAAGCCACTGTATTCAGCTTGGCGGAACAGAAGCCGCGGAAAAATACGGAAAGATTCTTGCGCAGAACGGAATAGCGCTTTCGGCTTTGCCGGATGCGGACACTTTTAATAAGGAGCGTAATGTTCCTTTTCCTGCGCCCAAAAATCACAGTTTCACTTTTATTGATTTGTTTGCAGGAATCGGCGGATTCAGGCTGGCAATGCAGTCATGCGGAGGCCAGTGCGTTTTTTCTTCAGAATGGGATGACGCGGCAAAGCAGACTTATTTTGAAAACTACGGTGAAGTTCCATTCGGGGATATTACAAAACCTGAAACAAAAAATCTGATTCCTGAGCATTTTGATGTGTTGTGCGCAGGATTCCCATGCCAGGCTTTTTCTATTGCCGGGTACCAAAAAGGATTTGATGATGTTCGCGGAACTTTATTTTTTGATGTAGCTGATGTTCTTGAAAAACATCGTCCAAAAGCTTTTTTTCTTGAAAATGTCAAAAATCTAAAATCTCATGATGAAGGTCGGACTTTTGCGAAAATAATGGATGTTTTGAAAAACCGGCTTGGCTATATTGTAGATTCAAAAGTGATGAATCCTTGTGAATATGCAAATGTTCCGCAAAATCGCGAGCGTATTTTTATTGTTGGATTTGATCCGAATCAGATAAACATCTCACAAAAAAGCTTTATAAATGAAGAATTTCATTTTGATTTTCCACATAAAGTTGAACTTACAAAAAATATTCATTCTGTTATTGATGATGCAATTGAAACGGAAAATATTTTTTACAGGCCCGGACATATTTATTACGACAGGATGAAAGACTCAATTATAAATCCTGATAGAGTTTATCAGTGGCGCCGTGTTTATATCCGTGAAAACAAGAACGGAGTCTGTCCTACGCTTACCGCCAATATGGGCGAAGGCGGACACAATGTTCCGATTGTAAAAACGTCAAAAGGAATCAGAAAATTAACGCCGGAAGAATGTTTAGGCTTTCAAGGATTTCCAGTTGATATAGAAAATCCATTCAGATATCCAGCCACAATTGCGCAAAGCAAGAAATACAAGCAGGCGGGAAACAGCGTAACAGAACCGTTGATAGAACGCGTTGCCTCGAATGTAATTCAATTTGTAAGGGAGAATGAGAGATGAGTTTTATAACGGAATGGAAAGATAATACTGAATATTTTTCCTTGCTTGAACTTATGGCACGACTTTCAAATCTTTTTAGCGATAGTTCAATCCCGTTCTTACATTACAGAGTTACAGAAAATCTTTTCTGCAAATACTATAAGGCAGAAAATCTTTCTCGCTCAGATACGGCTTATGATGCGAAAACAGGCTCATTTGGCGTTGGAATAAAAACTTTCACTTTGACAAATAACGCAAGCACTGAAAAGGTTGCAGAATTCAATTCAATAAGTTCAAAATTGAAAAAATATAAAGGATATGATTTAGCTTATCAGCTTGCAGTTGCACGTAATGAAAGAATGATGTTAGGACAACGGCTTTATGGTATTTCAGATGGCTGTTACCACATTATCGGTCGGGTTGAAAATGGTCTTACGGTTTTTAATTCTTCATACTCGATTTTGAATATCGAAAAAATTCATGTAATAAAAGATACAGAAAAATCACTTCAATTTGACGACGGAAAAGAATTTTATAATTTCAACTATTCAAAAAGCACATTATTCAAGCATTTTGAAGTTCCTGATGATTCTGAAAAAAAACATGAGATTTCAGTTTCAATTATTCAGGATCCATACGAACTTCTGCGTAAACTTATTGACACAGAAGATTATGAAGGCAAATACACAGATATTTACAATATTCATAAAGTAATTCATGAGCAGGTTTCAAGTCCTAAAAAGCATTTAAGATATGGTATTGACTATGTTTATCTGCCTCTTTATTCAGAAAGGCTAAAAGAGGTTCCTTTGAAATCTGGCCTGAATCAATGGAATGCGAGCGGCAGAGCAAGGGATGCGAACGAAGTCTACATTCCAGTTCCTATTTCTATTCATCATGATTTTCCAACTTTTTTTCCTTTACGTGATACCTCATTTACACTTCATCTTCCTAACGGTTCTTCAATGTCTGCAAAAATCTGTCAGGATGGTGGAAAAGCTCTTATGTCAAATCCTAATAAAGAATTGGGCAAATGGCTTTTGCGGGATGTTTTGCATTTGAAAGAGGGCGAGCTTTTAACAATGGAAAAACTCAATCTCTTTGGTTTCAATAATGTGATTATTACGAAAATTGATTCAGAAAATTTCAAAATAGACGTTCGGAGACGAAATGAAAATGACTGATTTTGAAAAACAGCAAGAAAAAAATTTAATTCAAGAAATAGTTAAATGGAAATTAAGGCGTCCTGATGAATCTTGGGAATCAATTGATAATAGTTTACTAATTGTTTTAGACATTGCTAGAGAATTTAAGGAAAATCATTCTGAAGAATTTACCAGATTAAAAGAAAAGTGGATTTCAGAGGCTAGAAAAATTATTGAGTCCAAAAATGATTTTCATGGAATTTCAGCAAAACACGAACGCTGGTTTTCTTTTGATGAACTTTATGAGCCAAGATACTGGGACCATTTTGAAAAGCAGATGGAATCTGAAAACTGGGATAAAAATCGTCTTTCAATAAATAAGCAGCAGTCAATTGAAATCATAAATCAGCTTTCAAATCCGCGGAAATTTGATACTTCAAAAGAAGATGCAACAAGAAAAGGGTTGGTTTATGGACACGTTCAGTCTGGAAAAACCGCTCAAATGTCTTCAATTATTTCAATGTATGCGTCTTGTGGATGTAGACTTTTCATTGTTTTTTCAGGAATAACTAATTCTTTAAGAAATCAGACTCAAAGTCGTTTTAGAAAGGATTTAGGAATTGATAAAATGGGCGGCTGGGACTTGCTTACGGACAGTTCTGACAAATTGGGGAAAGATGATGTTTGTATAGAAGGAAAAATAAATGGAAATAATCCTGTTCTTGGAGTATTTAAAAAGAATCCGCATGTTCTTCGTCGTCTAAAAGATTATTTACAGAATATAAATAGTGAGATATTTTGGAAAAATAAAACAGTTCTTGTTATTGATGACGAATGTGACAATGCTTCCATGAATGTTGCAAGGCAGTTTGATGATGAGGGGTTTGCAACAGGAAAAAGAAGCTCTATCAATTCGTTGATTACAGACATATTAAATATTTTTGAAAAGTATTGTTATGTAGGATTTACGGCAACTCCATTTGCTAATGTCCTTAATGAAAAGCCTGGAGAATATAGTCTATATCCAGAAGATTTTATTTATCCTCTAGCTATAAGTTCTAAATATTATAGCGCACGAAAATTATTTGGTTCTTCAAATGATGATCCTGATAATCCACAGCCATTGCTTGATGTCGTAAATTTTGTTGAACCAGAAGAGATAAATCCAAAGAGTAATGACTATGCAGATATTCCTGAATCATTAAAAAACGCTATATTCTATTTTATTGTAGCTACAGCATGCAAATATTATCGTGGTTTTAAAAATAAACATTCTTCAATGCTTATTCATGTGGATTTAAGAATTTCTACACATGCTATTGTAAACAAATCTGTCGAGTTTTTTATAACGAATATAAAACAGAATCCAGCTGACTTTTTTAATTGCATGGAAAAAGTTTGGAATTCTGAGAAAGAAAGGGTTTCTTTTGAAATAATTAAACATCTTTTTAATTATTCCGAAGAGGATAAAGAAAAATACAAGATTCCTGATTTTAATCAATTAAAGCCTTTTGTTTTGGATGTAGTAGATAAAATTGAACCTATAGTTGATAACAGTTCCGTTGCATGGGAGGAACGTCTTCATTATCCAGATAATGAAAGTAAAGTTTATATTGTTATTGGCGGAAATACTCTTTCACGAGGACTTACTCTTGAAGGTCTTATTGTAAGTTATTTTTACAGGACATCAAAATTATATGATACTTTATTGCAAATGGGACGCTGGTTTGGATATAGGATTGGCTATGAAGATTTGCCAAGAATCTGGACAACAGAACGAATAGCTAAAAATTTTTCTTTACTTGCAGATGTAGAAGACGAATTGCAGGAGCAGTTTACAGATTACGGTAATGGTCTTACTCCTGATGAGATAGCACCAAGAATACGAGTTCTTCCTCTTCTTCAAATTACAAGAAAATTAGCAATGCAAAATGCCAGAATTACCGGCATAAATTATGCAGGACAAAGACCGTCGACTTTATTTTTTGAGCGCACAAATAAAGAGTGGCTTTTACATAATCAAATTGTTACAAGAGATTTTCTTGATGGAATAACTCAAAGTCCAATAGAAAAAAATGGAAATGTTATTTATCAGGATATTCCAATTTCTAAAATCCGGCAATTTATTGAAAATTATAAAATTTGTGAGTCTAACAATGCTTGTAGAAAAAATTTAATTTTGGATTATCTTGAAAAGATCAATTCCAAAAATTTTTTGCAAAACTGGAATGTCGCAATAATTCAAAATAAAACAGGGCGGGAATATCAAATTTGTTCAAAACTAAAAGTTCATCTTGTTAATCGAACTCGCTTGGATCCGAAAAGCAAAAATGATTCAATAGCAAACATAAAAGTTTTGGCTCAGCCACAGAATATGCTTGTTGATACAGATATTCCTGATTCTGAAAAAGATGAATTCAGACCTTTAAAAATGTTTCTTCAGCGTCATAAATATTTTGAAGAAAAAGGAATCTCAGAACCTGGACTTTTGCTCATATACCCAATTGATAAAGACAGCAAGCCTAAAGCAAATCAAACAGGCAGAGTGCCATTAGATGCAGTGGAAGATGTTATTGGAATAATGCTGGTTTTTCCGAAAGATAAAAATATTGAATTCAATACATATATGACAATTTCGTTAGACGGAGTGGAGAATGATTGATTTTATATTTGATGAAGTGCCCTTCAGAAGAGGGATGGGAACTATAAACGCAAGTGGTGCATCAAAGACATTAAATGGTTCTTCTTTAAGTGATACAGAAATCTTATTAAGAGAAGCTGTTCAAAATTCGTTTGATAGCCGCTTAAAAGAAAGAAAATTTGATGAAAAAATAGGAAAATCCGTATCTAAATATCTGCCTTTAAATTTTTCAATTCGGGCGTTTAATTTTTCCTCAGAACAGATGCTTTTTATACAAAAGCTGTTTGGTTCAGAAAATTTAAATTCATATTATGTAAAAAATGTACAGAAATATATAAAAGCATCTTCGTTAAATATTGAGATAAGCGATAGCAATACTACTGGTCTAATAGGATTTCCTGGAATTACAGAGAAAAAGGAAAATCAAAATTTTGCAAATTTTGTCTATTTTACAGGAAATGACAAATCGCTTGATTCAAATGACGGAGGTTCTTACGGATTTGGAAAAGCCGCGTTTTTTTTGTATTCTCAAGCCAGAACAATAATAATTTATACAAGAATAAAATCTGAAAGTACCTCGAATTATCAATCCCGGCTTATTGCTGTTTCGATGGATGAAAGAATAGATAACAGATGTTGGTGGGGAGAAAAAAAACAAAGTGATAATGAAAGCGGAGTTTATGCGTCTCCAATTTTAGGAAAACTTGCAGATGAAATTGCTGAAGCAATTGGCATGAATGTGTTTAATGAAATGCAGACAGGAACAAAAATTCTTATTTTAAATGCCCGTCCTAGACTTTTCCCTCAATACGAAAATGGAAATGAAAAAACAATCGATGATATATTCAAATATGATATTCCTCAGTATTTACTTCATTGGTACTGGAATAAAATAATTGCGAAAAAAGTTATTTTTAATCTTGTCTATAAAAATGAAAAGATTGAGCTTGATAATCCAAATGAAATATATCCTTATAAGTATTTTATAAATGCTTATAAAAGACTTAAGGCGATAAAAACGAAAGAAATAAAAGCTGATGAAAAAAGAGGAATTGAAATTTTTCAAGAAAGACCTAGTGTAAAGCTTGGAATTGCATGCATCGAAAAGACTACGCCAAAAAAATCTAAATATGAAGAATTGATACCAATTTTAAAAACTTCACAACCACTTGTAGCTTTTATGAGAGGAATTGGAAATATTGTTTATTATGGAAAATATTCGATTGGACCGGAGAACCTTAATGAAACGTGCTTTGGTGTTTTTGCCTGTGATACGAAATCTTTCTCTAATGGAGAAACCGAAGGCGAAATTGATCGGTATTTTCGTGGAATAGAAAACCAAACACATACTCGCTGGGAACATAAAAATGATATGTTTCCTCACAATTACTTAAAAACTGTTGAAAATAAGATTGACCAGCTTGTAAGGTCGAATTGCATTTTTGAAGAAATTGATGATTCTGCGGCAAATATTTCAGTTATGATTCAACGCACTTTAGGCGCAAAACTTCTTCCATATAAATTACCAATTGGAGGTGCAAAAAAAACTTTGAAACCGGCTGTTCAAATAGAGGCAAGGGCATCAAATAAAAAATCATCAATTGCTAAAACTGGAAATTCATATATTGAAATCGATTCAAAAACAAACGAAAAATATATTTATGTTCAATACAAAATAAATGTTTTAAAAGATATGACTGTCATAATAAATAATATAGTTCCCAAAATCGAAACTTTAGATGCTGGAGACAGTTTTGAGGACAATGGAAGCTACCTAAAGTTTTCCGGAACATATAAAAAAGATAAAGATGGCACGATTTCTATGACAGATGCAAGGTTTCCAAAGATATTTAAATTTCCAGAAATTTGTTATTTTAAAATAAACTGCCAGAAAGACTGTTCATTTGATTTAAAAATTGACTGGGAGGAAGTTGATGCACAATAAAATATATACTTATAAAACTGTTTCTCTGGAATCTGGAATAATTCAGTCTGAATGGCAGATTTACGGGCGTCCAATACCTGCGTCACACGAAATAAAATCTTGGAAAAAAAACGCGGATTTACAAATAAACTGTAATCTATATGTTTCAGCAAAAGAACTTGATTTTTTTATTTCTGAAAATGCAGAAGCTTCATTTTATATAGTTTGGAATTCTTTGTCTGGACGAAACGGAACTTCACTGCAAGGCTGCGCATTTGTTCAAAAATATGAAAATAAAAGAAATGAAAGCGTAAAAGAATATAATTTTTCTTGTAATATTCCAGGAGATAAAATTGCTGGCGACACAGAAATTTCTTTGGTTTTGGCAATCTCTTCTGAGGATAAATTTGTGAAAAAGTCAGAATTTGCAACAGAAAAAGGAGCTGTTATATTTAAGACTTCTGAAATCTTGTATCTTGAAGGCGGACAAGCCCTTTTTCCTGTAAAAGCTATTTACTTTAAAGAACGCTCTGGAATTGCAAGAAATGCCTTGTATTATCTCCGCAAAAAATATATTGATTTGGACAGTAATTTTAATGCTGCATATACTTTATTTTTTAATATAGAGCATCCGCTTTTCAAAAAGATAAATTCAGATTTAGAGAATGATGTTGCTGCAAATTATCTGTTGAAAATGATTATGTTTGACGTATATAGAACTATTATTTTTGATGCTCTTGATAAAAAACACGGGCTTGATGAGCTTTCAGAATCATTTGAGGAGAATGCCTTTACTTTACGTGCTGTTTATTCAAAGATTTTAAATGAAGTAAAAGACAGGTACTTTCCAGAAAAAGATTTGGCTTCCTTAAAGGAAATGATAAATCAAGGCGAAGAACAAAGAAATTCTCTGTATACGGCAATTCAGGAATATGTTTTTGGAGATGAATAAAATGAATGATGAAGATATAATCAGAGTTTATCCAGTAATTGATGATGAGCCAGAAAAAATATATGAAAAATTAGAAAGCAGACGATTTGTTTTTGAACCATTGAGTGAAAATAAACTTGTCCCTCCTGGTGTTGGAGATATGGTTTTGTATGAGGAACTTGATTCATTGCGACAAGATACAATTACTCTTGCTAGAAAATATGGTTTTGGTGTCAATAATATTGGCAGTTCATTAAAACTAAATTTTGATAAAGCGCTTGGACGTTTGATTTATGAAAAAATGAACATTACCCCTTCCGTTGCAGCAACACTTCCTATGTGGCAATTTTTAAATTTGCAATTATTGCCTGATGTTGTGTTTTGGCGCTGGGGAAATTCAAAAGAGCATTTTTATTCAGAAAGAAGAAATTATCTTGGTACACAATGGTGGAGATATTATCTTTTTTCTGATTCAGAAGAATCTTTAAGAACTTACTCTAAACTAAATGACGCTGAAATTGCAGAATTGTATGAGCGTTCTGGAAGCAGAGGATTACCAGAACATATTTTTGAAATTTCAAAATGGTTCTTGCAACTTTCACAGACTGCTATTATAAAAAATGAAAGAGAAATGTTTCGGTCTGTAATAAAAAAATACAATGCAGAACTTGGTTTTAGAAATTATTTTTCACTTAGCAAAGAAGATAAATATTTTATTTTTAAGGATTGTTTCCAAACTGAACTTTCAAATCTGAGTTAGCAACAAAAATCGAGCTAGATTCAAAAAAATATTGGAAATTCTAAAATCCAAAGGCATTTTTCTATTACAACGCCCGTTTTTTACCTATAACTTTCTGAAAAACGAAGCTTTTGCCGATGGGAAATTGCCTAGATTTTGCAATATGTTCCTAATATGCCCTCCTTAAAAACTTTCCCACTAAGTTCCTTGAATAAAGTAACTATATTTCCAAATTTAGTTACTTTATTTTAAAATATAGTTACTAAATTTCCCCAACAGACTGGGAGCGTTTTTTTTTGCAGCGGAAATCTCAGTTCGATAATGATCTAACCTACCGCGTTAGCGCTGGGAGCACCGGAGTTCCGAAGCGGAGCGGAGGAATGAGCGCGAGCGAAGTGCGGACATAGCGACCTGAGCGCAAGCGAACGGGAACGCCCGCTATAGACGTTATCCAATTAACTTGCTAAAATTACCTCATCTTATTTTACTGCTGGCTGTTTTAACCAGAAATGAATGGAATTCAAAGCGAAAAACATGTTTTCTGAAAATCTTTCTGAAGATTTTCTTCATGGGGAATTTATTGTAACATCTTCCAAAAATCCATTGATTAAGAAAGGTGATGTTTTAGATTTTTTTGTCGGGGAAGGGCTTTACGAAGGTCCCGGGCAGATTATTTTTGCAAGAATCGAAAAGGTCTGGGAACTTCTTTACTGGAAATTCGCTTCTATTGACGAACTTTATTATAAAACTGATTTTGACAATATGGATTGGCGGGAAGAACTTGATGACAAGGCAAATCTTGCGGCATGGAATTTTTTCTGTTTGGAAAGATTTAAAGATTTCTTAGAACAGATAAAATTTGAACGGAAGCCCGGCAAGCCTTCTCCGAATTCTCTTGCAAGCTAATATTCTATCCCGGATTCCCCCTAAAATTCCCTATAGTTTTCCTCCAGCTCTTCTTCAAGCCAAAGGGAGAGTTCTTCGGTTACTTTTGCGATTTTTTGAGGGCGGCGTTTTCCGGTGATTGAGCATTCCCAGACGACGGCGACGCGCAGGCAGTTGTCAAGGTAGCTCTGGATGATTTTTTTGTCGCGCTCGGTGTTGCGTTCAATTTTGTTTTTCCAGTATTCGGTGTTTGTTTTTGGAAGCCTGAAAAGGCGGCAGTTTTTGTGTCCGTGCCAGAAGCATCCGTTTATAAAAATCGCCGCGTTGTAGTGCGGAAGAAAAATGTCCGGCGTGCCCAAATGCCGTCTGTCGTTTTTTCTGAATCTGAATCCGGCCCTGTGAAGCGCGCTCCGCAAAAGAATTTCGGGCTTTGTGTCCTTGCTGCGGATTTTCGACATATTCAGGCTGCGCTGTTCCGGTGTCAGAGTGTCCATTCCATTATGATAGTTTTGCCGGCAGAAAAAGGCAAGCAAAAGAATTGAATTTTTTCTTATGCAAAAGCCCGTAAAAACGTTATAATTTAAATAGACTGAATATCGAGTTTTTCGCAAATTCTGAAAGAACGCTTTCGGCATATTTCCAATTTGCTCCAGATGGATTTGGCTCGCGCTTCGCTTGTATTAATTCGGGTGCTCCGCACTTTAATTAATTCAATCGCCAAAAATCTTCACAAATTGCAAATCTGCCTGCGCTTTCATTCTTTTCCATAAAAAACTCGAAATTCAAGCTAAATATAAAATTCAGCAGAATTAAAGATGAATCCGTTTTGTTCAGGCGGAAGATTCGTTTTCGCTGAAAATTTTCAAAAAGTGCAAAGAGAGGGAAAATGTCTAATCCGCAGGTTGAAAAAGCGTTGTCCACGGTGAACCGGCTTATTCCGCTGGTTGAAGAGGCCGAAACCCATTTTAAAAGCGCAAGAAACTGGAGTTTTCTTGATGTTCTTGGCGGCGGTCTTATTGTCGACCTGATAAAGCATAGCAAACTTAGCAAGGCGACCGACTCAATGAATGAAATTGATTTTCTTATGCGGCAGCTGCGGACCGAGCTTGGAAGCATTGAGGCTCCGGATGACTACAGAATGAATGTCGGCGGATTTTTGACGTTCGCAGATTTCTTTTTCGACGGAGTTTTTGTCGACGCGTACATGGCTTCAAAAATTATGAGCAGCCTTGACGAAGTTCAAAAGTTGAAAAACAAACTTTACGCTTTAAAATCGCGGCTGGAACAAATCTAAAATGGCTCGGCGACACAGACTAATAAAATATCTAATATTTTTTCTAATTTATGCGGCAAAAATTTATGCCCAGGAAACTGCTTTGGAATCCACGCAGGAAAAGGAAGCCGGCGCTGAAATTCCTCAGGAATTGCCAAAACCGAAAACCTCGTTCTTCAATTCCCCGAATTTTACATTCAATGAAAAATATATTTTTTCATTCGACACATCGTACCTTCTTTCCGGGCTAAAAAATAACGGCTGGGGGCTCGGCGTTTCATACGAGGCTCTCGCATTCCCGTTTTTGTCCGCAAAAGGCGAATTTTCCCACTCAACAGTCTGGTCAAAAAATTACGACGCCACAATCAAAACAGTCGGAATTTCTGGCAGTGTATTTTTTTATCCGTTCAGCAAAGGCCTGAATTTTCTTTACTTCGGCGGCGGCTGCCGCACAGATTTTTTAATGTATGACGGCGGCGATGTTCCTTCCGACCACAAAAAAGACACGCTCATCCGGGTTTTTCCGCAAATCGGCTGGAAGCAGAACCTTTTTGACTGGCTTTTAATTGATGTCTACTACAGCTACCGTTTTTCCCTCGATTCCTCGTCCCGTCTCCCCGAATTTGTTGGCGACATAACGAACCACGGAAGCGGTTTCGGCGTAAAACTAAAATTCAACCTGTCAAAACTCTGGAAAACAATCCGCAGAAAATAAAAAATCAGTGCCAAACTTTAAATTTTTATATTTTGGGTGGCTTTTGCCAGGTTCGCTTAAGCTCACCAGTCAAAACCAGGCTTTCCAGGGTTCCGGCCTCCGCCTTCATTGCTCCACAAAAACTCCGTTTTTGTTCCGCAACGCGCTCCGCGCGCCCTTCCAATCCTTGCCACATCAGAAAATCCAAGCCAAATCCATCTGAACAAACTGTAAGTCTGCCGGAAGCGTTCATTTCCCTTGAAAATTCCTCTTCTCATTATTATCTTTAAAGCATGAGTTTGCGCAATTTGCCGGAAAAAACGGCTGAAAAACTAAATTCTCTTGTGCAGGCAAAGCCCCATCAGGTTGTGAGCATGTCGCTTTCAAAAAGTGAAAATGCGGACATTACGCTGCTTGCTTTTGCCGACGGCGAGGATTTGAGCGACGAGGTTTATCCGCGGGACACGCTTTATCTTGTTGTTGAAGGCTCAATGTCTGTTGTAATGCAGGACGGTTCTGTTTCTGTTGGCGCGGGCGAGGTGCTGAAAGTTCCGGCTGGAAAAATTCACCGCCTTTCTGCTGAAAAATCATTCAAAATTATGCAGATTTCTCTTTGAAACTTAAAAAACCGTAAAAATCGAGGAAATTATGGAAGAAAAACTGATTAAAAATGTTGAGCATGCAAAACCGCTAGTTCTTAAAAATCTTGTTCAGTATGAAGACGGAAAAGTTGCCAGCATGACGCTTTCCCAGCAGCCGGGCGTTGGAATAACTGTCATGGCGTTCGACAAAGGCGAGTCGATTGCAAGCCATGCCGCTCCGGGCGACGCGATGGTTCAGATTCTGGACGGAAAGGCTGAAATTACAGTCGGCGGAGTTCCGCACATTCTTGAAGAAGGCCAGATTATCGTAATGCCGAAAAATGTTTCCCACTCGCTGAAGGCTCTTGAAAAATTCAAGATGATTCTTACGGTTGTAAAATAGCCGCATTGAAAATTCAAACATTTATCCAAAAGTGAAAAATTCAGATTCCGGGCGCATTGTTCACCCGTTCGAGCCATTTTTCCGCGCGGATTCAAAAATCCTGATTTTGGGAAGCCTGCCTTCCGTAAAATCGCGGGAAAACGGCTTTTATTATGGACATCCTCAGAACCGTTTCTGGAAAATGTTTGCCAGAATTTTCGCGGAAGAAACGCCTTTTTCAATAGAAGAAAAAATGCGCTTTCTTGAAAAACATAAAATCGCGCTGTACGACTCAATAAAAGAATGTACAATCTGCGGCTCGTCCGACAGTTCCATCCGCGACGTAGTTCCTGCCGACATTGAGCAGATTGTTTCCGCCTGCAAAATTGAAAAAATCCTTGCCAACGGAAAAACCGCCGCAAAATATTTCCAGAAATACCAGAAGCCTGAGCTTTGCCGCATTCTGAAAATTCTTCCTTCAACAAGTCCAGCGAACGCCGCGTTTTCATTGGAAAAACTCGCAGAAATCTGGAGCAGGGAAGTTCTGGACTTTCCGGACTTTTAGTTTTTCTTTATCAGCTCTTCAACTTCTTGCCGCGCATCCAGAAATATTTTTGCAATGTCCGGGTCAAAATCCGTTCCGCAGCCTTTTTCAATTATTGCAAAGCACTGGTCAATCGGCATCGCGTCCCTGTAGCATCTTTTCTGTGAAACCGCGTCAAAAACGTCGGCGACCGCCATAATTCTTGCGTGGAGCGGAATCTGTTCTCCGGCCAGGCCTTCCGGGTAGCCTTTTCCGTTGTATTTTTCGTGGTGAAAGCGCGCCACTTCATACGCGATTTTCTGAAATTCCGGGTTGTCCAGATTTTTAAATGTTGTCTGGATAATCTCTCCGCCGCATTCAGAATGTTTTTTCATTATTGCAAATTCTTCGTCAGTAAGTTTTCCCGGTTTTTGAAGAATATAATCCGGCGTTGCAATTTTTCCAATGTCGTGCAGCGGAGCCGCGTTTCCCAGGTTTATCATGTAGTCTTTGTTCATAATGTCGTGGTAACGTTTGTCATGCTGCATTTTCTGAAGAATCAGGTTGACGTAGGCTCTTGTTCTTTTGATGTGGCCGCCGGTGTTGCTGTCCCTGTTTTCAACAAGATTTGCGAAGCCTTCAACCATTTCATCGTTGAACAGATTGATTTTTTTGATGGACGGATTTTCAAAGTCAACGTAAATTCCCAGAAGCAGAATTGTAGGGCAGACCGCCGAAATCAGAATTTCCGGGAAAATAATCTGGAACACAAGAATCAGTCCGACGATTGCAATAATTGAAACCGTTCCGAATTTCTTTTCTTTTGGAATGTATTTATGCCGCGTAACAACAAGATACAAAATGAATCCGTAATGAAGAAACATTGAAATGTAGCAGACGTAAACAGAAAATCCCATTGAATAATTCGTTGTTGCCCCGTGGATGTATTCCAGCTGGTTTATTCCTGCCACAATCAGCAGAAGCGAAAGAATTCCGGGAATCAGAACCAGCAGATTTCGTTTTTTATGGGTTTTGCAGAATCCTACAATTTGTCCGTACATATAAAGCGCGGTCACAATAATCGTAAAATCCATGAACACAAGAAAGAAAAGATGTCCGAATTTGTTCATCCATTCAGGAACTGTTTCAAGATGGTTTACTGTCCATGCCGTGAATCCGTCGAAAAAGACAGCGAGCGGAACAATCAGCATAAGCGCATTGTAAAATTTGTTGCTTTTTACGTTTCCTTTTAAAGTCGTTCTGATGTAATTTACAGCAATATAAAGACTTATAATCAAACACCCAAGCTGCAGCTTTATGTACGGCATAATTCAATCCTCTGCTAGAATTTTTGTAAAGTTGTTCAAAATATTATACACCCGCTTTTCAGTTCGTTCCACAAAAATGTTGCCGCCCGCGGATTTTATTCTTACATTTAAAGAAGATTTAAAATTGCACCAGTTTTTCCTGCTTTTTTACGCCAGTTTTTCCCAAGTAAAATATTCCAAACGGAGGCTGTTATGAAAAAATCACTTTTTTCGTTTAGCGCGCTGGCTTTGGCCGGCACAGTCGGATTTGCGCAGAATTATCCTGACGCAAAGCAAACCTTACCGCAAAAAATGGGCTGGATGCAGGGCTTTCCGCCGACGCAGGAAAAAACGCTTCACGCATCGGACGGCTCGTTCTTTGAGTTTCCCGCGCTCCGCTACAGCGTGAACCACATGAGGGAGTTTTTCCCAACGCGCAATGTTCCTTCAGGCAGCGGCAAAAAATACACATTGAAGACAAAGCTCAACCCTGAAATCGGAAAAATCACATTTACCCCGTGGGATTCGGACAAGCCGATGACTTTTGAAGAGTCGCTGGACGCAAACTATACCGACGGAATCATCGTCATGCACAAGGGAAAAATCGTCTACGAGAAATATCCAGCAGGGCTTGAGCCGGACGGACTTCACGCGGCGATGTCGGTCAGCAAGTCGTTCACGGGAACTGTAGCTTCAATTCTGTTTGCAGACGGAAAACTTGACCCTTCAAAAAAAGTCGCAGAATATATTCCGGAGCTAAAAGATTCCGGCTTTGCGGATGCGACAGTTCAGCAGGTTATGGATATGACGACCGCAATCAAATACAGCGAGGACTACAACGACCCTAACGCGGAAATCTGGGCGTACTCGGCGGCAGGAAACGTCTTCCGCCCGGCAAATTACAACGGCCCGCAAAACTACTACGAATATCTTGCAACGGTAAAAAAGCTTCCAGACGCAGAGCATGGAGACGCTTTCGGATACAGAACGGTGAACACGGAGCTTCTTGCATGGATATGCTCGCGCGCGACAGGCAAGGGGCTTGCGGAAATGGTTTCAGAGATGATTTGGAAACCGCTCGGCGCGCACTACGACGGCTACTATCAGGTTGACCCTTCAGGAATCGCGTTCGCAGGCGGTGGCTTCGATTTGAATCTTCGTGACATGGCGGCTTTCGGCGAGATGATGCGCTGCAACGGAAAACTGAACGGAAAGCAAGTCATTCCAGAAGCGGCAGTAAAAGACATCGCGCTCGGCGGCGCTTCCAGCGAATACAAGGCGGCATTCTCAAAAGGCGACTACCCAAAACTCAAAGGCTGGAGCTACCACAATATGTGGTGGAAAACCAACAATTCGCACGGAGCGTATATGGCACGCGGTGTTCATGGCCAGGCAATCTACATCGACCCGGCGGCAGAAATGGTGATCGCGCGTTTCGCCTCGACTTATTACGCCTCAAACAAATACATAGATCAGCTTTCAATCCCGGCCTACGAAGCTGTGGCTGAATATCTGATAAAAAAATAACGGGTCATTTTTGCTCCGCAAAAACCGGGCTATGCGCCGTTTCATTCTTTCACAATTTCCGACAATGCCTTCAATTGTGAAAGAACGCCTTCGGCGCGGCTACTATCCCTTGCCCATTTGTGGTATAATGCAGTTATGTTTGCGGATTCATTCTTAAATTTTTATCAGACAACCGAAGAATTTGGCATGGAGGAAGGCTCGGAAATTCTTTCCCGTTTTGGTTCCCATGAATGTCTTGCGCTGGACGCAGGTTTTTCCAGCGGCGATATTTGGAAACGCTCGGAACGAATTTCCCAGTGCCTTGAATTTTTTGACACGGAAAAACAGTCTAATCTTATCCGGAAAATAAAAAATTCAGTTTATTTTTGCGCCGGAGCAATGCCGACTTCTGAAAATGTTGAAAAACCCGAAGAAACTGTTGAAGCCCTTGAAAAAAACATCAATGAATTCAAGTCTTCCGAAAACGAATTCGCATCTCATCTTGTAGCCATCGGACCTTGCGGAATTGACCACGACTGGGAATCTTCGGAAAACGGCGGCAGAATCCACGATTTTTTCGACCGCCAGACAATAATCGGGGAGCGCAATCTTTTTGAAGAGGAGCTTCTGCTTGCAAAAAAACTTGATTTGCCGGTTGTTGTTCATTCCAGAAAAAGCTTCCAGGACACAATGGATGTTCTTCGCATTGCAAAATGGAACAAAGGCGTGGTTCATGGATTTTCTTATTCCCAGTCCGAGCTGGAATTCTTTCTGAATATGGGATGGTACATCAGTTTTGACGGCTCGGTTACTTTTTCCGGAAAAAATAAAAACGAAGTTGCGGAAATGGTTTCCTATGTTCCGCTGAACCGCCTTCTTATTGAGTCGGATTCTCCGTTCTACGCGCCGATTCCTGTAAAAGGCACAGTAAATTCCCCGGAAAATCTTAAATACATCTACGAATTCATTGCTTCAAAACGGAAAATGCAAAGCTTAAAACTGAACGAAAAAATCCAGAACAATATGAAAAAACTTTTCGGCATCGACCAGTAAAATCAGCGGCAAAAATCGTAAAAAAATAAAGAAAATTAATTGACAATTTTTAAAATATAGTCTTATATATTCGTATTCAGACGAAGGCGTCGAAGATTCATTTAATTTTGAATCTCCGGCGCCTTTTTATTTTAACAAAACGAGGTATAGCGTATGAAAAAAATTCTTTCTTTTGTTTGCGCGGCGGCAGCTGCTGTTTCTCTGGCGGGCTGTTCAAAAAAAGATTCTGGAGCAACTGTAAAAGTCGGAATTCTTCATTCTTTGAGCGGAACAATGGCGATTTCAGAAACTTCTGTCCGTGATGCGGAAATGCTTGCGATAAATGAAATCAATGCGGCGGGCGGTGTTCTTGGAAAACAAATCGTTGCAATTCAGGAAGACGGTGCGTCTGAACCTCAGATTTTTGCGGAAAAAGCAAGAAAACTTATTCAGAATGACAAAGTTGCCACAATTTTCGGCTGCTGGACTTCAGCATCGCGCAAAGCGGTAAAGCCAGTTGTTGAAGAAACAGGCGCTCTTCTTTGGTATCCGGTTCAGTATGAAGGAATGGAAATGTCGCCAAATATTATGTACATGGGCGCGGCTCCAAACCAGCAGGCAGTTCCGGCAGTTGAATACTGTGTAAAGAATTTTGGAAAGAAGGTTTTTCTTGTTGGCTCAGATTATGTATTTCCACGGACAGCCAACAAAATCATAAAGGCTCAGCTTGCATATCTTGGCGGAACTTGCGCCGGCGAGGAATACACTCCGATGGGACACACTGACTACGCGACAATTGTTTCAAAAATCGCCGCTGCAAAACCGGACTGCGTAATCAACACATTGAACGGCGATTCAAACGTTGCTTTCTTCAAGCAGCTTACAGATGCCGGACTTAATTCTTCAAACTGCCCGGTAATGAGCTTTTCAATTGCCGAGGAAGAAGTTGGCGGTGTAGGAATTGACAATCTTAAAGGACATTATGTTGCGTGGAACTATTATCAGACAACAAAAACTCCTGAAAACGAAAAATTTGTGGCAGACTACAAAAAAAGCTACGGTGAAAAACGAGTTACAGACGATCCAATCGAAGCTGGATATATCGGAGTTTACTTGTGGGCAAAATCAGTTCAGAAGGCAGGTTCTTTCGATGTTGAAAAAGTCCGCGAAGCTGCAAAAGGAATGACTTTTGACGCTCCGGAAGGAAAAGTAACAATTGACGGCGACAACCAGCATCTTTACAAGCCGGTCCGCATCGGAAAAATCAATTCTGAAGGTTTGATTGATGAAGTAAGCGCAACAGAAAGCGCAGTAAAACCGGATCCATACCTTAGCACATACAGCTGGGCAAAAGGACTTTAATCAGTTTTAATCAGCAAGAAGGGCGGGCAGCCGCCCTTCCTTCAAAAAGGTTCAGATATGAGTTCAATTCTTACTATTTTATTCAACGGAATCAGTCTTAGCTCAATTCTTCTGCTTGCGGCTCTTGGGCTTTCCATAACATTTGGACTAATGCGCGTAATAAATATGGCTCACGGCGAATTTATTATGATTGGCGCATACACAACATTTCTTGTTCAAAATTTTTTCTTAAGATTTGTTCCAAAATCAGTTTTTGATATTTATTTTCCTGTGGCAATTGTCTTCAGTTTTGCAGTTGCATTTCTTTTCGGGCTTTTGCTGGAACGCCTTGTAATTCGCCGTCTTTATGGCCGGGAAACAGATTCTCTGCTTGCAACTTGGGGCGTTTCTCTTGTTTTGCAGCAGCTTGCCAGAACAATTTTTGGTGCTCCAAACGTAAATGTTTCTGCGCCTTCATTTTTAAATGGAAATATAACATTGTTTGCCAGTGAAAATTCCGCTGGCCTTGTAATGACATATAAACGGCTTTTTATTATTGCGCTTGTAATCTTGTGCATGGTTGGAATGTACATTCTTATGTATAAAACTGGCTATGGAAAAAAAGTCCGCGCCACAATGCAGAACAGGGCGATGGCTCAATGCCTTGGAATCCAGACAAACAAAATTGACGCGTATACTTTCGCGCTTGGCTCTGGGCTTGCCGGAATTGCTGGAAGCGCGCTTTGCCTTCTTGGTTCTGTAGGTCCTTCGCTGGGGCAGAATTATATTGTTGACACTTTCATGGTTGTTGTTCTGGGCGGAGTCGGTCGTCTTGCAGGAAGCGTTGCCGGCGCGATTCTTATTGGAATGAGCAACTCGATAATTCAGGCCGGAACCAGCGCGAACATTGCAAAAGCCGTGGTTCTTCTTCTGGTTATTTTGTTCCTTCAGAAAAAGCCGCAGGGCTTGTTTGTTATCCACAGCCGTGCCTTGGACGAATAGGAGTTCTCTATGAAACTAAAATTCAAAATTTCAGACCTTTTCACAGCTTCTCCGGCTGGCTCTTTGAACACAATCGACGGACTTTCCACAAAAGGCAAAAATTCCGCATTTGCGCTTGTAGTGCTTGTAATCGCATTGCTTCCGCTGTTCCTTTCGCCTTTCAGAGTAAGCCTGGTTGGAAAATACATAACTTACGCGATTGTCGCAATGGCTCTAGACCTAATCTGGGGCTACACAGGAATTTTAAGCCTTGGCCACGGCGTATTCTTCGGACTGGGCGGATACGCTTTCGGAATGTATCTTAAGCTGGTTGCAAGCGGCGGAAATCTTCCCGATTTTATGAGCTGGTCCGGACGCACAACGCTTCCGTGGTTCTGGGAAATTTACAAATCCGCTCCGGCGGCAATAATAATGGTTTTGTTTGTTCCAACGGCTCTTGCTTTCATTCTTGGCTTCCTGACTTTCACAAACAGAATTAAAGGCGTTTATTTTTCAATATTGAGCCAGGCTTTGGCGCTTGTTTTTGTAACATTGTTTGTCGGACTTCAGCAGTATACCGGCGGAACAAACGGACTTACGGATTTTTCCAAGCTTTTCGGGCTTCAGCTCTACGCAAAATCCACAAAATACATCTGGTATTACGTTGCGCTTGCGTTCATGGTTTTAACATACATTTTGTTCAGCCAGGTTTTAAAAAGCAAATGCGGAAGAGTTCTTGTTGCAATCCGCGACGGAGAAAACAGAACCCGATTCTCAGGATATTATGTTGCGCAGTACAAAACTTTTGTTTACGCTCTTAGCGCCCTTGCCACAGGAATTGCCGGCGCGCTGTTTGTTCCTTTCAGCGGAATAATCAGCCCAAGCGAAATGAGCATCAGCAGTTCAATTGATATGGCAATCTGGGTTGCCGTGGGCGGCCGCGGAACTTTAATCGGCGCGGTAATCGGCGCATTTCTTGTGAATTTGTGCAAAACGCTCGTCAGCGAAAATTTCCCGGAAATCTGGTCATATTTCATCGGCTTGCTTTTTGTGGTTGTCGTAATGTTTCTTCCGCGCGGACTTACCGGTGTTTTTATGGATTTGAAAAATTTCGTGCAGAAAAAGCTTATTAATAGAAGAAAAACTGAAAAATCTTCAGAAAAGGTGGAGGCGTAAAATGACTTTGAAGAAAAAAATTATTGAAGCGTTTACTCCCGAAGGTCCAATCAAACTTCCAATGCACAACGAAGGCTACGTGATTGAAAAACCGAAAGAATACAAAATTCCGCCGGTAGTTTCAATCAACCATATTTCCGTTGAATTTGACGGTTTCAAGGCGGTTAATGATGTAACGACCGATATTTTTCCGCATGAAGTTCATTTTTTCATCGGTCCGAACGGCGCGGGCAAAACCACAATGCTCGACATCATCTGCGGAAAAACCAAGCCTTCTGAAGGTTCAGTGATTTTCCACGGAGATTCGCTTGTTGCAGACAAAGGAATTTACATCGATCTTACAAAAATGCGCGAATTTGAAATTATAAATCTTGGATTCGGCAGAAAATTCCAGGCTCCGAGCGTTTTTAAAAGTCTGACCGTATACGAAAATATGGAGCTTTCCCTGAAAGGAAACAAAGGCGTTTTTGCCTCGCTGTTTTTCAAGGCAAGCGAAAATCAGAAAAAATTGATTGACGAAGTTCTTTCTTCCGTGGATTTGATTGAAAAAAAAGACGAAAAAGCCGGCGGACTCAGCCACGGACAGAAGCAGTGGCTTGAAATTGCAATGCTGCTTGTCCAGGAGCCTTCCGTTCTTCTTCTTGACGAGCCGGTTGCCGGAATGGGAAAGCCTGAAACCGAGCGGACTGGCCAGATTATCCGGAACATTGCGAAAAAATATGCGGTTGTTGTTGTGGAGCACGATATGGAATTTGTGCGAAAATTCGCGGACACAGTAACCGTTATGCACGAAGGAAAAATTCTGGTTGAAGGAACTCCTTCTGAATGTCTTGCTGATGAAAAAGTAAAGGCAGTTTATCTTGGAAGAGGAAAATTCCGGAAAAGCGGAATCTAACGCAAAATTCAAAGAGGTGGAAAATGCTGGAAATACAAAATTTATCTGCTTATTACGGCGAGTCGAACATAATTCCGGGTCTTACGCTTTCTGTTCCGGACAAGGAAATTGTGTGCCTTGTCGGTCGAAACGGCGTAGGAAAAAGCACAACCTTGAAGTCAATAATGGGACTTGTAAAAACTCCTTCAGGAAGCATAAAGCTTGAAGGGCAGGAAATCATCAGAAAAAAAACTTATGAACGCGCTGCAATGGGAATCGGCTACGTTCCGCAGGGAAGAGATATTTTTCCGCAGCTTACAGTTCAGGAAAATTTGGAGCTAGGGCTTCAGCTTAACAACGGAAAAGGAAAAATCGGCGAGGAAATTTTCGAGCTTTTCCCGATTATAAAGGAATTTCTTCACCGCAAAGGCGGAAATCTTTCCGGCGGCCAGCAGCAGCAGCTTGCGATTGCGCGCGCGCTTGTTTCTCACCCAAAACTTTTGATTCTTGACGAACCAACCGAAGGAATTCAGCCAAGCGTAATTGAAGACATTGCATCTGCAATTGAAAAAGTCAACAAACAGCTTGGAATAACAGTTCTCATCGTTGAACAGTATCTTGATTTTGTTCTGGGAATTTCAACAAGTTATTACGTTATGGACAAAGGCGAAATCGTTCTGCAGGGGCTCACAAAAGATGCCGACGCGGCTTTGATTCAGTCAAAAATGTCAATCGGATAAGATAAATCAGCTAAAATTGATAAAATTATATGGAGGCTTAATATGGCTTGTTTTTTAGTTCCACTTGCAGAGGCAGTTGCAATCAGCGCGGCAAAAGGCATTTATTCAAAAAAAACTGAAAAAGATGCGGCCCGCGGAATAATTAAATCTTCGGAAAAAAAACTGAAAATTCAGAATTTCCTGAAAAAAGTTGATATTCTTCAGAATATGCTTTACGGCGGAACATTTTTGCTTGCGGTTGACCACGTTTTTTCAGGCGAGCTTACGTGGCGCGCGCCGTTTCTTACTGCGCTCAAAACTCCAGCCGATACACAGATAATGCTCCACGAAATCGCGACAGTCGGCGTGGCAATGTCCGTTTCCATAACAGTTTTGTGGGCGGCCTGGGCGGCAATAAAAACTTTTGCAAAAAGCCCGAAGAAAAATTTTTTCCGGGCGGAAAATTAATTGATTTTAATTTTTTCAAAAATCTGCTGAACTTGTTCCGCTGAATTTGCAAGAACCCGGACGGCAATTCCGTTTCCTTCTGTGCTGGTAATTCCCACAAGAGGAGCGGATTTTTTTATCTCCACGATATTTTCCGCGTTGTACAGAAGTTTCTTTTCAATCTGCAAGAAATTCATAATATCCAAAGGCTTTAGGTTATAATTAAAAATCAGCATTGAACCAAGATGAGAATAATTTCCGTACATCGCCGCCGTTTTTAGGAACTCCTTTTTTTCCGGGAATTTTCCGCAGTCGCTTCCTTCAAAAAACGTGTTGTCGCGGTAAACCAGTTTTCCTGCACATTCAATTTCTATAAGATTATGATATTTTTTGTAGTCAAAAAGTTCGCCGCTGGCTTTTCTTCCGGCGCAAATGCAATCCTGGTAAACCAGTTTTGAAGAATTGTCTTCCAGGCTGATTTTTGTTCTGGTGAAAAAATTGCTTCCGGCAAAAGGCATGCAGGGAAGCGGCGTGTAAATCAGAGTTCCGCCGCGTCCAACTGAAGAATTTATTTTCCGTTCCGCCGAGCCGTTGTCTTCCATTTTGAATATTTTTTCAAAAGACTGGCTCACAAGCTCCAGAATTGCGCCGTTTTCAACAATAAAACTGTGGTTTTGCTGGTCGCCAGCCATAATTCCTGCGCTCGCTGTCTGCTGAAAAACCGTGATTCCGCCGTCTGAACGCAAAAAAGGCTTCATAATCTTAAAAGGCGACGTGAAAAAACTGTCTTTTATGAAAGTTTTGCCTTTTTTGTTCTGCGCGGCGACAATTTTCAGCTCAGAAATTCTTCCAAATTGATTCATTTTAGTTTTCCAAATCTGAAAAAAATACGTTGTGGTCAAGAAAATCCAGAACTTCATCAATTCCTTCGCCGCTTCGTATGTTTGTAAAAACAAAAGGCTTCTCGCCGCGCATTTTCTTTGAATCTCTTGCCATAACTTCAAGGCTTGCGCCGACCAGCGGAGCCAAATCAATTTTATTTATCACAAGAAGATTGCTCCGCATAATTCCAGGGCCGCCTTTCCGTGGAATTTTATCGCCTTCCGCAACATCTATTACAAAAATCGTGGCATCTACAAGCTCCGGACTGAAAGTTGCAGAAAGATTGTCGCCGCCGGATTCAATAAAAACCAGCTCAATGTCCGGAAAACGCGCCCGAAGCTCGTCAACAGCTTCAAGATTCATGGATGCGTCTTCCCGGATTGCAGTGTGGGGGCAGCCGCCGGTTTCAACGCCGATAATCCGTTCAGGCGGCAGAACCGAATGTGCTGTAAGAAATTCCGCGTCTTCCTTTGTGTAAATGTCATTTGTAATTACCCCGATTGAATATTTTTCCGCCAGCCGGCGCGTCAACGCTTCAACCAAGGCAGTTTTTCCAGAACCAACAGGTCCCGCAACTCCAATTTTTGTAAATTTCATAGTTTCCTCCGTTTTAATCCGGCAAATCCAGCAGGCTAGTTGCTGTAAAGCCGGGTGTAAAGCCATTCATGCTGCATTGCGCGTATGTCAATTCCCGGCGCGCTCAGGCAAAGCTCGTTTTCTGAAAGTTCCAGGCATTTTTTTACAATCCCGGAAAATTCTTTCATCAGGTCAAAAAGAATTTTCTGGCCGTCGGTCTGGCTAAGCGGCACAAGTTTTACGGCTGTTGTTACTCTTGCGCTCATCTGGCTGTAAACAAACGCCGAAAGGCTTTCTTCCAGGTCAAAATTTCTTCTTGCGCAGTACGAACCGTATGCAACAGGAAAATATTTCGGCAAATAGGATTCGGTTTCATCCGCGTTTTTAGAAAAATTCCCTGTGATTTTCAAAAATCTTGCGGCAAGTTTGCGGCTTCCATCCCGAATTTCAAAAGGAACTTTACTGGCTTCGTAGATTCTGTCTAAAGATGTTAACTTTTCTGCACTATTATAATTGGAAAATGCACATCTTGAGATTAATAATTCGTTGTACAAAAAACTTCCTTCAAGTTCGCTCCGGATGTATGCCTCGGCGGTTTGCGCGTCATGGATAATTTCCTGTTGAACAAAAGTTTCCAGCCCCCAGGAAAAAGCGTAGTTTCCTATGGGAAAAGTCGCGTCGTTCAGCTGAAGAAGTTCAAAATACTGAAAATTCATCAGTGGGAATGTCCGTGGCCGACAATTGTTGAAATCTGCTTTGAAAAATCCAGCTTTTCAGTTTTTATTTCAATTTTTATAAAGCCAAAATGACCTAGCAAATGCTCCATCGGCTCGTTGAAAATTGTCACAAACTGATTTTCAGATTTTCCGGCGAACAAAGGCGCATGGCAGTTTCCAATTTCGTAACCAATCTTTGCAAAATTGAACGGAGTCGGCTGTTCCACCGTGGCAACAATTACTTTTGCGGGCGGAACGTCAACAGCAACAACAGTTCCATCCGAATCAACTCCAAGAACATCGCCCGGTTTCATTCCGATTTTCAGAATTTCATCGCCGAGCCTTATTGCAATATCCCGGCCGCCGCAGCTTTTTTTCCGCAGAAGCTTGTTGTAAGTTTCGTGCCATTCAATTTCCACAAAATCAGCAGGTTTTCCTGAAAATTCCGGGTCAGAAAGTTTTCCGATAATTTTTTCACATAACATAGAAGCTCCTTGCGCTAGAACATATAGTACAGCTGGGCTAGCGGAAGTTTTTTCGCCGGCTTGCTGGTTATAAGTTTTCCGTCCGCCGTAACCTTGTAAGTTTCCGGATCAACCGTTATTTTTGGCGTCAAATCGTTGAATTTCATATTTTTCTTTCCGATGTTGCGGCAGTTTTTCACCGCAAGGCAAATTCTTTCAAGCCCAAGTTTTTCCGGAATTTTTTCATCAATTGAAGCCTGGCTCATAAACGTGGCGCAGGTGAAGGGCAACGCTTTTCCGTAAAAACCGAACATGTGTCTGTAAGTTACAGGCTGACAGGTCGGAATGGAAGCGTTCGAATCGCCCATTTTGCTCATTATTATCGCTCCGCCTTTTATGATGATGTCAGGTTTTGCCCCGAAGAAAGCCGGATTCCACAGAACAAGGTCGGCGATTTTTCCTTTTTCAATTGAACCAACGTAGTCGCTGATTCCCTGTGCAATCGCCGGATTTATCGTATATTTTGAAACATAACGTTTCGCCCGGAAATTGTCGTTCCCGGCAGTGCCTCCGCATCCGCTTTCGGTTGCGCCTTCGCCATCTCCGCCGAGGCTGTTTCCGCTCCCTTCAATGTCTTCCGGCAGTGCGCCGCGCTCTTCCTTCATCTTGTGCGCCGTCTGCCAGGTTCTTGTTATAACTTCACCAACGCGTCCCATCGCCTGGCTGTCTGAACTCATTATGCTCAGCGCGCCCATATCATGCAGGACATCTTCCGCGGCAATTGTTTCCGGCCGGATTCTGCTGTCCGCAAAAGCAACGTCCTCTGGAATTTTGTTGTCCAGATGATGGCAAACCATCAGCATATCAAGATGCTCGTCCAGTGTGTTCTGCGTGAACGGCATTGTCGGGTTCGTTGACGCCGGCAGAACATTTTCCGCCTCAACAACTTTCAGAATATCAGGCGCATGCCCGCCGCCAGCCCCTTCCGTATGGTAAGTGTGGATTGTCCGCCCTGCAATGGCAGCCAGCGTGTCCTCAACACAGCCGGCTTCATTCAATGTGTCAGTATGAATGCAGACCTGCACATCGTATTTGTCCGCAGCGCGCAAAGCCGCGTCAATAACCGCCGGAGTCGCTCCCCAGTCCTCATGAATTTTCAGACCGCAAGCGCCAGCCTTTATCTGCTCCTCCAAAGATTCCGCCGAACCGCAGTTTCCTTTTCCTAAATATCCAATATTCATCGGAAACGCTTCCGCCGCTTTCAGCATCATCGCCAAATTCCAAGGCCCCGGAGTGCAGGTGGTCGCATTTGTTCCGTCCGCAGGACCAGTTCCTCCGCCAATCATCGTAGTAATCCCAGAGGCAAGGGCAGTGTCAACCTGTTCCGGCGAAATAAAATGAATATGCGTGTCAATTCCGCCAGCCGTAACGATAAGCCCCTCGCCAGCCAGAGCCTCCGTTGAAGCGCCGACCGTCATTCCAGGCGTAACTCCGTCCATCGTGTCAGGATTTCCAGCCTTCCCGATTCCAGCGATTTTTCCGTCCTTAATGCCGATATCCGCCTTGTAAATCCCTGTATAATCAAGAATTACGCAGTTTGTAACCACAAGGTCAAGGTCGCCGGTTTTGCTAGTTGTGTTCACAGACTGACCCATTCCGTCCCGGATTGTCTTTCCGCCGCCGAATTTTATTTCATCACCGTAATGAGTCAAATCTTTTTCAATTTCAATTATCAAATTCGTGTCAGCCAGCCGGATTTTGTCTCCAGTTGTCGGCCCGTACATCGCCGCATATTTTTTTCCATCAATTTTGCAACTCATAAAAACCTCATTTTTTCAAAAGTGAAGGCGGACAACCGCCCTACGTCTCAAAGGCAGCTCGCTTCGCGCCCCGCCTTTTCGCCTACCCACCGTGCGGGGACACCCCGCAACGCCCCGTTATTTGCTCCGCTTACAAGAATTCCCGGGTTTTTGCGCGCTCCAGCGCCACATTTTTGTTTGTTCCGTCAGTCTGCCCCAAAGTAAGATTGTTCAGCCCGAAAATCCGTTTCTTTCCCCCGAAAGAGCAAAGCTGCACAGTTTTTGTTTCTCCCGGCTCAAAACGCACGCTCATTCCGCTTGGAATATCCAGCCTGAATCCAAAAGCCGCTTCCCGGTTAAATTTCAGAAGCTTGTTCACTTCAAAAAAATGAAAGTGGCTCCCCACCTGAATGGGGCGGTCGCCAACATTCGCAACTTCCAAAGACAAAATTTTTCTGTCTTTGTTCAGTTCAATTTCCTTGTTGCAAGAAATAATTTCGCCAATTTCCATTTGCAGCCTCTTTTAAATTTCTTTTATCGGATTATGGACCGTAACAAGTTTTGTTCCGTCCGGAAAAGTGCATTCAACCTGAACTTCGTGAACCATTCCGCAAATACCGTCCATCACATCATCGGAAGTAAGAAGTTTCGCGCCTTCGCTCATAAGCTCTGTAACAGTTTTTCCAGCGCGCGCCGCTTCCATCAGTTCGTATGAAATATACGCCACCGACTCAACATAATTCAGCTTAAGCCCTTTGTCTTTTCTCTGATGAGCTAAAAATCCTGCGTAACTCAGAAGCAGCTTTTCGTTTTCCCTGGGAGTCAGTTTCATTTTGCTTTTACCTCCAAAAGTTAAAAAAAAAGACGAACCCCATAAAAGAGTTCGTCTTTGAACATCATTATTTTATGCAAAAGCACTTTTTTATTCAAGTGAAAATTTTTATCCCCGAACGCCCGCAGAAATTTGAGTTTCTATAAATAAATTCAGAAAAATCGCTTACGGCGGATTTCAATTTGCTCCAGACGGATTGGGCTCGCGCTTCGCTTGTAAAAAATCGGGTGCTCCGCACTTTAACTGGTTCAATCGCCCAAAGTCTTCACAAATTGCCCTCCGCCTGCGCTTTTATTTCTTTTTTTAACTCAAATTTCTGCGGGCGTTCATTCTTCAAAAGTAAAAATGAAAAATTGAAAAGTTTCGGCGAATACGATAATATCATTTTATGGAAAATCAGTTTGAACGCATAGAACTTACGCTCGGCAGGGAAAATGTTCAGAAACTTCACAACGCTCGTGTTATCGTTTTCGGGCTTGGCGGAGTCGGCAGTTATGTTGTGGAAGCACTTGTCCGTTCTGGAATCGGCGCAATCGATATTGTTGACAACGACACGGTTGCTGTTTCAAATATAAACCGCCAGCTTTATGCGCTTCATTCAACTGTTGGCAGAAACAAAGTTGATGTTGCCGCGGAAAGAATTCTTGATATAAATCCGGACTGCAATGTTACAAAATTCAAGACGTTTTTTCTTCCGGAAACTTCCACGCAGTTTGATTTTTCAAAATATGACTACATTGTTGACTGCATTGACACGGTGAAAGGCAAGCTGGAAATCATCTCTCTTGCCAAAAAAGCCGGAAAACCTGTGATGACTTCCATGGGCGCAGGAAACAAGCTCGATCCCACAAAATTTCAGGTTGCAGACATTTCAAAAACTTCAGTTTGTCCGCTGGCGCGGGTAATAAGAAACGAACTGAAAAAACGCAGAATAAAAAACGTGAAATGTGTTTTCAGCACAGAAAAAATAATTCCGCCCAAGCTGGAAAAAACTCCGCAGCCGCAAGGCGGAAAATTTCAGAAACAAACTCCCGGAAGCAACGCGTTCGTGCCGTCTGTGGCAGGACTTATAATTGCCTCCGAGATTGTAAAAGATTTGGTTTCGCTCGTTTAGCTGAGCTTAAACCTTGAACTTGTCAATCTGGCTTCCCATTTCAGAAATGCTGTTGTGAACTTTCTTCGAGATTTCTGTCAATGCAACGCCGGATTCATTTATTTTTGTAGCGCCAATGCTCATTTCTTCCATGCTTCCGCTCATAACTGAAGTTGAATCCTGAAGGTTCTTTACTTCCTCAAGAATCGCCTTGTTTCCTTCAGACATTTCGTGTGAAGCAACTCTTACTTCAGAAGTGCTGTCGTTCATTGAATGCAAAGCCTGGTTAATCTGGATTGAACCTTCATTCTGTTCTTCCATCGCGGCCTTAATCTGCCGAACAAGCTGGTCAGTTTCATCAATTCGCGTAGTAACGTCCTGGAACGCCTGTCGTGATTCTGTTGAAGCGGAAACAACGCTGTCAATAAGTCCGCTGATTGATTTAAGCTGCTCGCCGATAGTTTTTGACTGCTGGGATGAAGTTTCCGAAAGCTTTCTGATTTCGTCCGCAACAACGGAGAATCCTTTTCCCGCTTCGCCCGCATGAGCCGCCTCAATCGCTGCGTTCATAGCAAGAAGATTTGTCTGTTCCGCAATGTTCGCAATCGCTGCGTTCGCGTCAAGCAAAGTTTCGCTCTGGTTTTTAATGCGTTCAATCTGCTCGTTCACATTTGACTGAAGATTGTAGCCGGACTGCGCGCTTGTTGAAAGCTGGCTGAACGATTCCGCCATTTTATCCATTGAATGGTTTACTGTTGAAATATTTCCAATCATCTGCTCAACCGCTGCGCTCGCCTGGGTAACTCCTGAGCTTTGGGTTTCAATCATTTTTTCAAGAGATTCAATGTTTGAGGCAATTTCGTTTACAGCGCCGGCAGTTCCGCTAACAGAGCTGGACTGATTTTTAATCTGGTTGTGAACAGATTCAATGTTCGCAAGAATTTCAGTGATTGCCGCACTTGTGTCTTCCGTTGTGGCAACAAGGCTTTCATCCGCAAATTCAAGATTTCCCTTTGCTTCTTTCAAATCAGACATGATTTCGCGCATTTTTCCAATAAAGCCGTTGAATTCTTCAACAACCGCGCCGATTTCGTCGTTTGTCTTGATGTCAATTGTCTTTTTAAGGTCAGCGTCGCCAGTTGCGATTTCCTTTATTGCTTCACGCACTTTTTTAAGCGGCTTGATAATATAAGCGATTCCAACCGCCAGCACAATCAGAAGAATCACCGCCGCGCCGGAGAATGTGGCAAACATAACGTGGTTCAAGCCGGTTGCCGTCGCTACAAACTGTTTTCTTGGAATCATAACTCCAACGCTCCAGTCAGAAAGGTTGAGCGGCCTGTAGAAACAGATTGATTTTTCACCGGTGCTTGCGTCTGTAACAAGAGCTTCTCCGGATTCATCCTTAATCATTTTCTGAACCAGTTCCCGCACGCCGTTTTCCGCGCTTTCAGGAGAGTTAAGAAGATCTTTTTTTACAAAAGCCTTGTTTTTATGGGCAATTACAACGCCGTCAGCGTCGAGCGCAAAAGCGTATCCGTTTTCTCCTACGGAAATCTGCGAAATTTCAGTCTGAATCTTATCAATTCCGAGCATTGCAACAAAAACGCCCTTGTTTGTTCCGTCTGAATCTTTTACAGGAACCGCAATATGGAAAACCGTAGAGCCTGTGCTTTTTCCCTGAACCGGATTGTCAATCGCAACGTCTTTGCGGCCTGAAACAACATCCTGAAAATACTGTCTGTTTCTTACATCAGCTGTTCCGCCGTTTGAAGTCCACATATTTCCGTTCAAATCTGTGATTGCCGCGTAAGAAAACGCTCTGTTTATTTCCTGCTTGTTTAGAACAATTTCCTCCGCAATTTCGGAAATGTCTTTTTCCTTGAACGACTCGGAATTCGCGATTGATTTCGCTGTGTTTATATTTCCGTCAAGCCAAGTGTCAAAAAACACCTGAACTGAGTTTGTGACATTGTTTCCGTATTCATTATAAAGAGCGTTGACATCTTTACTTATAAAATTTGAATCAATTATGCCTTGAGTTACAAAAATTGCACCAAGAATAACAATTGCAAATGCACCAAATTTCAATGCAATAGAACTTTTCACTGTTTTGCTTTTCATATTTTTTAGCTCCATTGCCTTTAATTATAACATTTTTTTTAACACTGACAATATTTTTTTATCAGCATTTTGCAGTTTCTTTCAATTTATATGGCGTTAAAAAGGTGAGTTTTTGTAATTTTTTTTAAAAACGCTTGCAAATTTAAAAAACAGGAATAAACTTTACAATGATTTAACAAGAATCAGGGGTTACATTTTGAAAAATCAACATTCGATTGCGCGTAAAATGCAATTATTGGTCGCTGCCGCTGTTATTGTCAGCTGCGTTGCTGTTACAGTTATTTCAATTAATTTGTTTTCAGGCAGTTTTTCAACATGGATAAAAGGAAATCTAGAGACTGCCTCGAACGGAGCGATTTCCACATTGAAAGAATGGGAAACGAGCCTTGAAAGTTCCGCAAGAATTTTTTCAACACGTTCAGATTTGCAGCAGGCGCTTGACTCCGGCAATCTTATCGAGCTGAGCAGAGTTGTTGACCCGCAGGTTCGCGACCTTGATGCTGACTGCATTTTTATTACGGACAAAAGCGGAAAAGTTGTCTACAGCTCTGAAAGTTCTTCCTACAATAAAAATCTAAGCTCAATTCCGTGCGTCCGTTCTGCCCTTGGCGGAAAAAAAGGCCTTGCAATCCAGGAATTTGATTCAGTTCCTTATGGAATTTTTGTTTCAGAGCCGGTTTATAAAAATATGGGCACGATTGGAACTGTAACGCTTGGATTCGATCTTTCAAGAGATGATTTTATTTCCGCGGTTCAAGGAAATTACGATGTTGAATGTACATTCTTCCGGGGAAAAACCAGAGTTTCCACAACGCTTAAGACTTCAGACGGAAAAACTCTTGTTGGAACAGACCTTGAAAATCAGAAAATAATCGAAGCTGTCTTTAAAGACGGCGAGACATTCCACGGCGAAAACACGATTGACGGACATTCTTACCAGAGCATTTACATTCCAATTTCTTCAGACGGAAAAAAGACGGGAATGCTTTTTATTGCGAAGAACAAGAATATTGTTATGCAGACATCAAACAAAATTATGCTCACAACAGTTCCTTTCGTTGTTCTGATAGTTGTGATTGCGCTGATTGTTGCGAATATCGTTGTAAAGAAGATTATGAAGCCTATGCTTTCCGTGCGCGAGTCTTTTGCGGATATTGCGCAGGGACATGCCGATCTTACAAAGCGTATTCCGCTGCAGCACCACGACGAAGTAGGCGATGTTGTTGAAGGTTTCAACGTGTTCATCCAGAAGCTGCACACAATTATTTCCACGGTCAAGGATTCCAACTCGGAGCTTAAGTCTGACGGCGACGAGCTTTCTTTGAGCACAGAAAATACGGCTAGCTCAATCACCGAAATTATCGCGAACATAAACAGCATCCACCAGCAGATAACTCACCAGGCGGAAAGCGTGAACCAGACAGCCGGCGCGGTGAACCAGATTTCTTCAAATATTGAATCGCTCGACCACATGATTGAAAACCAGAGCGCGGGCGTAACGCAGGCTTCAGCGGCGGTTGAAGAAATGATTGGAAATATTTCATCCGTAAATGCGTCAATTGAAAAAATGGCGGATTCTTTCAATGAACTGCACCAGAACGCGGAAAACGGAATTTCAAAGCAGCAGAATGTGAATGTGCGTATTGAGCAAATCCAGGAGCAGTCGCAGATGCTTCACGAGGCGAATGTCGCGATTTCAAATATTGCCTCGCAGACAAATCTTCTTGCGATGAACGCGGCGATTGAGGCGGCTCATGCAGGCGAGGCGGGCAAAGGATTTTCTGTTGTTGCGGACGAAATCAGAAAACTTTCAGAAACTTCTTCCGAGCAGTCAAAGACAATCGGCGAGCAGCTGAAAAACATCGGAACTTCAATTGCGGAAGTTGTAAACGCTTCGGAGGAAACAACAACCGCATTCACAACGGTTACCCAGAAAATCCAGGAAACTGACATTCTTGTGAACCAGATAAAAGCCGCCATGGAAGAGCAGACAGAAGGCTCCAAGCAAATCAGCGAGGCTCTCCATTCAATGAACGACAGCACTTCTGAAGTAAGAGTCGCTTCGCACGAAATGTCGCAGGGCAGCGAGCTTATTCTTAAGGAAATCCACGAGCTTCAGAATTTCAGCGTGGCAATGAACCAGAGCATGGAAGAAATGTCAATCGGCGCAAAAAAGATTGACGAAACCGGCGCGCTACTTGGAAATATTTCCGGAAAAGTTAAAAATTCAATCGGAAAAATAAGTTCCCAGATTGACCAGTTCAAAGTTTAATGGCAAAAACCTTATAAAATATTGCCCTTAACAACATTTTCTTCTATAATAATTATGTTTTGACAAAGACGTTTGCCCATCTGCAGGCGCTTTGTCAATTTTTTTTACTCGTTGGAGGCTTTACCATGAAAAAATTGGTTTCTTTGATAAGCGCAGGTCTTTTGGTTTTTGCGCTTTTTGGATGTTCAAAAAAAGTTGAAAAAGGTGAATTCACAGTTGAAAAGGGCAAATTTTCTGTCGGAATGGAAATCGGCTATCCGCCAATGGAATATTACGCGGAAGACGGAAAAACTCCTGCCGGATTCGATGTCGAGCTTTCAAAAGAGCTTGCAAAACGCATGGGACTTGAAGTTGTGCTCGTTGACACCGCCTGGGACGGAATTTTTGCCGGATTGAACACTAACCGCTATGACGCAGTAATTTCTGCCGCCACAATCACAGACGAAAGAAAAGCGGCTTTTGATTTTTCTCAGCCGTATGTTGGAAACGGACAGGCAATCATTTTGCGCAAGGATTCGCCGCTCACAATCACAAAATTCTCTGACTTGGCTGGGCTGAAGGTTGGCTACCAGGCTGAAACAACTTCTGATTTCTACACAAAGAAACATTCAGCGGCTCAGGGATTCACATACATTGAAAACGGCTACGACAAAGTTATGAACGCATATGACGACCTTCGCCTTAAAAGAATTGACGCGGTTGTAAGCGATAATCTTGTTGCGGTTGATTATCTAGCTCCGGCTGACACAGTATTCAAATCAGTTTGGCTCAGTGATCCAGATGAATTTTTCGGTGTTTGCGTAAAAAAAGGAAATTCTGCGCTTCTTGAAAAAGTCAACGCCGCTATCACAGAAATGAAAAATGACGGCACAATGAAATCTCTGTATGAAAAAATCTTCGGACAGGATTTGTCTGATACAATAAAATAGCTGGAAAAGGGTCTGCCGTATGAATACATTGCAAAAAATTCTTAGTTGGATTCCGCAGCTTTTGTCGGGCGCGCGGATTACGATTTCTCTTACATTGGTTTCTGTACTTGCAGGCCTTTTTTTAGGAATAATTCTTGCGCTTGGCTCAATGTCAAAAAATAAAGTTGTTCGCGCATTGAGCAAAGCGTATGTTTTCTTTTTCCGCGGAACTCCGCTTCTTATGCAGCTTTACTTTGTTTACTACGGACTCCCGGAAATAAATGAAATGCTCACCATCAACAACAAATTTCTTGCGGCGTTCATTGCGTTCTCTCTGAACAGCGGCGCGTACTGCAGCGAAATTTTCCGTTCGGCAATCCAGTCAATCGACAAAGGCCAGATGGAAGCCGGCAAAGTTTTGGGATTGAGCTATTTCCAGACAATGCGCCTTATAATAATTCCCCAGTCAATAAGAAGGCTTGTTCCTCCGGTTGGAAACGAATTTATTATGATGCTGAAAGACGCTTCACTTGTTTCAATTATTGCGCTCGCTGATATTACAAAAGTTACAAGAAGCATTCAGTCTTCAACTGCATCTTCGCTTGTTTATATTCCGGCAATGATTCTTTATCTTATTATCACTGCGGTGTTCACTTTGCTGTTCCACTGCCTTGAAAAGAAAAACACTTACGAGTAATGGAGAATGCGGATATGGACATGATTAGAGCGGAAAATATTAAAGTTTCATTTGGAAAGCTGGATGTTCTGAAAGGCGTGAGCCTGGCGGTTAAGCCAAAGGAAGTTGTCTGCATTATCGGGCCGAGCGGCGCAGGAAAATCAACGTTTTTAAGGGCGCTGAATCATCTTGAGCATATCAACAACGGTTCAATTTATATTGAAGACAGACTTTTGACTCAGTATCAGGACGGCGTAAGAAAACTGAAAATTTCTTCAAAGGAACGCCGGGACATTCTTCTTGAAGTTGGAATGGTTTTTCAGCGTTTCAATCTTTTCCCGCACAAAACCGCGCTGGAAAACACAATGATTGCGCCGATGCACGTTCTGGGAAAATCAAAGGAAGAGGCTAGGGAGAAGGGAATAGAGCTCCTGAACCGTGTAGGGCTCGGCGACAAACTTGACGCATATCCAGGAAATCTTTCGGGCGGCCAGCAGCAGCGGGTTGCGATTGCACGCGCGCTTGCCATGGAGCCAAAAACAATCCTGTTTGATGAACCGACTTCCGCTCTTGACCCTGAGCTTGTAGGCGAAGTCCTTGCCGTAATGAAGCAGCTTGCAAACGACGGAATGACGATGGTTGTTGTGACCCACGAAATGGGATTCGCAAGAGAAGTTGCGGACCGCGTAATTTTTATGGAAGACGGAAAAATCGGTGCGGAAGGCACTCCTGAGCAGATTTTTGTAAATCCACAGAACGAACGCCTTCAGCAGTTCTTAAAGGCTGTGCTTTAAGCTTAAAATTATTTTACAAAAGTGTAGCCGGCATCTGAAATTGCTTTTTCAAATTCAGATTCTGGAACATCTTTTGAAAGTTTCACTAAAACTTGTTTTTTCTCATGGTCAGCGGTTGCTTCCTGAACTCCGTCGATTTTTTCTAGCGCTTCTTTTACGTGTTTTTCGCAATGCTGGCACATCATTCCTTCAACTTTCAGTATTTTTTCTGTAGACATATTTCCTCCTGTCAGTTTTTCAGCAGATTTTTTCGCTTTTTTATCATGCTTTGGATTTCTGATATTTGCAAGATTCAGCCGCAAAGCATTTGAAACAACGCAAAAACTTGAAAGGCTCATGGCCGCGGCTCCGAACATTGGATTCATGCTGAGCCCGAACGCATGGAAATAAACTCCAGCGGCAAGCGGAATCAGCGCAATATTGTAGAAAAACGCCCAGAACAAGTTTTCGTGGATATTTTTCAAGGTTTTTCGGCTCAATCTGATTGCAGCGGAAACATCAGAAAGTGAATTTTTCACCAGAACAACGCTTGCGGCATCCAGCGCGACATCAGTTCCAGCGCCAACAGCCATTCCTGTGTCCGCGGCGGTAAGGGCAGGCGCATCGTTTATTCCGTCACCGACCATGCAGGTTTTTCCGAGCTTTTTAAATTCTTTCACAACTTTTTCTTTTCCGTCCGGAAGAACGCCGGCGATAACCTGGTCAACTCCGGCTTTTCGCCCGATTGCGTTCGCGGTTTTTTCATTGTCGCCGGTAAGAAGCACAACTTTTATTCCCATGTTTTTCAGCTCGGAAATTGCTTTCGGACTGTCGTCTTTTAGAACATCGGAAACGGCGATTATTCCAAGGAATTTTTCGTTTTCCGCAAAGAAAAGGGGAGTTTTTCCTTCTTCTGAAAGTTTTTCTGCCTGCGCAAGAATATTTTCATCAATTGAATTTGGAACGATTTTTTTCAGATAATTTAAATTTCCGCCATAAAGATTTGCTCCGTTCAGATTTGCTTTAAGTCCGTTCCCCGGCACAGAAGAAAAATCTTTTACATCTGAAATTTTTATTCCGGCTTCTTCCGCTTTTTTCATTACAGCCTTGCTAAGCGGATGCTCGCTTTTTGATTCAAGGGAAGCCGCTTTTTCAATAAGCTCATTTCCGGAGATTTGGTTCGGAATTATATCGGTAACAAGCGGCTCGCCACGGGTTACAGTTCCAGTTTTGTCCAGCAAGACAATCTGCGTTTTTCCAGTTTCTTCCAGGCTTTCCGACGTTTTAAAAAGAATTCCGTTTTTTGCGCCGATTCCGTTTCCAACCATAATCGCCACAGGAGTTGCGAGTCCAAGAGCGCACGGGCAGCTTACAACAAGAACGGAAATTGCCCGGCTCAGGCTGAATGAAAATTCCGCGCCAACCAAAAGCCAGACCGCAAATGTTAAAACTGAAATCGCCAGAACAGCAGGAACGAAAATTCCAGAAACCTTGTCCGCGACTTTTGCGATAGGAGCTTTTGTGGCCGCAGAATCGCTGACCATCTGGATTATCTGGGAAAGCGTTGTGTCTTCGCCGATTCTTGTGGCGCAGCATTTTATAAATCCGCTTTGGTTTATTGTTCCAGCCGAAACATTGTCGCCGGCGGCTTTGTCAACCGGAATTGATTCGCCGGTAAGCGCAGACTCGTTTACTGCGGAATTTCCTTCAATGATTTTTCCGTCAACAGGAATATTTTCTCCGGGACGCACCACAAAAATATCGCCGGTTTTTACTTCTTCAATCAGAACTTCTGTTTCTTTTCCATCCTGAATCAAAGTTGCGGTTTTTGGAGCAAGTTTCATCAGGCTTTCAAGCGCGTTTGTTGTCTTTCCTTTTGAAACCGCCTCCAGAAGTTTTCCGACTGTAATCAGAGTTACAATCATCGCCGCGCTTTCAAAATATAAATTGTGCATTAAAAACATTGATTTTTCAGAATCGCCGGCCAAAGCGGAATCTGTCATTTCAAAAAGCTGAAAAGTGCTGTACAGAAAAGAAATTCCCGAGCCCATCGCTACAAGCGTGTCCATGTTCGGCGCACCGTGAAAAAGGCTTTTGAATCCGTTCACGAAGAATTTTTTGTTTATGAGCATAACCGCAAAGGCAAGAATCATTTCCACAAGTCCCATTGCAACGTGGTTTCCGCCGTATTTCATGAACCAGGAAGGAATCGGCCAGCTCCACATTACGTGCCCCATGGTCAAATACATCAGAACCGCCAGAATCACCGCAGACCACACAAGCCTTTTTTTCAGGACGGGAGTTTCTTTGTCTTTCAGAAGAGTTTCTTCATCCGCATTATTATTTTTAATAGAAGAATTTTGCCCGGATTTCGCCGTTTTTGCTGACCGGGATTTTTTTTCGATTTTTTCAGCGTCATATCCTGCATTTTTGACCGCAGCCACGATTTCTTCAGGAGCTGCAGTTCCTTCAACGCCCATAGAATTTGTCAGAAGGCTTACCGCGCAGCTGGTTACGCCCGGAACTTTTGAAACCGCTTTTTCAACGCGGGAAACGCAGGCGGCGCAGCTCATTCCGGAAACTGAATATTTTTCCATAAAACAAAACCTCCAAAATCAAAATGCAAATTGAACTAAAAGCATGTAAACAGCAGTCCCTCCGGCAATTGCAACCATCATATTTTTCTTTGAGATGATATACAAAATTGCTGTTGAAAAAATTCCGATAAACTCGGGAATTCCGTGGCTTCCCTGAAAAACATCAACTCCTTTTAAACAGTAGACCACAAGCATCGCAAAAATCGCGGAAGGAAGCGCTTTTCCAAGGTAATGAATATATTCTGGAACCGGCTTTGAGCTTCTGAAAATAATAAACGGCAAAAATCTTGTAAGCAAAGTTCCGGCCGCGCAAATTCCAATTATAACCGCACGTTGAAAAAAAGGCATTTCGGTCATTGTTCAAGTTCTCCAAATTTTTCAATAGGTTTTCTGAAAAGCGAAAGAAGCAGAAGAATGCAAATCATCGCCGGAATCATAAAAGAATCTTTTCCAAAAACCAAAAGACAGCCAAGCGTTGAAACAAAACCAATCAGGGCAGTGTAGTGCTTTTTTTCTTTCAGAAGCCTGTCCACAAAAATCACCGTGAACATTGCGGTAAGAACGAAATCCAGGCCTTTTGTGTTGAATGTTATCAGCGAACCGAAAATTCCGCCCATCGTTGCGCCGAAAACCCAGTAAAATTGATCCAAAAATGAAATCCATGTGTAAAACCATCCGCGGTCAATTCCTTCTGGAACTTCCGCAGTGTAATTCACGGAAAAAGTTTCATCGCACATCGAGTAAATAAGGTAGATTTTTTTCCAGCCGAGCCCCTTGAATTTTTCGAGCATCGAGATTCCGTAAAAAAGATGCCGCGCCTGAACCATCAAAGTTATAAGAAGAGCCTGAAGCGGCGCAAACGGTGAAAGAAGCATTGTCACGGTGATAAATTCCAGCGAGCCGCCGAAAATCAGAATCGCCATTGCAAAAGGATACCAAAAACTGAAGCCGGAAATATTCATATAAAGCCCATAGGCAAACCCCAGAAACAGAAATCCTGCCAAAATTGGAATTGTATGGGGAAAAGCTGCTTTCAAGGCCGGCAAAACTTTAGTTGAGCGCATACGAATATTTTATAAATAATCAGGATTCAAGGCAACAAGTTTGTGTTTCAATAAGTTTGCAGATTTTTTGCGTATTCCGCGGCGAAAATTCCAGCGGTTGCGCCGTCGCTTGCGGCCGTCACAATCTGCCGCAAGGGTTTTGAACGCACATCTCCGGCAATAAAAAGTCCTGGAACAGAAGTTGCCATTTTTTCATCTGTTTTTATGTAGCCGTTTTCGTCTTTTTCCAGGGTTTCCAGCAAATTCGCACGCGGATTCATTCCTACAAAAATAAAAACCGCATCTGTTTCAATAGAAGAAATTTGATGGTTTTCAACGTTTTCAACATTGATTCCAGAAACTTTTTCTTCTCCGGTTATTTCTTTTGCAATTGAATTAAAATGCACCGAAATTTTGCTGCTTGAAAGAATTTTTTCCGCAATTGATTTTGCCGCTCTAAGCTCATTCCGCCTGTGAATCAGCTCAACGCGGGAAGCGATATTTGCAAGATACAGAGCCTCGGAGCATGCGCTGTCGCCACCGCCAACCACCGCAACTTTTTTGTTTTTGAAAAATGGACCGTCGCAGACCGCGCAGTATGAAACTCCACGGCCGGCAAGTCTTTCTTCGCCGGGAATTCCCAGTTTGCTGTGAGTTGCTCCAGCCGCATAAATTACGGATTTTGCCGCAAATTCATTTTTTCCGGTTTTTACAAAAAACAGATTGTTTTTCTTGTCGATGGACAAAACTTCCGCGTAGACAATTTTTGCGCCGAACGATTCAGCTTGTTCAGCCAGATTTTGAATAAACGCGCTTCCGTTTGCCGCTGGAAAAATTCCCGGATAATTTTCAAGATTATTTATTTCAAGTGCCTGTCCGCCGCCGCCAGAATCTATCACAACCGAGTCCATTCCAGAGCGCGCCGCATAAAGTCCAGCTGAAAGTCCAGCCACGCCGCCGCCGATAATTACAATATCTTTGCTTTCCATAATTTAAAATATATTGATTTTAACTCAAAAAGAAAACAAAAAACTTACTTTCCATAATATATGTTCTGTCTACCACAATAAATATATCAATTATCAATTCTTCTCTCTTTTTTTCTTGGACTTTTTTGCAGAATGTAATTATCTTTTAAATACGGAAAATTTATATGACAGAACACAATCAAAAAAAATTCTCTGGAGAGCGTGCTGAATATTTTTCACGGGATTCGCATTATGTGAATTCAACTTTTTTGGATGGCGAGTCGCCTTTGAAGCATGGAAAAAATCTGATTCTTGACCAGACCAGCTTTGAATACAAATATCCTTTGTGGGAAACTGAAAATGCAACCGTGCGGAATTCGATTTTTCACGACCTTTCGCGTTCCGGTTTGTGGTACGCAAAAAATACGCGCATTGAAGACACGGTTATCGAGGCTCCGAAGGAATTCCGCCGCTGCGATGGCGTTTTTTTGAAGAATGTAACTTTTGGCAACGCTGAGGAAACTTTGTGGAGCTGCAAAAATATTCAGCTTGACCACGTTTATGCAAAAGGCAATTATTTTGCGATGAATTCAGAAAATTTCACGGCAGAAAATTTTGTTCTGGACGGAAATTATTTTCTTGACGGCGGAAAAAACATTGAAATCCGCAATGCGAGACTGAATTCAAAAGATTCTTTCTGGAACTGCGAAAATGTTACGGTTTACGATTCCTGCATTTACGGCGAATATCTTGGCTGGCATTCAAAAAATCTGAAATTCGTGAACTGCACTATTGAAAGCAACCAGGGCTTGTGCTATGTTGACGGACTTACGCTTGAAAACTGCACTCTTGTCAACACTGATCTGGCCTTTGAATATTCAACAAACATAAAAGCGGACGTTGTGAATAAAATTGACAGCGTGAAAAATCCAGGATCCGGCGTTATAAAAGCCGCTGGAATTGGAACTCTGATTATGAATCCGAAGCGCGTCGATATTTCAAAAACTGAAATTTTGTGCGGAAAAATTGACGAGAAATTTTCAGAAGACCCAAATCCGAACGAGCAATAATACGGGCGATAAATGAAATTTGATTTTGACAGAATTGTAGACAGAAAAAACACGAATTCCCTGAAATGGGACGTGAAAAACGGCGAGCTTCCGCTTTGGGTTGCCGACATGGATTTTGAAACTGCGCCTTGCGTTAGAAAAGCCATTGAAAAACGCGTTTCAAACGGAATTTTCGGTTACTCAATTGTTCCTGATGAATGGAAAAACAGCTACATTTGCTGGTGGAACCGCCGGCATAAGCTAGAAATTTTGTCAGAATGTCTGATTTTTTGCACAGGCATTGTTCCTGCGATTTCTTCTTGTGTAAGAAAACTTACTACTCCGGCTGAAAAAGTTCTGCTTCTTACGCCTTGCTACAACATTTTTTTTAATTCAATAGTGAACAACGGCCGTTTTCCTGTTGAATGTCCGCTTGACTATGACGGAAAAAGATATTCGCTGAATTTTGAACGCCTTGAAAACGGGCTTTCCGACCCGCAGGTTTCGCTTATGATTTTGTGCAATCCTCAAAATCCGACCGGAAATATCTGGAATAAAAATGAGCTTGCGAAAATCGGCGAGCTTTGCAAGAAACACGGAGTAACTGTAATCAGCGATGAAATTCATTGCGATGTTGTCCGCCCTGGAAAAGAATATGTTCCGTTTGCGAGTGCATCTGAAACTTGCGCGGAGATTTCGGTTTCCTGCGTTGCGCCTACAAAATGCTTCAATATTGCAGGAATTAATTCCGCCGCTGTCATTGTGAAAAATCAGTTTTTGCGGCATAAAGTCTGGCGCGCTCTGAACACGGATGAAGTTGCCGAGCCGAATGCGTTTGCAGTTGATGCCACAATCGCGGCTTTCAACGAGGGCGGAGAATGGCTTGATGCGCTGAATGAATATCTTTTTAAAAACCGGGAATATGCGGCGGCGCGGATAAATTCCCTGAAAAACGGATTTTCCGCTGTGGATTCAGATTCAACTTATCTGCTTTGGGTGGATTTGCACCAGAACGGCGATGAATTTGCCGCGGAACTGCGCAGGAAAACCGGTCTTTACATAAATGGCGGCAGTGAATACGGAAAAGCCGGCGAAAATTTCGTGCGAATCAACTTGGCGTGTCCTAGGAAAATCCTGAAAGATGCGATGGACCGCTTTGAAAGATTTTCAAAAACGCTGAAAATATAAAAAAATCCGCGGATGATTTTAGAAGTCCGCGGATTTTTTATCTGCCAGTTTAACAGTTTAGAAAGCTGCTACAACTTCGCCGTTCGGATAGCGGTTGTTGATGTAGTCTTTTACTTTCTGGCTCTGAAGTGCTTTTGCCAAAGCCTTGATTTCCGGCTTGTCTTCGCTGCCCTGTTTTACAACAAGATAGTTTACATAAGGAGAAGAAGAGCCTTCAACAAAAAGTCCGTCTTTTTTAGCTGAAAGTCCAGCTGGAAGCGCATAGTTTCCGTTGATAACCGCGCCGTCAACATCATTCAGAACACGTGGAAGAGATGGGCCTTCAATTTCGCGGAATTTAATCTTCAACGGATTGTTTTTTACATCAACTGGAGTTGCTTCAATTCCTGCGCCGTCTTTCAAAGTGATAAGTCCAGCTTCCTGAAGAAGAAGAAGCGCTCTAGCCTCGTTTGTCGGGTCATTCGGGATTGCGATTACAGCCTTTTTCTTAAAATCTTTGATTGAGCTTACTTTTTTTGAATACAAAGCGAACGGCTCAACATGAATTCCTGCAACTGCAACAAGGTGAGTTCCCTTTTCCTTGTTGAAAGACTGCATATATGGCAAGTGCTGGTCAAAATTTGCGTCGATGTCACCAGCTTCAAGAGTTTCGTTCAATGTCGGGTAATCTGTCATTTCAATTACCTGAAGATTGATTCCTTCGGCTTTCAAGTCATCTTTGATAAGATTCAAAATGTCAGCGTGCGGCTCTGGTGTCGCGCCTACTTTCAATGTTTTCTGGGCATTTACAGAAGCAATAGCCAATGCAGCCGCAGCAAAAGCGATAATCTTTTTCATATATTATCCTCCAAAATTTCTTTTGTAAAATCACTAATTTCCTAGCGATTTAGTATGATTAATTTATACCTTGATGTTTAAAAAGTGTCAACGGTTTTTAGCGTTTTTTTTCAAAAATTATCTCTTGCTCATCATGTGGTTTGTGATTTTTGTTCCAATAAACTGAATCAAAGCGACAAGAATAATAATTACGATTACAGACGCAACCATGATTCCTGTGCGGAAACGCTGGTAGCCGTAGCGGATTGCCAGATCGCCAAGCCCTCCGCCGCCAAGAGTTCCAGCCATTGCGGAATATCCAATCAGCGTGATTATTGTGAGTGTAACTCCCGAAATAACTGAAGGCATTGCCTCCGGAACCAGGACTTTGTAAATAATCTGCCAGTTTGTTGAGCCCATTGCCCTTGCCGCCTGAACCATTCCGCTGTCAACTTCGTTCAGGGAAGTTTCTGTGATTCTGGCAACAAATGGAGTTGCCGCGATTGCAAGCGGAACAATTGTAGGCGCAGTTCCAATCGCGCTTCCAAGCACAAAACGCGTAAAAGGAAGAAGAACAATCATCAGGATTACAAAAGGGAACGAACGCAAAACATCAATTATTCGGCTCAGCACAATATTGAAAACCGGCCGAGGCGTAATTCCGAATTTATTTGTTATGTTCAGAAGAATTCCAAGCGGAAAACCCAGAACCAGCGCAAAAAAGGCGGAAAAAAATGTCATTATCAAAGTTTCAAGGGTTGACTGCCCTACTAAAGTCAAAATCTGGCTCATAGTTTTTCTCCTTCAAAAGATTCTTCCTGAACCGAAACGTTGTTTTCATTAAGAAAAGCAATCGCCTTCTCAATTTCCGGTTTTTCACCGATTATATCAACAATCATAGTTCCAACCTGGCTTTCAGGAAGTTTTTCGATTCCTGCGGCAAGAATATTGAAATCTACGTTGAATTTTTTCGTTGTTTTGCTCAAAATCGGCTCGCCGGAAGATTCTCCGGCAAATCTGAGCGAATATTTTCCGCCCTTCGACCATTTCACCAGGCTTGACGAAGTGTTTTTCACCGCTTCATCGTTTGTGTGGGAAATATTTCTTAAGAAATCTTTTGTTGTTTCAGTCTGCGGATTTGCAAACAAGTCTGAAACAGTTCCCTGCTCCACAACCGCTCCGTTTTCAATTACGGCAACCTGGTCGCACGCGTCACGGACAACTTCCATCTGGTGTGTAATCATCACAACCGTAAGGTTCATCTTTTTCTGAATGTCGCGGATAAGCTCAAGAATTGAACGCGTTGTCTGAGGATCGAGCGCGCTGGTCGCTTCATCACAGAAAAGAATATCTGGATTTGTTGCAAGCGCGCGTGCAATTGCGATGCGCTGTTTCTGTCCGCCGGAAAGAGTGCTGATTGGCGCATTTTCGCGGTCGTCAAGTCCAACAAGGCTCAGCATTTCTTTTACCCGCGCGGCAATTTCTTTTTTTGGAGTTCCGCAAATTTCAAGCGGATACGCAATATTTTTTCCGGCTGTTCTTGAAGTAAAAAGATTGAAATTCTGGAAAATCATCCCGATTTTTCTTCGCTGGGCAATAAGCTGCGCTTTTGGAAGATTGTCAACACGCTTCTCGCCGTAATAAACCGCGCCGGAATCTGGAGTTTCAAGCAGGCTGACAAGGCGGACAAGCGAGCTTTTTCCGGCTCCGCTTTTTCCGATTATTCCAAAAATTTTGTTTTCCGGAATGTCAAGTGAAACATTGCTGACAGCCTTTATTTTTGAGCCGTCTTTTGAACGATATGTTTTGTTTAGATTTTCAAGTTTAATTTTCATTTTGATTAATCTTTTGCTTTACGGGTTTTGAAATCCGCTCCTGAAATAAAAAAACGGCTTTTCGAAGCAACAAAGTTGTCCAAAAAGCCGTCCGTATGGTTTCCCATACTAAATCGGAGAGAGTTTATCAGCTTTTTACAAGCTAATAATATATTAGCTCCTTTCGTACAGGATGTCAAGGAAAAAAAGTAAAATTTCCTTAATAAGAAGAACTGCGAGCCGCTTTTTTTCTTTTTATCAGAAGTTTTCTTTCCAATGAAGTTTTTTTCTGGTGAAGTTCAGCAGAAGGTTTAGTAAAATATCTGCGATCTTTGAATTCTTTTACGATGCCTTCGTTTTCTGTCATACGTTTAAAACGTTTTAGAGCTTTTTCAAGATTCTCTGATTCGCCAACTATGATAGTCGCCATTCGAATTCACCTCCTTTCTTCAGCCAGCCGCTAAAAGTATTTATAGAATATAGAATTTCTTGCGGTTAATCAATATGTACAAACCCAATGCTTTTGGTTATAATAAAAATATGTCTTTAAAAACGGAAGAAATAAAAAAATCTTTGGCGGAACTGAAAATCCTGCAGGAAAAACTTGAAAAATTCGCGCGGGACAATCCTTCAAAGGAAATCGACGACATTCAGTTTGGAATAAAAACAAATGTCAGAAATCTGGAAACCTGGATTGATATGCTTTACCGGTACAACGGAAAATCAAAAAGCAACAGAAAAATCAGGGCGAGCCGCGAAAACGGAAAAAAAGGCGGAAGGCCTCCGAAAAATATTTCACTCGCAAGAAAAAGAATTTTCGAGCTTGAAAACACAATTCTTCCGGAACTTCAAGGCGACATTGAAAACTGCATTGGCGAGGAAAATGCTGAAAAAATCGCCGCGGAAAAAACGGCCTGCGAAATTGAGCTGGCGGAACTCAAGTCAAAACTGGAAGAATACCAGAAAAAACAGGAAAATTAGTTTTTTTCTTCATCAAGCCAGACTTTCAGAATGTTTGCGACTTTGTCCGGATCTGTTTTTACAGTCTGCCACATATTTTTATTCTTGTCGCGTTCTTCGGCTGGAACGACCGGCTTTTTTGAAAGAATATTTTTTCGTGCGCCGTACAAAAGGGCTTCATTAAGAACAGCCTGCTCTCTTTTTACGTGTTCCAGATTGTTCGCGTCATAATGACCAAGGCTTTGCATTGCCCTTGAAAGCTTGTTTTTTTCCAAATCGGAAAGCTCTAGCGCCTGCAAAACTTTTTCACTTGCAGAACCAAGTTCCGCAAGCAGGACAGCCGCTTTTTCAAATCCTGAATAACGTTTTTCCGGTGATTTTACAAAACCTTGCATTGAGCCTTCCTTGCCTATTTCCAGCTTTCAATCTGAAAATCAGCTTCAATTTGAGTTTCAAGGGAATCTTCCAGCTGCGGAAAGAAATCTATGTTTGTAATTTTTTCCACATCGTCAATTGAAACAGCGTAGCTCCAGAAATCTTCATCGCATTTCTGGTTTGGAATTATAAATCCAATCGCCATTGCGGATTCAGAATCTTCCGGAGTTGCTAAATCTTCCTCGTCTTTGTAGACTGGCGCAAGAATCACTTTGTAGTAAAATTCCGGAACTGAAACCTGATTTTTCCCGATTGAAGGAAATTCTTCCGCGCTTTTGTTAAGAACCGGCCCTGAAACAACGTAAATTTTTCCGAATTTCTGCGCCCACAGACGGACTTGTGTTTCAAGGTTCACCCAGATTCCTCTGTTGAACTGCGGAGCTTGCGGACTCATATTGCTCATGAAGAAAGTTTCGCTCATTGCGTCCGCGTCAAAAGACATATCGGCTGCCGGAACAAGATGGCCGCGGTCATAGCCGGAGCTTTTGTAGTCAGCAAGAGTCGCCGAACCTGTGGAAATTTTGTCATCCGGGCGGAAATCATTTGAGCGCGCCGCATTTTTTTCCAGCATTGAAGATTTTATACATTCAGCGGACCATTCAGCCTGCTCATAAGACTCGCGGTAGCACAAAGAATAATATTTGAACTGGCGAAGCTCGTGGTCGGCGGAATGATTTTTCAAGCCACATTCCGGAACCTGAAGATTTTCTGTAAGAAGAACGAGTGTTTGCCCGGAAGTTTGCGTTTTCGGCTCGGCTTCGGTAGCAGGGTTTTCCTGGGCGGAATTTTCCAAATTTTCAGTTTTTGCAACGCTTTCAATATTTTGCCGCGCTGAATTCTGCGGCTGGCTTCCCTGGGGAATCAGCTCCAAGCCCTGATACTTTGCAAAAATCAGCAGAACCGCCAGAACAAGCAGAATCAACAGAAAGAAACCGAACGGAAATGATTTTTTGCTTTTTTTAGACTTTTTTCTTACCATTTTGAAACAATTCCTTCAAGTTCATCAAGCATTCCGGCGATTTTTTTGCAGCCGAGTTCTGAACCGTCGTAGCGTTCCGCTTCTTTTCCAAGTTTCATAAAGAAATCCTGCATGGGGAGAAGTTTTTCCATCGGGACTTTTTTTATGTCATATTCAAGCAGAATGCTTCCGGTAAGCGGATTATGCTCGATTTTTTTTACGGCATCAGATTTTGAAAGAATCTTCCGCGCTTTTTCACAAAGCTCTTCATTCTTGAAAATCGCGGCGCGCAATCTTATGCGTCCTGGAAAAAAACTAGTCACAAGCATTTTTTTACTCCAACTGAATTAATTGTCAAGAACAGATTGCATTGCCCTTACCGACATTGCTACTGTTGTTGAATTATGAAGAATCGCCGCAAGCTGTGGAGAAATAAGTCCCGCAATTCCTAAAACAAGAAGAAGGGAATTTATTTCTATAATCTGCACGTTCTGCCTGTTGATTTTTTCAAGCAGGTTGTGTCCAATCATTCTGGTTACGGCAAGGCTTTCAAGTCCGTTTTCTGTAAGAACGATATCCGCTGTGTCGCCGGCAATAGACGAGCAGCCTTCAATTGCGATTCCAACATCTGCGGCAGAAAGAGCCGGAGCATCGTTGATTCCGTCGCCAAGCATTATTACTTTATGGCCGTTTTTTCGTTTTTCTTCGATAAGAGAAACTTTGTCTTCCGGAAGAGCCTGCGAATGCCACGAGTCAAGCCCGGCAGTTTCCGCAATTTTTTTAGCTGCGCCTTCGGTGTCGCCCGTAATCATAACACAATTTTTTATTCCAGTTTTTTTAAGCATTGAAATAACGTCTTTTGCTTCCGGCCGAATTGGATCGCCGATTGCAAGAACGCCGGCAAGTTTTCCGTCATAAGAAAGATAAAGCAGCGATTTTCCAGTTTCCATAGAATGCTGCTGGATTTCCTTGACTTCAGGCGGACAAGGAATTTTTTCATCATCAAAAATGAAATGCGCGCTTCCAACACAAACTTTTTTGTATGCGATTGTTGAAGCGATTCCATGCGCAACCTGATATTCAACTTTTGTGTGGTTTTCTGGGTGATGAAGTCCTGATTCTTCCGCGGCTTTTACAACTGCTCTGCCAAGCGGATGCGGAAAATGCTCTTCAAGGCACGCCGCCGTCTGAAGAACAAAATCCGCGGTGAAATCGTGCATCGGGAAAATTTCTTCAAGAACTGGATTTGCGTAGGTCAAAGTTCCGGTTTTGTCGAAAACAACAGTGTCCGCCTCGGAAACAAGCTCCAGGTATTTTCCGCCTTTCACAGAAATTCCATGCTCCGCGGCTTCTTTCATTGCGGAAAGAACGGCAATCGGAGCGGAAAGTTTCATTGCGCACGAATAATCAACCATCAAAGTTGACATTGTTTTTGTAAGATTTTTTGTTATCAGCCAAGTGACAGCCGCAAGCAAAAAGTTGAAAGGAACGATTTTTTCGGCAAGAAGCTCGGATTTCCGCTGGACATCAGCTTTCAGTCCCTGCGAATTGTCAATCATATTTATGATGTTCTGAACTTTTGTCTCGCTTCCGGTTGTTCTGACTCTTACAACGATTTCGCCTTCAGTAAGAACTGTTCCGGCAAAAACTCCGCAGCCAGCCTTTTTTTCAACAGGAAGAGATTCTCCGGTGATGCTGGCCTGGTTCGCCATGCCCTCGCCGCTTTCAACAGCACCGTCGGCAGGAATCATGCTGCCTTCCCGGACAACAACAAGGTCGCCTTTTTTCAGCAGTTCCGGCGGAACAGTTTTTTCCTCGCCGTTCACAAGAAGATGAGCCGGCTCGTTGTTGACCAGAAGCTTGTGCGCAAGATTTCCATAGGAAACACGCTTTGTGATTTCCTCAATCTCTTCGCCAAGACTCAGCAGAAGGTTGATTGAGCTTGCCGTGTTCGTATTTCCTGTGAGCGCCGCAACCATAAGCGCGGTTGAATCCAAAGTCTGCGTGCTGAAAATTTTTCCAGTTTTGAGCATAACTTTGAGCGCGCTGAAAATTCTTGGAACAATATCAATATATAGAAGAAAAGTTCTGACCGGCGCTGGCAAAAACCATTTTTTCAGGTAGTAGTCGCCGAACGTTGAAATAAAAATTCCCGAAATGCTTTGAGTTTCCGGAATTTGCGCAACATTTTCCAGAAGCTTTTTGTCATTCAGGTATTTTCCCGTCAGAGCTTTGAAAAGATTTTCAATTTGTTTCTGCGCAATAATTTTCTGGTCATAATGAATAAGATACGAGCCGACAACCGTGTTTACATCAATATCTTTGATTCCATCCTGAACAGCAATAAGACTTTGCGCAAGAATTGCCTGCCTGGCTGAAATTTCGTGCTTATTGTAATGAACACGAACGCGGCCAGGCAGCGCATGATGAATAGTTACATTCATAAAAGTTTAAGCTTTCTCGCCTTTTTTAGCCTGCTGATTGTTGTACTTTGCTTCTGCAACAATATCCTGAGCGTCTTCTTTTACTGATTCAGCAAAAGCCGCGGCATCATCTTTAAGCTGCAAGCCTTTTCCTACAACAGCGGCGCAAGCCTTTTTGAAAGCTGGATTTTTTGTGATAGAAACCAAAGCAACTCCGGCGGCAACGCCAACACCGAAAGCAACCCATTTATTAGCAATAATCATCTTAAACCTCCTAGATTTAATAAAATGATTAAAACGAACTTTGTGAAGAATTTTTTGTTTTTAAAGTTCCATTCAATTTTAACGCAACTAAATTTAAATACAATAGATTGTTAGATTGTTCAAACCATTTTTAGGGGCAAAAGTGAAAAAAATATTTCTCAATAAGAAAAAAAAGAAAAACGGCATTTTTCAGGAGAATTAAAAGTCCTGCCGCAAATCACATTCTTTCAGAATGAAAATTCCGGCTTTTTCACCTGGAAAAATTTCTTCGGCGCAGGCAGTCAGCTGTGATGCGGAAAAAATTTTGTCTTCAACCTGAATTTTGTATTTTGTGAAAGCGCCCAAAAATTCCTTGCCAACAACGGTTCCTGCAAAATCCGCTGAATCAATGCCGCTTTTTGAAATTTTCACCCATTCCGGGCGGAACATTTTTCCGTTCACAAAGTTTGCCTGGCCAACAAATTCGGCGGTGAAACGGTCTTTCGGCGCAAAATAAATTTCCTGCGGCGTTCCGTGCTGAAGAAGTTTTCCGTCCTTCATGACCGCAATTTTGTCGGAAAGGCTCAGCGCCTCCTCCTGATCGTGCGTTACATAAAGCGTGGTGATTTTCAGTTTCTGCTGGATTTCCTTCAGCTCCTCGCGGACTTTCAGCCGAAGATTTGTGTCAAGCGAAGAAAGCGGCTCGTCCATAAGCAGGAGGCTCGGCTTTAAAACCAGAACCCTTCCCAGAGCCACGCGCTGCTGCTGGCCGCCGCTGAGTTCCGACGGAAAGCGGCTCAGAAGATTCTGGAGCCCCAGATTTTCCGCAGTCTGCAAAACAAGATTTTTATTTTCAATTTTTGATTCTTTAGTCCGCTTCTTTAAATTCAGGCCGTAAAAAAGATTCTGCTCAACTGTTAAATGTGGAAAAAGCGCGTAATCCTGAAAAACAAATCCGATTTTCCGCTTGTTCGGCAAAATCCCGTTTATAATCTGGCCGCCGATTTTTATTTCTCCGGAATCCGGCTCAAGAAATCCACTCACAAGGCGAAGCAAAGTCGTTTTTCCGCACCCGCTGGCACCAAGCAAAGTCGTAAAACTTCCTTCCTCAGCCTGAATTGAAAAATTTTTTATAACTTGTGTGCTTCCATACGAAAAGCAAAGATTTTCAATTGAAAGAAACGCCATTTTTACCTCTTTTTTTGAAATTCCGCCTGAATTCCGAAAATGAAACGGCCGCAAGCGCAAGCCCCAGGATTGCAAAAGTTATTGCTGTAAGAATAAATGCGAACGCCGCGGATTTTCCCCAGTCGCCCTGCTCCGCAAGATTTATTATTTTAATTGAAGACAAAGGCGTTGTAAACGAAACAAGAAATATTACTGCGCTCAAAGTTCCAACGCCGCGGATAAAATCGTACACAAATCCGCAGAAAACACCGTTTTTTGCAACCGGCACAAGAATTGTGGCAAGAACCGCCATTTGGTTTGCGCCTAGCGAACGCGCTCCGTCATCTAAAGTTCTGCTTATTTGAATATAAGAATTTGAAATGCATCTGTAGGCGAACGGCATGAACGCAACGGTCATTGCGACAATTATCAAGAACGAAGAATTTCTGAAATGCAGCCTGTTTGCCGCCACCGAAATGGAAAGTCCTAGTAAGGAACCTGGAATCGAAGATGGAAGCTGCGCAAAAATGTCTATTGATTTTTTAAGAGGAACGTTTGTGCGGTGAACTAAATAGCTTGAAACCGCGGCAACCACTGTGCTTAAAACGGCGGAAACTAGCGCAAATCTTATGGAATTTCCTAGTTCTTTCCCATAACCTAAAACGGCTTTTATATGCTCAAATGTGAATTCAGTTTTTATTCCCCAAAGCTTCTGGAAACTTCCGGCTACAATCGCGGCGAACTGAGCCAAAATCAGCATGGAAATGAAAATTACAAAAACTGAAAGCCCGGCTCTTGCGCCAAAACTATAGTTTTTCTTACTAGAAAATTCCAAATCATCTTTTACAAAAATTGAATTTTTTCCGCTGAACGTTACGGCTTTTGCCCCGATTTTTAAATTTATCCTGTTCTGAAGAAAAAAAAGAATCACGCTTGGAACTACAAGAACAATTCCCAGAACAACGCTTGTTCCAACTTTCAGCCAGCCGGTAAGCTGCGTGTAAATTTCCACGGCAAGAACCCTGAACCGCCCGGCCACAATCAGCGGATTTCCAAAATCGCTTAAAACACTTACGGCAATAAACAAAAATGAGGAGATAATTCCAGGCAAGCTGAGCGGCAATGTGATTGTGAAAAAAATTCTTGAGCCGCTCGCGCCCATTCCTCTGGCGGCCTTTTCAAGGTTTGGATTTATTCCTTTTAAAGTCTGAAGGCAGATTAAATACGCCATCGGGAAGAAACACAAGGTTTGCGCAAGCAGAAGCCCCCAGAAACCATACAGAGAAATATCCAGGCGGAGCAGCTTGTGCGTTACGAAACCCTGCCGCCCAAAAAGAAGAATGAACGCGAGTCCGCCAACAAAAGGCGGCGTTATCAAATGCAAAACTGGAATAACGCTGAAAAATCTTTTGAACGGAATATTGCCTTTCGCGATTGCGTATGCAAAAACATAGCCAATCACGACCGACAACGTTGTTGAAGAAAGACATTCCGCCAAAGTGTTCCTCATGGCTTCATGCCAGACCGGCTGCGTAAAAACCGCCGCAAAATCCTTGGCACGCACGGAAATCAGCGCGCAGAAAAGAGGAAAAGCAATGAACAGAACGAAAAATGCAACAACAAGAATCCAGGCGGCAAGCAAGGACTTGCTGTTGCGTTTTGAATCAAACTTCATACGGTTATTTTACATTTTTAGACCAAATTCCAAGAACTTCGTCTTTTTGCGCTGTGGCTTTGGCAACATCGTATTTTATCAGGTCAAGCTGGCTTACAGGAATAGAACCTTCCGCACCTTTTGCATTTGGATTCACCGGAACTGTAAAATCAATTGAGCTCATAAGTTCCTGGGCTTCAGTTGAAAGCATAAAATCAACGAATTTTTTTGCAGCCTCAAGATTTTTTGTATTCTTCATGATTGAAATGCAGTCAACATCGCCTACTGTCTGCGGCGGAGCAACCGGAATCAAGTCAAATCCGTCTGAATGATATTTTGCAATCGCGTGCAGATATGAAACGCCAATCGCATATTCTCCAGTTCCAAGAAGTTTTGCTGGCGCGCTTCCGCTGTCTGGAAACTGGCCAACAAGAGGCGCAAGATTCAGAAGATATTCCCAGCCTTTTTCCCAGCCGAGCCGCTGAAGCTGATTCTGCACAAAAAGATACGCCGTTGAAGACGCAATTGGATTTGTAAGAACAATTTCACCTTTAAAAGCCGGATTCAGCAAATCATCCCAGGTTTTTGGAATTTCAATTCCAGGAAATTTCTGCTCAAAACGAGTTTTATTCACGCCGATTCCAAGCGAAAGAACGCAGAAACCAGTCCAAGTGTTGTCTTTTGCAAGCGCATATTCAGGAACGCCTTTTGCAAGCGGAGAAAGATAAGGCTCCAGCGCGCCCGCCTCGTCCGCCTGAACATGATAATTTGTTGCGCCGCCAAGAAGAACGTCCGCCTGTGGATTGTCTTTTTCAGCAATTACCCGGTTTACAAGCTCGCCGGTTGAAGCGCGCAAAAACAGAACCGGAATTCCTGTTTTTTTAGTAAAAAGATTTGTAAGCGCAGTAGTTTCTTCCTCGTGGATTATAGAATAAATTTGAAGAGTTTTTTGATTTTTAGAGCAGCCTGAAAAAATCAGAGCGGCAGAAAACGCCAGAACAGCAGTTTTCAAAGAATTTAGGATTTTCATATTCCTCCTGAAAAATTTAGCAGCTAAATTTCATTTCAATGTGATATTAAAAATCTACTGTTTTTCTACATTTGTTTATATAACCAGATTCTGATAAAAATTATGTTATCAAGATTTTTTTTACTTGCCGATGAACGAAAAAATCTGTATCTTAGTTCTAGTTAGCATTTGCTAACCAAAATCTTTAAAAGGTGGTTTTTATGGACAAACTTGAAATTGTAAAAGTTATAGGACGTGAAATTCTTGATTCACGCGGAAATCCAACAGTTGAAGCGGAAGTTTATCTTGCGGACGGAACAATGGCTCGCGGAGCGGCTCCTTCGGGCGCTTCCACCGGCGAATTTGAGGCTCTGGAACTGCGGGACGGCGACAAAAACCGTTATTTGGGAAAAGGCGTTCAAAAAGCGGTTGAAAATATCAACACAAAAATTGCACAGGCGGTAAAAGGTCTTGACGCTTCGGATATTTATGCAGTTGATGGCGCGATGATTGCTGCCGACGGAACAAAAGACAAGTCGAACCTTGGTGCGAACGCAATTCTTGCAGTTTCAATCGCGGCTTGCCGGGCGGCGGCAAACTCTCTGGGCGTTCCGCTTTACAGGCTTCTTGGCGGCGTTCAGGGAACTCACCTTCCGGTTCCAATGATGAATATTTTGAACGGCGGAGCGCACGCAACAAATTCCGTTGATGTGCAGGAATTTATGATTATGCCGGTTGGAGCCCCTAGTTTCAAGGAAGCCCTGAGATGGTGCGCGGAAGTATTCCATTCTCTTCAGAAACTTTTGAAAAGCGAAAATCTTGCGACTTCAGTTGGCGACGAAGGCGGATTTGCGCCGAATCTTTCGAGCGATGAAGAAACAATCGAGACAATTCTTAAGGCGGTTGAAAACGCAGGCTACAAGCCGGGAAAAGATTTTAAAATTGCGATGGATGCGGCTTCCTCAGAATGGAAAGGCTCTAAAAAAGGCGAATACAAACAGCCGAAATCAGGAAAAACGTTCACAACAGACGAGCTTATCGACCATTGGGAAAAACTTGTGGACAAATATCCGATTATTTCAATTGAAGACGGACTTGACGAGGAAGACTGGGAAGGCTGGCAGAAAATGACTGCTCGGCTCGGAAAAAAAGTTCAGCTTGTTGGCGATGATTTGTTCGTAACAAACACAGAACGGCTTGCAAAAGGAATTAAACTTGGCGCGGGAAATTCAATTCTTATAAAACTGAACCAGATTGGCTCGGTGTCTGAAACTCTTGAAGCTATAAAAATGGCGCATGCGGCCGGCTACACAGCAATCGCAAGCCACCGTTCCGGAGAAACAGCCGACACAACAATCGCGGATCTGGCAGTTGCCCTGAACACAAACCAGATAAAAACCGGCGCGCCAAGCCGTTCAGAACGCGTTGAAAAGTACAACCAGCTCCTTAGAATTGAAGAGGAACTCGGAAAATCAGCCGTTTATCCTGGACCGGACGCATTCAATGTGCAGCGATAATTTTTGAGCCACGTGAATTCCGTCATCGTTTAGGTTATTGAGAAAGAACGAAACTTGCTGAATTATTTCTAGCCTGAACGTTGAGTTTTTTGTGAAAAAAAAATGAAAGCGCAGTCAGATTTACAGTTTGTGAAGATTTTTGGCGATTGAATCAATTAAATTGCGGAGCACCCGAATTAATACAAGCGAAGCGCGAGCCAAATCCATCTTGAGCAAACTGCAAATCTGCCGCAAGCGATTTTTCAGAATTTACAAAAAAACTCGACATTCGGGGCTAAGATAATAAAATCATCTTGTTAATCAAAATTGATTTTACAGCTCCAGCCAAAATTGCGAGGCTTAAGCTTCAAAATCTGATCGGTTCTGAGCGAACAATGGTCCCAGATTCCGTGGTTTGCAAAACACATATAATGTTTATTGTATGGCGGCTGCATAAAAATGAATGGCTCGCACCACTGAGGAATATCTCTTTTGTTCGACTGGTCATCAAGATTTGCAGAACTGATTCCATCAAGCCAGCACATAATCTGAATTTCGTTTTCAACAAGAGAATCAGCTTTTGTTTTTATTCCAAACGGACGCTTATAACCATAAGTTAAGCTCATATTAATTCGTTTTTTTGAAAAAATATCATTCATCTTGTCTTTTACTGCGCCAAAATCTTTAATAACCTGAGCTCTGATGTCAGCGGATTCTAGTTCAATTCTTAAAAGAGCTTTGTCCTGGTTAAGAATGCGGATAGTTCGTAATAAAGGCAATTGCCAAATACTTGGCAGAAAAAGTTTCTTTGAGAAATTAGAATCTCGCCAGTTTTGCCAATCCTCATAGCTGAAATTCTTGTGCTGCAGGTTTTCTCCAAAACAGACTTCTATTGAAGTTGAAAAATCTTCCGGCCTGCACCGATTTATTACTTCAAGAGGAATTTTATAATTTGTATGAGGACGTTTCCGGTCATCTTTTTCTTTTTTGGGGCAAGCAAATGAATAAAGAGCTTTGCAGACATAATCGTGAGTCAAATTTTCAAAAGGTCCAAAGTGATAATTCTGCCATAAAGACAAAGCTTTCATTTTTTCCGGCAGCTTCTCTTTGTATTTTGAAACCAGCTCCCATTCGCAGTCAGCACCATCAAAAACAGTTCCATCTTCAAGTTTGTATTCAGAATCAGGATAAAATCCTATGCCGCAATTGATTTCATAATTCTTGTAGTAACTCTTGCCCTCTTTGATGAAAAAATCCAGCTGAGTTTTTAACTCCTTCACCTGGTCATACATTTTAAACATCATTTTATAAAGATGAGCATTAATCATTCTGACATTTTCAATTCCGTCTTTTGCTTCAGGACGCAGCTCTTCATTCAAGCCAGAATCTTCCTTTTTGCAAACACTTTGAATCGATTTCTTGTTGAATTTTGTTTTGCTTCTCTTTTTCATAAGCCACTCCTGCCATTTATGAAAATATAAAACCATTACACTATCAAACTGTGATAGAGTTTTATGAAATGAGAGGAATTTCTGGATATTTTAAGAACACTGGAATTTAATCAGTTCATTGTATATTTCAAGAGAGTAATTCAACAGCTTTTTCTTATCATTTTTATATATCTGACATTCTTTTAATAAATCAAGATAGTCTTTTCTAATGTCGTTTATTCCCCGAAGTAATATTTGTTTTATAAGTTTAAGAATTTCTTCGTGTTCTTCTGTTGCATTTGGCGAATCAAGAATAATTTTAAACCAACGTTTTGTTCTATTGCTATTTTCTTCATCAGTTCCTATCCGGAATATGAATGATTCATCTGATTTTTTTTGTTCCAATTCATAGGGAAGAAAATGTTCAACAATTGTATTATAAAATTCATCTATTAATTTAGCATCTTCGTTGGAATCAAGACAATCTTGCATAATCTCATAAAGCATATTTTTCTGAATAGCAGATAAAAGCTTATATTTTTCTTTATTTTCCAGACTGTCCAAAAATTGTTTTTTATTTTCAATTAAATCATCACTTTTTAGATATTCTGTCAAAATTTTTCTTGCTCCAATAAAATTATTCTGATTATTTAACTGCTCAACAAAAAATTGAAGAAATTTAAATAAAAGAGAACTGTTTTTTATTAAGGAAGCATAATTTAGATAAGAAAATTCTAGCAACGGATAGAGTATTTCTATATTTTTATCGCTTTTTTCCAAAAGTGTTTCAAAAATGAATAATTTTAGCTCATTGTCATCAAGTTCTTTGATGATGTTACGCAAATAATCATTAAGCTCACTTCTCCTATTTTCAAATAGCAAAAATAAATCGATTAGAAAGAAAACTACATTTTTTTTCTCGGAAGAAGTCAAAATTTCATTGTTAACAACAGCTTTTGATAATATTCCGCAGACATCTAGATACAATTCTTTATTTTTTGAATCCTTACTTTCCACTATATTTTTTGTAATAATTTGAATTATTAATTTTTGAGCAGCAGTATTATATTGTGGAAATTGATTATTTAAAAATATGAATACTCTTTTCTTTTCATCAGTATCTATATATGCTGCTTTTAAGAAATATTCTATTGTTGAAAGAGTTTTTGGATTTTCTGGACGGGATAATAATAAATCAATTATCTCTTCATTAACTTTTATTTGTTCAAACAGTTTTAAACATGATGGAAAAATATCAGAAAATAATGTATACAAGTTATCTCTTATCTGAATATCAATAACATTGTTTTTATAGACACTTATTAAATTTCTTATTAGAACCCGGTTTATCTCATCTGACTGTGCAGCTTTATTTCCATCCATTCCCAGACATTCTTTTATATAACTATTGAGCTCTTCATTTTTTTCACAACTCTGTGCATAAATACCAGAAATCAACTTAACACATTTTAATTTTGCGTCTTTATTTTTTCTATTATCAGGAATATCTTCTATTAAAATTTTCTCAAGGATTTTGCATGCAAAATGTTTTGAAAAATCATTTTCATTTTCACTTAATATTTTATTGGATATTTTTTCAATAAAAATTTCTCTCTTGCTTGTAGTATCATAAGGAATCAGCGCATTGAAAATTTCCATCTTTTTATCTTCTGTTAGAGCCAATCCAAAATTTTCAATTGTATAAAAATAGATAGAAAATAAAGAATCAATAATCGAGTTTAAATCACTTTGACCAAAATCATCTGCTGTTTTCCCCATCTCTTCAATCAATTTAAACAAATGATATTCTTCAAATAAAAATGAACTAAAAATTTTAGTATCATTTGCAATATAAATAGCATCTCTTAACGATGATAAACAAGTTTTATAAAGTTTTTCCTTGTCTTCATTTTTTAAATTTTCTGAATCTTTTATTTTATGCAGTTCTTTGTGAATAGTCTGTAAAAAATTCTGAGAACAATTTTTGCTTGTTAAATCCAAAATATTTTCAATATCTTTAACAGCTTTTTTTGCTGGATAGATAATCGAGATTTTATCTAACAAAATCTCTGTTGAATTAACAAGAATATCATCTATGTCTTTGTTTTGCACATGAAAATTATTTGTATTTACAAAACTAACCCAGTTAAGAAAATTTTTTACACCTTTTATAGATTTTACTTGATTTTTAAAAGTTGGCACCAAGCCAAGAAGTAAAACTGCATTACTCTGATTGTTATATTGGTCAAGACTTTTTTCAATGGATATAGTTTTATCTTCCAGTGTTTTTGCCGCTATAAAGCTTGTCCAATCGGCTAAAGTGCCTGTATTTCCCTGCGCATTCAGCTCATTATAATACATTCCTAGTTCGGAATCACTCTCAAGCATGCTTTTTTGAGCTGACGATAATTCGATGTCCAGATTCTTTTCAATTTTTTTATTTTCGTCAGTCTGTATTTTTAATGATAAATCTTTATAACTTGTCAGTGTCGCTTCATTCATAACATCAACTTCCTCTTAGTTTTTATTTGTTTTTTCTTTTTGGGAAAAGAAGACTTCTATCTTTTTATGATTCTTTTCTTCTATAGCAAGATTTCTTTCTTTTATATTTTGTGTTTCCCTATATTCAAAAATTGTGGCACCGAATATTGTGATAAATGCCAAAACATTTCCTGCAGTACTTAAAGAATCATCAAAATAAGCTGGATTATCTGTTTCTAGGGCAAACCTCAAAATAGGTGCAATAAACTGCTTAATATCTGTGCTTATTTTTTCTATTGCTTTACTTATGCGCCATAGTCCGCCCAATATTCCGACAACTCCTAAAAGACCAACTGTTCCAACAATTATTAAAAGTATGATTGGGTTCGCAACAATTGTGAGAATCAAATTTACGATAAAAGAGATTATCCGAAAAAAACATTTGGAAATTGCAGAAAAAACACCTTTTGCAGTTTTTGTAATTATAACTGAACTTTTATTTATTTCCTTTTTAAGCTTTAAACTTGAAACAGTGCATTTTATTCCGTAAGCAGCTAGCAATGCTATTAATATTGTAATAAAATTCATGGCTGTTGAGTTTTCCAAAATATTAGTGGCTAAATTGTTTGGCAACATATAACGAACAAGAATTTTGAATAAAAACAAAAAAATACCATAAATCAAAAGGGAATCAATATTTGTTGATATGATTTTTTTTGACATTTTGCTCTGTACTGTTACACAGAATTCTAAAAAGAATGTTATTCCTAGTATTATCCATTCAAAATATCCAAAACCACATGCTGGTAATAGAATTAATTTATAAAAAGCGGTAAAAAGAAGCCAATTTGAGAAAAAATATAATATACTGTTCTGAAGTTCTTGTTTATTTTTTCGTTCTAGCGTGATAAGCGCATGCAACAGTCCAAATATAAAATAAACAAGAATTTCTGGCATTCTTAGCAACGAATGTAAGCCTATAGCTCCATACGAATTTATAGAAACTGATGTTAATAATAATGCTACTAAACCTGCGGCAAGCTTTATAACCGGTATATCTGTAAAATTAATCTGTAAATTTTTATTTTTCATATCATATCCTTTTACTTCATATATGGTATATTATCTGTATTTTTTACCCATTCAAGGGAACTTTTTTGCTCTTCATTTTTAAACCATCCAAATTCATCCTTGGATTGCTGAATATCCGATGCGAGTTTTGTTATTCTTTTTAAGAAAGTAAAAGCCTCTTTATAACTTCCTTGTTCACCTATTGAATTTGGATATTCATTAAATATTCGCTCTATCTCATCCTCAATAGCTGTACAATCTTTTTTACGTTTTGATTCATTGTTTTCTTCAGCAGCTTCGTTCAAATGATACGCTTCTTTCAGTTCAAGCACCAATACATCTTTTTCTGTGAGACTGGCTCCATGAATCTTTTTTGCAACAGAGTCTTCATAAGCGCGAGTTAAATTTATAAATTGAATACCAACAGTATTGTTTTTATCCAGCTCATAAATATATTTATAAGACAATCTTATTAAATCCGTAGGTGGTATTTCTGCATGAGCTTTTAAGTTTTGCTGCATATATTTTGCTAAATCAACAACTTTGGTTATACAATCAGAAAGACCTTTATTAATCTCTTTTTTACCTAATAAATATTGGTTGTCCTTATAGAACTCGTTTTCATATAATTCTTGCTTAGCTGCTTTTGTTTCTCCAAAAATAGTCCAATCCTGACGATTTTTAAGCTCAATTGCTTTAGTAATTGTCATTTTGTGTTCCATACAGAAAAAAAGAGCAAGCCTGATTTCAAAGTATGAATCAAAATAGTTTATTAAATTTTCTGACAATTCTGGCTGCATATTAAGCCAATCATTTTTTTTATCTATATAGGTTTTATATGCATCTTCTATAGATTTTCCATTAGCTTGATCAATTTTATCAAGAATGATATTTAAACCTTCTGCTATAACCTTTTTTTCTAAATCTGTTATCTTTCTACCATTATTTGCTAGAGAGCCTGCTGTAGCCGCAGCCCGTCCTTTTTGCTCGCTGGTTATAACTTTTTTGCTGTTGATAGCAATTATTAACAAAACGAAACATATAACAAGAACTCCGGATATTCGAATAATGTATTTCATAAACACCTCTTAAAAGAATTGAATTTTATTTATGCGGATAATGTTCAGAAGATTTTTCAAAAACTCTCCATGAAATAAAAAACTTTTCAAGCGTAGCGATGAAAAGTTTTTTAGGCTGTTTGTGTCAACAGCCTAAAGGGTATACCCTTTAGGCGAATTTTTTTACTTCTCTTTTTCATAAGCCACTCCTGCCATTGATGAAAATATAAAACCATTACACTATCAAATTGTGATAGAGTTTTATGAAATGAGAGGAATTTCTGGATAAATAAAAAACGGAAATTTATTTATTAAATTTTTCAGGCTTCAATGAAACTTTCTAAGGCTTTTACAAGTTTCTTATAGTTTGAATCAGACAATTTTGATATTTTCTCAGCAAGAGCAAATTTATTCACAGCGCCTGCCAAATGGATAACTGCAACAGAGTCTTTTTGTAAATTTGTTTCAGATTTTGAAAATAAAATATTTGGAACATATTCTGCAAGTTCTATATTGCTTGTAAGCGGAACAACAAAAACAGTATTCAAATTACGACCGCAAATTTCATCATTTTGCAGAATTACAGCTGGTCTTTTATATGCGGGCAAACTTCCAATTGGAATGCCAAAATCAATCCACCATATTTCACCATGTGTCATTTTTTAATTCCTCCCACATAGTGTTCATTGTGGCTTTTGAAACTGTTGATTCCATTTGCAAAAATTTATCTTCTTTTTCTGATTTAATTTTTAGTTCAAGCAGAGAAACATAATCTGCAACCATATCAACATATTTCTTAGGAAGAGCTTCTATTTTCTTTTCTAACGCTGTATACGGCATATTAGTTACCTCCACGATGTTTTAATGCTAACACAGTTTTTCTAACTTGTACAGATTTTAAATTCCCGCATAGTTGACCAAACGATATTTGACGGATAAATTTTTCTTATGCACACTAAAAAAACGTGGATTTTTTGCATTTTTCTTCTATATATATTGTTTATTTTGAATGGATTTTGTTTCAGCCAGGAAAAAGAAAACGCGCGGCGGCTGAACGACGACTCTCCGCTGCATTTTAATCAGTGGGAGCTTTTGATTTACCGGCCGGAAAACAGCGGAACTATGAACAATATCCGCTGCTGGCTGAAGCTGGAAGACGAATCCGGGAACGATGTGACTTATTCAAAATGCAGGGCGACTTATTATTATGCGAACAGTGTTGTAAAAGACAGGAAGGCGGAAACTATGCAGTTTGGAAGCGTTTTTCATCGTTCTGCGCCGCGGCAGGTTTTTGAATATCAGAAAAGTTATTTTTTGGAGGGCGGAATGGTTATGTATCTTCTGCTGAAACCCGGAAAATATAAAATAAGCGTTTTTACGCCGGAAGACCAGCAGAATCTTTCAAAAATTGAAAATAAAAATGAATGGACTTCAAATGTTTTTGAATACGACACAGAAAATCCGGCAAAAGTTCTGTTCGTGCGCCCGACCGCAAACGAAAACGGATTTTACAACGGCGGCTGGGATATTGATTTTAGAGCGCCGGAATATTACAAATTCACAAAGCCGAAAATGGAAAAATAAAGGGCCGCGGAATTGAATCGCAGCCCTTTTTATAAAACGCTATTTGTTTACGCGGTCTTTCAAAGCCTTTCCAGCCTTGAATTTTGGAGTTTTGCTAGCAGCAATATTGATTGTTTCTCCAGTTTTTGGATTGCGTCCTGTTCGAGCTGCACGCTGGCCAACACCAAATGTTCCAAATCCGATAAGAGCAACATCATCGCCTTTTTCCAGTGATTTTGAAACATTTTCAACGAAAGACTTCAAAAAAGCCTCTGTATCTTTCTTTGAAAGTTTTGTGTCCGCAGCAATTGCATCGATAAGTTCTGTTTTGTTCATTTCTAAACCCCTATTTTTTATATTTTTTTAGTATACACTGAAATTCAATATATTTGAATAGAAAAATTGAATATATGCGCAAAAATCTGAAAAATATCAGAAAAGTCAGTTTTCAAGTTTTTTGGAGGCAGGATTTTCAAAGGAAGCGTAAATTTCTTTGATTTCATCTGTGTATTCGCCGGAAGAATTGTAGACAACGAGCGGTTTTTCAATAAGAATCCGGGAATTCGCGTTTTTTCTTCCTTCAATAAGAACAATGTTCGGCTCTTTTTCGGCATAAGGATAAACAAGGCACATTCTTTTAGGCTCGATTTTGTGCCGCTGGAAACTGGCGAAAATTTCAGCAAGCCGGAACGGACGGTGAACCATGTAAAAAACTCCGGAAGTTTTCAAAAGATAGTCGGCGGCGGAAACAACATCTTCAAGCGAGCAAAGAATTTCAAAGCGGGAAATCGCCTTTTCATCGGCAGGATTGTGCTTTCCGTGGCCAAAAATCATATACGGCGGATTGCAAGTTACAACTTCGACGGAATGTTTTTTGAAAATTTCAGAAATATTTTTCACATCTCCGTGGAAAATTTCAATTTTTTCAGAAAGATTATTCAGCTCAACACTGCGTTTTGCCATTTGCGCTGATTTTTCCTGAATTTCAACTCCTGCAAGATGAACGGCGCGGCTGGAAGACGAAAGCAGAAGCGGAACAATTCCAGTTCCTGTGCAAAGGTCAACCGCGGACTGTCCCTTCCTGATTCCTTCGCGTGCGAACCAGGCAAGAAGAAAAGCGTCCAGGCCGAACTTAAAATTTTTCTTACCCTGTATAATTTTGTAGCCATTTTGAAGAAAATCCTGCACTTCTTCAGATTCTTTTTCAATTGTATTTTCCATTGCAATTTCCTATACTCTATTGTATGGATGAAGAAAAATTTTACAACAGCGGACTGCATTTTGAGTGCAAAAGATGTTCTTTTTGCTGCGGCCATTCGCCTGGATTTGTTTATCTTTCCAAACGAGATTTGAATGCCTTATGCGAATTTTTTAAAATGACGCAAAGCCAGTTTATTGAAAAATACTGCCGCTGGGTTGATTATTATCATGGAGAAACCGTTCTTGCGCTCCGGGAAAAGAAAAACTACGACTGCATTCTGTGGGAAAACGGATGCTCGGCTTATTCCGCGCGGCCCGTGCAGTGTTCAACATGGCCGTTCTGGAGCTGGATGATAAAAACAAAGGAAATGTGGGAAGAATGCGCAAAAGAATGTCCTGGAATGAACAACGGCCAGCTCTGGACGTTCCAGGAAATTGAGCAGAACCGCAAGGCTTACGAGGAAAATATTCCTGTAAGGAAAGACATGGTATAAAATGGAAATGGCGGTAAATCATAAGATGATTTTGTCATAGGATTCTATCCTTGCCATATTGAATTTCATTAAGATCCCTAGAAAAGTGTAAATATTTATATTACTTTCCCCTAGAAAAATGCAAAATTTTAGTTGATATTCCCCTAGAAAAGTGTAATATATTCAATATGGAACGTTTTTTATACAGCCAGCTGAAAAAATGGAAGGCCTCAAGAGACAGAAAACCTTTGATTCTTGAAGGAGCAAGGCAAGTTGGAAAAACATGGCTTTTAAAGCAATTTGCGAAAATTCGCCAGACATTCATATTGCAGCCGCAGGCTCGCTTCTTGGTCTTTTAGATCATCAGGGAACAGGATTTCCAGTCGGAAAAGTAGACAGTTTGTTTTTATATCCGTTATCGTTCATGGAATTTTTACTTGCATTGGGAAATGATATTTTGGTTGAACAAATTCGCTCACATAACTGGGAAGAATTAAATGCATTGAATTTTCATCTAACTGAACTTTTACGCCAGTATTATTTTGTGGGTGGAATGCCTCGTGCTGTTCTTTCGTATATTGAAGAGCAGAATTTACAAAAGGTTCGGACTGTTCAGAATCAGATTCTTTTTGATTATATGAATGATATTTCAAAGCATGCTCCTAAAACTGAAATTCCAAAAATCAGCTTGGTATGGAATTCAATTCCAAGTCAGCTTGCAAAAGAAAATAAGAAGTTTATTTACGGTGCTATAAAAAAAGGCGGACGCGCAAAAGAATTTGAAAATGCCATTGGATGGCTTATTAATGCAGGCATTGTCCATAAAATTCACAGGACAAAAAAATTGGAGCTGCCACTGAAATTTTATGAAGATTTTGACTGCTTTAAGCTTTTTGTAAATGATTTAGGCTTGCTTGGCGCAATGGCACAATCCCCAGCCAGCGAGATTCTAGTAGGAAACAATGCATTTTCTTCATATAAAGGAAGTTTTACAGAGCAATATGTTGCCCAGCAGTTCTATTCAGCAAATTCAGGAGATGTAAACTTGCAGAATCTTTTCTATTATACAAATGAAAATTCAACAATGGAGATTGATTTTGCTTTTCAGTCCGATAAAGTGTATCCTGTTGAAGTCAAAGCAGAACAGAACCTAAAAGCAAAAAGTCTTCGACTGTCTTAAAAAACAATGAAAGTCTTTTTGGAATCCGTTTTTCGATGGCAAATTACAAAGAGCAAAATCAGATGGTGAATGTCCCGCTTCCTCTTGCAGAAGAGTACTTGCGGGATTGTATGCAAGGGAAAATATAACCTTATACATTTATTGCAAATAATTTTAAATATTCAGAATACATTTTCATAAAAATCTCATCTATCAAAACTAGAATCGAAAATCTGAAAAAATAATTTTCATATTCATATTTTTTGTCTACTAGCGTTGATAAATTAGGGAGATTTATTTGATATGATTTCAGATTATGGGCACAACGATTTCTATGTTCCAAAACAATGGTATCATAATCGATTGACTTTTCTATTAGGGAAACATTAAAATTCTCTTTTGTGTTTTGAAAATTACAAAACTGATTTTTAAAAAATGATATGGAATTTTTCTTAAAATATTTAAATTGCTTTCCTTGCCATATAGATACAATACTATCTTCAAACAAATCTATTATTTCTTGGCATGCTTTTTTCTGGATTTCATCTTTACAAAAATTGTCATAAATTTTCTTAAAACAATCTTTATCCGAACTCATAATCTTTACTTGATCTTTCAAAACCTTAAATACTTTATTTTTATCTTCCAGTCGGGAACATTCTCCATAACTTGTTTGAGGTTTTAAAAACTCATATCGAAATTTAAAATCATTTGTAGCAATTTCCCATAAAATACATTTTAACTTTTGTTCACCAGCTCCTGTCATTTTTAAAAATGTAGTTTGCATTATGTAATCACAAAGAGGATAAGTTTCGATTCCTATACTTATTCCCCTTGTTGCACTTACACAATCTTCTAGTATTTCAAAAATAGGCGTAAGTATAAATTTTGTATGTTTTCCATTTTCCATAATCTTCTATTCCGTAGTGTATTTTTTATAAATTTGAATAGAATCATTCAGGCGTTCTCTAAGATTTCCTAATCTATTTGGACTTCTTGAATATGAAGTGTCTTTTCTTTTTTCTTCTATTGCAGTTTGTAAATCATTTATCAGTGAATCCGTTAAATCAACATTTAAATTTTCAAATAGAACATAATAAATCAATCCGAAAAGGTAATAATCTGCATCTATCCAAGAATCGAAATTACTTTTAGTTCTCTCTTTCTTTAAATTTATTTTCTCCTTTAGTTCAGCAGTCTTTGCCTTTAGTGTTTTAAAACGTTCTTTCCAACATTCATTTGGAAACATTGTTTCCATGCTAAAACCGTTAAATTTCTCTTCATGACTTTCTTGTTCAATATTTATGATAAATGAAACATAATCAACATAAAACGCTTCTCGAGATGCATAAGATGAATAATATTTCAAAACACTCCAAGCATTTTCTTGAACTGCTTTATATTGTGATAGAATTGAAAGATATCGTACAAAATCAATTTTATTTGATTGCATATTTTCATTAATAGTTAATGAACTCAGCACATCATCATTTTCTATCTTGCCATCTAAGAAATCTTTATATTTATCATTCATAAAGTACAGAGAACGACGGCTTTCTTGAGCAGACAAGGATTTTCCCAAATAATTTATCTCTCTAAAAGTTTTTGAAAAGGATTTTTGGACCTCATCTTTTTTATCAGAATCAGGAACAATATAAGAGAATCCAAGGAATGTGTTGTCTAAAAAGTCTTTATCTATTTTGACATCAAGTTTTAATGAATTGTATTTATCAGATTCATTTGCCCCCTTTTTTATAATTTCTATATCGTTACCCATTTTAAGAAGTTGATCAAATGTCCATTCAATAGGTTTAGATTTTTCAGGATCATCTTCATCTTCACTATCATCTTCGCTCTTTGTTACATCGTCTGATTTTTTAAATTTATTTTTATCTGGAAACGAGTTAATCGTTGCAAGTAATAACGAAGTAAGCCTTTGCTGCCCATCAAGTATATAATTTGTTTCCTTATCCTCATTTTCAATTTTATAATGAGCAATTGTTACAGGAGGAATAAACTGTTTTTCTTTTAATGATTTAATAAATCTTTTTACAGCTTTATCTGACCATACAAAACTTCGCTGATATTCAGGTAAAGTAATTTTCTTTTTTAATAACATTTCAATCCAATGTTTTAATGAATATTCACCATAATAAATTCTATTTTCCATTTTACTTATCCATTAAAAAAAAACAGTACAAGACAGTCTATAGTCTATTATATTACACTTAAAGGAAACATATCCTTTTAACTTTCCATCAAACGGATTAATCTCTGTTTAAAGTTTTGCATATTTTAACTTTACAAGATATCTTTATGATAAAATAGAAATTGACAAAAGGCAATAATTTTTTATTTCATTGCTCACCATGAAACTTTTCAAAAGAGCCGCACTTCCCTTTCAGTCCGTCCATGAATCCGTAAAAAATATATTTCAGCCGCAAAAGACGATTTGGAAGAAAGAAAAGATAAATAAATGGCATAGGAAACCACATAAAAAGAAACCGGATTTTATATTTCACAGGAACATAGTTCCTCCAGAAAATTTTTATTGAATCACGAATCTGATAATACTCACGGACAGGATGGTTAATCCGCAAATTGAATTTCCCGATTTTTTTAACGCCTTTTCCCAAAGTGTGCGTTAAAGTTATCGCATTGCAAAGAACAATTTTAAAGCCGCCCTTTTTCATTCGCCAGCAAAAATCCCAGTCCGCCATGTCGAGGAAAACATCTTCATTCCAGAATCCAATTTTTTTTAGAATAGAATATTTTGTCAGAAGCCCAGAAGTTATCATTGAAGAAACAGTATAACAACATTCCGAAAGCGACTCTATTTTTCGTGGAGCAATGATTTTATTTGAATTTGTATCAATATATTGCGGTCCCAAGCAACCGATATCATTGCCTGAATTAATTTCTTCAAAATTTCTGATTAAAATTTCCGTATACCCATTGCAGATTTTTGAATCCTGATCAAAAAAGAATATATAATCCTCATCGCAAAAACTCTGACTTTTCAACGCAATATTAAACGCCTTTGAAAGTCCAAAATTCTCTCCGTTCGCAATATAAACACAGTTTCTGATTTCTGCAAAAAGATTATAATTATCACAACTGGGTGTATTATCAGAAAGTATTACACAGTCAACCTGATTTGCAAGAGCCTGTACATTTTCCACAATTTTTTCATTCGGATAAAACAATGTTACAAGAGCATAATTTTTTGAATTCATATGAAACCTCTCTCAAAAAATGTTGACATAAAAAGAAGCGCACAAAAACCAATGCTTCCAAGCAAAAATGGATTTGTGCAGGCAACAAATATGTATGATAAAAGAAGAATTATATAAAAATATTTCAAAAGACTTTTTTCATTGCTGGTTATTGCAAATATAGGCTTTAACCAGATAAAAATGAAAATCATTATCGTATGAATAAGTCCATAACGTCTTACCGTTTCAAAATGAGAAAGTTCAGTAAGTCCTGTATATGCTTTAAATCCTTCAGAATAGAATGTTGAGCCAGCTCCCCATCCATAAAACAAGAAACGCCCAAAATCGCTTACAAATTCCCTTTCATAGGATATTTTATGCAATGTCTTTACATTTAACGAAGCATCCACTGTCGTTAGAAAGAGAAACGCAAGTATAACTCCGAAACCAGCAACAAGTGTAATTAGAAATATTGCAAGTGTATATTGTTTTTTACGTATGAGCCAAAATCCAAAATAAAAAGCATCTAACAAAATGGCCGTCATAATATTTGCTCTAGTTCCAGACATAATCAATGCTGCAGTAAGAAGAATTTCAACAAGAAGAAATTTGTTTTTCTGATTTTTTATACCATAAATTAAACAGTAGCCAAGAGCAGGAATCATGCAAGGTGCAGTTCCATAGTAAACTCCAAGAACCCACCATTTTAAAATTTTTTTCATGCTTATTTTTAGAACAAATGCAGTCTTGTCATTTTTCATTGCCGAAAAATAGGCCACAAGCAATTCTTTTGCTGCTCTAGAGAAAGTACATATAATCCAAATTGTGCATATAAAAAGCGCAACACAAACTGCTGAAAATAAATATGATTTCAGTATTGTATGCTTATATTCATTCTTATTATATACAAGAATAAAAAGATAAATAATTCCCAAAGAATTCTTAATGGCTTCTATGAAAGTTAAATCACTTCCTGGAATAATAAAATTCATAACATCAGTAAGAAGCAAAATTGAAAAAATTAGCAAGAAATCAAAAATGCGCTTATAATCACCAAACGGAAGAGAAACAATAACAAAAAGAAAGAAAAATATTTCCTTTGTTCTGAAAAAATCAGGACCGTTCATATTTATAGAAAGAATCAGCAAAGATAATAAAATCTGCGATATTTCAATCAATTTTGTCTTATAAAGAGGATGTATTCTCACTTTTCCAAACACCATTTCCACAACCTTTCACAGTTTTTCCCATCAATATATTCCGCAAACTTTTTGCGAGTTTCTTCGCTTACTGGCATATATGACTTATCTTTAATAATTTTGTAAAATCCCTGCCAATTTTCTGCCTTCGCTCCTTCAATTTCTGAATAATTAAAATAATGCGCGCGGCTTGTTTTTAGGTATTCTTCCAAATCGAAAGGAAGCAGAATCACAGGCTTTTTTGTAGCAATAAAGTCAAAATAAATGCTGGAATAGTCAGTCGCAAGAATATCAACCTGGCCGGCAAAATTATAAAGCTCGTCATAACTGTCATCATTTATGAAAACAAAACGCCGGCAAAAACACTCTTTCTGGCCAAGCTGCAGGTCGATAAAATGCGGCTTGTACAAAAACACAATGTTTTCCTTTTCCAAGAACTCCGAAAACTCTTTTGAATCGAATCCGTAATCCGCAGAAAACGGCTCGAATGGTTTTCCAGTCCAAACACCGGTTCTAAAAGTCGGCATATAAAATATGATTTTGCAACCGGAAAATTCACCGCGGATTTTTTCAATAAGATTTTCCTTTATGTTAAAAAACAACGCATCAGTTCTTGGAAGACCGGCAGGAAGAATTCTTTCCTTTGGCAAGTTAAATGCACTCTGCAAGAATGGAGAAAAAAAATCAGAGCTAGTCAAAGTCCAGAAATTTTTCATATACATAAAATCTTTCCACTGGAAGAATTTCTTATTCATTTCGACGCCTAAATTATGCAGAAACGTGCCGTTTCCTTTTGAAACACTGTCGTCAAATCCGATTTTCTTAAGCGGCATTCCGTGCCAAAGCTCAATAAAAACAGCTCCTTTTGTAAAGCCCCAAAAGAATTCTTTTCCACTTGTTGAAAATATTCTTCCAGCACGGAAAGTAAGCCACATCGCCTTTAGAGAATTTGCTTTTTCCGCTTTAAAACCTTTTGCGCGCAAATTCCTTACAATCTTTTTGTCCCGGCTTATCCAGACAGCATTAATTTCAGGATGGTTCTTATTCACATATTCGAAAAAAATCCGGGAGCTGTCGTTATATTTTTTTCCAAACCAGCTTGAAAAAATCCAGAGATTCCTATTTCTTTTAAATAGTCCGCACAAATGATAGATTGGAATAAAAAGAAAATCAAAAAAACTTATGATTGCACGGCGGATAATTTTTATCGCCAAAGGTAGATTTTTTTTATTTTTCAATTTTTTTTCTCCTCAAAAAAATTTGTCAACAAATTCAAATTTGCAATTCAGATTCGATTCAAAATCTGAGTGCCTGTCTTTAGACAATTTTTATTTTTGAGGAAAAAAGGGATGCGTTTGGATTGACTGAAAGAAAAAGAATTACGCTGTTTCTAATCTTTCCAGCAAATTAAGCAGATATTGCCACCACATTTCAGATGTGAACTGCACGCTGAAGGCAGACGGAAGCAAAAAGCGTCGCATCTCAAACAAGAAATCTTTTTGTCCGTTCTGAATTGAAACAATACGCTCTTTGAACTGCTTCTTAAAATCATCTTCGCTGATTTCTCTGTCTGAAAGTTTTTTCAAAAGAAGGTCTCTTTTTATGGAAATATTTTGCTGCGTAATCCAGTGAATGTCCCACAAGTCGCGGTTTTTCACACGGTTTGGACGGCGGGCAAATGCAATCAGTTTGTCACAAAGAATTTCTTCAAGGCTTTCTGCATAAAGCAAGATTCCGTCTGTTCCCATATCCACACCGTAAAAGTTTTTTATCATTGATGGTTTCCGCTCGTAGCTTGGAAGGCGGCAGATATCAATGTTGATTTTCTGAGACGGAAAATCCGGACGCTCAGGTCTGGTAATGACTTTTATCTTCCATGTGTTCGTGTTGCCAGATTCCTTTTCAGGCTCTGTAACAGAAACTTCAAGCGAATATTTTTTTAGTAGAGCTGAGCAGATTGCATTTCCAAGACCTTTCATGTCATCTCTTGAAAAGTCGAATCCGCCGGTAAAATCCAAATCCTCGCTAAGTCTTGGTGAACTATGGCAGTCACGCAGGCAAGTTCCGCCCATAAACGTAAGATTTTTTAGGAATCCAATTTCGCTCATAACACGCAGAATATCCTGATGCAAAAGTTCTTTTTCAATAACGTTCCGCAGTACAGGATATTCCTGATTTTTAGAAACAACCTGCTCAATCAATGTGTCAAATACTGTCATATTTCTTCCTTTTGAATCAAATTCATCGAACGTTTTGAGTCTTTCATATCTTGCAGTGCAATTTTTTTTGATGCCCAGAACATTCCGGTCGTGCTGTCAAGATGAAGATTAGGCATTATTTTTTCCAACGTTTTTTGCGTATGAATAAACTCAACAGAGCCAAACCTTCCACAGCTGATTGTTCCACGCCTGCCGGTCGTCATCACAGTAATCCAGCCGAGCGGCATTTGCGAAATTACACCATACTGCGAAAGCACAGTTTCAAGGCTTACATAATTGAAAAAATCAGCACGAAGTTTTGACGCAACCTTGAACAAAACAACAGAAAAGTCAAATCCGGACTTTGGATAAAGATAAATTCCTTTGCAGACACGCTCCAAAATTCCGTTTTTTACTGCACGCGAAAGAACCATTCTAATGTTCTGAACCGTCAAATTCGGAAAAACCTGAAGAAAATCATTTTCTGAAAACAAGCAGTGCTCAGAATCAGCAAGATTTGAAAGTGTGTTTTCTAAAGTTTTTAATGTCTGCATACTTTACAAAAAATAACACAAATTGTTAGGTTTTGTAAAGAGATTTTTTTCCTCAAAAATAAAAATGTCAAAGAACGTATAAAACAGATTGCTAAAATATCGTAATCTGCTTTATCTTATGGTGATTTCGATACTGCTCAATCACCGCAGATTTATTTACTACACAAGTGTTTCTCAACATCTTGCGAAACTAAAAATTCATACAAAGAGCCATTTTTCTTTTTGCTCGGTAAAAATTTGTACGTCAGTTTGTGAAAATCACTCATTGCTTCATATTGCTCAAAACGATTTTCTGAATATTCACTAAAAAGTTCCCGTTGCATAATGTGTGGCGGAACATTCGAAAACACAGGAACTTTTGTGGCGATTTTTGGATATTTTTCTAAAACCATAGTTGCGAGAAAATGATATAAAAAGTAATGATAAAGATAGTTATGCTTTTTCCAATAATAAAAAAGCAAATCTCGCATTGAAAGCAAAACGGGCTCGTTTTTATGTGCAGAAATTAGCCAGTTTGAAAAGGAAATTCCGTCGTCGCCACGCATTATGTTAGAAAAGAAAAAAAGACTTCCGCTAAAAATATCTGCCTTGTAGCCAGTGCAATAAACAGTTGAATCAATCCAAACACCGCCGTGCTCACATAAAAGACACGTGCGTAAAATATCAGAAAAATGTGTTTTGGAAATTATTCCAAGTTCGTACTTTTCTTTTATAAAATCTGGAACGGTAATTAGATTCCACATATTTTTTTCTGTAACGATATTGATTTTAAAATCTGGAAGATTTTTTCTTAAAGATACAAGACAAGATTTGCAAAGTTCCGGTGCATTCTCCTCGCCTTGAAGCCAGCACCACCAGATTATTTTTTTATTCGGCTCGTTGTTTTCTTCGTAAACTGGCAACTTTTTTAAAACTCGCAAAAGCCGTTTTTTTAGAACAAAATAAAATTTGTAATTTTCAAAATAAATTTTGTTTTCGACTGGACGTTTTCCAAAATGAAAGGCAAACGGAAACGAAATCAAAAATGATGAAAACTTATATTTTAAGGCTGATTTTATTTTTGAAGCGAGCAAGCCGTTTTTCTTGTAAAAGGCGATTTTTTCTATCAATTTCATTTTTTGTCCCCTTTTGAAAAATGCTTGATTTTCCATAAAAGCGAAGCAAGAAAATCAAAATGAAAATAAACAAGAAAAATCCAAATTTTCGTTTTAAACGACATTTCGTTTGTTATTAAATCTTTATATTTTATTTCCGGATATAATTTGCGGAAAAATTTGCAGTCTGGCGATTTTGTCCAAGTCAATACCTGAAGTTTTGCGTTCCGCTTTATGTTTTTTACATAGCCGAATCCGCCGTTTTGTTTTGCAAGTTCTGAAATTTTATCAAGAACTTTTTTTTTCCCGAGAATCATCTCCTTTGTAACGTTATGTGTTATGGAAGAACTGTTTTGCCTAAAATGATAAAAACATTTTCCAATGTAATAACAGTTTTTTGCCTTTAAGTAATATTGATAGTTAAAAAGTGCATCTTCAGATAATGATGAATCTGTTGGAAAAAGAATTTTATTTTCTTCAATAATTTTTCTTTTAAAAATCGAAGCATAAACGACAGAACGGTAATATTCTCCCGACTGCTCCGCCGTAAAAAATCCCTCCGCTTTGCATTTATTCAAAACAGATTTTTCTGGATATTCCATAACAAGTTCCCACTGCACTAAGTCAGCATTTTTTTCTTTTGCAATGTTCAGTGCAGTTTCGTAAGTTTCTTTTTCAATCCAGTCATCCGAATCAACAAAACCAATCCATTCGCCTGTTGCATTTTCTAAGCCTTTGTTGCGTGCTTTTCCAGGTCCGCCGTTTTCTTGATGAATAACTTTTACGAGAGAATCTTTTTGCTCATATGTTTTGCAAATTTCAAGCGAAGAATCTTTTGAACCATCATCAACTAAAATCAGCTCAAAATCTGTAAAAGTTTGAGAAAGAATTGAATTTATACATTCAGATAGATATTTTTCCGAATTAAATACGGGAACAATTATGCTAAGCTCAGGCATTTTTTATCCTCCTTTTTATTGCTGCAAAAAAATCAAGAAGATATTCATTTTTGAACAAAAGCAACATCAAAGCGTAAAAAAATGCACCAATTACAACAGAGAGCGCAAGATTAAAAAACATATTGATTTTCAAAAGTGAAATTATAAAAAGCATGAAAATCATTGCAGCTGCAGAAATCAAATACTGATAAAAATTCTTAAAAAGCGTCTTCATATTTATTGAAACTTTCTTTGCAAGAAAGAATTTTGTTATGCAAACACTGAACTCAGCAACGACAGTAGCGATTCCGGCGCCAAGAGCGTAAAATCTTGGAATAAAAATAGAGTTAAGAGTAAAATTCACAAACGCGCCGACTAAAACTGGAAAAAGTGAAAATTTGTCTTTTCTCATTGGTGTAAAAATCAGATTTGTAAAAAACTGCCCGAACGAAATAAAAATTATAATCGGTGTCATAATCTGCATTGTTGAAACAGCAGAAGCAAACTGCTCACCGCAGAAAAGAAGAATTATCAGATTCGCAAGAAAACAAAGTCCAGCTGCACAAGGAATTGAAAGCATTAAAAATAAATTGCAAGTTTTAGTCAAAAGTCTTTCAAAATAAATTCTATCAGTTTCTATAATATTCGAAGCTCTTGGTGTTACAACTGTCCCCACAGAAACAATTAGAGTCATCACAATTTTGTTGATTTTAGTTGCCGCATTATAAAGTCCGACTTGTTCATCTCCACAAATCGCACCGAGCATCGTTGTATCCAAAACTGTGTAAATGCTGATTGCAACTGTCGTTCCAAAAAGAATAAAAATCGGCTTTAGATGCTTTTTTATTTCAAGCGAGTATTTTTTTAAAACATAAACGTATTTTTTACAATGAAAAAAGTTCAAAATATTTGAACCAACATTCGTTATTACAGATAAACTTGCGTATTGAATGACATCATCGCTGTCTTTTACCAAGACAAAAAGCAGAATAACTCCAACAAACTGAAAAACAATCGAACGGATTGTGATATATGTGTAATCTTCAACTGCACCATAAAGCCATTCAACTCCAAGAGGCGTGAACAGAATTGAAGTAGAAGTCACCAAAAGAAGATTTTTATATTCAGAAAGATTTTTAAACAAAACAAGTGCAACAAAAAACAGAATATAAGCGACAATTGTTGAAAAAAGATTTATTACCATAATTTCTTTGTAGAACTTGGAAAGTTTTTCTTTGTCATCACGGATTTTTGCCGCTTCACGAAGTCCGTAAGTGTTTATTCCAAGCATCGTAATCATCAAAAAGTAAGAAATAATCGACTGTGCGTAATGAACTTTTCCAGTTCCGCTAGGGCCTAAAACACGAGAAATATACGGAAATGTTATAAGCGGAAATATCAACGCCATCAAAGTTCTGATGACATTCAGCACAGCATTTTTCTTTACAGATTGCATTGTTACTTCGCCTTCTCCAAATCTTTTTTTATCTGTGTTGTTGAAATTTCAGGAGTTCTTGGAAGATACACTACCTCGCACTGCTCTTTCAGAAAATCGAACTTTCCTTTCCAGTCATCGCCCATTACGAAAGTGTCAATCTTGTAAAGTCCGACATCGCTTGTTTTCTGCTCCCAGTTTTCCTCTGGAATAACAAGGTCAACATATCGGATTGCTTCCAGCAACTGTTTTCGTTTTTCATAGCTAAAATAGCATTTCTTATGCTTAGAGTTCCAGTTGAACTCATCAGTGGAAAGCCCGACAACAAGATAATCGCCCAGAGCCTTCGCCCGCCGAAGAAGATTTATATGTCCGTAATGCAGCAAGTCAAATGTGCCGTAAGTTATTATTCGTTTCATTCTATATCTCCCTCACATCATACAATCCGCGCTTGTAGCTCACCAAAAACTTTGCAAGTTTCAGCTGGCGCACAATCCGCCTGAAAGAAAAACTTGCGAACAGGCGGAAAAGCCATTCAAGGCCGAGCCGGATCATAAATTCTGGTGCGCGCTTTGTGTTTCCGCTCCAGAAATCGACTGCTCCGCCGTTTCCGAAGATTATCTTTGCGTTCAGTTTTTGCCTGTTTTCCCAAATCCACTGTTCCTGAAGCGGGCAGCCTTTGCATACAATCAAAATGTCGGGTTTTGCGGCGTTTATTTTTTCAATCAGATAGTCGCCGTCAAATTTTGTGTAGCCGAACGTCCATTCAATTATTTTTACATTCGGATGCGCGCTTTCTATGCGCAGTTTTGCGTCCTCAAGGTTTTCAATTTTCGAGCCGTAAAGATAGACGCCCACTTTTCTGTCGTCAGGAAGATATTCAAAAAAATCTGTTCCAGGATAGCGGTCGGCGGCAGAATATGAAGTGCCGAGTTTTTTGTTAATCGCGTAAAGAAGATTTATTCCGTCGATAAAATTGTATTTCGCGCTCCTGAAATATTCGTGAAGAAGCGGATTTTTCTCTTGAGCCAAAAATATTTCCGGATTTATAAACGAGATTACGGACTGTTCGGAACTTTCGAGCATCCGGGAAAAAACATTTTTCATCTCTTCAAGGTCTGAAGGAACAGAAAGCGGAATTTCCTCAAAAAGATATTTTTTCATACGCCTCTCCCGGAAAGAATCATCGCATCCATAACCGGATTTTCTTCCGTTCCGTCCGCAGATTTATCGCTCACTATTTCTCTGCACGAATCATAAACCACCTGCCCGCAACCGTCCGACAGCACATCTTTAAAAATGCTTCTGCTGATTTCCTCGCCGCCGAGCCACACGCTTTTTTCGCCGTCAGAAACAACGGATTCGGTGCATATATATAGAAGAATATAGTCAGTTTTTTGCGATTTCAGCCGTTCAAGAGTAAACGAAAGAAGAGCCTCGGAAACGCCGTTTGGGAAAATCGTAATTTCCTTCTCCTGACAGCAGCCGCCTTCTGTGCTTGTGAGAAAACTGTGCATTTCGCTTATTTTTTTCTGAGTGAAGCCAAGCGGAGCGCTTCCGCAAAGAACTGCGTGCCGGGTCAAAATACAAACTTCTCCTAAATATTGCAATCTATAAGATTGTACAAGTATACAACTTTATCTTTTAGATTGCAAGTTTTTCAAACTAACATCTTAAAGTATGTACAATGAACATAGAAGATGAAAATTCCGCAAAATACAGCAAAATATTTTCCGACAGGCTTCGGTATCTGCGCAACAAGAAAAAAATATCAGCAAGAGAAATGAGCATTGCGCTTGGGCAAAATGTAAACTATATAAATCTGATTGAAAACGAAAAACGCTTTCCGTCGCTTCAAGGATTTTTCTCAATATGCGATTACCTGGAGCTTTCCCCGGCAGAGTTTTTTGACTCTGAAAATTTTTCAACCGGCACAATAGAAAAAAGCTCCGGCTCAGAAAAAGAGGAACTTATTTCATTAATTGAAGCCTTGCCGCCGGAACAAATTTCAGCGGTGGCACAGCTTATAAAAGCATTCAAGAAAACTTTTTGAGTGGCAGTTGAAAAGCACGCTGGAAAAAATTCTTATGCCCTTTATAAACACTTTGTGCTTACGCTTTTTGGAAAATCAACTGAATATCTTCCGCTTGGATTAATTAAAACCACAAGTCGTATCAGAGCAATTTTTTCAATGTTATATCATCTTCCTGACACACTGTTATTGTTTTGCTGGAAGCCTTGCAATGTTTTGCTGACAGTCTTGCGGAGTTTTGCCGGCACGCTTATTTAGTCGTTCCAAAAGCCTTTTAGAGGAACTAAATCACCTGTCTGAATAAGTTTATTGATTTCGCAGTTATTACGAAGGATATCCTCGACAATTGTGTTACAGACGGTATTCATGCAAGAATTATAAAAAATATTCCAGACGCTGCGAAATAGAAGTTTTTTTGCCAGCACCCCCCCTTCACCTCCCCGATTTCTCGAACATCTGCTCCAGCAGATATTTTCCGGTGGCGGTCTTGAACACGTTCTGCTTCATTGCGGGGAGAGAGGCGCGCTGGCAGTAGCCTTCCATAAGGTTTACGATGTAGTCCGCCTCAACTAGGATTTTGAAATCAATTCCGTCGATTGCGGAAAAGCTGTAAATATTTTTGACCTAGGCACGTTTTACATCACCACCAGCGGAAAAATTCATGGCGACACGCCGGAAACAACGACAATTCCAGGATTTCAGGTGAAGTTCACCGCGTCAAAAGTTACAAACGATGCGGTGTCGGCTCTCGGAATAAAGAAAATCGTAATTTCCGACTCGACTCCTGCCATCGACCGGATGACAGACTTATACACAAATTCTGAGGGAACTACATTCACTTCAGGAAAAGCAGTCAGAATAGAAGGCAGCAGGCTGAAAATATCAGGCGATGAAGGCGGCATTTTCTTTGCCCCTGCTACAGAGCTTGGCGAGCCGGATTCCGACCAGTC
>CAKUZR010000014.1 GCA_934718065.1 uncultured Treponema sp.
CAAGTGAAAAACTTTAGGATTTTATTTTAATTTTTTTTGTTTAATTTTTTTACCCAATTTAACGAATTCACTTGACATATTTTATATACTGAAAATTTAAATAAATGTGTTTTTTTTATGCAGACGGCTGAAAATTATTGCGCATATAGCGGCAAAAACGAAGTCAAAGAAACTGGCCTGCGATAAACAAGATTTTTTAGAATATTTCCTTCGGTAAGCGGTGTTTCACAAATCTGATTGTAGCAAATTTACATAAATCTTTTACTCTGCTATATTTTTTTTATGGAAAATCTTTCAATTGGCGAGCAGAAATCGTTTTTGCGGAAAAGGGCAAAAGCTGAGCTGAAAAATTATTTTGAAGACAAGGCGCTTTCCCTTCAATGTGCAAAAACTGTTGCAAAACTTTTTACGAAAAGCAAGGAATATGCGGAGGCTGAGGCGATTTTTGCGTATATGGCGATGGACGACGAAATCGACTTGTCTTTTGTGATAAAAAAAGCGCTTCAGGACAATAAAAAGGTCGCGCTTCCAAGAATGGCGGAAAAATCCAACGATATGGATTTTTATTTTATTGATTCGCTTGATGAAACTTTCTCTGATGACAATAAATTTAAAATTCTGGAGCCTTTGGTCAAAAATCAAAGGGCTGAGCCTGAAAAAATTCCTGAAAAAACTATTTTTTTAGTTCCAGGACTGGCTTTCAACCTTGAAGGCGCAAGGCTTGGACGCGGCAAAGGTTTTTATGACAAATATCTGCGCAGAATTCCTGCCGGAAATAAAATTTTCTGCGGGGTCTGCACGGTGAATGTGGTTACAAAAGCTGTTCCAGTTAAAGAAAATGACTTCCGCATGAATTATCTTTTGACAGAATACGGGTTTATTTCTTTGAATCGCTAGAAAAAATTTGAAGGAGCGGTTCCTGCGGAAAATATTCGTCCAGAATTCTTAAAAAATCCTGCGGAGTTGAATTTAAAATTTCTTCATATTCTTCAATGTAGTTTTTCGGAGAGCTTTTTTCGGCTGAAATTATTCTTGCAGTGCCAAAATTTGTCTGCGAGCCGGAAAGTTTGTTCAAAATCCAGGCGTTTTTCGTCTTTTCTGTTTCAAAGGAAGCGTTGTTTTCCAGATTCTGTTTTAATTCAAAAAGAGTTTTTTTATAAGTTTCTTCTATATAATTGGTGTGCTCCACGTTTAAAAAAGTTATTCCAGCAAAGGCAAAATCTTGAGTTGGCGCGAACAGTTTTGTTTCTGCGCCATTGTTTTTTAGTTTTTCGGAAAGCCTGAAAAGCAGCGCATTGAAAATAGTGAAATCAGAAGATTCCGGCTGCGGCGTTTTCAGCCAGTATTGAACCGGATCTGAAAAATTTTTGGTTGGAACAAGAACGGCTGGCATCGGGCCTGCGTCCTCGGCTTTTACGTCCGTGTAAAAAAGATGCCGGATTTTCAGCGTGATTTTCCGGGTTTTTGCAGGAAAATCTGGCTCAGGAACAAATTCTTTCCGGCTGGAATTATTTCTTTCAGTTTGCGGAACAAGAATTCCCATGGATTCTTCAAGAATGTAGCGGACTGCCTCGGCATCTGTGTTTCCGGCAATCACAATGCTGTAAAGGCTCGCGTCAAGGAATTTAGGGTAGGCGGCAAGAATGTCGTTGTACAAAGTTTTTTGAAGAATGTCTTTTTCCGAGTCAAAAATATTTCTGATAAACTGGGAATCGTAAAAATATTTTATTGCCCGGAAAGTCATCTGGTTTACCGGGCTTGCGTCTGAAAGCCTTTTTTGCGTCTGGACTGAATAAACGTAGCTGTCTGCTTCTGCCGGCGTTATTTCACCAAAAATCAGCGCATCGGAGATTGAGCGTATGCAAAGGGAAATGTCTTCTTTTGCACATTCCACGGAAATTCTGCTTTCTGAAAAATCTGTTTCCGCGCGGACTTCTGGAAATCCTGAAATCATTTGCTGTGTTCTGTACTTGTTTATTTCTTTTTGAATGTTTGCCGCCAGCGCGTTCGCCATTACATTCTGAAATCCCGGGCGGTTTTTGTCCGCGAGTTTTCCGCCTTCAATTGAAACGATAATCGCCGCTCCGCTGGTTGTTCGGTTCGTTTTTACAAAAACTGGAATTCCGTTTGAAAGCTCGAAATTTTTAAGAGAATTTTTGTTCTGCTCCAAAAAAATTGTCTGCGCGTTTTTGGTTTCAAGCTCTTCATGCTGAGTTTCAGATTCATTTTTTTCAGCGGAAATTTCCTTCAGCGCATTTTTGAAAAGTTCCTGAGTGAACCACGAGCCGTTTTTTGAATTTATTTCCTCGTAGCCAAGTCGTTTGTAGTCATTTTTGTATTTGTTGAAATTTTTCGTGTTCACCAGCACAAACACAAAAGGATTTTCGTTTTCAAAGGAAAGTTTGAGCGCATTTTCGTCTGCGGATTTTATTTTTTGCGGCTGGCTCAAAAGTTTTTGCGCAAGAAGAATTTCGTCGTCATTTTTTGAAACAAGAATGTCCGTCGCCCAGAAATCTGAAAGCGAAGCCATGAAATTCGCTGAATTTGCGGTTGTGGAATTGAAATTTTCCGCCAGAATTTTTTTTGCGGCATTATATTCTTCCGGTTTTGTAATTTCCGCTGAATTCCTGATTTTTTCTATGAAAAATTCCGTCTGCTCAATCGGTGAGCGCTGGTTTTGCTCAAGCAGCGTTTGAAAAATCAGGCGTGAGCATCCGTTCTGATGCGCCGCAGAAACATTTATATATTCCGGGCCGCGGATGTTCAGAATATGCTCCGAGCAAAGTGCTTTTTTCAGCGTTGAGAAGTCGAAGTTGAACGTGGCTGCCGCAAGATTTGCCTGAATTGAATCCAGATTCGCGTATTCGATTACAATTTGTGTCATTTCGTTGCTGAACTGCGCGTCGTGCAGAACGAATTTCCGCGTTTTTCCGCTGGCTTTTACGGCTTCCGGCGTTCCCGAGGCTGCGGCGGGCTTGTATGCGCCGAAATATTTTTCCGCAAGAAGAAAAACTTCCTCTTTTTTTAGCGGTCCGCTGACAAAAAGCGCGCTGTTCTGCGGCGTGTACCAGAATTTTCCGATTTTTGAAAGAACCGTCCGGATTTGCGCCGGAGTTGATTTTGTAAAAATCTGCGGATATATTCCGGATTCCTGTTTCCACGGCGCGTCTGAAAAAATCCTGGAGTCAATTGAAGTGTTGATAAAAGCGGCCGGCGTTGGCGCGTACTGCATTATTTCAGTTTTTAGGGCGGAATATTCGCGGAAAATATCTTTTTCGGTGAAAACCGGCGAAAACGCGCGCTTTGAAAGAATTTCAAAAACTGAAGGAGCCAGTTCCTGCGAAACCAAAATTGTGTAGCGCGATGAATCTGCGTTGCATTCAGAAGTCAAATCCTGCAGAAGTGAATTTTCTTCCGCGCCGTATTTGAAAAGCCTTGTGTAAAGCGGAAAAAATCCAGTGTTGGAAGCGTTTTGCGCGCTGATTCCGGCGTGAACTGAATATTCAATTCTTGTTAAGGCCGAGGAAAAATCTTCCAGCGCAAAAATCTGCATTCCGTTTTCAAGCGTGTACTCCGCATAGTTCTGTTCAGTTAAATAATTCGGTTCTGCAAAAGCAAATGCAGAAAAAGCAAAAAACAAAGCCAAAAGATTTTTTTTCATACGGAATATTATAGCATTTTTTTTCATATTTTCTGCAAAAACTGAAAAAACTATAAGGCAGACAGAAGTTCTGGATTTTTTATGAATGGAATAAAAGCGTAGGCAGAGGGCAATTTGTGAAGACTTTTGGCGATTGAACCAATAGAAGTGCGAAGCACCCGAACCTTTACAAGCGAAGCGCGAGCCAAATCCGTCTGGAGCAAATTGAACTATGCCGAAAGCGTTTTTTCAGAATTATTTTCAAAAATCCAGAAATTCTTTCTATTTATAATGTGTTTTTTCTGTGTTATAATTCGGTGTATGCCAAAGGTAAATTTTATTGAAAAAAAAGAAAAGATTTTTGAAATTCCAGCTGAAATTGCTAATATAATAGAAGAAAAACGAAATCTTACGGCGGAAGAAATTGCGCTTCTTGAAAAAAACAACAATACAAGCGAATTTTCTTCCTGGGAAAATGTTTTTGTCCCGCTTGAAAAAGACGATTTTGACTGCTCTCTGATTAGAAATTCACGCTTTGAAGGCTTTGCGGTTATCGGCAGGCTTAAATACGCAAAACTGAAATACCATAGTCTTGAGCTTGAAACAGGAATTGTGAACAGCCTTGTGCGAAATTCGGTTGTTGGCAATGACAACGTTATTCAAAATGTTTCGTATCTTGAAAACTATCGAATCGGCGACCGTGTTATGCTTTTCAACGTTCAGGAAATAAGCTGCACAAAAAACGCGAAATTCGGGAACGGATATATTTTTTCTGGGGAAAAAGAGTCGGAGCGCAAGTGGATTGGCGTTGCGAACGAAAATGACGGGCGGGCGATTCTTCCGTTTGAAAAAATGATTCCGGCGGACGCATATCTTTGGTCTTCAAACCGCGAGGATTCTGCGCTGCTTGAGAAATTCACTGCTCTTACCGACAACGAAAAACAGACTGAAGGAAATACTTTCGGCGTAATCGGGAATGATGTTGTTATAAAAAATACGCTTACAATCAAGGATGTGAAAATTGGAAACTGCGCGTATATAAAAGGCGCGGCAAAAATAAAAAATGTCACGATTCTTTCCGGCGAGGATGAAGTGAGCCAGATTGGTGAAGGCGTTGAGATGGTGAACGGAATAATGAACGCCGGAAGCCACGTTTTTTATCAGGCTGTTGCAATCCGGTTTGTGATTGGAAGAAACTGCCAGCTGAAATATGGCGCTCGTCTTTTGAATTCGTTTCTTGGCGACAATTCAACTGTTTCCTGCTGCGAGCTTTTGAACAATATGATTTTTCCGTTCCACGAGCAGCACCATAATTCCTCGTTTCTTATTGCGTCAACTGTCATGGGGCAGAGCAATATTGCGGCGGGCGCGACAATCGGCAGCAACCACAATTCGCGCAGTCCGGACGGAGAAATTGTTGCCCACCGCGGATTCTGGCCGGGGCTTTGCTCGGATTTTAAGCATAACTCGCGCTTTGCAAGTTTTGTTCTTGCTTCAAAAGGCTCTTATCAGCACGAGCTGAATGTTCAGTATCCGTTCAGTCTGCTTGCTCCGGGCGAAAACCCTGAAAGTCCGGTTCATATTCTTCCGGCCTGGTGGTTTATGTACGATATGTTTGCGATTGTGCGCAACAAGTATAAATTTGCCAAAAGAGACAAGCGTTTTGTGAAAGTCCAGAACATCGAGATGAATCCGTTTGCTCCGGACACTATGCAGGAAATTCTTTCCGCGATAAACCGCATTATTGAGCTTGCCAGTTCGCAGCTTGGCTTTGAACGCCAGGAAGCTAAAAATTTCCTTCATCAGAATCCTGCGTCAAAACTTACGCTCACGGATATGCTTTCCCAGAAGAAATTCGGCGCGACGCTGTACAAGCCGGTTCAGGGATATAAAACTTACAGAAAAATCCTGAAATATTTTGTTGTCTGCACGCTTCAGGAATACTGCGCGGCGAACGGCGTTGAAAAAATTTCTTCAGACTTGATTCAGAAAATCATGAAAATCAGGCTTTTCACAAAATGGCAGAACGTTGGCGGCCAGATTATTCCGGAAGAAAAAATCGCGCAGCTTTTTGAAAAAATCAAGTCCGGCGAAATTTCAAGCTGGACCGAAGTCCACGAGTTTTACAATGTCTGCCAGGCTGAATATCTTGAGTTCAAGACACGGTACGCGCTTTTTATTCTGGAGGAGCTTTATTCAAAGGAAATCAAGGATTTTACGTGCGAAATTTTCAAGGATATAGTGAACGACGTTACAATCGTTTCTGACGAAATGTATTCGGCTTCGGTTTCCAGCCGAGAAAAGGATTTTACAGATTATTACCGCTGCATGACTTACAAAAACCGGGAAGAAATGACAGCTGTTCTTGGCACGCTGAATGACAGCAGTTTTTTGAAAACGCTGAAAACCGATACGGAAAATTTCAATATTTTTGTGAAGAATGCGTTTTCTGATTTCTGTTAGTTGATAAGCTTGTCGAACCAATCAAAAGCCACCCAAAATAAAAAAATCTCCGGATTGCACTAAAACCCGGAGACTGATTTTTTGAATTATTCCTGGCTTGTTAGTTCCTTGAAATATTCCGTGATGTCCTTGCGCTTATCCTTTGTGTAGGCAATCGCAGTGCGCGGATGCTGGTTGAACTGGCCCGTCAGAAGATACTGAAGGTCGTAGCCCCAGGTGATTCCGTTTTCTTTCATAGGAATCATGTGTTTTTCAATGAATTCCAGAACTGGATATTCGTTGTACTTAGGGTTTTTCAAAAATCCAAGAAGAAGTTCCATTGCGCAGTTTCCGGCTCCGCGGCCCATTGAAAGATATGTTGCGTCAAGATAGTCAACGTTGTCTCCTGCACATTCGATTGTGTTTGCAAAGGCGAGCTTCTGGTTGTCGTGCGCGTGAATTCCGAGCTTCTTGTTGTATTTTGCGGCGTATTCTCCGTACAAGTCGCAGATTCTGGCCATTTCCTCCGGATAAATCGAGCCGTAGCTGTCAACGATGTAAATTACATCAACTGGCGACTGGCCGACCATGTCAAGCGCGGCTCGCAAATCGTTTTCCTGAACGGTTGAAAGAGCCATTATGTTGCAGCTTGTTTCATAGCCTTTTTTGTGGGCGTCTTCTATCATGTCGATTGCAGTCGGCATCTGGTGAACATAAGTTGCAACGCGAACCAGGTCAACAGGTGATTCCGCGCGCTCGTGAATATCTTCCTTGTAGTTGCAGCGGCCTACGTCTGCCATTACCGCGACTTTTACTTTTCGTTCTCCGTCGCCAACAACTGAGCGTATATATTCATCATCGCAGAATTTTGAAGGTCCGAATTTGTTCACATCGAACAGTGTCTTGTCTGCCTTGTAGCCGAATTCCATATAGTCAACGCCAGCTTTTGTGTTTGCGCTGTAAAGAGCTTTCGCGAAATCTTCTGCAAAGAAAAAGTCGTTTACAAGTCCGCCGTCACGCAGGGTTGCGTCTACAACTTTAATTTCCGGACGATAGTTCATCATGGCAGTAACTTTTTTCATTTCAATCCTCTTTCGGCTGTCTTTCTGGGCAGTCTTTTCTTCTGTGCTTGGCTGAATGCCTATGTTTTTCAGCATTTCATCCTTGTTCTTGTAGTAATGGTAAATATTTGCCGCGGAAATGCCGCATTTTTCAGCGACATCGCGCATTCCAATCTGCGAAGAGTCCTTTTCTTTGAGAAGCTCCTCCACCGCCGCCTTTATTTTAGCCGCAATTTCCAAGTTTGGTTTCCGCAAAATAATTCTCCAAATTGCAAGATATTGTTAATTTAACAGTGTTTTGACTGGTTGTCAATGTTTTGTTAAAAGTGAACAAAAGTTTTCAATTTGGATGAAAAATGAACGGTGGATGTTTTATGATTGGGATTGAATGAGTTGTTCAATAATGAAATTTAAACAGGTTTCATTATAAATATCCAGGTAATTTTCAGCATCTTGATTGTAGTAGGAATAAAGTTTTTCTGTGTATGGAATATTGATTCCTATGCCGCTTAATTTTTTTTCAGAATATAAATTATTTGTAAATGATTCTGTAATTATTTTCTCATAATCTTTCATAACTTCTTGCAGCGCTTTTTTTGTGTTTGAATCATAAGTTTCTGTTTCAAAAATAGATAAAAAAGATTTAAAGTCTGTGTATTCGATAAAATTTGAATCATAGCTGTATAGATTTTCCCGGTGTTTTTTTATAACTGAAAAGTCTGTCTTTGTGTCATTTTTAATGTTGTTAAAAAAAATATTGAATGTATTTGTGAATGATTCAAATTTATTCATATCAACTGCTGAGTAGGTGCATGAAACAAGTGTGTTTTTATATTTTTCAGAAAAATTTTCTATAAGGCTAGAAGCGCATTTTTCTGTATTCAGATTTGAGGTAAAATTTTTGTAAAGAGTTGAATAATTGCTCCCGTTTCCTGGTAGTTCTGTCTGTGAACCAATTATAAAATCCGCACAGTCTTTTAACTGCCATAAGATTTCTATCATTTGCATAAGGCAGCAGTCAAACTGTAATATTTCAATTTTCTTGTTTTGATTTTTACAAAATGCTTTTAAAGCAGTTGATAATTCAGTTACTGCGATAGAGTTCTCTTCTGAATAACCAGTCGTATAGTCTTGTATTACAGAGCGTGAGCTTTTTGGAATTTTGCAGTCTGGAAAAACTCCGAAACCATGGCTCCAGATATTCAGTGCAAATTTTTCTGATGGATAATATCTGCTTGTAAAATCTAAAAAATCAGTTAAAGTTGAAATGTCGGATGTATCTTTTTCTTCTAGTTCAACAATTATGTCATCATTTATTGCTGTATCCGCTTGTAATTCCAAAATTTTAGTATCGGTCCAGTTTCCTTCTGTTTTATCATATCCATTGGCTCTGTCTAATAAAACAATGAAATTGATTTTTTTTGTTCCCAGGTTTTCTTTTATTTCTTTTATATTCTTTAATGCAAATCTTTCTAAATTATTATCAGCTGCCATATATAACGCATAAGTCCATTCCGTTTTTTCATGCACAAATAGTTCTTGCTTTTTTGAATCATCAATTTTGCAACTTATAATAAAAAATGCTGTTAATAAGATAATAAAATTTAAATTTTTACACATTCAAATAACCAGAATAATAGCTCATCAATATTGGGATAATTTTTTTTATTCATATTAGAATTTGACAGAATGCAAAAACTTGTGTCGTACATTTCATTGTAAAATAATAAATTTTCGCTGCCTGCGCTGCGTCCATAAGTTCCTGTGAACTCAAAATCTTTGTAAAATAGCTTACGAATTCCATATCCGTAAACTTCAGATTTGTCTGAATTTATATCAATAATGCTTTTGTAAAGCTGATTTCTTGTATGTTTGCTTATTGCATTTCCTTTTTCACTGTATAATTCATAGCCCCATTTAGCAATTGAGCTTGCGTTGCTTACCATTCCGCCGCTGCTCCAGCTGGCTTTGCCAATTAGATAAACAAAGGGTGTTAAAATTTTTGTTAAATCAATTGGCGTGAATCCGTCTCCAGTTAGATTGAAATCTGTATTTGGGTAAACATGAGGATGGGCTATGGCTGAATAATTCAATTCGTCCTGAGGTGCTAAATATGTCATGGATATTTTCAATGGCTTGTAAAAATATTCTTCAAACAGACTATTTAGTTTTTTTCCAGTTGCTTTTTGGATTATAAGACCTAAAAGAATATAATTTGTGCTAGAATATATATATGTGCCTATTTTTTCTTTTGGATACTCAATATAGTCTAATATGTATTCAGGATTCCATGGTTCTGAAAAAATAGAGTTTGATGTATTGTAAAGTTTTGAATTTTTTGCAAAATCATAAATTCCGCTTGTATGATTTAAAAGTTCTTTTATGGTCGCATCTTTATTGATGTATAAATTTAAATCTTTTGTTCCGAGGTATTTTTCAGAAAAAAGTTCAGGCAAGTAATATTCAATGGTTTTGTTAATATCTACTATATTCTGTTCAATTAAAGTCAATGTTAAAGCGCTTGTAAATGTTTTTGAAATGCTATAGATGTAATGCAATGTTTTATCAGTGCAGACATTTTTATCGCTTAGGCTGGTTAAGCCATAATTTTTATAAAAATTAATGTTTTCATTCTGCACAGAAACGCTTATCGCAGTTTTTATATTGTATTTTTCTACAAAGAGTTCTGTGAGTTTGTTTAATTTTTCTTCTTTTGAAATTGCTTTATTGTTCAAAATGTAAGCATATTGCAAGTCGAAATTTTCATTTGATTCAATTTCTGAATTTTTACAGTTTGTAAAAATTGGTAAAACAATACTTAATAAAAGTAATAATTTTTTCATTATTTTTATATACTCCGATTTAATCCAGTGGTTCTTCATATCTGATATTTTTCTTGCCGTCAATTAAATCATAAAAAAGGCAGTTTATTTCATCTTTTGATACAAATTTTATATCCATGTAGTGGCACATATTTTCTGTTCCGCCAAGGAGTTTGTAGGTCAAGGAATTTGATGTTTCATCATAAGTTTTTTCTTTAGAAAGACCTTCAAAATACAAGAACATATTTTCCATAAATCTGTCATCAGTGTCCCCGAAAAATTCAAAGCAATAAGGTGCTGAGAAGCTTTCATAGGCATAACTTTCCTTGTTGTCTGAATAATGGAATGTGTCCATAAGTTCTTTGTAATAAATTTTAGAGTTTTCTGAAAAACAAGCTGTCATTTTTTCATTTATGATTTCTATGCCATTAACTTTTAATATGTAATTGCATTCGTTTGTTTCTCTGTTTAAAAGTTCGATTTTTACATAGGCTTTGTTTTGCTCTGTGTTTTTCTGAAAGTGATTGCTCTTTGCGTGTCCTTCAAAAACAAATTCATTATCTTTTTCTTGTGGAATAGAAATCAAAGAGTCTGTTTCGTATTCTGCAACCCAAATCCATAGCGGATTGCAAACGGTTCGTTCTTCATCATCAAAAAATAAAACTAGATTCTGTCCTGTAACAAACAGCCTGTAGTTTATATCTCCTGAATTCAGGCTTTCTTTTTGCTTGAATAATTTTTTGAATTCGGCAGTTTTCGCTGTGTTCCAGGGGTTCCATTCTGAAGCCAATGTGTCTTTTGTCCATTCAGGCAGATTATCAATGTCTTTGCCTCGGACTTTGATTTCTTCGGGAGTGCAGTCGAAAGGGCAGGATATAAAAAGAAAGGCCAGCCCGGTTAATAAAAATAAAATAAACTTTTTTTGCATAAAATTTCTCCTGGAAACTCAAAGTATGGAAAACTCCATACTTTGAGTTTGAAATTTATTTTCTTACAACGTTATATGAAGAAACGTGCCAGAACGGATTATAAGCTTCCCAGCCATTTTCACAATTGTTTCCGTCCAAGATTTTTATATATTTCCATTTAAAAATCCACCAGCCTTCTTCTTTGTATGCAATTACATTTCTATAATGAAAACCGCCTTTAAAATCTTCCCAGCTTGTAAATTTCAAAGCTCTTAAGTTGATTCCTGGAATATCATTATTAATGCTTGCTTTTGGCCAAAACGAGCAGCTTTCTATTTTGTAATTTGAATATTTAGAAACTGCGCCCGTAAGATTCCAAGGCCAGGTTATGTCGGTTCCGTCTGGAATTGAGAGAGCAGAATACAATGCGGCTTTTCTAGTCTTGAAAGGTCTTATATTATTCCAAGTATAAAGGTCTTTATCTTTTTCGTGTAAATACTCTAAGATGAATCCTGAAACAGTTGCTCCGCATGCATCATATCCAAGAGGTCTTGAATGGCTTTTGCTGTTCCAGCCTATTATTTCTCCGCAATGATTGATTGCATTTTGAATTTTCCTTGAATCTACTTCTTTTCTCTGTTTTTTGCTGCCGCCTCTGAATACCATATTTCCAAGATTTCCCTTGTTTTCTTTTGCGGATTTCCAGAAATCAGCGGTTTCTTGCCTATAGTTTGAAATTTCTTCTAATTTTTCAGATTTTTCTTCCTCTGAAAATACATCAGGATTTTCTTTTATGAATTCTTCTGTTGTGATAAGACTGTTTAATTCTTTTACAGCTTCTCCGTTTTCAGGAGAAATTAGTTTTTCAAATGATATATTTCCATTTTTTGTTATTTGGGAAGCAGCTATTGCATAATTTGGATATACATCATCGACTATTCGGGGAATTTCATTTTCTGACAATGCGCCGTTATTGTAAAGCTCCATTAAAGTGTCGAAGTATCCTTTCATTGAAAATACGTAGGCTATTGGACCGCCTAAATTTTCCTGAGCATTTATAGTTATGGCTGCAATTGTTTCACTGTCATTTATTACGCGAAATTCGTAGAAACGAATTTCACCATTTTGATTATATATTCCTATTGGAAGTTCCCAAAGTTCAGAAGTTTCTGGATAATCTCCATCTTCTATAAAGCTGTCTAACTGCATCTGAGCAATTTCTCTTGAAAGTTCCCAGTCTACAATTCCTTCATTTCCTCTTGTCAGCAAAGCATTCAGTTCGGTTTCGCTTGATAGAAGTTCAAATTCTTTTTCAATATTTTGAGTTCTTGTTGCTGCTTCCTTTGTATCTGAACAACTTGGTAGAAAGAAACTAAATAGACTAAATAAAGTGCATATAATGATAAATTTTTGTTTATACATTTTCTCATCCTTTTTATAAATGTTTAGTCAAGCTTGATTTTTCAGATGATATTTGTTCTTTTGGCGTTTGTAAATGTGCTGAAATACGAATTAACCGAGTTCACGAAAAATGAACTTGGTTCACTTGGATTTTGCTTTTAATATGACAAGTATTTCTCTTTTTTTCTTTCATTTATGTTTTTTTCAATGTATAATTTTTCTATGAATATAAGTAAAAAAGTTTTGGCTGAGCGGTTTATGATTTTCTTTGCGGGCGTTGTGCAGGTTGTGGGGTTTGCAATAAGCATTTCTATTGAAGATTTTTCAAAGGCTTTTGTGCCGTATTTTAATGTCATTGTTCCTGTTCTGAATATTTCCTGCGCGGCGGTCTGTTTCTTTCTGGTCGTTTTTCCTAAATTCAAATTTCTGCAAGCGACTGTTCTTTTTGTTCAGGGAATTGCAATGACGCTGAACAATCTTATTTTTCTGGGAATTTTTTTGTATTGCCTTGGAATTGTGCTTCTGTTCTGCTACGGATATTTAAAATCCGGAAAAAATATTAAGATTCTTGTTTGCACAGGTTTGCTGCTTGTGTCTTTGCTGCCAATTTTGTTCAAGGATGTTTCTGCTTTTTTTATGGCAGTTGCCTTTATGATGTTTGTTCTTTTTTCATATTTTCATCTTTATCTTGTGATTAAGAACAATTTTATTGATTTGTTTCCGTTTCTTGGTGAAAAAATCTCAAGCATGAAGCTGCCGGAATACGGCGGAAAACTTAGGCTTTCTGAATTTGGAATTTCTGAGCGGCAAATGCAGCTTTTGGCTCGCTATAAGAAAGGAAACAAAAAATATAAAGATTTGGCGAGTTGTTTTTGTATCAGCGAATCGGCTGTGAAACACGAAATGTCGAAATTCTGCAAAAAGTTCGGTGTAAAGAACGTTGATTCTCTGATTGCGCTGTTGAATCTGTACAGTGTTGAATATGCCTGAAATAAATCTTTCCTGGCGCGGTATATAATGTTTCTCTGCCTGTCCGTAAGGTGATGATTGATACCTTCGTGTTTGCGGTGCGATTGTTTCCGCGTTGTGTCCTGTGTTGTTTCCGTATATTACATCGCTGATTAAGTTAATCAGTAGCCTGCTGATTAGTCTAATCAGTGGTATGATGATTAAGTTAATCAGCGGTGTACTGACTAGTTAATCAGTGGTGTACTGATTAGTTAATCAGCGCTCTGATGACTAGTTAATCAGTGATGTGCTGATTAGCTGATAAGCGGCATGCTGATTAAAATTAAAATTCAACGGCGGAAAAACATCTGGCAGTGTGGATCAATGCATCTAATAATCTGCAAAACTCGTTTTTTTGTGCTATAATAATTCCATGCAGAATATCAGGAAACTGCCGGTTGGCATTCAGACATTTGAAGACTTACGGAAAAACGGTTATATCTATATTGACAAGACAAAATTTATTTACAATCTTGTTCATACTGGCAAGGTTTATTTTCTTAGCAGGCCGCGCAGGTTCGGGAAAAGCCTTCTGCTTTCAACTTTGAAGGCGTACTTTGAGGGCAGAAAGGAGCTTTTTGAGGGGCTGAAAATCGCGGAGCTTGAAAAGGAAAATCCCGACGCATGGCAAAAATATCCGGTTGTCTATCTGAATTTTGCGCAAAATAATTTTTCAAGAGAAAAAGCTGTTGAAGAGTGCATAAATGCTCAGCTTGAAAAATATGAATCAGAATATGGAATAAAACCGGAATGCGCTGATTTTTTGAATCCAATTTACTTTGCAAGCCGCTTCATGAACATTGTGAAAACTGCCCGGGAGAAAACCGGAATGCAGGCGGCCGTTCTGATAGACGAGTACGACAAGCCGCTTCTGGACGCGCAGAACAACGAGGAGCTTACAAGCAGCAACCGCGAGACGCTGAAAGGGCTTTACATAACGCTGAAGGCTCTTGACGAGAACCTGAAGTTCGTACTTCTTACCGGCGTTACAAAATTCAGCAAGGTGAGCATTTTCAGCGATTTGAACCAGCTGGAGGATATTTCGATTTCAGAGCAGTTTGCGGAAATTTGCGGAATCACGGAAGAGGAGATGCTTTCAAGCTTGAAGCCTGAGATAAATGCGATGGCGGAGAAGAATCAGCTTTCCGAGGATGAGTGCGTGCAGAAACTGAAAAAAATGTACGACGGCTACCATTTTTACGAAAATAGCAAGGGTGTTTATAATCCATTCAGTCTTATAAATGCGTTGAAAAGGCAGGATTTTGCATATTACTGGTTCTCCACCGGAACGCCGACGTTTCTTATCAAGAAGCTGAGGGCAAGCACGATGAGCTACATGGATCTTTCAAATGGAATCGAGGCGACCGCGCAGGAGCTTCAGGACTACCGAAACGACAATCCGGATCCGGTTCCGCTTTTTTACCAGACCGGCTACCTTACGATAAAGGGCTACGACCGCGAGTTCGGCGTTTACCTTCTGAAATATCCGAACGACGAGGTGAAATATGCGTTCATAAATTCGCTTGTGCCGGCCGTTCTTGACATCCAGAGCTCAAGCGCGCTTGACGTGGTTTCTTTCGCGCGCGACATAAAGAAAGGTGACATTGAAAGCGTGATGAGGCGGTTCAAGTCGCTGTTCGCGATGCTTCCGTACACAACGTTCGGCAAGGGGAAGTCAGACGGCGTTGTTGAGCAGAATTTCCAGAATGTGTTCTATCTGGTTTTCACGCTTCTTGGCCAGTGGTCAAGGGTTGAGGAAACCTCCGCGCTGGGGCGGGCGGACTGCGTCCTGGAAAACGGCGGCAACGTGTTCATCTTTGAGTTCAAGCGCGACAAAAGCGCGGACGAGGCTCTGCGCCAGATAGAAGAATCCGGCTATGCGAAACCGTACGAATCCAGCGGAAAACGCATCGTGAAAATCGGCGCGAGCTTCTCCACAAAGGACCGAAGCCTTGTGGAATGGAAGATTGTGGAGTAAATGGAATCTTTTTAGAAAAGTTATAAAAAAAACGCCCGCAAGAAATTGCGGGCGTTTTTGCCTTTATCTAAATTCTATTCTGTTTATTTAGAATTATTTAGAAAGACGTGCTTCAAGGTCATTCAAGCAGTCAGAAAGTTCTTTTGGAAGATGCTTTCCGAACTTAGGATAGTGGTTCTCGCGGATGTCTTTACATTCTTTGAGCCAGCCTTCCTTGTCAACTGCTGTGATTGCAGGAATCTGAGCCTTGTAAACGTCTGCGAGGCCGTCAAGGTTAAGAGCGCCTTCTTTTGGCATATATCCAATTGGTGTGTCAACGTAGTTGTCTTTTCCGTCGCAGCGGTCAAAAATCCATGCAAGAACGCGGCTGTTGTCGCCGTATCCTGGCCACATGAATCCACCTGGAAGATCCTTGTTGTTGTCGTCCTTGCGGAACCAGTTAACGTAGAAAATCTTAGGAAGCTTGTCTTCTTCACCGCGTTTTGCAGCAGCTGCTCCAACGTCAATCCAGTGCTGGAAGTAGTCGCCCATGTTGTATCCGCAGAATGGAAGAATTGCGAACGGATCGCGTCGGATTTTTCCAACCTGAGAAGCGTCGATTGTAGATGCAGCTGTGATTTCTGAACCTACGATAGAGCCAAGGAATACACCGTGGTTCCAGTTGCGGCTCTGGTGTACGAGCGGAACTGTTGAAGGACGGCGGCCTCCGAACAAGATTGCGCTGATTGGTACACCTTCCGGGCTTTCCCAGTCAGATGCGATGCAAGGACACTGTTTTGCAGGCGCTGTGAAGCGTGCGTTCGGGTGAGCGAATTCTTCGCCCTTAGGAGATTTGTCCTTTGGAAGAGCGTCGCGTGTGTTGCCTTTCCAGTCAACAAGCTTGCCCTTTGCAGGATATCCGATTCCTTCCCACCAAACGTCTCCGTCTTCTGTAAGAGCGCAGTTTGTGAAGATTGTGTTCTTTGAAGCAGCTTCAAGAGCGTTCTTGTTTGATTCAGCAGATGTTCCTGGGGCAACTCCGAAGAATCCTGCCTCTGGGTTGATTGCGTAAAGACGGCCGTCTTTTCCGAATTTCATCCATGCAATATCATCGCCGACTGTTTCAACTTTCCAGCCAGGGATTGTAGGAATAAGCATTGCGAGGTTTGTTTTTCCGCAGGCAGAAGGGAATGCGCCAGTAACGTACTTAACTTCGCCCTTAGGATTTGTAAGCTTAAGGATAAGCATGTGCTCAGCGAGCCAGCCTTCTTCGCGTGCAATTACAGTTGCAATGCGGAGCGCGAAACATTTCTTTCCAAGAAGAGCGTTTCCGCCGTATCCAGAACCGTAAGACCAGATAAGGCGTTCTTCCGGGAACTGGCTGATGTATTTGTGCTCAACATCTGCGCAAGGCCATACACCGTTGTCTTTTTCACCGTTGTTGAGCGGTTTTCCAACTGAATGAAGACAAGGAACAAAGTCGTCTCCAAGGTAAGCCCATACTTTTTCACCGGCACGTGTCATGATGTCCATGTTCAAAACAACGTATTCTGAATCTGTAAGCTCGATTCCGTATTTTGCGATTGGTGAGCCAAGCGGTCCCATGCAGAATGGAATTACATACATTGTTCTTCCGTGCATACAGCCTGTGTAAAGGCCTTTCATTGTTGCTTTAAGTTCTGCCGGCGCAATCCAGTGGTTTGTAGGACCAGCATCTTCTTCCTTTACAGAAGAAATAAATGTGCGTGACTCAACTCGCGCAACATCACTTGGAAGCGAACGGAACAAGAAAGAATTTTCCTTCTTCGCAAGTTTTGTAGCCAGTCCAGCGTCAACGCATTTCTGCATAAGACGGTCATATTCTGCTTTTGAACCATCGCAAACAACTACATTGTCAGGTTCACACATCTTAACGCATTCTTCAATCCAATTTTTAATCTTGGAATTTTTAATTTCATCAAGTGTCATCTATAACTCCTGTTTTATTGAAATCGGGTTTCCCCAAAAATCCTTTGCTTTAAAATATACTATCTTTTAAGTTTAAGTTCAATGAAAAATCAGTTTGCCGAGAAAAGTTTACATCATCAGGCCGGAATGAAAAAATTAATGCGGCGGCAAGTTCTTTGTAAAATTCATAAAAAGTGAACTTTTTTTGATGATAAAAAAATTCACAAATCAAATTAATATTTGTATAATAGAAGTATGTATTCAAGAAAAACAAAAATCGTATGTTCAATTGGACCGGCCTGCGACAATGATGAAACTATAAAGAAAATGATTCTCGCAGGAATGAATATTGCCCGCTTCAATTTTAGCCATGGAACCTATGAATGGCACAAACAGGCTATGGAGCGCGTCAGGAGGGTTTCTTCCGCGTTAAGAATTCCAGTTGCGATTCTGCTTGATACAAAAGGTCCTGAAATCAGAACGGGGCTTGTAAAAGATGACGGAAAAATAACCGTTTCCACCGGCGATAAAATTGAGCTTACCGCTGATGACAGCCTTTGCACTTCATCGGACGGTGAAAATCCGTGCCACATAAGCATTTCCTGGAAAGAAGCTCCGCAGAAGATGAAGCCGGGAATCCGCATTTTGATTGCCGACGGACTTGTTGAATTCGACGTTGATGAAATCCAGGGTGAAAAAATAATCTGCACGGCGAAGAATTCCGGCTCTTTTGGAAGCAAAAAAAATGTAAATCTGATTGGGCTTCACGCCGGGCTTCCGATTATGTCTGAAAAAGACAAGGAAGATTTGCGGTTCGGCGCGGGTGAGGACATTGATTTTGTTGCCGCAAGTTTTGTTAGTTTTCCGGAAGAAGTTGTGCAGATAAAAGCTTTCCTGAAGGAAATCGGCGCGAATGCCCGCGTGATTGCAAAAATTGAAAACGAAGAAGGTCTTGATAATATAGAAGAAATTGTAAAGGAAGCTGACGGAATTATGGTTGCCCGCGGAGATTTGGGCGTTCAGATTCCGCCGGAAAGAATTCCGCTGGCACAGAAAGCGATTATCCGCGTTTGCCGTGCGGCTGGAAAGCCTGTAATCACTGCGACTCAGATGCTTGACTCAATGATTGTAAATCCACGGCCGACCCGCGCGGAGCTTACGGATGTTTCAAATGCGGTTTTTGACGGAACGGATGCCGTTATGCTCAGCGGAGAAACTGCCGGAGGAAAATATCCTATTGAATCTGTCAAGGCAATGGTTCTAATCACAAGAACTACGGAGCAGAGCCAGGAATATCTTTATCAGATGAGAAAATTCGATTCTGAATACAAGCCGGGCGTTGAAGTCGGACACATGGTTGCCCACAGCGCGTACAAGCTTGCAAGAAATATAAACGCCAAGGCGGTTCTTGTTCCGACTCTTCACGGAAATACCGCCAGAATTATTGGAAGCTACCGCCCGGAGCAAGTTGTTCTTGCCGTAACCCCGGACAAAAAAGTTGCGCGTCAGCTTATGATTCAGTGGGGCGTTCTTCCTGTTCTTTGCCAGGTTGCCGATGATTCCGAGATGATGGTTCAGAGCGCGATTACCCAGTGCGTGCGTTGCGGGGCGATAAAGCAGGGCGACAAAGTTCTTATGTGCGCTGGAATTCCTATTTCCAGCCCGATGATGGTTAACACGATAAAAGTTCTTATTGTTGGAAATATTCTTGCGCGCGGAACTGTTTCGGGGTTTGCAGACAAGGAAAATACAAAGGCTTCCGGAAGAATTGTGCATGAAAACGATTTGAACGAAATCCGTAACCAGGTGCGCATGAACAGCAAGGCGATTCTTGTGTGCTGGCGCATTACCGAAGATTTGATTCCCGCGCTGCGCGTTGTGAACGGAGTTGTTTCTGAATCTGGAAGCGACATCCCGCCGGAACAGCTCGCTCTTCTGAATCCGGAGCTGGTCTGGATTCAAAATGTGCGCGATGCCCTGAAAATTCTTGAGAACGACCTTTCTGTTACAATGGACGGCGAGCAGGGGCTTGTCTACGAAGGCATAATCTGATGAAAATGACTCTTCTAGGAACCGGCACGAGCCACGGAATCCCTTGCATTGCCTGCCATTGCTACGTATGCACCTCGGAGGATTCCCGCGACAAGCGTTTCCGGTGCAGCGCGTATGTTACAAACCGGAACAAAAACGGAACGGTTTCTCATCTTCAGATTGACACAGGACCGGAATTCAGGCTTCAGTGCATTAAATATGGAATTGAAAATATTGATGCGGTGCTTCTGACTCATTCCCACGCTGACCATCTGCACGGTCTGGACGATATCCGGGTGTTCAGCCACACGCTTGGAAGCGACAAAATTGAAGAGCTGAAAAATAATCCTGAAAATGCGGGAATTCCTCCAAAAATGCTGGAAAATTCAGTGAACGGCAAGGGAATTTGCCTTTACGCGAACCGCCAGACAATTGAAGACGTAAAAAGCCGGTTTTCTTATATTTTTAAACAGAACACACAGATTGGCGGTGGAAAACCAAAACTCACTCTTGTTGACTGCGCGGAAATTGAAAAAAATCCGCCGGCGGAATTCGGCGACTTGACTGTTGTTCCTGTTCCTTTGAAGCACGGCGAGCTTGACGATTCCGGCTGGCTTATTTCGTGCAGAAATGAAAAAGACGGAAAAATTCATTCGATTGCATATCTTACCGACACAAGTTTTGTTCCGCCTGAAAGCATTCAGCTTTTAAAGGAAAAGGGCGGAATAATCGAGCATTGCGTAATCGACGGACTCCGGGTGAAGCCGCATTCAACTCATTTTGGGTTCAGGCAGGCGATGGAAGTTGCCGAGCAGATAAAGCCTAGGCACACATGGTTTGTTCACATCTGCCATCTTATGACGCACGTTGAAATTCAGGAATATGCGAAATCCCAGCTTTGTGATTTTCCGAATCTAGTTGAAATTGTTAAAAACGGCGGCTCTGTTGAGCCTGGCTACGACGGTCTTGTTCTGGAAGCCTGATAAAAAATCAAAAGCGCATAAAAGAAACCGCTTTTCGTCAAAAGCGGCTTCTTTGGAAAAGTTTGTTTATTTTGCTTCAACAGCAGCTTTCGGTGTCTTTACCTTTTTGATAAGGAAATCACTGCGGTAGCAGCGTGTGCAAACTTTAATAGTTCTTACCTGGCCATTGTCAAAAACAGCTCTTACAGTAAGAAGATTTGGTTTCCAAGTTCTGCGAAGGTGATTGAAAGACTTAGAAACATGGTTTCCGTGCATAACACCTTTTCCACAAATGTCACAAGCTCTAGACATATCTATACCTACCTTATGTTTTTCACGTGAGTTTTAACAGATTATAAGATTTTGCCTTGTCTGTCAATAACAAAACTTCCTGCGCGGATTCTATTTTCCATACTGATTTTCAATTTCTTTAATCTGGTCGCGGAGCGCGGCTGCCTGCTCGTATTCAAGGCGTTCTGCACATTCAGACATTTCCTGCTTCAGTGCGTTTATCAGTTTTGCCCGCTGTTTCTTGTCAAAAAGATTTGCGGTTTTCTTGAGCGTTTCAACGGTGGTTTTTGCGTTTTCCTCCGCTTCTTCCTTCTGGTGCTCCAGAATATCCGTGATTTCTTTTTTGATTGTCTGCGGAGTGATTCCGTGCTCTTTGTTGTATGCTTCCTGAATCTGGCGGCGGTGCTTTGTTTCTTCAATTGCTTCTTTCATCGCGTCGCTCATCCGGTCTGCGTACATAACAACTTTTCCTTCCGCGTTGCGGGCGGCGCGTCCAATAATCTGGATGAGAGAGGTGGTCGAGCGCAAAAAACCGATTTTGTCAGCGTCAAGAAGGGCAATGAACGAAACTTCGGGCAAATCTATTCCTTCCCTCAAAAGGTTGATTCCGATTAGAACGTCGATTTCTCCGAGCCGGAGCGACTTTAAAATTTCAACGCGCTCAAAAGTGTCAATTTCCGAGTGGATGTATTTTACTTTCAGGTCAAGGTCGGTAAGGTATGCGGTCAGGTCTTCCGCCATTTTCTTTGTAAGCGTAAGAACAAGGCTGCGCTCGTGTTTTGCGATTCGCTCTTTTATTTCCTTGTAAATGTCTTCCATCTGGCCTTCGCTTGGACGGACTTCTACAATCGGGTCGAGCAAGCCGGTCGGGCGGATAAGCTGTTCAACAATCTGCGTTGACTGTTTTATTTCTTCTTTTCGCGGCGTTGCGGTTACGTAGATAACCTGGTTCATCATTTTTGAAAATTCGTCGTATTTCAAAGGGCGGTTGTCCAGCGCGCTCGGAAGCCTGAATCCAAAGTCAACAAGATTCTGCTTGCGGCTGCGGTCGCCTTCGTACATTGCGCCGATTTGCGGAACAGTTATGTGCGCCTCGTCAATCATGCAAAGAAAATCCGAAGGAAAATAATGCAGCAAAGTTGCCGGCGGTTCGCCTGGGGCGCGTCCTGCGATTGGCGCGGAATAATTTTCAATTCCTGAGCAGTAGCCCATTTCCTTCATCATTTCAATGTCGTAGGTTACGCGGGTTTTCAGCCTTTCAGCTTCCAGAAGCTTGTGCTGCGCGTTCAATGTTTCCAGCCGTTCTTCAAGCTCCTTTTGAATGCGTTCTGTTGCGGCTTCAAGCTGGTCCTGGGGAACAACAAAGTTTTTCGCCGGATAAATTACGGTTTCATCAAGCTCTTCTGTGGTCTGCCCGGAAATTGCGTTGAATCTTCTAATCCGGGAAACTGTGTCCCAGTCAAGCTCAATTCTGTACGCTTCGTCAAATTCCATGTAAGGCGGATAAATTTCAATCACGTCCCCGCGGATTCTGAAATTTCCGCGGTCAAGAACCATATCATTCCGCGCGTACTGGATGTGCGCCAGCTCCACGGCCAGCTTATGAATGTCGAGCGGCTTTCCTTTTTCAATGTGGATTCTCATGCTTTTGTAAAGCTCAGGCATTCCAAGGCCGTAAATGCACGAAACTGTGGCGATTACAATAACATCGCGGCGTTCCATCAGCGAGTAGGTGGCGGCCATTTTCATCTGGTCGATTTCCTTGTTGATTGCGGCGTCTTTTTCAATGTAAAGGTCGCGCGCTGGAACATAGGCTTCCGGCTGATAGTAATCGTAGTAGGAAACAAAATATTCAACAGCGTTGTGCGGAAAAAAAGACTTGAATTCCCGGAAAAGCTGCGCTGAAAGAGTTTTGTTGTGGCTTATGATTAATGTCGGGCGCTGAACTTTTTCAATTATTTTTGCCATTGTAAAAGTTTTTCCAGAGCCGGTGACGCCTTTGAGCGTCTGGAATTTGTCGCCGCGCAAAAATCCTTCGCTCAGTTTTTCAATTGCCTGCCCTTGGTCGCCGCTGGGCTTGAAGGGCGATTCAACTACAAATTTTCTCATTGTTTTAACTTATTCTTCTGAAAGCGTTACGGTTACTTTTCTGTCTTTTCCGTTTCTGTGGACTGTGACATTCACCGTGTCGCCAGGTTTCTTGCTTTCCAGCGCGGAATAATAATCTGTGTATGAAGAAATATTTATTCCGTCAATATTTGTGATAATATCGCCGCCAAGATAAATTATGTTCTGGTTGTATCCGTAGCGGACTGCCTGTGTTCCCTGCACAATTCCAGCTTTTTCAGCATTTCCGCCTTTTTGAATCCGGGAAACAAGAAGTCCGGAAGAAATGTCAAGATTTGCGTAGGTCGCGATTGTATTGTTCAGCTGAACCAGCGTTACGTCCATCTGGCCGCGGCGAACTTTTCCGTATTTCAGAAGGTCGCTAACAACGCGGATCGCGGTTTCGGCTGGAACTGAAAATCCTATTCCGGCAGACGAGCCTGATGAGGAATAAATCATTGTGTTCACGCCAATCATTTTTCCTGAAGTGTCAAGAAGCGGACCGCCTGAATTTCCTGGATTTATCGCGGTGTCTGTTTGAATCATATTGCGGATGATTCGCTGGGTGTTCGGGTTTTTCACCGGCCGGCCGAGTGCGGAAACAATTCCTGTTGTCATAGTTCTGTTGAAGCCGTATGGATTTCCGATTGCAATTACTTTCTGGCCTACGTTCAGTTTTGTTGAGTCCCCGAATGAAATCGTCTGAAGAACAAGTCCTTCCGGCGGATCAAATTTTATTACGGTAAGATCGGAATCTCTGTCCTGGCCGACAATTTTCGCCTCATACTGAGTTCCATCTGAAAGAGAGACATAAATTTTCGACGCGCCTTTTACAACATGCCCGTTTGTTAAAACGTAGCCGCGCTTGTCGATTATCGAGCCGCTTCCGCTTCCGCCGTCCTGCACGACCGGCTCAAGAAACCAGTTCACTCCGGCAACTTGCGTGTTTATGTTCACAACGCCGGGCGCGCATTTCTGGTAAACGTTTATATTCTGAATTTCATCCTGAGTGTAATTTGTTTCGGATGAAGAAACTGTGATTGCCGAATCTTTTTCGCCGGAGCTTTCAGTCTGAAGAAGAGAAAATTCATTTTCGCTGCCGGACGCTGCTTTTTCAGTTTTTGCGGTTTTCGCCGTGGAATCCGCACTTGAATTTCCTGATTTTCTGAAGGCTGCGGATGTTATAGCCGCCGCGGCAACCGCTGCAGAAATCATTCCGATTGCGGTAATCTTGACTAGCTGATTTCGTGAATAAAGTTTCATACTATAATAATAGTGATTTGCTATAACTTTGAAAACGAATTTTTCTAAAATAACCTGAATGTCGACTTTTTTTGAATTCTGAAAAATCGCTTCCGGCATATTTCCAGTTTGCTCAGATGGATTTGTCTCGCGCTTCGCTTGTATTAATTCGGGTGCTTCGCACTTTAATTAATTCAATCGCCAAAAATCTTCACAAACTGTAAATCTGCCTGCGCTTTTGTTTTTTTCAAAAAATTCGGCATTCGGGCTAAAATAAATATCCGAATCCTGCCGAGCCGCCAAGATAATACGGCGAGTCAAAATAAATTATTCCGTAAAAATCCGCGCTGAGCACAAACGAAGTTCCTGGAATAAGATAGCTGAATCCGGCTTTTGGCTGCAGCGCGTCGAAATAATTTGCGTTGCTTATGAGCGCGCAGGAAATATTCGCTGAAAATTCCGGAACCGGTGAAAAACTGAATGCGAGCCCGTTTTTCCAGGAATTGTCTCCGTTGAAAGGATTTGAAGTTTTTGCGCCGAAAATAAATTCTGATGAAAAATCCGCGGAAAATTTAGCGTTGCAAATTCCAATGAAACCTGAAAGGCCGAGCCCCGCGCCGAAATCCGAGCCGTAGTCCGGAAAAAGTTTTGTTTCGCAGAATCCGTAGCGAACAGCAGTTCCGTACTGAAACTGAACCGGAGAATTTTCATTTCTCGTTTTTTCCGTAAATTTCATCGCTAAAGAAAACTGGACGGGCGAATCCGTTATTCCTGCCAGAATTCCAGCTTTTATTGAAAGTTCCAGCTGTTTCAGCGCAGAAGTTGCGAATCCGAGCAAAACCGGGCTTGCGTAAAATCCGTTGTCAGAGCCTGCGACCGGAGCGACTGAAAATGTGAAAAGATTTGTGCCTTTTGGCAAAATGCTCGCTGTTGCAACAGAGCCGATTCCAGTTCCGCTGAAAGTCAAGTCGTTCAATGGAAAAATCATTGTTCGGTCGATTTCTATTTCAAGGCTGGCGTTTTGTCCGTCCGCGGAAAAAGTCGCGGTGTACGTTCCTGAAGGAAGCTCGTTCCCGGCTGAATTCTTTCCGTTCCAGTTTACGGTCTGCTCCCAGGTTGAAAATTCTTTGAAGCTGTATGAAAAAACTTCGTTTCCAAGAGCATTTTTTATAGAAAGAAATCCAGTTCCTTTCGCCGAAACTTTTGCGGTCAGAGAGCAGTTTCCAAGCGCGCCGCCGTATTCTGGATTTATGGTTTTTCTGGAGGAATAAAAATCCGTGACCGTGAATTCCGCTTCCTTCATTTTGATTGAAATCCGCTTGATTCTGTGGCGTTTTATGTAAACCGTGGCGGAAAAATCTTCGTAGCCGAAATTCCGCACAAGAATTCTGTGGTAGCCTTCCGGAAGCTCAAAAAAAGGCTCGTAAAATCTGTTTCCGTCCGCAAAAATCTGGCAGTTTTCAGCGTCTGGAATTCCGCGGATTTCAACAAATCCTTTGATTTCCGTCATTTCGTAGTAGTAATTGTACGACGTTCCTTTTGAAACCGAAATATATTTTGTAACCGGAAGATAGCCAGTTTTTTCAAGCCTGAGAATATAAGTTCCCGGCTCCAGGTTTGAAATTGAAACCGGCGAAAGCCCTTTGTAAACTCCGTTCAGAAAAACTTTAACATCGCGGACATTTGTTCTTATCAGAACAGAATTTTTTGAGCCTTTCTCGCTTATTTTTGCCGGCAAAAGAGTTTCTATAAAATCCAGAACCGAAAAATTTTTCCCGCTGAAATCGTTCAAAGATTCAGCTGCAGGAATATCTTCCTCGGTGAAAAATTCATTCTCATCTGCAAAAGCAAAAAACGCAGAAGCAATCGCAACGCAGAAAATTATTTTTTTTAGCTGCATAATGAAATTATATACTACTAATTTCAAATTAACTATAGTTCTATATAGCTTGGATGTCGAATTTTTTGTGAAAAAAATAAAAGCGCAGGCAGATTTGCAATTTATGAAGATTTTTGACGATTGAATTAATCAAAGTGCGGATCACCCGAATTAATACAAGCGCAGCGCGAGCCAAATCCGTCTGCAAATCTGAAATGCACGAAGTTCTCTTCATTCTATTTTGTTTTGAAATTATTACTGTCTTGTATAATCGACATTATAGTGTATAATATATCGTGTATAATCGACAGAAGGAGCTATGGTTTATGAATCATGAAATACTTAAAAAGGTGATTTATGATCAGCATGAGTTTATTAAGAATTTTAAAATTATAAACCGTGAGTATGATTTTGATTTTGATTCAAATTATGTATTGATTGGTCTTCGCCGCGCAGGTAAATCAACGCTGCTTTATAAAATTGTTCAGGATTTAATTGCGTCAGGAGTGGACTGGAGTCAGATTGTTTATATTAATTTTGAGGATGAACGACTCTCTGAATTTTCGCTGGATGATTTTAATGACATTCTGGAAGTTCAGGCCGAGATGACTGAAAAGAAAGGATGGTTCTTTCTGGATGAGGTTCAGAATGTTGAAGGCTGGGAAAAGTTTGCCCGCAGAATGGCAGATTATAAAGAGCATGCGTTTATAACTGGCAGCAACGCTAAAATGCTTTCCCAGGAAATAGAAAACCGGCTGGGAGGACGCTATCTTGCAAAGTATATTACTCCATATAATTTGCGGGAATTTTTTACGGCAAAGAAAATTGATTTTTCAGAAAGCTCAGTTTATTCAACAAAGGGAATCGGAACAATAAAAAGAGAATTCAATGAGTATTTTTACTACGGCGGATTTCCTGAAAATACACAGCGCAGGGATAAACGCGAATATGTTTCAAGTATTTACCAGAAGGTTCTGCTTGGGGATATCGCGGCAAGAAATGCAATCAGAAATGTAAACGGACTTCGTCTTCTTATGAAAAAAATTGCCGAGTCTGTAAAAGATGAGGTTTCATATACAAAGCTTCATAACATTTTAAAATCGATTGGCATCAATATAAGCAAAGATGCTGTGATTGACTACATTGGTTACGCTCAGCAGTCATTTTTAATATTTGCGGTCAGAAACTATTTTTCTAAATTTGTAGATAAGGAAACAACCCCAAAATACTATTTTAACGACAACGGACTTTTGAATCTTTTTTTGAACAACGGAGAGCCTCGTCTGCTGGAAAATCTTGTGGCTCTTAATCTGCATAATAAATATCCGGACAGTCTTTATTATTTAAAAGGGCAGAACTTGGACATAGACTTTTTTGTTGAAAAAACTGGCGAAGTTGTTCAGGTTTCGTATTCAATTGAAAATATTTCGGATGACAGGGAAACAAAGTCATTGGTTCATGCCTCAAAAACTATGAAAGAAGCAAAAACGTTCAAAATAATTACTTTTGATGAAGAAAAAAACATCGAAGCAGATGGCGTTAAGATTCAGGTTGTTCCAGTTTGGAAATGGCTGCTTGAAAAATAATGCGCTTTGAGGGCAAAATCCTTCAATATCAATTTCAAAGCATTTCATGCTCAAGAAAGCTGTAGTACGATGTTCTGCTGAAAATTATGTGGTCAAGGAGCGAAATCCCAAGAAATTCCGAGCATTCAGCCAGAGTCCGCGTTGTTTTTATGTCCTGGTCGGAAGGCTCGCAGTTTCCGGAAGGATGGTTGTGCGCAACAATTATCGCCGCCGCATTTTCAATCAGGGCTTCAGAAAAAACTTCCCGCGGATGAACGATTGTCTGGTTTATCGTGCCGACGCTTACAACTCTTATCTGCAGAATTTCATGACCGCCGTTCAATGTTATGCACAAAAAATGCTCCTGGTTCTGCATTGAGTAATTCTGGATAAACGGAATCACATCCTTCGGCTTTTTCACAAGAACGTTCTTGTGGTTGTTGCGCCTTCTGCCAAGCTCAATCGCCGAGGCAACCGCAAGAGCTTTTCCAACGCCCATTCCCTTTATCTGAAGCAAATTAGTAATCAGCGACTCGCGGTTTGTCCGCAGCAGAATTTTTGCAACCTGCTCAGAAAGTTTTTCAACAGGAATTCCTTTAATTCCCGAGCCAAGAATCATCATAACCAGTTCAACATCCGAAGGATATTCAATTCCATGTTTCAATGTAAGTTCCCTGATGTCAGGGGCAGAATTATTATCGCACATACTTTATTAATGCAAAAAAAATGCGAAATCTGTAATGAATCACAAAAAAAATACGAAAATTTATCTATGAAGAAGAAATTATTTTCAGTTTTTGCAGGCGCAGGCGTTTTTCTGGCTTCGCTTTTTTTGTTTTCGTGTGTTTCAGTTCCGGGGAAAAAAGTTTCAATTTCAAGAAATTTAACAGGAGCGCCGGTTTTGTCATCAAAAGATTTGTACAGATATTTTGTTTCTGTAAAACCGGACTGTGACAGGGCTTTGGTGCGCCGGCTTTCTGAATATTATGTCAAGGAAGCCGCCGTTGAAGGAATAAATTCCGACTGCGCATTTGCCCAGATGTGCCTTGAAACCGGCTATCTTTCGTTTGGGAATCTTGTGGTTCCTGAAATGCACAATTACTGCGGGCTTGGCGCAATGGACGCGGAGCATCCCGGCGAATGGTTCGAGTCAGAGCAGATTGGTGTTCGCGCCCACATTCAGCACCTTCAGGCGTATGCAACAACTCAGGACGTTCCGTTAAGGCAAACGCTCGTGGATCCGCGCTACAGCTGGGTTCACAAAGCAAAATATGCTGAAACAATTTTCGACCTGGCCGGTGTGTGGGCAACCGACAAGCTTTACGGACAGAAAATCGACGCGATTCTTGATAAAATGGAATATTTTTAGAATTCTATTTTGGGTGGCTTTTGGCCGGCTTGCCAAGCTCGCCAGCCAAAACCAGGCTTTCCAGGTTTCCGGCCTTCGCCTCCATTCCTGCGCTTGCAAGTCGGTTTTCAAAAAAAAATTCGGCGGCAAGTTCAGGAAACTTGCAGGCAAAGAAATTCTAAGCCTGCGCATGAACTGGCTTCGCCAGACCTTCCAATCCTTGCCACGTCAGCAACTAAAAAGCTGGTTCCCCGCGGCATACGTTTTGCCAGTTCGGTGTTTTTTCTTATTCAGATTATTGAAATCAGCCTATTTTTGTTCCCACGAAATTCTGGTCGTTAAGAATTGCCCGGATGTTTTCAATGTTTTTTCCGCTCGCGCAGATTACAGTCATTTTACATTCATCCGCTTTTTTTGAGGCAATCGGGTCAAACGGACAGTTCTTTCCCGGAGTCCATTCGTCGCCAACCATTTTGCGGAAATCCTTCCAGGAAATTTCATCAATCGGCTTTGCGTCTGGATTTTTTCTAGGGTCGTCTGTGTATACTTTTTCAATGTTTGAAAGGTTCACAACAGTTTTTGCGTCGTGTTTTTCAGCAAGAAGAACAGCATCGTTGTCTGTTGAAAATCCAGGATGCCATCCTGCCGCAAGAAGAACTCTTCCTTTGAAATCAATCGGCGCAGTCGGGTCGTAGACTACATCGTTCTGGCAAAGCTCGCCGAAACACGCTTTTACAAGCTGCGCATTCAGCCGTGTCGCCATGATTCCAATCCAGTCCGCCGCGTCGCCAGTGGAATTTGTGCTCACATTTTTTGAAATTTCTGAATATGCGTTCTGGTAAACACGGGCAGGCGCGCCGCCGCCAACTACAAGAATCAGCTTGCGGCTTGCGTCTTCTTCAAGCCATTCTTTTACCATTGAAACAAATTTTGTCAGAAATTCTGTGTCCGGCTGGTTCGGCACAACAATTGAGCCTCCAACTGATAATACTTTAGTCATCAATATACTCCTATTACGGTCGGGTTTGACCAATATGAACTGTATTTTATGGTTTTTCCGCTTGCTTCTTCCCAGATTGACTGCAGGGAATAGCTTCTCGGTCTTGAAACAGTTTTGTTGTTCGGCGCGCTCGGCTTGAATTCGTTCCATCCGCGGTTAAAAAGAATGTGCTGGCCGTCAAGGTTTCCAAAATAAAACTGATGAGGCACAATGTCTTTCTGCCACGGATGATAATCCAGGCCTGCGGCAAGCGCAATGTCCACCGGAATCCATCCGAATCCCGGAACATAAAATTCGCTCCACCAGTGAGGCCGCGTTTTCAGGTCAGTTTCAACAAGAATTCCGCTGTCTGGAAGAGCCGCAATTCCGTTCGCCCTAAGAAGAGCCGTGAAAATCACTGCGAAATCGTACGCGTCGCCCCGCTTTGTTCTCAAAAGGTCGAGCGGCGAAATATTGCCTTTCCGCACATCCTGAAGAATTGTGAATTCCTTCAGCATATAATTGTACGTAAGAGCCGCGATTGTGTACGGATTTTTTTCATTTTTGGCGATTGAGCGCGCTGTTTTTACAAGCTCCTCGTCATCGGAAGGAATGCAGTTGTCAGCTTTTGTGGCTGCCGCCTTCAAATTTTTGCTGAATGACGCTGAAGAATTTATCGCCGACGGAAAAATTTCTGTTCTGGTGTCATAGGTTGTTACCGCAAAATTCTGCTTGAATTTCGATTTTCCGGAGCTTCGCGCGCCGCTCGTCTGATGTATTATCGTGTGCTGGAAATCATAAATAATCGGTTCAGGAGTGCATTCCGAAACAACAACAACTGGCTGCGCTGGAGAAGTAAAAGGCCTTGGGCAGCGCAAAATTATTTGGGAATCTTTGTCGCCGGCTGTGTCGTCAATGTCAACCGCAACCTGGATTACATAAGTTTTTGGAGAAATGAAACTTTTTGTCCCGGCTTTTTTGTTGATGTCGATGTGGCGCATCGGCGACTGGCCTTTGCTTGTTGAAACAAAAATATCGCCGGAAACCGCGCCGTCCGGAACGTAAAGACGTATTTCGCTGTCTGACCAGTATTCGTAGTCAAAATCATCCTCGTTTGCTTCCGTGAACGAAAGATCTTCCGAAGTTTTTGCCGCCAGGCTTTCATCGTTTGCCGGTTTTTCCCGGTTTATAGAAAAGAAGACTTTTGAACTGTCCCTGGAATTTCCAAAATTCACGCCGTAAATAGAAATCAAAGTTCCAACGGAAATTTTTTCAGGCGAAAGGCTTGTTATGATTGGCACAGTTGCCTGAGGATTTTGCGTTACTGCCACCGGAGCCGCAGTCGCGTTTGCGAAAAATGCTGGTTTTGAGCGGTTGTTTTTTGTTTCAACCACAACGAGTCCGTCTTTCACATTTGCCGGAAGAACAACTTTGATTTCAGAGTCCGACCATGAAATATAAGATGATGAAGTCAGCTTTGAGCCGCCAAATTCAACGTAGTTTGTCTCGCGCGTGTTTCCAAAACCTTTTCCGGTTATTATTATAAGGTCTCCCGGCGAGCCGACTGGCGGATTCACTGAGTAAATTACAGGCTTCTGGTTTACGTGCAGCCCTAAAAGAAGCGAGCCTAGCGCAAATAGCAAAGCCAGAAAAATCCAGCACAAAGTTCTGATAACAGGAGATTTTCTAAAAAAATAATTTATTGCTGATGTCGAGTCCACTCTAGCTGACCTTCATTAGAGTTCACAGGCAGCTTGATTTCAATTGATTCCTGGTTGTCCTCAAGTCCTGGAACTGTAATGTTCACATGAATTTTTTTTGCATCATCAAATTCCGGCCTAAGAACATCAACATTTGTCAGCGCAGAATTTGAAATGCTTCTTGCGCCGACTGTCTGCGCCAGACTGTGGTTCAAATTTCCGTTGATTACAACGTTTTGATTTGCAATCGGCGCGTTTTGCGGACGTGTGACAGGAGTTATAGATGCTATATTTGCTTTTTCAGAATAGCTGGTTTTAAGCGAATTTGAAAGAGAGACCGGCAGAATTGCGGCGACAATAACGGCTGCTGCGGCTGCCATTCCCCAGCGCACAGTTTTTTCTGTGAACGGGAATTCGTGGCGCGGAGCCGCATTTTTTGAATAGCGCAGTTTTGTCTTCAGGCGTTCAAAGCTTTGGTCCATGAACTGCTTGTCAAGCTGAATATTTTTGCTGTCCATCTGGAAAGCGTTCTTGATTCTTCTTAAAGATTCAAGTTTCGCCTTGCAAGACGGGCAGTTCGCAATGTGAGACTCGTATTCCTTTACGTAAACCAAAGGAAGCTCATTGTCAAGATAAATTGAATGAATGTCATCAGTTGGGCAAGAATACATTTTCAGCTCCTAGCATTTCTGCGAGTAACTTGCGGGCACGGAAAATGCGGACTTTTACGTTTCCTTCCGTGATTCCCACAACTTTACCAATCTCTTTGTAGTTCAAGTCGCTGTACTCAGCAAGCACAACAACTTCTTTCAGTTTTGGAGGCAGTTTATTCAAGGCATCTTGAGCAGACTTTATTGCTTCTTCCTTTAAAAGCTCTGTTTCCCCGGAATGAAAAATGCGGGTTTCCTCGTAAAGCGCTTTTTCGTAAGCTCTTTTTTCCCGCGCTTTTCTTTTTACGTAATTCAGCGATGCGTTTTTTACAACACGAATCAACCAGAATTTTGCGTCATTCATCGTAGGAAAAGTCAGCTGCTTTTCGTTGGCTTTAATAAGCGAGTCGTGCGCCAAATCTTCTGCCGCTTCCTCTTCGTTTACAATTCTGTAAGAGATTTTGAACAGCATTTGCATTGTCGCGTTGTAAATCGTTTTAAAGTCAACAGAATCTGCTGCATTTAGAGGCTTTGAATTTCCTGTCTGACCGTCCATATTCAACAAACAACGCTCCTTGCCTGTGGTTACAAAATTTCTGCTAGTTTCTTTTCCAGGCTGGGCCGGCCGGTGTGTCGATTATTGTGATTCCGCGTTCTGTAAGCTTCGCGCGGATTTCATCGGCTTTCGCAAAATCCTTGTTTTTCTTTGCGGCTGTTCGTTCCGCCACAAGCGCGTCAATTTCCGCGGCTTCCGGGTCTCCGGTGTGGTCAATAACGGTTGCCGCCGCATTTTTTTCAGCTTCTTTCTGGGCGGCTCCGGCGGTTTCAATCATTTTCAGTCCAAGAACGCTGTCCATTCTGTCGATAAGGTCAAGCGCTTCCTTTGCGTCCAGGGAATTGTCCTTAAGAACTTTGTTCACCTGGCTAAGCGCAACCGGAACAAGAAGATCGTTTTCCAGCGCCGCCTTGAATGCGTCAAGATACTGAGAGGCTTTTTCTGAAAGCCCTTCGCGGCTGTCAGCTTCGCCTTTTTTGTAGGATTTTCCTTTTTCAAGTTTTACGCCGGCTTTTTGCGCAAGCTTTGCAATTTTCTGAACAAGGCTGGCTCTTCCGTTTTTTGCGGAATCCATTGCGTCCCAGCTGAAGAAAATCTGTTTTCTGTAATGGCCGCCAAGAAGGAAAAATCTGTAGTCGAGCGCATCGTATCCTTTGTCTTTTAAAGTCTGAAGCCGCAGGAAATTTCCTTTTGACTTTGACATTTTGTTTCCGCCTTCAACAACCAGAAATTCGTTGTGAAGCCAGTATTTTACCCAAGGACCTTCAGCTTTTTCTTCCGGAGTGAACGAGCCTTCTGACTGCGCGATTTCATTCGTGTGATGAACTGGAACGTGGTCAATTCCGCCGGTGTGGATGTCGATGTGCTTTCCAAGATATTTCATGCTCATCGCTGAACATTCAATGTGCCAGCCAGGATAGCCGCGTCCCCAAGGCGAATCCCAGGTCATCGCCTGGTTTTCAAACTTTGATTTTGTGAACCAAAGCACAAAGTCGCCCGGATTGCGCTTGTTTCCGTCGATTACAACTTCTTTCCGGCGGCCTGCGCCTTCCTTCAGCTCGTCCAGGTTAAGGTTCGCCAGTTTTCCGTAGTCAGGGTAGGTTGAAATATCGTAGTAAAGATTTCCGCCAGCCATATAAGTGTGGCCGTTTGCCTCAATCTTTTTTATGAGCTCAATCATTTCCGGAATATGTTCTGTCGCCTTGCAGATAACGTCTGGATGACGGATGTTCAGGTCGTCAATATCGTGCATAAAAGCATCCGTGTAGAATTTTGCAACTTCCAGAACAGACTGATGACGCTCCTCCGCAGTTTTTACCATTTTATCATCACCGTCGTCATTGTCGCCGGTCAAGTGGCCTACATCGGTGATGTTCATAACGTGCTTTATGTCGTAACCCAAAAAAGTCAATGTTTTGTCAAGAATATCAAGAAAAACGTATGCGCGGAGATTTCCGATGTGCGCATAATTGTATACAGTCGGACCGCAGCCGTAAAAACCTGCAAAACCTTCGTGAACTGGCTTAAATTCTTCAATTTTATGACCCATAGTATTAAAAAATTTTAACGGCATTTTCTTGCACTCCTTTTGTTGGCGTGAATATTGAGTTCCCGTGGAAATTTTATAAATTGAAATGTTGAAGGCGGAGAAAGCACGCTGAAGTCAATTTGGACTTTTTTAGCGTATGCCATAAAAAAATCTTGAAGGCTTTGCAAAGCAAAACGAAAGATTTTTCCCAAAAAAAGTTCAACCCTTGACTTTCAAGCGGGATTTCGCAGACGTAAACATTTCAATGCGCAAAAATCAGCAAAACTTAACATTCAAACTGTTTAGGTAATTCTAGTGAAAAAAACATTGCATTTCAATTAATCGGATAAGCTGAATAAATAATTTTCGCCCTGTGCCGCTCTGTAAATCAATTGTTTTTTTCTATATAATAATTGTATGAGCGACTATAAATCTTTTGCCCAAAAAATTGTTTCCTGCGGGGATTTTTGCGGTTCGGTCCTGTTTGACGAGCCGATGGCAAGGCATACAACTTTTAAAATTGGCGGAAATGCGCCGGTTTTCTTTGAGCCGGAAAATATTGACTCGCTTCTGGTGCTTCTGTCCGCGTTGAAATCAGAAAACGTGAAATTTTTTATTCTTGGCGGCGGCTCGAACATTGTTTTTTGCGACGATGAATTTGACGGCGTGGTTCTTTCACTTCTGAAGATAAACAGAATTTCCGCGGTTGAAACTTCACAGGTGTCGGACGGCGATGTGCTGGTTTCTGCTGAAGCAGGAGCGACAATGGCTTTGTTCGTTAATTTCTGCACGGAAAACGGTTTTTCCGGGGCGGAAAAGTTTGCGGGGCTTCCCGGAACGGTCGGGGGCGCCCTTTTTATGAACGCAAGGTGCTTTGACCTTTCAGTCAGTGAGCTTTTTGTGGAGGCCTATTACATCGATTTGAACGATTACACTGAACGGCACAAAATTTTCTCTTCTTCGGAATGGGATTACAAAATTTCACCTTTTCAGAATTCTAAAACGCTGATTCTTTCCGCGACTTTCCGGCTGAAAAAAAATTTGAAAACCAGGGATGAACTAAAATCCGAGAATAAAAAATATGTTGAGGAACGAAAATCCAGGGGGCATTTTGATTTTCCGAGCGCGGGCAGCGTTTTCAGAAACAACCGTGCGTTCGGCGCGCCGAGCGGCAAAATAATCGACGAATGCGGGCTTCTCGGAAAAAAAATCGGGGCGGCGCAGATTGCTCCTTTCCATGGAAATTTCATCATAAATTTGGGCGGAGCGACTCAAAAAGACGTAAAGACGCTGGTGGAATTCACCGTTAAAGAAGTTAAGGCGAAAACTGGATTTTGTTTGCAGCCAGAAATAATCTTCGTTGACAAATAAAAAAGCTAGCCATTATACTTTAAAGAATAATGCGAGAGGTGGTATAAAATGCTGCAGTTGTCATTTGTGAATTTCAGACCGAATTCATATCTTTTAGTTGAAGGAACAGAAAATAACGACCATTTTTATATCATTCAAAGCGGAAATGTTCGCTGTTTCAAGCAAAATGATGTGAAAGGGATTTCCATAAAAAATCTTGGGCCGGGGGATTTTGTCGGCGTAATTCCGTGCATGTCCGGCCATACTCAAATTGAAAGCGCGGTCGCCGTAACAGATGTGAAATGTATTTCCGTCAGAAGAGACCAGTATCCTGAGCTTATTGAAAAAAACACGCCGATTGCCCTGAAAATCATCCGGACATTTGCTAACCGGATGCGCACTATGAACGAGCAGCTTACAAATTTTTCAAACAAGGCTGTGAATGTTGAGTCCGCCGAGCATATTTATGAAGTCGCGAAATATTATGAAAAAATCCGGGCGTATGATATTGCGATTTTCGCTTACTATCAGTATTTGAAGGAAAACCGGAACGGCGCGCATCTTTCCGAGGCCCGCGCTTCATTCAAGGCGTTGAGCGCGCGTTCGAGCCTCCGTGATTTTGAGCCGCCCGCCGGAGGAAGCCGAATCTACGAAAAAGACAGGATGATTTTCTCGGAAAGCCAGTCCGGTTCAGATATGTTTGTGATTCAAAACGGACAGGTCAGAATTTCCAAGGTTATAAATGGAAACGAAGTTGTTCTTGCTGTTCTGAAGCCCGGCGATATGTTCGGGGAAATGGCTCTTCTTGAAAACAAGCCGCGTTCAGCAAGCGCGATTGCCCACGAAACTTGCAAGCTGATTGTTCTTAACAAAAACAACTTTGACATGATGGTTTCAACGCAGCCTCAGCTGATTTCAAGGCTTACAACAACTTTGGCGGAGCGGCTCTGGACTTCTTACCGCCAGCTGGACAATGCGTGTCTTGTGAGCCCGATTCATAAAATGATTGATATGCTCGCCCTTCAGGCTGAAAAAAACAGAAGATTTTCCGGGGTTTTTGAACCGGATATTACTTCCGACGACCTTGCGAATATGTGCTCAATTCCGCTGGAGCAGCACAGCAAGGCGAACTACCAGCTTTGCCAGGAAAAATGCATCCGCTTTATTGATGACAAAATCGTTGTTCCGGATTGTTCAGAGCTTTTGAAGCTTGCGGCATTTTACAGAAAACTTGAGGACAAGCAGCAGGCTTCCCAAAAAAAATAGGGCTCGTTTATGAAAAAAAACTTTTTGTGCGCGTTGTGCTTGATTTTTATGGCTTCTGTTTTTGCTGAAAAAAAAGTTGCTGAAGGTTACGGCGGCGTTGAGCTTGGAATGTCTGTAGAGCAGGTGAAAAAAGCCCTGAAAGGGAATCCCGATTTCGGCTACCATGGCGACCGGGACGTTTCTCTTCTTCCTGGGGAAAACCGGATTCTTATTGAAACAGACGCTTCTGTTTTTGCCGGGGCTTCATTTCTGGAGCGCTGCTGGTTTCAGTTTTACAACGACAAGCTTTACATAATCACAATAAATATAAACCGCGAAAAAATGGATCATTTCAGTGTTTTTGATTCGCTATGCAAAAAATACGGAATGCCGGATTCTGTGAGCCCGGAAAAATCTGTTTGGAACGGAGAAAATACAACGATGAGTCTGGAACGCCCTTTGACCTTGAAATACGTTGACAAGGCGACGTTCGATTCTCTTCAAAAAAAATCGCTGGTCGGCCCGGACGGCACGGAAATTACCCGTGAAATGTTTCTGGAAGGACTTTGAAAAGGATTCAAAAATGAAAAAAAATGCTTTTTTTAAAAATATTGTTTTTTTTGCCGGAATATTTTTTGTTTTTGCGGTGAATGTCAGCTGCCAGTCAAAACTTGAAAAACGTACCCTGAAAATTTTAAAGTCTGACGGAACTGAAATTTCTGTTCTGGCGGAAATCGCCGTTAAGCCTGAAGACAGAAACCGCGGTTTTATGGAACGGAAAAATATTCCGCAGGGAACAGGAATGCTTTTTGTTTTTGAAAACGACCAGATTCTTAATTTCTGGATGAAAAATACGCCGACTCCGCTTTCAATCGCCTACATTTCAAAAGATGGAAAAATAAAAGACATCCTTGATATGCAGCCGTTCAGCCTGGCGGACGTTTCCAGTTCAAGCTATGTGCGCTATGCGCTGGAAGTTCCGCAGGGATGGTTCAGAAAAAACGGCGTTTCGGCGGGAGATTTTGTAAAAATCGATTTTTAGTCGTCTGAACGCTCCAGTTTTGCCAGCTCGCTCGCCGCGATTCTGTCGTTCGGGTCAAATTCAAGGACGGCTGTGAAATATTTTTGCGCCTCAGGCTTGTTTCCTTCTTTCAGGCAGACGTATCCCAGGTTTGAGATTATTTTTGTGTCTTCCGGCGAAATTTTGAACGCTTTCATCAGCGCGTCTTTCGCTTCTTTTGTGTTGTTCTGCTCCAGCTGGCAGATTGCGATTTCGTTGTATGTGTCGGAATTTTTGTCGCCGCCACAGGCAATCGCCTGGTTAAAAGCCACGAGCGCGTCCTGGTAGCGGCCAAGCTTTCTTAATCCCCAGCCAAGCAGAAACCATGCGTTCCAGACTTTCGGGTTTGACTCGATGAATTTACGGATTTTTTCAAGGCCTTTTTCTTCCTGGCCAGACTGAATCAGTTTGTAAGCCTGAGAAAAAGCGTCGTTATCCATATTTTCGCTGCTGATTCTGTTCAGAATTTCCTGCGCGCGCTCTTTTTTGTAAAGTCCGTTTTCACCAAGCTCCTCGTCGGAAGTGTCGCATACAAGGGCGATGTAGTTTTCAAAACATTCCTTTGCGTTCTTGAAGTCGTGGGATTTTAGGTAAAAAAATCCTGCGTTGAAAAAAGCGTCCGGAATCGGCGGATCTGCATCCATTGAATCTTTGTAGTAGCTTTCCGCGTCGCTGTCGTATGCGTCCGCGTCTTCGTTCAGTTCCAGGCGGCGGTAGCTTTCAGCGCGCTGGTCCAGAAAAAGCGCGAAATTCAGCGTGATTGCCTTGTCTTCCGGGTCGATTCCCTTCAGCGAAAGGAAAAGTTCCTCCGCCAGATCCCAGTCTTCGTTTTTTGCCTTTAAAATCGCCGCTTCCGAAAGTTCCTTTTTTATGTTAGGGCGGGCTTTTAAAATAATCGAGCGGTAATAATCCTTGTGCTCGTTTTTATGGTCGTAGGCCAGAACTGTAAGAATTCCTGAAAGGACTTGCTCCGGTGAAATATCGTTCATATCGTAGTCGTCCGGGTCGCCTTTCATTTTTTTCTGCACTGGAAGCGGAATTGTCGCGTCGATTTTCATTGCTGCGCTGGAAAAATTGTAGTTTTCCGGCAAATTTACAAAATAAATGGTTTCAAGCGGATTTTTATTGCTCATCTTTTTTTCCTGTTTTTTCCTGGTTTGAATCTTTTTCTCCGGCGGCGTCTTTTGTTTCGGCCTGGGATTCCTTCAGCTTTTCTTTTTGTTCTTCCTGTTTTTTCTGGTCAGAAACTTTTGCGGCAAGATCAAGGAATTTTTTCCTTCGGTTTGAAAGATATTCGTTGATTCTTATTTTGTATGCAAGAGGAACCTGGTTTTCGTCGAATTTGATTCCCGCCTCAACAAGATCTTTTCGTCCTTCAACAGAATTTACTGAAACAATCGTTCCTTTTACGTCAATAATTTCCGATGGATCTGAAAAAAGCAGCCTGATGATGCAGTCCTTGTTCTCAAGAAATTTCGGAACGCCCAGAACAATTATTTTTGCGCCAGTGAACGAAAGATTCCAAAGAATGCAGCGGCGCGGAACAGACTGAATGTAGACAATCGATTCCTTCTTGTTGATTCCAAGAAGCCGTTTTGAGTCTTCGTTCAGCACAATTCTCTCTTCTTTTCTATATATAAATCCCTGGTTTGCGTCAATCAGCGAGCCAAGCTTGTAAATCAGGTCATCCGGCGGACGTTGCGTGAAAGACAAAGTTACAATGGCAAGCTCGTGCGAATTCATATATGGAGTTACATCTGTTACGCGGCAAGTTACAAAGAAAACCAAAGGCTGGTTGTCCGGCTCGATGAAGCAGTAGCGCAGATTTACCGGCGGAGCGTCTTTTTTTGTTATCTGCTGAAAAGCGCCTCCGTTTGTTCCGATTATAATTTTCGCCTGCTGGAACGACGTTGAATTTATAATGCAAGGCCATTGCGAGCCGGCGCATTTTACGTATATCTGGCGCGGATCAAGGCGCAGGAATCTCATTATATCTTTGTTGAATATTATTTCATTCTCACGGTACTTGTTATAATATTCGTTAATTTGCTGATTGGTCGTGATAGAAAAACTCATAGTTGTAATTTTAGATTATATCAATTTGTTCGTCAATTTTATTCTTGCGGACTGATTGTTTGGGCTTTTGATTTGCTTGAAATCACTTTTGCGGAAATATTTGCGCGGAATATTTTTGCGGAGAATTTTATTCCTTGCTGGAAACGCTTGAAAATCCAAGAATGACTGAAGGAAGCCTTGCCGCTGCTGATTTTTGCCGGTTTTTGCCGCGGAAATAAAGCTGGCTGGAAGAGCCGCCGTCAAACTGCATTGCGCTGAATACATTTTTTGACTTTAGAATTTGCGCGCATTCGTTGAATGAAAGTTTTTTCCCGCAGAAAAGATAAATTTTCCTGCCGTCCTCGGAGATTCCGATTGCGCTGCGGAAATCTTTTATCTCCTTGAAGCTGAAAATTTCTTCGCCGCGCATAATTGTCCAGAATCCGCCGAAAGCAAATTCCGCTTTTTTTCCGGGAATTTCGGCTTGTGAATCGTAAATTTTTGCGGAATATCCTGTTTCTTCTTTAAAAAATGCAACCGCCGCGTATTTTTTTTCCGGGGCGGAAAATTCCTTGAAGCCGTCAATGTAAATTCCGATTGGTTTCCGCCTGCTGAAAAGCGGATTCAGGCGTGAGCTTTCATTAAACGGATTTGCGTTGATTGCGGCGAAACATCCGTTTTTCCGGGCGAATTTTTTTACGGAAATCGGTTTGTGGAATCCTTCTTGTTTCGGGTAGGTTTTGATTTCAATTTCAGGCGAGGAAATGTCGATTTCCGCAAGAAAATAATTTTTTTCCTGGTAAAAATTTTCTGCGCGGCCGGAATTTAAAGCTGGTTTTGTTGTTGCGCATGAAAAAAACAGCGTTGAAACAAAAATTCCGGCAAAAACTAGAATCAACTCGGAATTTAAAGCTGAAATCAAATTTTTTTTCATTTTGCCTCCAAAATCTTCACAAACTGTAAATCTGCCTGAATGTCGATTTTTTTGCAAATTCTGAAAGAACGCTTTCGGCATATTTCCAGTTTGCTCAGATGGATTTGGCTCGCGCTGCGCTTGTATTAACTCGGGTGCTTCGCACTTTAATTAATTCTATCGCCAAAAATCTTCACAAACTGTAAATCTGCCTGCGCTTTTATTTCTTTACAAAAACTCGACGTTCAGGCTAATTCGCCAGAAATCTGTGCGACGGAAAATTTTCGTTGTGCAGTTTGGCTTCTTCGTAGTATTCCGGTGAATAATATCCGGAAGTCAGCAGATAGTAAAGTTTTTCTTCCGGAATGCTTTCGTCTGAAAGATTTTTCCTGAAAAGAATTTCCACCGCGAACCTTTTTTTTGTTCCGTTGAATTTTTGCATCGGCGAGTAGTAGTTCACGTAGTCCCGCAGCTGGAATTTTTCACCTTTGTTTTTGTAAATTTCCACAGCCAGGTCTGTTCCGTTTTCCGAGCGTCCGTAGGAATGCAGCACTTCGGGCGAAAACGGTTTTTCGTGTCCGGTTTCAATTACCGCCACAAGCTTTTCATTCTTGAACTGAAATTCTATGTATTCAAAAGGCGACTGCTCGTTCTGTTTCCACGTTAGTTTTATGCAGGAAACTCCGTAGTGGCTGAAAGGACATTTTGTCCAGATGATTTTGTTGTTGTTTTTTTTCATCCATTCTTTCACTTGAAATTCAGTCTGGCCCCACACAAGTCCTTTGTAGCCGCTTTTTATCCGCGCGGCTTTTGTTATTACGAACGCCGGCATTGCCAGAAACAGAATTCCCAGAACGGAGCTAATTATTATTGCCCTTGATTTTGTCATTGTTTTTTCCTTTTTTGAATTTTGCGGTTATTTCTGAAATTTCGTCCTTTGACTTCAGCTCAAGCTTTTCATATTTTCCGGAAATATACGCCAGGTCAATCAGCAGATTTTCCTTCTGGAATCCGTCAATGCAGAATTCAAGGTAAAATCCGGCCGCTGCAAAAAGAATTGCGACAAATCCCCAGATTCCCATTGTGCTGCTCACAAAATTCACGTTGAAAAACATTGCCGCGAGCGAAAAAACAATCATAAGAATTTTTGAAACCGCCGAGCCGCCCAGAATCATTCCGGTTATTCCCACCGCAAAAAGCACCGTGACAACAAGATTTTGCTGAAGCCGCGCCGAAACTGCGGAATCTCCCTTGTCCGGAAAAAGAAAAATTTTTATCAGGATTGCAAAAAAAAGCGTATGCACGATTATGCTCAGAATATTCATGAAGACAATCAGCGGCTTGTGTTCCTTGAAGTCGCTTGAAGAAAGATTTTTGTTGTCCGCAATGCTAAGAATTCCTTTCAGCTGAAGAATAAAAATGAATGCGAGCGCGAAAAGTCCGCTCAGAAAATCCGGAATTTGCTGGGTTTCCACAGTTTTTTCAGCAACTGCGCCGAAAAACGCAAAAAAAACGCCCCAAACATTGTCAAAAAAAGGCGAAGTTATGTCCGCTTTCCATGGAATCATAAAAATCCACGATGAAATCCAGATGAAAACTATTCCCGTCAGCCTGTAGAAATCGATAATTTCAAACCATTTTTTATTCATAATCTAATTGTATCATAAAAACAACAATGTGATATAATTATTCGCAATGGAAAACGAATCTCTTTTTAGTATGTCGCGGAGTTTGCGCGAGCCTCTTGCTTCCCGGATGCGGCCCAGGAATCTGGATGAATATATCGGACAGGACCACATTGTTGGAAAGGGGCGCCTTTTGCGGCGGGCGATTGCCGCTGACCAGCTCACATCAGTGATTTTTTACGGCCCGCCTGGAACTGGAAAAACAACTCTGGCGCGGGTTATTGCAAACCATACAAAATCAAATTTTATTACGCTGAATGCGGTTCTTACCGGCGTTGCGGATATCCGGAATTCAATAAAGCAGGCGGAGGATTATTTCAATCTTTACAGCCGGCGGACAATTCTTTTTGTTGATGAAGTTCACCGTTGGAACAAAAGCCAGCAGGACGCTCTTTTGCCGTGGGTTGAAAACGGAACAATCATTCTTATTGGCGCGACAACTGAAAATCCGTTTTTTGAAGTAAACCGCGCGCTTGTAAGCCGTTCAAGGGTTTTCCAGCTGAAGCCGCTTGCCTACGATGATTTGATGAAAGCTGCCCGGATGGCTCTTGAAGACAAGGAGCGCGGCTACGGACATTGGAATGTGGTTTTTGAAAAAGGCGCGCTGGAACATCTTGTGGAAACTGCCGGCGGTGACTGCCGCTCGCTTTTGAACGCCCTGGAGCTTGCGGTTGAAACTACTCCTGAAAAATGGGAGCCGGATGCGGATGTGCCGGTTCCAGCTTACGGTTCAACGATTTGTATTTCAAAAGAAGCCGCGGAAGAGTCAATCCAGAAAAAAGTTGTTCTTTACGACCGCGACGGAGATTATCATTACGACATAATCAGCGCTTTTATTAAATCTTTGCGCGGCCGGGATCCTGATGCCGCCTGCTACTGGCTTGCAAGAATGGTAAGCGCCGGGGAAGATCCGCATTTTATTTTCAGAAGAATGTTGATTTCAGCCTGCGAGGACACCGGGCTTGCCGACCCTAAAGCCATTGAAATTGTTGAAAGCTGCGCTGCCGCGTTTGACAGGGTCGGGCTTCCGGAAGGAAGATATTTTTTGGCGCATGCCGCGCTTTATCTGGCGACCGCACCTAAGTCAAATTCAAGCATGGCGTTTTTTGATGCGCTTTCTTCTGTTGAAAAAGAAAATGCTGAAGTTCCGAACCATTTGAAAGATTCAAGCCGGGATGCGGAAGGTTTTGGCCACGGCTCAGGATATTTGTATCCTCACGCTTACCGTGACCATTGGGTTGCCCAGCAGTATCTTCCGGATTCCTTGATGGGACGTGTTTTTTATACGCCAAGTTCCCAGGGCTACGAAAAGCAAATCCGGGAAGAAGTTCTTAGCCGCCGCGAGCTTCAGATTGCCGCGATTCTGGAAAAACAGCAGCAGCCGCAGGACGCTCCGGCTCAGACTGGAAGCAAGAGTATAATAGAAGAAATTAACAAAAAAGATGAGCAAAAGTCTGAATTCGGCGTGAATCCGGTGAGTGAATGGTGGATTGCCGAGCATTTTAAAAATTCAGGTGAAGGTGAAAATCTTACTTTCAGTCCGGTTGATAATATCCGCGAGTCCGCGCTTGACAAGGCCGACCGGCAGTGGAAAAACAGAATTGATTCAAACCGCGCGGAAGTTCTTCTGAATGTCCGGGACACAATGATAAAAATGGCGAATCTTTTGCGCCACCACAGATGTCTTGTCTGGAATGCGGACGACGGGCTTTTGCTTTGGGAAGTCGCCAGAAAAACGCCGGAAGGAGTTACGTGCGGCTTGTGCAGAACGGAAAAAGGCTGCCAGGTTCTGGAGCAGTATTCGCGGACTCTTGGCGATTTGGACAAGCCTCTGCTTCAGTTCAGGCCGGAAACGAGTGCGCCGGATTTTATGTCCTCTGAAAATTTCAGGAATTTGATTTTGAAATTTCAGTACAACGGAACTCTTTTTGACAGAATTTTTTTCCGTGATCCGTTTGTGAGCGTTGAGTCAATTGACGCGCTTGCGAAGGCTGTTTTTGAAATTCTGAATCCGCGGAAAAAGCAGGGAAAACTTTTTACCGACCAGAAGGAATCTGAAATTCAAGTTGAAAAAGAAATTTTTGACGGAACGAACTATGACTCGGATTTCAACGAAAATATTGAAAAAGAAAACGAAGCGGCGGAAAATATTCCAGAAATCGAAAGCCCCTTTGCGCCGGGCTGGAGCATCGTGATTTCTCAGAAAATTCCTTCCGGCGGACAGCACATCAGCCAGCTTTTGAAAAACCAGATTTTAACAGAAGCAACGTGCGGCCCTTACCAGGATATTCTTGAAAAAATGGAAAAAGCTGAGTCGGAATTTTTTGGCGACAAGACAAATCCGTTTTTTTGCTGGAACACGCAGTACATTGCAGAAACTTTCAGAAAATTCGGCTTCAAGGTTTTGAGCGCAAGCCAGATAATCAACGAAAAAAGAAGAATTTCCCAGAAAGAAATTCAACGCTGGTTCAACACGGAATCTTCCGCTTATGGAAGGGCGATGGTAAAAGCTTTGGGCGTTCCGGCTCTGCAAAAACTGATAGATTTGCTTGAAAACGCGGTGCAGAACCAGATTTTCAGCTGGCAGACTGAAACAGGATTTTTTACGGTTTCACAGAATCCTGGCGGTTCGCAGGACTGAAAACTAAAAAACGCCTGAAACCGGGCATTTTCCGGATATTTTTTTGCAACGCTTGTATACAATACATAAAAACTGTATAATTATGAAAATATGCAAAATTGCACTGAATAAATATACAGTTTTTATGCAATTTTTTTATGGGGGCAAGCAAGTATGGTAGATTTGAAACACAAGAATTTTATAGAAAAACTTTCGATACTTGCCGAACGTAATGACCCGATAAATCCAGATCTTTATCAAAAATATGATGTTAAGCGCGGACTTCGCAATGCGAACGGCACTGGCGTTCTTGTCGGTCTTACAAGAATCGGTGATGTTGTGGGTTATGAAGTCGGTTCGAACAAGGAGAAAATTCCGGTTCCGGGGCGTCTGCTTTACCGCGGGTACGATGTTGTGGATTTAATCCGCGACGCGGAAGCCAACGATGATTATTGCTATGAGCAGTGCGCTTATCTTCTTTTGTTCGGCGAACTTCCAAAAAAATCAGAGCTGGATGAATTCCGTGCGTTCATTGGTGAAAGCAGAACTCTTCCGCCTAATTTCACGGAAGATATGATTATGAAAGCCCCTTCACAGGACATTATGAACAAGCTTGCGCGCGGAGTGCTCGCCTCGTATTCGTACGATGAGAATCCTGAAGACCGTTCCGTTGCGAACAATCTTCGTCAGTGCATCGAGCTTATCTCTCGTTTTTCCACGCTTGCCGCTTATGGCTACCAGGCTCGCCGCCGTTATTATGAAAATAAATCGATGTATATTCACAATCCGCTTCCAGAACTTTCAACTGCTGAAAATTTCCTGCATTTGATTCGTCCTGACTGCCAGTACACAAAGCTTGAGGCGGAAATCCTTGACCTTGCGCTGATTCTTCACGCGGAGCACGGCGGCGGAAACAATTCCTCGCTCACAGTCCACGTAGTTTCTTCCGCGGACACAGACACTTATTCAGCGATTGCAGCAGCTGTCGGTTCTCTAAAAGGCCGTCGTCATGGCGGCGCAAACATCCGTGTTGTTGAAATGATGGATGAAATAAAAGCGAACGTGAAAGACTGGTCGAACGAAAAAGAAGTCCGCGAATATCTTTATAAAATTGCCAGAAAAGAAGCATTTGACCACAGCGGAAAAATTTATGGAATGGGCCACGCCGTTTACACAATCAGCGATCCAAGAGCGTTGCTTCTTCGTGAAAAAGCGAAAAAACTCGCGAAAGAAAAAAACTGCATGGAAGAATTCAATCTTTACAGAATGATTGAGGAAATCGCGCCGCAGATAATCATGGAAGTTCACCATTCAGACAAGCAGATTTGTGCGAACGTTGACTTGTATTCAGGATTTGTGTATACAATGCTGAATATTCCTCGCGAACTGTACACGCCGATTTTTGCAATAAGCCGAATCGCCGGATGGTCTGCACACCGGATTGAAGAGCTGGTTGCCGGCGGAAGAATTTATCGCCCTGCGTATAAAAACGTATGCGAGGAACGAAAATACATTCCAATCGACAAGCGTTGATTTCAAAAGGCTGGGCTGAAAAATGGGTTCTTCAAGACTTGATAAAATTCTTTCTCATGAAGGTTTTGGAAGCCGCAAGGCAATCCGCAAATTTCTGTATTCCTCAGAAGTTTTAGTGAACGGCGAGCGCATTTTCGACACAGGATTTCCTGTTAATCCGGACAAGGATGAAATAAAAATCGACGGTGAAATTTTTAATCTCCGCAGGAATTTTTATCTGATGATGAACAAGCCGCAGAATGTTGTGAGCGCAAACAAGGACGGGCTTCATCAGACTGTCTTTGAATTTCTGGACGACCGCTTCCACACTCCGTATCTTGAAGAAAATCTGCATCTTGTGGGCAGGCTTGATATTGACACCGAAGGGCTTCTGCTTTTCACAACGGACGGCGCGCTTACTCACCGCATAACCAGCCCGAAAACGCATTTTCCGAAATCATATTTTGTGCGGCTGAAAAATCCTGAAAATCTGGAGCGGCAGCAGAAAATTGCGGAAGATTTTAAGAGCGGGATAGAAATTCCTCCTGAAGGAAATGAAAAAGGCGCGCTTCTGAAGCCGGCTGAACTTTCCTGGAAAAACGAGAGCGAATGTGTTCTTACAATAAGCGAGGGAAAATTCCATCAGGTCAAGCGGATGTTCCTTGCCGAAGAAAATGAAGTTGCGTATTTGAAAAGAATTTCAATCGGTCCGCTCAAGCTTGACGAAAATCTTGCGCCGGGCGAATACCGGGATTTAACGGATGAAGAGATAGAAAGTCTTTCAGAAACGCTGAATTAGATTGAAAATTGCTTATTTTTTGTGTAGAATAAAAAAACTTTTTTATTAGGTTGAAAAAATGACAGATATTGAAATTGCCCAGAAAAACAAGATGGTTCCGGTTTCGGAAGTTGCTGAAAAAATCGGAATAAAAGCGGACGAGCTTGAGCTTTACGGCCCTTACAAGGCAAAACTCACAATGAAAAAGCTCCGCGAGCTTCAGAGCAAGGCTTCCGACCCTTCAAAACGGGGAAAGCTTATTCTTGTTACGGCAATTACTCCAACTCCTGCCGGTGAAGGAAAATCAACCGTTTCAATCGGGCTGAACGACGGCCTTAGAAAAATCGGCAAAAAATCTGTGGTTGCGCTGCGCGAGCCTTCTTTGGGGCCTTGCTTCGGTGTTAAAGGCGGCGCTTGCGGCGGCGGATATGCGCAGATTGTTCCGATGGAAGACATCAACCTGCATTTTACAGGCGACATCCACGCTATTTCTATTGCGAACAACTTGATTGCAGCGCTGATTGACAATCATATTCAGCAAGGAAACGAGCTTGGTATTGATCCGCGCACAATTTCATGGAAACGCTGCGTTGATTTGAACGACCGCCAGCTTAGAAATATTGTTGACGGACTTGGAAACAGAACTGACGGAACTCCGCGCGAAGACCATTTCCAGATTACAGTTGCCTCTGAAATTATGGCGATTATCTGCCTTAGCCGTTCAATTTCTGAGCTTAAGGAAAGAATTTCAAATATCATTATTGGAAAGAATTACAACAAGGAAAATGTAAAATTCGGCGACTTGAAATGTACTGGAGCAGTCGCTTCGCTGCTGAAAGACGCAATCCGCCCGAACCTTGTGCAGACGTTGGAAAAAAATCCGGCTTTTGTTCACGGCGGACCTTTTGCAAATATTGCGCACGGATGCAATTCTGTGAACGCAACTTTAAGCGCGCTTGCCTGCGGTGATTATGTTGTTACAGAAGCGGGATTTGCCGCTGACCTTGGCGCTGAAAAATTTATGGATATTAAGTGCCGTGCTGCCGGACTTGCTCCTAGCGCAGTTGTTATTGTTGCCACAATCCGCGCGCTGAAAATGCACGGCGGCGTTGCAAAGCCTGAGCTTTCAAAGCCGAATGTAGCCGCGCTGGAAAAAGGTTTTGAAAATCTGAAGGCGCATATTGAAAATATTTCAAAGTTCGGCGTGCCTAGCGTTGTTGCGGTGAATAAATTTATCACAGACACAGACGAAGAAATTGCTCTTCTTGAAAAACTCTGCAAGGAAAACGGTTCCCGCGCAGTTTTGTGTGAAGGCTGGGGCAAAGGCGGCGATGGTGCGGCTGAGCTTGCAAAAGCTGTTTGTGAAATTGCGGAAAGCGGAAAAGCTGATTTCCATTATCTTTATGAAGATGAGCTTTCTTTGGATAAAAAGATTGAAAAAATTGCAAAAGAAATATATCATGCTAGTTCAGTAGATTTTGAAAGCAAAGCGTTGAAGAAACTGAAGGAATTTGAAGCCCAGGGCTACGGAAAACTTCCAGTCTGCATTGCGAAAACTCAGAATTCTATAAGCCATGATCCAAAGCTTATCGGTGCGCCAAGCGGATATGTATTCCCTGTCCGCGATGTGCAGCTTTATGCTGGCGCAGGCTTTGTGGTTGCGCTTGCCGGCGATATCATGACAATGCCAGGACTTCCAAAAGCTCCTGCCGCGTTGAATATTGATGTTGACGACGACGGCGTGATTTCCGGATTGTTTTAATTTGAAAAAAAATGCCGTCATTTGGCGGCAAAGTTTTAGTCCCAGTAGCTCAGCTGGATAGAGCGTCCGCCTCCTAAGCGGAAGGTCGCGCGTTCGACTCGCGCTCGGGACACTAAAGGGCGTGCTTGCAAAAGCTCGCCCTTTTTTTTATGCTTGGAAGTTTTCCGTGCGGAAAGCAGTTGTTTGTTCTGTTGAAGGATTTTTCAGTCGCAGTCGTAGTAAACGCCGCGTTTTACGCAGCCGGCAAATCCGTCCTGTTCAATTTTTGAAATGTTTTTGTCCGCATCGTCGCTGTAATGGCAAAGATAAGTTTTTTTGCGCAAATCCGCCGGCAGAATTTCAAGAAGTTCGTCGTAGCCCGCATGAACAGCGTTGTGCCCAAACTGGCAGTCGTGAAAAATATAGTCAATTTTAAATGATGAATTGAGCCACTCAATCAGGCTTTTGTCCGCCTGGGAATCGCCCGTGTAAATTATTCTGTTGTCAATAAGAATTCCCACCGAATAGTAGCTGTTCTTCCAGCTGTCGCTTTTTGTAAAAACGTGCTTCGTCCTGAAAATTTTTAAATTTATTCCGCCGACATCCGCTTCATAGAACGGCCGCGGTGAATTTTTGATTTTTTCCGGCTTTATCTGGTTGAAATAGTCCTTGAATTTCATATTTGATTTTGAAAAATCTTCGCCACTGTGCCTGAGGCCGCCCTTTAAAGATTCGTTCCAGAGAATTTTCTTGAATTCATCCGTTGCCACAATATTTGGAATTTGTTTCGTTCCGTACATATTTGAAAGAGCGACTTCTTCCATTCCGCCGATGTGGTCAGCGTGGTTATGCGTAAGGATGAAATTTCTGACCTGGGTTATTTTTGAGTTGAACTGAGAAAAAGCCAGGGAACACAAAGTTCCGCAGTCTATAAGAATATGGGAATTGCCTTTTATCAGAAGCGCGTTGTTTTGAAAATATTTTTTTGAAAAAGCGCCGCCGGTTCCCAAAAAGAAAAGTGAAACCTGTCCGTCGTTTGTAAAATCAATTGAACCTTTAAATTCTCGAATTTTCATCTGTTTTTAGTATAGCACAATGTAAATCTTTAGAATAGAATTAAAATATGAATTTAGCAGCAGTACAACATTACGCGTTTGATAATTTTTGCTATCCTTTGGACGAGGATACTCTGGAAATCAATATTCTTACAGGAAAAGATGTTGAGCATATTTTCATTGTTTACGGCGACCCGTTTGCCGGCGGAATTTTAGGCGGCGACTGGAGCTGGAAAGGCAAGGAAATTGAAATTTTTAAGCGGAAGGAGCTTCAGGAGCATTTCAGGTGGACTGTTGAAATAAAGCCTGAATTCAAGCGCCTTTCGTATTATTTCCGCATTTTGAGCGGCGGTGAGGAAGTTTTTTTCTCTTACGACGGATTTTTTACAAAAGCTGAATTTGAAAACGGCGGAAACAGACATGGATTCTTTATTTTTCCGTGGATGAATCCTGCCGACATAAACAGAACGCCAAAATGGGCTGAAAACACAGTCTGGTACCAGATTTTTCCTGCGCGGTTCTGCCGGGGAAAAAGCGATTTTACGCCAAAAAATCTTTTGCCGTGGCCTGCGTTCGGGGAAGAAATTCCGAGCGACCACGAAGGTCCGGAGCCTGTTTACGGTGGGAATATCCAGGGAATAATAGACAAGCTGGATTATCTGAAGGAGCTTGGCGTTACAGGAATTTACACAACGCCGATAAACAAATCCAGCAGCCAGCACAAGTACAACACTGATGATTACAATCTGATTGATGAAGAATTTGGTTCTGCCGAAATTGTGAAAAAATACGTTCAGGAAGCGCATAAACGCGGAATAAAAATTATGTTTGACGGCGTTTTCAATCATTCCGGATGGTTCTTTGAAAAATGGCAGGATGTCTGGGAAAAAAGGGAAAAATCAAAGTACAAAGACTGGTTCATGGTGAAAGATTTTGATTTTGTTGAGCCTGGTTTTGGCTACGGAAAAGGAAACGCCGGCCAGGGAAAATTCTATTCGTTTGCGTTTGTTGATTTTATGCCAAAGCTGAACACGAATAATCCAGAATGCCGGAAATACATAATCGATGTGTGCAGAAACTGGGTGAAAAATTATGACATTGATGCGCTAAGGCTTGATGTTGCGAATGAAGTTTCCCATGTTTTCTGCAAGGAGCTTAAAGCCGCGATGTGCGAGCTTAAGCCGGATTTTTATATTATCGGCGAAATCTGGCACAATTCCCTGCCGTGGCTTCGCGGCGATGAATACGATTCTGTTATGAATTATCCTTTGCAGAACGGAATCGCTGATTTTTGCTGCGGAAAGCAGTGGAACGTTAAAAAGTTTGAGTATGCGCTGAACCGCTGCTATTCAATGTATTTCAGGCAGACGAACCGCGTGCTTTTTAATCAGATGGACAGCCACGACACAATAAGAATTTTGAACCGCTGCGGAGGAGACAAGACGGCCGCGCTTCAGACGCTGGTTCTGCTTTTTGCAATGACTGGCTCTGTCTGCATTTACTACGGAACGGAAATTATGCTTCCTGGCAGTTTTGACCCGGACAACCGGCGCTGCATGCCTTGGAAAGAAATTGAAGAGGGAAAATTTTCCGGGGAACTGGACTTTACAAAAAAACTTATTGCTCTGCGCAAGGCTCATGCGGCGATGCGAAGCCCGGATTATGAATTTGTTTATTCTGATTCCGACAGGAACGGCGATGACAGAATTGTTCATATTGTGAAAATTTCTGAGGATGGTTCTGAAAAAATCGGAGTGGTTGTGGACTGCGGCTCAAGCGGAAAAGATATTTCTGTGTTTGCGGAAAACAAGGAAATCCTTTTGAGCGCGGATAAAATTTTGATTTACAGAATGTAGCCTGCGCCGACATGGAAGGGCGCGAAGCGTTTGAAAGCGTCGGCGGCAACGGCGGCGCTTTCAAATGAGCGTCAGCGGAACCCTGGAACGCCGGTTTGCGGTTATTTTTTGCGCCCTAAAGAAAAAGCTAACGCAGAAAAACAGGCAATCAGCGCAAGAACGTAAACGAACGAAAGGTAGCGGAACATTTTTGGAAGAACTTTGATTATGATTCCTGAGGCGATTGTGAGGCCGCCGAGCGCAAGCGCGATGATTCCGCAAAGTTTTCCGGTGATTACGGCTTTGCGTTTTTCTTCGGGGTTTTCGTGGCTGTCGGCAAGCGCTTTCTGGTAGTTTTTTGAGGAAAAATAGAATCCGGCGGCAAGAAACGCGATTCCGGCGATTATGAATGCTGCCATTGCGATGATTAATTTTGTTTCGTTCATAAATCCTTCTTTTCAGTGTGTTTTGAATTTTTCTGGACTTATCTGTGGAATTTTCCGCGAGAGATAAAATCCATTTTTGAAAGTTTTTTGCGGCTTGGAATTTCTTTTCCGGAAAATTCGCTGTAGATGTCTTTTTGCTTTTCGTGGTGCGGTTTCTGGAATTTAGGCGACCAGACGGCCGGAACGTTTCCTGTGTTCTGCTGGACGGTTTTTTGCCATTCGTCCGGCTCCGGGATTTCAAATTTCATCAGCTCGTTTGTGTACGGATGGGTGAATTCCAGCGTTCGGGCGTGAAGCGCAAGTCTTCCGAAAGGGTCGGTCTGCGCGCGGTAATTTTCGTCGCCGGCAAGCGGATAGCCTTTGCTTGCAAGATGCGCGCGGATTTGGTTTTTGCGGCCGGTGTCAAGGCTCAGCTCAAAAAGTGTGTGGTATTTTCCGCGTGAAATTACCTTGAAGTGGGTTCTTGCGGAAATTGTCTTGAATTCGGGTTTTCCGTTTTTTATAAGAAGATTTTTTTCGTAGATTGATTTTTCGCCGCGCCCGGAATTTTTTTCCGAAAGAATTGCTTTTTTAGTCGCGCTGCTGGCCGCCGGATGGTCGTCTTTTTTGGGAACAAAACCGATGTTGTGGGCGTTGTATGCAAGCTCCGCGTCGATTGTTCCGCTGTCCGGAAGAATTCCTGTTTTTGGATTTTCAGCGACAGAACGGTAAAGACGTTCTTTGACCATTTTCTGCCAGTTTTCCATGATTTTTTTCTGCGCATCCTGGGTGAGCGCAAACATCATGACTCCGGAAGTGTCGCGGTCAAGCCGGTGTACAACGAACGGGCGGTGGTTTGAATTGTAAGTGCCTTTTTTCCGCATGAGCTGCTCGAGCGCGGCTTCCGCCGTTTTGTTGTTGCTTCCCGGATACGGAACGCTCAGCATTCCGCTTGGCTTGTAGATTACGGCAAGATGTTCGTCTTCGTAAAGAAGCTCGATTTTTTCATGGCCAAAGTCTTTTTTGTTTTCTTTTTTCTGCTGAGTTCCGGCTAATATTTTCGGCATTTTTTATTCCTCGTTTTCCTCGTCGTCGCTTTCGTCGTAGTCGTAATCCTGAGGAACGTAATTTTTTTCCATGACAGAAAGAATATCCATCAGCTGTCCGTAGGTTTTTTCGTCATGCTCAAGCGTTTCCGGCGAACGTCCGTCCACAATGAAATTTTCCGCGTAGGAATTCAGCATTTCGTACATAAATGCGTAATCTTCTTCATCCAGCGAGTTCAAAGATTCAAGACCGCTGATTTCCGGAAGAATGTCTTCTAGAATCGCAGTCAAATCGGCACATTCGTCAGTCAGCTCGCGCGTGTATTCGTAGCTGTCTTTTGAAAGATATTCTGAATTTTCCTTAATCTGCTCAAGAATTTTTTTATATGAATCAACAAGAAGTTCGTCGTCTGTCATGCTGAATAGTGTAGCACGAAAGGAAAAAATGGAAAATCACTAAATGTTCAAATTTTTTGAAATAAACAGCGGATTGCACTTGACATAATTTAGAGAAAAATGTATTCTTTTAGAACATTGCATTCCCCGATTGTGTAATGGTAGCACTTCAGATTCTGGTTCTGACTGTGGGGGTTCGAATCCTCCTTGGGGAACTAACAAGGCTGTCCGGAAAGAATTACTGTTGACGATTTAATTCGGCAGTTGCGCTTCTTTCCGAACAGCTTTGTTTTTTATGGCCCCTTCGTATAACGGCTAGTACAGCGGATTCTCATTCCGTCAACAGGAGTTCGATTCTCCTAGGGGCTAGTTTTTTTGAAAGACAGCACTTGTTTTGTGTTGTCTTTTTTATTTAACCGAAGAAACAGAATCGAACTGCGGAGCGAGCGTTTTTGGAATTGCGAGCAGTGCGGAGCAATTGCAAAATTTTCCGCCAAGGAGGGCGGAAAAAGCGAGAGCAGACGGCGCAGAGGGAAAAAACAGGAGGTTTTTGACCGGTGCGCTTCGATTCTCCTAGGGGCTAAAAATAGTTTTAAGAGCAGCGCTAGTTTCGGCGCTGTTTTTTTTATTTAACTGAAGAATTGGAATCGAACTGCGGAGCGAGCGTTTTTGGAATTGCGAGCAGTGCGGAGCAATTGCAAAATTTTCCGCCAAGGATGGCGGAAAAAGCGAGAGCAGACGGCGCAAAGGGAAAAAACAGGAGGTTTTTGACCGGCGCGCTTCGATTCTCCTAGGGGCTAAAAATAGTTTTAAGCGCGGCGGATTCTGGACTGTGCATTAAAAAATTGTTGTGATATAATGTTTCTATGAATAAGAACACTTCTGAAGAAAATCCGGTGCTTTTGGAAAGTTACGATGAGCTTTGCGGACTTCTTTTAAAGATTAAAGACAAGGATGAGTTGAAGTCTGTGTTCAGCTGCCTTTTTACTCCGAATGAGCGGCGCGATTTTGCGGAACGCTGGCAGGTTGTGAAGGAGCTTAAGGCCGGAACAACCCAGCGGGAAATCGCAAGAATTTACAATATGTCGCTTTGCAAGATTACCCGCGGCTCAAAGGAGCTTCAGAAGAAGGACAGCGGTTTTTTGAAGCTTCTGGAGCTGCTGGAGAAATAGTTTTCTGCGGATTGCGTTAGGTTATGGAGCCACAAATGGCGGAACAACCGACCGCGCAGTTTCTGCGCGGGAACGCCCGGCTTTTTTATTTTGCGTCGGTTGGCTTCAGGATGTTTGCCGCCTCGCTTTTTTTCCAGCGGACTGCGACTGTGTAAGGTGTTTCGCCGTAGATATTTTTTACGTTTTTGTCGAGGCCGTAGGAAATCAGGTTTTTGATTGTTTCCGCGCTGCTGACTTTTGCGGCGTAGTGAAGAATTGTGTTTCCCTGGATGTCGGTCAGCTGGCCTGAATATTTTACGATTCCGGCGAGAACTGGCGTGCTGTTGTTTTTGAGCGCAATCAGCGCGGCGTTGTTTCCTGTGCTGTCTATCTGGATGAACGGATTTGAGCCGCTTTCAAGAAGCGCGAGCGCAAGCTGGTCGTAGTTTTTTTCGATTGCGATTGCGACTGGCGTGTAGCCGCTTGAATTCCGGGTGTCGAGCGGGTAGCCTGCGGAAATCAGCGTTTTGAGCAGAGCCACTGATTTGTGGTTCTGGACTGCGATGTGAAGCGGTGTGTTTCCGTCGCTGTCGGAGATGCTTGTGTCTTTGCCGAGGATTGCCTTGATTACTGAATCCGGCTGATCGAGGCAAAGGCTGAACGGTGTGTTTCCGTTTTTGTCGCGGCTGAGAGGATTTCCGCCCGCGTTTCTAATCAGGGCGATTACGTTTTCGTCGGCGGTGAGCGCGGCTTCGTGGTAGGAATTTCTTCCGTTCAGGTCTTGTGTGTGCGGATTTGCGTTGTGCTCAAGGAGCATTTCGATTGTCCGTGTGTTTTTTGCTTTTACTGCGTCCATCAGGATTGTGCGTCCGTTTGTGTCGCTTGTGTTCGGGTTTGCGCCTTTTGAAAGCAGCATTTTTGCGATTTCCGGTTTTCCGCCAAGAACGGCTTCGGCGAGAGGTGTTTTTCCGGAAACGTTCTGCGCGTCAATGTTTGCTCCAAGATTTATGAGCTGCTCCGCGTCGCCTGTGTTTCCCCAGCGGACTGCAACGTGAAGCGGCGTGCTTCCAAGGTTGTCGCGCGCGTTGATTTTGCATCCTTTTCTTGCAAGAAGGGCGATTGTTTCCGGGTTTTCGTTTTTGCATGCGCTGAAAAGCGGTGTCTCGCCGTTAGCGTTTTTTGCTTCTTTGTTTGCGCCTTTTGAAATGAGCGTTTCGGCGGCGTTTTCCATTCCCCATTCAGCTGCGTAGTGAAGGGCTGTGCTGCCGATTCCGTCTGTGTCTTTTATGGTTTTTGATGTTATAAGCCATTCCATTATCTGCGGATTTTTGAGCGCCTGGCTTAGCGGCGAGTTGTTCTTGTTGTTTGTTGTAAAAATGTCCGCGTTTTTTGCAAGCAGCTTTTCGCCGATTGATTTGCGGTTTTTCAGGACTGAAATGTACAGCGCGGTGTTGCCTGCTGAGTTGCGGGCGTTCACTTCGTCGGTAAGGCTCAGGATGTACTGAATTCTTTCCTGGCTTGCGTCTGTTGAAATCGCTGTGATGAGCGGCGTGTTTCCGTCTGAGTCAACGCTGTCGATATTCTGCTTGTTCAGGATTGTCTCAAGCGTTTTGTCTGATGTGTCGGCGGCTTTCAAGGCAAGTGTCAGAGGCGTGTTTTCTTTTTTGTCTTTTGAGTTTATGTCCGCGCCGTGCTCCGCGTAGAATTTTATATGCGGAATGATTTTGTTTTCAATCGCGAGCTCAAGCGGTGTTACGCCGTCCTTGTTTCTTCCGTTTACATCCGCGCCTGCGTTCACAAGAAGTGAAAGAATTTCTTCCGGAACATTTGTCATTGTGGCTGTGTGAAGAACTGTGTCGCCGTACATATCTTTTCCGGTGATGTCGGAATTGTATGAAACCAGAAGGCTGTAGAGTTCCGCGCACTGTTTTTCCGGAATTATAAGAAGAATCGGTGTTTTTCCAAGATTGTCTTTCGCGTCAACTGAAGCGCCTGCGTCAAGAAGCATTTTCGCGATTTCCGTGCGGCCGTAGCGGACTGCCTCGTGGAGCGGGGTTGCCCCGGAGCTGTCCTGTACGTCTGTTGCGGCGTTATTTTCAAGAAGATATTTTGCGATGGACTTGTGTCCTCCGATTGCGGCGTAGTGCAGCGGAGTTTGTCCGTCTTCAAAGCGGTAGTTTATGTTGCGGTTTGCCACGGCTGTCTGGAAATAGTCGTATTCAGAAGAAACCGGGTCTGCGCCGTTTGTAATAAGAATCGCCGCGATTTCCGCCATTTCACCGTTTTCAATGCTGCTGAAGGCGTAGTCGAGCGGCGTTTTTCCTTCGTTGTCTTTAGGGGAAAGCGGAATTTGTTTTCTTGCGCAGGTAAAAATCGCCATTTCATCATTTTCTTCCACAAAATAATGAAGAATTGATTTTCCTGTGATTGAGTCGCGCATTGCGGCTGTTTTTTCTGTTATAAAAATATCGTAGTAGCTGGAATCTTTTTGAAATGCTGATTCCATCGCTGTTTTTCCGTCGGAGTCGCGGGCAAAAATATTGCATCCGTAGTTCACTAGCTGCTGGGCCGATTCCTTTGAGTTGTGTTCTATTGCAACGTGAAGAGGAGTCTGGCTTGCGTAGTTTTTCAAGTCCGGGTCTGCGCCGTAGCAAAGCAGAAAAAGCACAAGGCTTGCGTCGTTGATTTCTGCGGCTGTATGAAGCGCGGTGTTTCCGTTTTCGTCCACTGCGTTGATGTCGTATTTTGAAACAAATTTTGATTTTGCCTCTTCGATTTGATTGTTCCGTATAAGTTCCTGCACGGAAACTTCTTTTTCAGTTGAAGCGCATCCGAAAATAGAAAAAATAAGGCAAGGTGTTAAGACTGCAAAAATGATTTTTTTTGTCATATTTCCCCTCTAACGTAAAAAAAATAATTTTCTACGTAGAGTATCGGAAAATAAAAAAAAACATTTAGGATTTTATCGTTTTACAAAATATTGAAGAAGAAGAATGTGCAGCTCTTTTAGGTTCTGAACCTGGAATTTTTCGAAAACCTCGGACATATCTTTTTTGACTGTTGATGTGCTTACCCGGAACTGGTTCGCCAGCTGAGAGTAGCTTTTTTGAGAGGAAATATATTCCAGCACAAGGTCAATCTGCCGTTCTGTAAGACCGTAGTTTGAAAGGTGCAGTGGTGTTCCTTTTGGAGGCAGCTTGATATTCGGGTTCTGCGGTATAACGGTGGTAAGCGGAATGAGCAAAGTTTCAAGCTTTTTGTAGACATAGAAATAAAAAGCGAAGAAAAAAAGCGATGTGGCCACAGAAATGTGTATGTACATTATTCCGCGCATGCCCCATTGGACTGCGTAGTAGCTGTAGCCAACAAGAACTGCGACCCATACTAGCAGTATGCAGGTGATTTTCAGCCTTATCCGCGTTTTGAAGAATCCGTTCGCAAAGCAAAGGATTATAAACGCTGAGTAAAGAAATGTCCCCAGCGTGTTGTAGCCTGTCAAGGTTGTTGAAACTGCCTGTACAAATAGAAGAGAAACTTGCGCCTGCCAGATTGAAGGCTTGAACGTAAGAAAAAGCGCGGTCGCCGCTGAAACCAGATTTATACAGAAAACTGTGACATCTTGTTTTGGAATTACAGTAGTTTTTTCCCTAGGATGCTTATAACTCATCACTGCTGCGCATAGAAGAACAAGAAATGCAAAAAAGCACATAACTCTCGCCGCCGAAAATTTCTGTTTTATATTTGCATTCATAGGTATCTATTATATGGATATTCTGAAAAATTACAAATGAAAAAAGTAACCGCGGTTATTTTTCAGTAACTTCGGTTATTTTTTTGGTAACCGCGGTTATTTTTTGGTAACTTCGGTTATTTTTTTTCGTGGGGGGGGGGTAACCGTGGTTATTTTTTAGTAACTTCGGTTATTTCGTATTTTAACGTATTCTTTTTATTCCAAAAACAAAGTAATATTTATTCCGAGAGATTGATATATATTTGAGAGTTTTAAAAGTTCTTGAGAGTTTTCTGGAATCGCCGGGTTTTTCCTGGCGATTTTTTTTTGCGTTTGAACTATCTTAATATTTTTTTTTGTGGTAGGCTATAAAAACGCATTCAGCGCAACCGTTCCTTGGTTCTGCACGAAGCGAAAAAACTAAAACGGCCCACGCCAGAGTCGAAAGGAGTTCTAAATGGCAAATACAAAAGACACACACGCATGTACTTTGGACAAAATCATCAGTCTTTGCAAGAGAAGAGGCTTTGTTTACCAGGCTTCAGAAATTTACGGAGGACAGGCTGGCGCCTGGGATTACGGTCCGCTCGGTGTGGATTTTAAAAGAAATATTCAGAATGCCTGGTGGCATTATATGATTCAGCTTCACGATGATGTTGTAGGCCTTGACTCGGCGATTTTCCAGCATCATACAACATGGAAGGCTTCCGGCCACGTTGACCATTTTTCAGATCCAATGGTTGACTGTCTTGAATGCAATGCCCGCCACCGCGCAGACAAACTTATAGAAGATTTTGTTGCGGCAAATCCGGACAAAGACCCTGGAAAGCCGGTTGACACAATGACGCACGATGAAATGAAAGCGTACATCGATGCGAATGTAAACTGCCCTACCTGCGGCTCTAAAAACAGAAAATACACAGCTGTCCGCGAATTCAACCTTATGTTCAAAACTTACCAGGGACCGATTGCGGATGACTCTCATCTTATTTATCTTCGCCCTGAAACCTGCCAGGGAATTTTTACGGATTTCAAGAATATTGTTCAGTCAAACCGCATGAAAATTCCTTTCGGTGTTGCTCAGGTTGGAAAATCGTTCCGAAACGAAATTATTTTCAAGAATTTTATTTTCAGAACTTGTGAATTTGAGCAGATGGAAATGGAATATTTCTGCAAGCCTGGAACTGAGGACGAAACTTTTGAGCGATGGCGAAAAGAACGCTGGGCTTTCTATTTGAAGTACGGAATTCCGGAAAAGCAGCTTAAATGGCACCACCACGACAAGCTTGCCCACTACGCGAAGGATGCCTACGATATCACTTATAATTTCCCGATTGGATTCGAGGAAGTTGAAGGAATTCACTCGCGCACAGATTTCGACCTTTCGCAGCACCAGCTTTATTCAAAGAAAGATATGTCTTACATCGACCAGGAAGACGGAAACAAGAAATACATTCCTTATGTTGTTGAAACTTCTGCCGGCCTGAACAGAAATTTCCTGATGTTCCTTTGCGAGGCTTACGAAGAGGAAAATGTTTCAACAGAAGAAGGCAAGGAAGACTACAGAACTGTTCTGCATCTTGATCCGCGGCTTGCGCCAATCACAGTTGCGGTTCTTCCATTGATGAAAAAGGACGGGCTTGCTGAAAAGGCGAAGGAAATCCAGCATCATTTGAAGGAAGATTTTGTAACAGATTTTGATGTTTCAGGAACTGTTGGAAAGCGTTACCGCCGCCAGGATGAAGTTGGAACACCTTTCTGCGTTACCGTTGACTACGACACAATCCAGGAAACAAAGGAAGACGGCTCAAAGAACGAATTCTACAACACAGTCACAGTTCGTTTCCGCGATTCAATGAAGCAGGAGCGCGTTCATCTTGACGAGCTTATTCCGTTCATTCAGAAAGCAATCCGCGAATACAAGCCTGTGGAAAGAAAAGACAGATAAAAAATTGCGGCGGGGAGTTGAAATGCAGTTCTGGAGCCGGCTGTTCTAACGGCTGAAACCAGGGCTGCATGGAGGTTTTTAATGGAATACGTTCGACTTGGAAAATCAAATCTGATGATTTCCCGTGTTGCTTTTGGCGCAATGTCTTTGACAAAGGCCGGAAATGATGAAAAAGCGGCTGAGCTTGTTCGGAGCGCTTACAACCAGGGAATCAATTTTTTTGACACTTCCAGAAATACTCCTGACTGCGAGAAGCTTCTGGGCGACGCGCTGGGCGACATCCGCTCCTCCGTGGTGATTGCCTCAAAGACAAGCGCGCAGAGCGGGGCGGAAGTTTTAAGCGATTTGGAAACAAGTTTGAACGTTATGCACACCGATTCAATAGATTTGTACCAGTATGAGTCGGATTCGTTTATTCCGGAGGAAAACGGAATTGACGGAATTTATTCGGCGTTAAAAACCTTGAAGGCTTCCGGCAAGATAAAAAGCTTCGGGCTGGCCACAACGGATTTTGACATTGCTGAAAAAGCTATTTCCGGCGGCTTATACGACACGATTCAGTTTCCGTTCAGCATGATAAGCTCCGACAGAACGAGGCAGCTTGTTGAGCTTTGCCGCGAGAATGACATTGGCTTTATTGCGATGCAGCCGTTGTGCGGAGGAATTCTTACTTCGATTCCGCTGGCTTACGGTTTTCTGCGCGAATACGAAAATGTTGTGCCGCTCTGGGGCGCTCAGTCTTTGCAGGAGCTGGAGCAAATTCTTTATTTCAATGACCATCCGCCGGTAGTTGATGAAAAATTCAATGAGGATGTTGAAAAAATCCGCGCGTTTTTCAGCTGATTTCTGATGTGGCAAGGATTGGAAGGTCGCGCGGAGCGCGTTGCGGAATAAAAACGGAGTTTTTGTGGAGCAATGGAGGCGAAGGCCGGAAACCTGGAAAGCCTGGTTTTGGTTGGTGAGCCTGCCGAACCAAGCAAAAGCCACCCAAATAAAAAATATCAAACTAAAGCTAGTTGAATTCGCTTAAATCAACTGAACTGAATCCTTGGTCGTCTTTTTTCTCTTTTTCTTTTGCGTTTTCAAGGGCGTTTGTAAGCTCCGCGGTCTGGGCTGTGATTTTTCGCTGCATATCAAGCGTTTTCTGCACGTCGGCCTGCTCTTCCTTTGTAAGAACACGGACAATTTTATTCAGGTTGTTGTCGGTCTGGAGCGTTTTTGGCGAGCCGTCCGGCTCTGTTTCGTTCACAAGCTGGACAATCGGATTTTTCGGATTGTTCGGGGAAACGTCTGAAACGATTGCGATTTTTCCGTTCTGAAGATACACAAAAGCGCCAATCGGGAAAAGTGAAAGGCTGTAAAGAAGCGCTTTGATTACCGTTGCATCGTACTGCTGGTTTTCGTTTTTCAGCATTTCAATCATTGCGTCGAAAGTTGTGCGCTCGGTTTTGTAAAGGCGCGGCGCGGTGATTGCCTCGAATGAGCAGGCGACCGCGATTATTTTTGCATAGTTTGAGATTTTTTCGCCGGTCAGGTGCTGAGGATAGCCTTTGCCGTTTTCTTTTTCGTGGTGCTCCAGGACTCCAAGCTGGATGCTAAGCGGAAAATTCAGTTCCTTCAGGATTGCGCAGCCAAGCAGCGGATGCGTTGAAATTTGTGTGCGTTCGCTGTTCGTAAGTTTCCGGTTCGACATATAAAGCTGCGGAGGAAGGCGGAGCATTCCGATTTCGTGGAGAATGCTCGTGATTCCAAGCTCAATCAGCTTTGAAATCGGAATATGAAGCTCAAGTCCGAGCGTGATTGCAAGAACTGTTGAGCGCATTGAATGTATTACCAGAAAATTCTTGCTTCGCTGCTCCGCTGAAGGCGTAATCCGCAGAACATAACGTTTGTTGTCCTTGATGAAAATGCAAAGGTCTTTCACGGTGTCGGAAAGTTCCTGGTAGTTTATTTTTTTTCTGGTGGCGTAGTCGGTGTAGACTGAATTGATGTAATTCATGTATTCGTTGTAAACGGTCTGCACTGATTCAAGTCGGGAACGCTCAGTGTTCGCGAATTTTCCGGAATTTGCCTGTTCAAGCGCGTGCTTCAGGGAATTTTTGGCTTTTTCTTCAGCCTGAATTTTTGCGATTTCCTGCTTTGACTTGTCAGTTTTTTGAACTGGAAGCCCGATGTCGCCGCCAAGGCTCATGTCCGCATCGCATGAAAATTCAGAGAAATTCCATTCAGCCAGGGCTTTTGTGAGCGATTCTGTAACAGGAACGGCAACCGGAAGGAGTAAAAAATTGTCATCAAGCATAAGGTCGCTTTTAAAAGTTAAATCAGGTTTCAAGGCATTAATATTTACTTTTGTACTCATAGACAATACTCCACTTTGAATATCGGAAAAAATTGCGGAATCTTTAGTTTTTTGTTGCGCGTGCGGCGGTGTGGCGGCCTTGTTCGGAGAAAATTCAAAACTGCAAAAAAAAACTTGAAAAACCTCACACGTTTTTCAAGTTTTCAATGGAATTTTCCATTTTTGAAGGACACATAGATTACAGGCGTCTGGATGTCTACACGTCTGTAACTTGCTGTACTTATATTATCGGGATTGCGGCGCGCTACTTTAGAAAAATTTTCTGTTTTGGGCGGAAAAATTGGATGTGTGCGGAAGAGCGAGGAGCGGCGGGGAAAAACGGGGCGGCATGGTGGCAGGGCTGGGCGGAAAAGACAGTTCATTCAGCAGCTGAACTGTCTTGGATTATTTTTACTTTATTTCAAGCGCATCGGAAATGGTTGTTACAAGATCCTTTCTTTTGTATTTCAAGTTTGAAGGGCATCTTGTCTTCAGCACAATGCGGTAGTTTCCAGCCGTGAGCGATTTTGGCAGGGGAAAAAGCAGTGTTCCGGGCTTGTTCACTGAAAGCTTCGCTGTAACTTTCGTCCAGCCAGCTTCAGTTTCGTCAATCGCGCCGCTGTTTTCTGCCGCTGGAGCGAGCCAGATTCCGCTGTCCTCTCCGCCGACCAGAAGCTTTTTTCCTGTAATCTGGACAGAGCCGTTCAAAGAAAGAATTCCGTCTGCCGAGCCTGTGTCAACATCAACAATCTGGCTGATAGTTGCAAATGGCTCAGAATACGCCTCCTGCTCGACTGTAAGCTTTGAGATTGCGGATTTTGTAACCTCAGACGGAATGAACTTTACCGTAATGTCAGGAGAAGCTGATTTTCCGTCTGTTGAGCCTTTGCAGGCAAGGTAGAAAACCCCGAGATTCAGACAGTTCACGGAATTTCCGCCTCCAAGCGATTCTGTGATTGCTTTTTCCAGGGCATCACAGACTGAGTAAACCGTTCCTATGTCCAGCTGGGGAACTTTGTTTGCCACAAGCTGGAGCACATTTCCAACAGTGTGGGTGTTGCGGACGGCTCTTCCGACATATTTATCAGAAGAGTCTTTTGAAAAATGGTTGCGCTGTAATTTTACAGACACACGGCCGTTTGGATTCTCAATAGAATCCATCAAGTTTGAAGTTGAGCTTGCCATAAGGCGCGCCTCCTTCGTTTTAAGATGATGGCTTTTGCTCTTGAATACGGCGGGTCAATAGTGATAATATCAAATAGCTACATTTGGTATCGTTACTGATGCCGTCAAGTCTGGGAGCTGAAGCCTGTCGCATGACATGCAACTGTTTTCAGACTTTTTTATTTGCTACCATGAGTCACGCTCCTTCTGCATGGGGTCGTCCCAGCATGAATACTCGTGCTTTTCAGGCGCAATTTTATCAATGAACTTGCGGAACTTTCTAAGAATGATGTCGTCAAAAAGTTTCTCGTCCGCCGACAGACGGAACCTGCTGTTTAAGGTTTTGATTCTAAGGGCGGCTGCGGAAACTGACACACCGAAATTTCTTGCAAGAAACAGGCTGTCAACTCTGTAGCCGCGCCTTTGTATTTCTTTTAGAATCTGCAGCGGCATTAGCATCTGAGCCGCAAAAGAATTTGTCTCAACCTCCTGGATTCCATACAGCGGATTATCCCTGTCTATGTTTGTTTCGTGGGCCATAAGAAAATGCCCTGTCTCATGAAGACGGTTGAAAGCGTCTCTTATGTTGTATTCATCCTGATTGTAAAAAACGATATTCCTGCCGTTCAATTTTGTAAGAACCGCTGAGCCGCTGCCTAAATCCTGGCAGACCAGGCCGAATTTCTCCAGCGCCCTTTTATAGGAAAAAAATTTCAAGTCGGTCTGTTCTTTCACAAATTCCGTCGCGTCAAACGGAAAAGTCAAAATGCAATGGGCGGCGACAAGCATATCATTTGCAAGAATATAAGCTTTCTTAAAATCAGGTTTTTGTTCCATTAACTAATCTTCCTCATCATCATTAAAAATATCATCAAAGGCCGCCGCAAGAATTTTCAGCGCTTTTTTGTGCTGCTCTGTGTTCATGTCTTTCAGCCCCCTTTGGATAATCTGCACTTCCTTGTCCGCTCCAGGCTCTCTGCCTTCCTGCCCGGACCCCAGAAGAAAATCTGTGGAAACGCCGAAAAACTCCGCGACTTTTACGAGCATATCCCTGCGCGGGATAATTCCGCCGTTTTCCCACATATTAACGCGGCTCTTGGAAATTTTCAGCCTTGCTGCAAGCTGCTCCATGCTTAATCCTGCGTCAGTCCTAAGATTTTGAACTCTCCTTCCAAAGTTTACTTCTTCTGCCATTTTAGCCTCCAGAAAGACTGTTTGTTGCATTGTGCAAATATATTGCACTCCGGAACAAATTAATTTTCCTCCCTTTTTGTTCTGTCTTGAATATAGCATTGAACATTTTGTAAGTCAAGCAAATTTTGAAAATAAACAAAATTGTACGGCAAAAGATAAGATAAGCAGATAACACTATATATAGTGTTAAGATACAGAATATAGCTCTAATCGTCAAGTAAATCGTACGGTAAAAGGCGGACTGTTAGTGCGCTGAATGGACGGCGTTTAGTGCACTAATTGGGAGGCGATTAGCGCACTAATGGTAAGGCGATTAGTGCAATGGATTATTTGTTGATTTATGGCCAAATCCTGCATATCAGATAAAAAGATAAACAATTTAATAAGGTTCCAAATAGCTGAAATTCTGAAAATTGTCAAGTTAAAACCACAGGTAACCAAGGTTATTTTTTAGTAACTTCGGTTACTTTTTTATAACTTTGGTTATTTCGTATGAAAACTGATTTACAAACAAAACGGATTTTTTTACCATTCTTATCAGTGTAAAAAAAGTATGAAATTCAATTTAGATGATTTTCTGCAGCTGGATGTAAACGGGCTACTAAGTGTGAACGGCGGCGGATACTGCAGCGGAGCTTCGGACGGTACAACAGTCTATTCAAATCCTTATTACGGAGGCAGCCCTTCATCTCAGAATGGTGGAGGCGGAAGCGGCTCCCAGCCAATCAATACATCAGGCTCCTGCAGCAATATAAATCTTTCAAAATATATTCAGCCAACAAAAGCCGGACAGAAAGATTTTTCTTCTGACTATGGAGAAAATTTTGGAAAGAACGCATGCGGGGCAACATCCTTATTAAATGAGGTCTCTGAAATATATACCAAGCAAACAGGAAAAGCCTTGAGTGATGAACAGATGCACACAATGATGAAAGTTGCTGTGGCAAATGGAGCTATTGACAAAAATGATGCTTTTGTAAACAGCTGGACAGATGCCGCAGAAAGTATGCTGGTAGCATTAGGATATGTAGACGGCACTGCAAGAATGACGGATAAAAACGGAACAATCACTGTTATTTCTGTTGATAAAACAGGAGACGGAAGACATGACCATTTTGTCAATGATTTAGGGAACGGAAGATATTATGATCCCTGGACAAAAGAAGAAGGTTATATAAAGGATTTGCAATTAACATCTCTGTGGGATTCCAATGCAGCAATAAAAAGCCCATATCGGCATATTGTAATCGGAGGATTTTGTTAATATGAAAAAACTGGCACTTATCATAGGATTGATTTTTGTAAATTTAATCTGTTATGCGCAAGAGAAGAATCTGAATAGTGCTTACACAGAACTTATTGAATGGAATGGAGAAGGAAAAAATAATTCAAAACCTTTTGTTCTTGAAATAGAACGCGAATCTTTTGAAAATTTTCTAGAAGAAAGAAATAAAGACATATGGGTAAACCGAACTTTTACAAAAGATTCTCTTTTAAATGCCGTGAAAAATAATGAAGACATATTTTTTTATGGTTTTGGACCATATTATAAGAATAATGTAATACAAAAAGATAAATATATATTTCTGAATCAGTTCACAATAATAGGACAGCGCAATTTCGCTGTTCCAATCGGTGTATACGTAGGCAGACTGATTTCCGAGGACGAAGTTGTTACTTACAGATTTTCTGAAAAGAAAATCAATAAAGAAATCTTTAAGGAGTTAAAGTCATATGTGTATTTCGATACTGCTAAAAATGCATATATGTGGCTAAAAGAAGAATCTCCGGAAGAATTTACAAGAGCCTTGCAAAGCAAAGACAGCTCGCTGCCGCCTTATGCGCTTTTATTCCAGAAAGAGTGGGAAAAAATAATCGGGCAGTATATTTTTGGAAACAATTAAAAAGCTGGTTTGAATTTCAGGGGAGAAAAATATTCCGCAAGAAAACAAAATTGCGGAAATAAAAAATATGTCTAAAATTAAAAAAGTCTTACAACATGACGAAACAGACTGCGGTGCAGCCTGTCTATCTATAATTTTACAGTATTACGGAAAAACTGTTCCTTTAAGAAGAATACGTTCTGCTGCAGGAACAGATAGTGTTGGAACATCCGGTTTTGGAATTGTAAAAGGTGCTGAAAAATTTGGACTTAGCTGCAAAGGTCTTATGTCTCCGGAAAAGGACAGAATCAATACAATTCCGCTTCCTGCCATATTTCATATAAAAGAACATGCAGACCATTATGTTGTTGTTTATAAATTAAACAAAAAATTCATTTATATCAGTGATCCTGCGGAAGGATTTCGAAAAATTAGAACTGAAGTTTTTTCTGCTTGGTGGACAGGTGTCTTTTTTATTTTATTTCCAACAACAGAATTTGAAAAAGGCAACGAAAACAGAGGCTTGCTGCTTAGATTTGCATATCTGCTAAAACCTTATAAAAAACTCGTATGTGAAATATTTACCGCAAGTTTGCTTCTTTCTTTATTCGGAATATTCATTTCCTTCTATTTCAGATTTTTAATTGATGAAGTCTTGTATTCACAAGTTCGTTCAACATTAAATCTCTGTTCAATTTGTTACCTTGTTGTAATTATTTTTCAGACACTGATTGAATACTGCCGAAGTCAGATAATTCTGTATCTTGGCACAAAGATTGATGTTTCTTTGCTATCTGATTTTTTTGGACATCTTTTGCATTTACCGTTAAAGTTCTTCTCCTCAAGAAAAACCGGTGAAATTCTATCGCGAATCAATGACGCTGAAACTGTAAAAAATGCAATATCTTCCACAACATTAGGAATTATTATGGATTCTTTTATGTTGGTTGCCGGAGGATTTTTTCTTTTTAAAATGGGCATGGATTTGCTTCCAGTCTCAATCATTCCAGTATTCTTTTCTGCAATTATTGTATGGATATATTCTAATCCATTCAAACAAAAAATAAAAACCCGTGCAATTTTGGAAGCTGACAAAAACGCGGCAATGTATGAAAGTATCAATGGAATTTCCACAATCAAAGGGCTTGCCACAGAAGACAAAGCCTATCTTAGAATTGAAGAAAAAATCGTGGCTGCGGCAGAAAAAGGGCTGGAACTAGACAAGCTTGGAAATTTTCAAAGAGCTATTCAAGATTTGATATCAGGAATTGGAACTCTTGCTCTTTATTGGGTTGGCAGTTTTATGATTTTTGACGGAAAAATCACTTTAGGGCAACTCATTTCTTTTAATACTCTGTCAGGATTTTTTCTTGGTCCGCTAAAAAGACTTTTAACAATGCAGCTGCATCTTCAGGAAGTAATGATATCTGCAGAACGCCTTACAGACATCATTGATATGGAAGAAGAATGTCCCGATGAAGAAAATTTAAAAGAAGTTGAAAAAATTGAAGGAGACATCCAGTTTAAAAATGTAACTTTTTCTTATGGAACAAGAGGACGAGCCGTTGAAGATGTGTCGCTTATAATTCCTGCTGGTAAAAAAGTTGCATTTGTTGGAACTTCCGGCTCAGGAAAAACAACTTTATTAAAACTCCTGATGAAATTCTATTCATTGGAAGAAGGTCAAATTCTAATCAACGGAACTGATATTTCAGAGTTAAAAACACATTCTTACAGAGAAAAAATAGGATATGTTCCACAGGAAAGCTTATTATTCAGCAGAACAATCAGCGAAAATATAGCCTGGGGATGTGATAATCCTGACCCTAAGAAAATTATTGCAAGCGCAATAGCAGCACAGGCATTTGATTTTATTCAAAGACTGCCAGAAAAATTTAATACTTATGTAGGAGAGCATGGCTCTACATTATCTGGCGGAGAAAGACAAAGACTTGCAATGGCCAGAATACTGATGAAAAATCCGAATATATTAATTTTAGATGAAGCAACGGCCAGCCTGGATAGTATTTCTGAACAGATGATTATGAACACGATATTTTCAAAAATTCGTGGACGTACTGTAATCATGGTTGCACATAGACTTTCAACTATAAAAAACTGCGATTTAATTTATGTTTTTAACAAAGGAAAACTTGTAGAGCAAGGAAATCATCTGGAACTGCTGGCAAAAGATGGTTTTTATAAAAAATTATGGAGCGCACAAAATGAAAAAAACAATGGTATTGCACCATCAGAACATAATGGTTTACTCAAAAGAATTTCTGCAATTGAAAGTTCCATCCGAAGTTAGGGCTCTTCTTTATATAATTTTACTTTTAGTAGCTGCCGTTGTGTTTCTGTTATTTTTTGGAAAAATAGATGATGTAATCAAGGCGGATGGAATAGTACGAACAGAAGAAAATGTTTCATCTGTAAAAAATGTAATATCAGGAAAAATTATAAATAAAAACTATAAGCCAGGTCAAAAAGTTTATAAAAATGATTTTTTGTATGAAATAGATCCATCTATTTATGATTCACAAAGGCAAAATCTTATTTCTGAAAAGGAAAACTTGGAAGTAAAATTACAAGCTGTTCAGCAACTTTTAGAAAGTTACAAAGAAAATAAAAATCTGATTGATAAAAATAGTCAGGTAGCCTATACAAGATTTGAAAGTTACGCAAAAAATGTTGAAAAACTGACAATTCAAAAAGACATAGCTTATGAAACATTCATCGATGAACAACACCTTCCTGCAAGCATGAGAAATGAAAAAAACATTAAGCAGAAAAAAATGGATTATGATTATAACAAAACAAGTCTGGAAAGTTTTAAAGCGGACTTTATAAAATCCTTAAATCAAGAAAAAGAAGAACTCGACCTTGAATTTTCTAAAAATATTCAGGAGATACAGAAATTGGACAGTTCCTATGAGTTTTTGAAAATTTATGCTCCTGTTGATGGTTTTGTTCAAGAAAACTCCTCTTTAAATATCGGCGATTATCTAGAAGCTGGAGCAAATGTTCTGAATGTAATACCAAATGATGAAAAAAATTTCAGAGTAGAAATGCAGATTTCTCCAAAGGACATGGGAAAAATAAAACCAGGTTTGAAAGTTAAATACAGACTTTCAGCATTTCCTTTCTTTGAATATAAAGGAGCAGAAGGTGTTATTACATCTGTAGACCCGGATATAAGAAGTGGAAACAACGGGATGCTTTATTACATTGTTTATGCGGATCTGGATAGAGTAACTTTCAAAAATAGGCATGGCGATGTATTTCCTGTAAGAGCTGGACTCGAAACAAACTGCAGGATTGTTCTTGAAACAGAGAAAATTCTGCTTTACCTGCTTAGAAAAATAGACTTTTGGTATTAAAAATGAATATTAAAAAGTTATTGTTATTTTTATTTGTAATTTTTTCATTTGCGGTTTACGCGGAAACAGAATTAGAAATTTTATGGAATAAAGCTATAACACACAGTACAGAAGTTTCAGCCGCAGAAATTTCTTTAAAAAATGCAATAAAAGCATATAAAAACAAAAGAAGTCTATACCCTGTTAATTTAAAATTTTCAACAGAATCTTCTTTCAATGATATTTATGAAGATGTTGCCTGGTATCCATCGTCAGCTAAAGCTGGACTTACAGTTACAAAAACAAATCCTTATGGCAATTCCGTTTCAGGAACTATTTCGTATGGAACAGGAAGAAATATCTTGAACTTTTTAGAAGCTGTTAATTCTGAAAATATAGGCTACAGTCATTCTCCAGAAGCGAATATAAATATTGAGCAAAGTCTATTGCCTGCTTTTTTTCAAAAATACACAAAAAATCCTGACGTTCAGCTCTTGAAAAGCAATGTTCAAGAAAATGAATTCTCAAAAAGCGCTCTTGAATTATCTATAAAGCAAAATGTTGCCAGTCTTTACATTCAGGAAAGAAATATAATCCGGCAAATAAAACACTACGAAAAAAATCTTCAGGTCTATGACGAAAAAATAGACGCATTTCAAGAATTGCAAAAAAAGTCGCAAGTTTCTATATCAGACATCTGGAATCTGGAAAATAAAAAGTGGGATTGCTATAAAGAGTATATAGAAGCATTGAATTCCAAAGACAACATTGAACTTTCTTTGAAAAACGCTTGTGGAGATATTTCTTCTATTATTACAACAGAATCTGACTTTCCTGAATTTGAAATATCGGTACTTGACTACAATCCTGACAAGGAAAAGCTGATTATAGAACTAGAAAATCTGAAACTTCAAAATATTGTGTACAAACAGACTTCTGCTCCAAAAATTTCATTAGCAGGAACATTCTCTGAAAATACAGAAACAAACAAATATTTTTCAGTCAATTATATAGACGATAAAACAAACTTTAACTGGACTTTTTCTTTAGGGCTTTCTTTTTCAGATTTTCTTTCGCCTTCACGAAAACTAAAGCAACAGCAATTTGAGGACAATATTATTCTTTGCAACAAACAAATCAATGAGCTTGATGAAAAAACTGATAATCAAAAGAGAAGCTATTCAGAACTGATTAATTCGTATCAAAAACAAGTTGAAAATCTAAAATACATACTGGATAACAGAAAAAAAGTTCGCAGTGATTATGATTTCTTGTATAAAAATGGAAAGTGTTCAAGATTAGAATTTGATGAAGTGAATTTAAGCGTTATGGAAACAGAGTATATCTATAAAAATCTTTGTGATTATTTATGGTTATACAAATGGATGAGGGCTCAGTGCAAATGAAACGTTTTTGCAAGCAGATAGAAAATTGTGATGCTGTGGTTTTTACAGTTTTAGGGCAGTCTTTTTTGTTCAGTGCAGACACTTTAACATATTTCCCAATTACAGAATGTGCAAAAGATTTGCTGACAACTTCTGATTGGGAAAATGGCAACATTGATGAAATAGTTTTAAAAAATTATTCAGGGAAGGAAATCTATAAAACTTGTGAAAAACTAAAAGAATTCAAAGCCAGCAATGTAATATCTTGTATTAAAAAACATAAGAAAGGCAATCTTTATTATAATGATTATTATCTGAAACTTGTGCCTTCTACCCGATGCAATCTAAACTGTTCTTATTGTTTTGCCAGAAAAGACAAAAGCTTTGATATGAGCATAGAAACTGCAAAAAAAGCAATTATATTTTTCCTTGATAATTTTGTTCCTGATAATAATAGACGTTTTATAATAGATCTTACTGGTTCTGGAGAATCATTGTTACGACTTGACTTCATACTTGAAGTCAACAGCTTTGTCCTGCAATTGAAAAAAGAACGAAATCTCAATATTTTCTGCCAGCTTGCAACAAACGGAATGCTTATGACTAAAAAAGTCAGCTCAATCCTAAAGAAAAATTCTATTTTATTTGGTGTTAGTCTTGACGGAGAAAAAGATATTTCAGAAAAGAACAGAACCGGTCTAAAATATGATTTAGTTGAGAAAAATATCAATGATATTGAGAACAAAGAATTCTTTGGATTGGCGGCTACTTATTCTGGAAAAAACCATGATTTTATAAATATTTTTAAAAATCTTTATAAATTTAACCCAGAAGTTGTAGGTATGAAACCTGTAAGGCTTTCAGAAACAGACATAAACTCCATAAATATGTCTAATCTGGAAGAAATAAAAAAATCGTATGACAAGTTTGCTAAATGGGTCTATAAACAGCTTATTGGCGGGAATATAAAATACTTTAACGCATTATTGAGCAGTGAAGATTTCTTTACCCGCTTTCTAAAAATAACACTTAGACCTTTCAGAGTTTTCTATAGATGTTCAGCAGCCATAAATTCTTTTGCAGTAGACAGTAGGGAAAACATATTGATTTGTCCTGCATTTATTGGCAACAAGAATGGAATCCTAGGAAATCTTAACTCTGGATTTGATGAGAAAAAGAAAAGAAAGTTTGAAAATTTTTACGCAGACAAAATAAAATATTGCAAAAATTGCTGGGCAAGATATACCTGCGCAGGAGAATGTTTTTCTGTGGGATATTCAAATAACGGAAAGTTCGAAAAACCTTCAGAAGCCATGTGTGAACTAAAAAAGTATTTAATACAGCTTTCTATATATTTCTGGACTACTCTTAGATATGAGCATCCTGAAATCTATAAACACTGTGTTGAAAAATATTAAAATTTCAATTTGGAGAAAAGTATGAAATTCAATCTAAACGATTTTTTGCAGCTGGATACAAATGGCTTGCTGGCTGTAAACGGCGGAAGCGGCTGTTCAAGCGGGCCATCTTCCGGTTCTTCAGACAGTTCTGGCGGTTCATCCAGTTCGGGAAACTCTTCTGGGGCATCAAGTGGGCCTGGTTCATCTACAACAGAGACTATATATGTTCCCACTGGTCCGTATAATGGATATTTAGTTACAAGAACAAAAAAAGGAAGTAACAAAGTAACTTCTTCAGGGGTTGTGAGCAGTTCCGGCGGAGGTTCTTGCAGCAGTTCTTATGAAGGCGTTGAATCAATTTCATATCAAACTGGAGGCAGTTCGTCTAGTGGAGGCCATGGATGTTCAGGTGGCGGTAGTTCTGCTCCATCTGGCGGAAACAATGGTGGCGGTACATGTTCAGCAGGAACACAAACTCCATCTGTTGAAAATCCAAACACTGAAAAAACATCCGGCAAATTTGCTCAGATAACCGATGGAAGTTATGCGGATAATCTAACTATGCAGTTTTATAAAAATTTAGGAACTGTAAAAGGCATGGAATACGATTTAGCAATGAATGATGGAAAAGATCAAAATGGTAATGTTATAGACTTTCTTTTCTCAAGCAGTGGCTGTTTGATGGCTGGTACGGCCAAAATAGCTTCGGAAGCAACTGGGAAAAATATTTCTTTGCTAGATATAAATGAAAAATGTGACATCAATAATGATGGACTTTTAGATTATGAAGAGATTTCAAAAGGTCTACAGGATATTTTAGGAGAAGATTTTGAAGTAAAAACTGATTACTGGCAAGACTATTTATCTAAAGAAAAATTTGAAGATTGCGCAGAAAAAGGAGATTATGTTTTGGCAAGAGCAAAAATTGACGATGTTAATCGTAATAATATTCGAGATGATTATCACTGGGTTGTTCTAGAAGGATATACTACAGATGCTCAAGGCCGATTGTGCTTTACATATGATGGAACTAGTGACAATGATGCAGGCCGTAAATATGTATATGGAGCTGAAGATTTAGAGAAAAGAGAATTCTCAATCGACAAAATAATAACTGTTCATATTAATAAAAGATAAAAAAAGGAAACAAGTAGTATACTTGCCTTCCAAGGAGCAAAAAATGTCAAAATTCATAAAAATTATGCTTGTCATATTCACTGTGTTTTTTATGTCGTGTTCACAAAAGGAAGATTATGTGTTTCATAAAACAGATTTGGAATGTTACGAAATAGGGTATGATTCACAAAACAGGGTATATTTAACTGATAAAAGAACAAATGAGCAGATTGTTTTTATATGCGAAGGTCCAGCATATAGTGAATATTCAAAAGAAGACATATTAAATTGTTACAAGATTGATAAAATATACCCTTACTCTGAAGTCGGTGATTATTTACAGCATAGCATGATGGAATCATGTAAAAGAGAATCATTTTGCACTGAAGTAGTATACAGTAAGCGTTTCAAATCAGAAATGACTCGTTATTATATTAAATACAAGGATGCTTATGGCCATTTCCATATGTAGGAGTTTTTATATGAAAAAATCAATTTTAATTTTTGCAATTAGCTTTATTTTCTGCGTAACTTGTTTTTCTCAGGAAAAAACAGATGACCAGATTTTTGTATTTTCAAACTGCATCTACACAACTGAAAATTACGTTTCTGGAGGTACAGGACATTCATTTGTTTTAGGAGATGAAAGTTTTTCTCCAAAATCTGACCAGCTTCACAAAGAAGCCGCAAAGTCATTCTGCATATTTTTTTCACTTTCAAATGCTGTGTTAAAGCCTGGCGTAACAAACCTGACTTCTGAAAATGGTTCGTTCGAGGGCGCAATAATAAATCATGGAACTGAAATTGCATTTAAACTTGACAGTCCTTTGGAATGTGCTTTTGACGGAAAAAATATTCATCTGAAAGGAATTGCCCGTCTTTATGAACCAGGAACTTCTACAAAATCCGGCAAAACCTTGTCATTTGTGTACAACGGCTCGCTTTCCAATGGATTATTTGTTGATTTATGGCCAAATCCTGCATATCAGATAAAAAAATAAACAATTCAATAAAGTTTTAGCTAGCTGAAATTCTGAGAATTGTCAAGTTAAAATCCCAGGTAACCAAAGTTAGGTAAGCAGTAAAATATAATTCCCCATAAAAAAGGTTTCCAACCATCTGTTATAATGAAATTGCAACATACAAAA
>CAKUZR010000015.1 GCA_934718065.1 uncultured Treponema sp.
TTCTTGCTGACGAAGCTCTTACTGCCATGAATTAGTAATTTAAGAAAGTCGACTTGTTCATTGACTTTTTATGGGAGATGACTATGAAAAAGATCATCACAACACTTTTAGCTTTAGCAACTTTAGCAACGGCCGCTTTTGCAGTGCCTGTTGCATACAACGAGACCAGCGAACAGAACTGGAGCAGCCTTTCATGCGACTATATTCCAGTTTACAAAGTTCTAGAAGGCAAAGATGCTTTTGTTGTCATTTATCAGAAAGGAAAATACGGAGTCGGAAACACAACTATTCCGAAGAAATGGGCGCAGGGAACAAAAGACGAAGGTCCTAAGCTTAGGGTAAGGGATTTGCCGCGCGGAAAACTGAAGCCGTTTCTTACAGTTGTAAAAAAAGACGGAGAATTCAAATATGTGATTCTTACAATGCCAATGCGGAAGTCAGACGCTTCCTGGGGCGTTGTGGAAAGCGGCGTTTCTCTTGACGTAGACAAAGAAACGCTTGAATCTCTAAGATAAAAACACGCAGGCTGCGAATGCAGCCTGTTTTTGTCTAACAAAACAATAATTAAAAACGGATTTTTGCCACATGAAAACTATTCCTCAGGAAAAATTTGACGCTTTTAAATCATTTATTGAAAACCATGAATATTTTTACATCGCAGGCCACAAGGAGCCGGACGGCGACTGCGTTGCTTCCTGCATTGGAGTTTCCAGAATAATTGAAAAGTTCGGGAAGCCTTATGTTCTTCTGAATGCAGGTCCTTTCAAAAAAGTTGAAATAAAGAAATACGCTGATTTTTTCACAAGCAAAATGGAATTTCAGACAAATGACGAAAGAAAAAAAACCGGGCTGATAATCTGCGACTGCTCTGAAATCGCAAGAATCGGCGACATTGACGGAGATTTGAACGGCTTTGACACATTTGTAATCGACCACCACAAGACAGCGGAAGTTCCTGAAGGCGCGGAATGTGTAATCGACCCGACCTGCCCCGCCGCTTCAATTCTTGTACAGCTTCTGTATGAAAACACCGCGGGCGAAATTCCTTCCGAGCTTGCCGAGATAATTTTCTTCGGCGCAATGACGGACACAGGATTTTTCAAATTTCTTTCGCCAGGAGACGCGAATGTTCTGGTTGCAATTTCAAGGCTTGTAAACGCAGGAGCAGATCCGCGCAAAACCTACGACTACATAACCAGCGGAAAAGCCTATTCAACAAGAAAACTTCTGGGAATTTTCTTTGACCACGCAGAACGTTTTATTGACGGGAAACTTGTTCTTACCTACGAAACAATGGAAGACACAAAAAAATGGGGACAGGAGGGGCGCGACACAGATGCGCTGTACTCAGCTTTTCTGGCTGTTTCCGGCGTTGAGGCAGTTGTTTTCCTGCGGCAGGACACGGAAACCACCTGCACCGGAGGACTTCGCTCCAGGGATAAAGTCGATGTGAGCGTTGTGGCCTCGAAATTCGGCGGCGGCGGACACAAAAACGCGTCCGGATTCAGCTGCAACGGAAAGCTCGAAACTCTGATTCCTTCAGTTGTAAAAGAATTTTCAAGAATTATGTAGAATTTTAAAAACTTGGCACGAAACTTGCTTGTAAATAGTTAACTATTATAAAAAAGTGGAGTGCCATAAAATGGAAAAACGCATTGATTTAAATTCAATTCCGGATCTTATTGAATCAAAAACTATTTCAAAAGAAAAAGCGGCCAGCCTGATTGCAGAGGATTTGGTCAGAAACCCGAAGGAATACCATCTTATTTCAAATGATGAAGATATTCTGAGCGAGCTCAGGCTGCAGATTCTAGAAACAAGCGATATTATTTTCAAAAACTACCGGAAGGAAAAATGCTCTTTCAAAACATATATCACGGTCATTTTAAAGTATCAAATTCTTTCAATTATGCGTGAAGCCAGGCGGAAAAATTCCGGAGATGAAATGGCGAAAGCGTATCCGCATATTATATATGAAACGCAATGCGAGCAATACGCCGCGGACGAGGCTCCGTTCAAGATTGCGCACATGAGGCCGCTCATCAAAAAGACTGAGGATAAAATTCCTTATGCGGAAAGAAGGCTGGGCAAAAAGAAAAATTCCGCGGACAGAACTTCTGAGCCGGCTGAAAAACCAAAAATCAGGATGAAAGACCTGGTTTCGTACTGGACAAACAGAACTTCTCCAAAAGCAAAGACTGCGCTGATTCTCGCGCTGAAATCAAGCTACTACATTACGGAAGAAAATATCGAGTCAGTCTGTGATTACTGCGAAATTTCAAAAAATCTGATGAAAAAGACAATCGAGGAGCTGAAAAATTCAATTCCGGAAAAGCACGAAAAACTAGAATGTCTTCAGAACCGGCGCGCAAAATCGTTCAATTTTCATATCAAGCTGCAAAAACAGATGTCCGAAGCAAGCGACTCAGAAAAAAAGCTGGAAATTTCAAAAAAATATGAATACCACACAAAAAAATGGAATGAAAGAAATATGCGCATAAGCAAAACCGGCGTGAAATTAAGCCCGACAAACAAACAGCTGGCCGACCTTCTGGGAATCGGAGAACGCCAGATTGGAAACTACATAAAAAATGCCGAGACCGTCGCAGAGGCAATCAAAGAAGAAATCAGCGCCGCAAACGAAAACGCATAGACTAGAAAAAAAAAATTGAATAAAATCAGAATATGAAAATTTACTTAGCGACTGGAAATAAAAACAAAAAAAAGGAAATGAGCCAGATTCTTGCCGGACACACAATTTCAACTCCGGCAGACGAAGGAATCGACTTCAATCCTGTTGAAAACGGAAAAACTTTTTACGAGAACAGCATTATAAAAGCGAAAACTTTGTATGACATTGTCCACTGCCCTGTGATTGCGGACGATTCTGGAATTTGCGTTGATGCGCTCGGAGGAATTCCTGGAATATATTCCGCAAGATATGGCGGCCCTGAATTTCCAAAAGGAAAACCGGACGGCTCGAAAACTCCGCAGGAAATGCAGAACAGATTTCTTATTGAATCGTTGAACGCCGCGCTTGCAAGCGGAAACGTAAACACAGAAGGCTTCAAAAACGGTCCGCGCTCCGCTCACTACACCTGCGCAATGGTTCTTTATCTTGGTGAAGACAGGATTTTTGTTTCCCAGGATACAATGGAAGGCACAATCGTAAATTCAACTGAAGATGCGGCTGGAGACGGCGGATTCGGCTATGATCCTATTTTCTTCCTGCCGCAGTACGGAAAAACATCCGCTCAGATTTCCGCGGAAGAAAAAAACGCGATTTCGCACCGTGGAAAAGCAACAAGGGCGCTTGTCCAGCTCATGAAGAATTTGCCGGACTTCAGCTGAAAATATTTTTGAATTTTTATTAAAGTTTTGTAACCTAGTTTCCGATAATTGAAAAAGAAGTGTTATGACCGCACGGCTTTTCAAGCACGGCTGTCAGATAATTCTGCTGCAAATGAGTGTAGATGTGGCCTTGTAAACATATACACCATTTGCATTTTTCAGGACAGCAAGGATGTTGTCCTTTAAGATTCCAAGGAGGAACAAACTATGGTTATCAACCACAACATGTCGGCAATGTATGCCAATCGTCAGCTGGGAGTTACAGGACTCGGTCTTTCAAAAGATATGGAGAAACTTTCTTCCGGCGAAAGAATCAACCGCGCGGGCGACGACGCTTCAGGACTTGCTGTTTCTGAAAAAATGCGATCACAAATCCGCGGTTTGAACCAGGCATCTCAGAATGCTTCTAATGGTATCAGTTTTATACAGACAACTGAAGGTTATCTGCAGGAAACAACAGATATTATGCAGCGCATCCGCGAACTGGCTGTACAGTCATCAAACGGAATTTACAGCGCGGAAGACAGAATGCAGATTCAGGTTGAGGTTTCTGCTCTTGTTTCTGAAGTAGACAGAATCGCTTCTTCTGCTCAGTTCAACGGCATGAATATGCTTACAGGCCGCTTTGCTCAGTCAACAGGTGAAAATGTTGTTACTGGTTCTATGTGGTTCCACATCGGTTCAAACATGGATCAGAGAATGCAGGTTTTCATCGGAACAATGTCTTCTACAGCATTGGGAATCCGTGAAATCGGCACAGAAACAAAACTTACACTTGAGACACCGGAAGATGCCAACCGTGCAATCGGAACTATCGATGAAGGTCTTAAGAAGATTAACAAACAGCGCGCAGACCTTGGCGCTTACCAGAACCGCATGGAATATGCTGTTCGCGGTCTTAATATTTCTGCAGAGAACCTTCAGGCTTCTGAATCACGTATCCGCGATACTGATATGGCAAGCCAGATGGTAGAGTTCACAAAGAATTCTGTGCTTCAGCAGGCAGGAACTGCTATGTTGGCTCAGGCTAACAATCAGTCACAGAATGTCTTGTCTTTACTAAGATAGTGTAATATAATTGTGTATGGGATTTTTAATTCCATACACAAATTGTACGGTTTCTTTCTGCTCTGCTATTTTCTCTCAAAACAATCGTACATTATTATGCACTATTTAACATGTTTTCAGACATGTTTGTTCTTTGAAAAAAGTGCGCTCCATGTTGCTTTGAAACAGCAGGAACAGTAGGTGTGGCAACAAACTTACTGTTTCTGCTGTATGGGTCTGAAACTGAAAAAGGAAGGCGCAAATCCTTTTCAGCCCGCACAAAGCAGAATGCAGAACATGATGTTCTGGATTAATGGCATGGAGGACACAGATATGGTTATTAATCACAATATGAGTTCTTTGTATGCGGATCGTGTGCTTGGCATTTCAAATGACGGCATCATGAAAAACATCGAGAAACTCTCTTCAGGTGAAAGAATAAACCGTGCTGGCGACGACGCTTCAGGACTTGCTGTTTCTGAAAAAATGCGTTCCCAGATTCGCGGTTTGAATCAGGCTAGCCGAAACATTGAAAACGGTGTTTCATTCATTCAGACAACAGAGGGCTACTTGACTGAAACTACAGATATTCTTCAGCGTGTACGCGAGCTTGCAGTTCAGTCTGCAAACGGAATTTACACAGACGAAGACAGAATGCAGATTCAGGTTGAAGTTTCCCAGCTTGTTTCTGAAGTTGACAGAATCGCTAGCCAGGCTCAGTTCAACGGCATGAATATGCTCACAGGCCGCTTTGCATCAGATTCTAACGAGGTAATGCAGTTCCAGATTGGAGCAAACATGGACCAGAACACAAGAGTTTTCATTGGAACAATGACTGCTCAGGCTCTTGGTCTTAAGGGTGCGCAGGGATCTGAAGATGCTGTTACTATTGGCGATCCGGAAGCTGCAAACGCAACTCTTGGAACAGTAGACGCAGCATTGACAAACATCACAAAACAGCGCGCAGACCTTGGCGCTTACCAGAACCGCTTTGAAATGGCTGCAAAAGGCATTAATATTGCCGCAGAAAACACTCAGGCGGCAGAATCTCGCATCCGCGACACTGACATGGCTTCTGAAATTGTTGAATACACAAAGAACCAGATTCTCACACAGTCTGGAACTGCGATGCTTTCACAGGCGAACAGCCAGTCACAGAATGTTCTTGCACTTCTGAGCTAAAAAAATGAAACGTAATGCCAAAAGATTTCTGGATGTCATCTTTTGACAGAAAAAACGTGAGATGGGAGGGGTGCGCCCCTCTCCCATTTCTTTTTATTCAAGGAGGAAGCCTTATGAATACTATAAGTTCATTTGGACAGACGTTGGCCATGGACGGCCTGAATCTAAACAGCGGCGCTGTTACTCCGGCAAAAAATATATCGACACAAAAAAACAGCACTATAAATACTCTGAAAACACCTACCGGTGCGGAAGTCGTTGACAACCTTGTTCAAAGCATGGAGGAAATCAAGGCGGATGCCCAGCAGCTGCAGAATATGTCAGCACGCGTAATGGGCCGGGAGCTTCAGTTCAATGTAAACAAGGAGCTAGGCAGCATTGTCGTAAGAGTCGTAGATCCAAGCACTGATCAAGTTGTAAAGGAGATACCTTCTGAAGAAATTCAAAATTTAAAAATTCGTATCAGGAAAGCCATCGGCGTTCTTTTTGATCAGATTGTTTAAATTTCACTTCAGATTTTTTTATAATTATGGCAGGAATCAACATACCTGGTGTTACGAACCAGTACAATACAAATGAGACAGTTGAAAAACTTATGCAGATTGAGCGAATTCCGCTTACAAGGGAGCAGAAAACGCTTGATTCGTATAAGGCGCAGCAAGATGCCTGGCGTTCTGTAAACAGAAAAATGACAGAGCTTCGGGACAGTGTAAAAACACTGTACTCTTTTGACAATCCTTTCAACAACAAAGTAACATCATCCACGGAAGAATACGCAGTTACTGCCGACGCAACACGAAAAGCCGCTTACGAATCATTCAAAGTTGATGTGGTTCAGCCGGCGACCGCAGACCGTTTTCTTACCTCAGAGCTTGACGCAGACACAAAAGTTCCTGCCGGAACATACACATACAAAATAAACGACAAATCCGTAACATTAAGATGGAAAGGCGGTTCTTTGCAGGATTTTTCAAGCGCATTGAACCGGCGCGGCGGAGAACTTTTAAAAACCCGCGTAATCGGCGCATCAAAAGGAAAAAAAACTCTTTCAATTGAATCCCAGAAAACCGGCTCTGAAAACCGGCTTACATTTGAGGACGACGCAAAAACATTCGCAGAATCAAGCGGAATGATTATCCGCGTAAAGCCAAAAACCGTTGAATTCGGAACAAGCAGAAACGACTACAGAAATATTCAGCCTGAACCGCCGGAACAGGAGCGGCTTCCGCAAATTTCAGCGGGAAACATAAAAATTTCAGGCGGAATAATAACTGTTTCCCCGCGCGGCGGATATTCTCTTTCAATTCCGGAAACTGTCCTTGAAACGCCGAATGCGCACATTCAGTTTTCGATTTCAAAGCAGGACGTTTCCGACATTACAATCGCGCTGAACAAGCAGGAATCAAAGCCCGTGTTTCCAGATTCAGGAAGCGCAAGTTTCAAGGACGTGACGATAACCAATTCTCCGGTGGACGCAAGCCTTCCATTTGAGCCGGAAAAAAAGCTGGAGCCAGTAGATCCAGTTTCAACAAGCGATGTTTTGTTTGTAAAAATGAAGGATGGAAGCGAAAAACTTATTTCAACACCGAATTTGCTTTCAGACGCAGAGACAAAAATTGACATTTCATTAAACGACTACAAGAATATTGACTCGATTGTGCTGAAAAACCGGAACACCGGGATTTCTCTTTCAGTTTCATCCGCGGAATCGTTCAACCCAAGCGAAAACCGCGGATTTGTCCCGCAGCACGCAATTTCTTCAGCAGATGATGCAATCATAAAATACGAGGGAATCACAATAAAAAGGCCGACGAACACAATCGATGATGTTGTGCCGGAAGTTACGCTGAATATTTTTGACAAGACTGAAAAAACGGCGACAATTTCCGTGAAGCCGGACGTGGAATCCGCAAAGGAAGCGCTGATTACCTTTGTGGGAAAATACAACCAATCTGTAGCCGAGCTGAATATTCTTTCCCAGAACAAGCCGGAAATCATTGAGGAGCTGGATTATCTTACGTCTGATGAAAAAAAGGAGCAGCAGGAAAAACTGGGAATGTTCAACACAGACTCATCCTTGACAAGCCTGAAATCCGCGCTTCAGACAACAACTGCGGCAAACTATAAATTCAGCGAGGACGCAAAAATCACAATGCTTTCCCAGATTGGAATTGCCACGAACGCGACAAATTATTCAGGCTACACGCCAAGCAAGCTCCGCGGCTACCTTGAAATTGACGAGAAAAAACTCGACTCCGAGCTGGAAAAACATCTTGACGACGTAAAAAATATGTTCGGCTACGATTCGGACGGAGACTTGATAATTGACTCAGGCATCGGCTACAAGCTCGACAAGCAGCTTACAGCGTATGTTCAGTCAGGCGGAGTTTTTTCAATGAAAACGTCCGCGCTGGACTCAAGAATCAAATCTTCTGAACAAAAAATAGCTCGCCTTGAAACCCAGATGGACGACAAGGAAGCCGAGCTGAAAAACAAATACGGACAGATGGAAGGCGCGCTGAACAGCCTTGAGTCCCAGCAGAACACGATAAAAAATTTTTCCAACTCAGGAAACAGCAATAGATAAAAACTGAAAAATTTAAGGCGGCAAAAATGGATTTTTATATCAACGACGAAAAAATCGACATAACTCTGGAAGAAGAAAAAACTGTAGGCGATGTGCTGAAATCATTTGAAATAACCTGCGAGCAGAACGACACGGCTGTAATCGGAATAAAGCTCGACGGAAAACAAATCACAGCGGAAACTTTTGACGAATACGCAAAAAAAACTCTTGAAAGCAGCATGAAATTCGAATTCAGCATTGTGACAAGGCAGAACATAAAAGATGCGTTCAAAAATCTTTCCGGGCTTTTCAAGAAACTTTCCGAAAAAATGCAGACAATTCCAGTTGAGCTGCAAAGCGGAAAAGCAAAAGAAGCGAACGAATCAATTCTGACCCTTGCAGACAGCATCGACGAATTCTGCCACATTGCAACGCTCGCCTCGCTCTTCCAGGAATACACAGAAGTAAAAATTGACGGAAAGCCTTTCCCGGAATTTTTCAAGGAATTCTCGCCGGTGCTTTCAGATTTTGAGGAAGCGCTGAAAAACAACGACACCGTGAGCGTTGGAGATCTCGCCGAATACGAAATCTGCCCTCGCCTTGTTTCAATCGCGGACACTTTGGAAGGTTTGGCATGAATTTAGATTTCAAGGCGGGAAATTCGCCTCTTGCCGCGCGGATGAACCCGGCAATTTACATTGTCCTGGTTTTCGCGCTGGCCATATCAGCAGTTCTTGTGATTGCTTTTTTTATTCTGAAAAAACGGAAAGAGGCTGAAGAAACTCCGGAATGGCTCGAAGCGCAGGCAAAACGAAAAACCAAACGAAAGGACGTTGAAATTTTCTCGGAAAAATACAAGCTCAAGCCAGACGAAGAAAATTTTCTGTGGAAACTGTGCAGAAAATACGAAATTCCGAATATTCTTTTTGCCGTGAAAAATTTCAGCTCAATAGAGCCGTATTTTGAAAAATATTACAGCCAGAACAAGAACAGCTCCCCAGCGGACATAAATCTTATGTTCAGGCTTGAATTCAACCTTGAAAGAATTTTCGCGGCGGCAGTTGTAATTTCATCAACAAAAATGATTGCGAAAAATTCAAAAATCAGCGAGATTTTCCCGGACGGAACAAAAACTGATTTTTTTGTCCACGAAAACACAAAGGACTATCTTTCAATAAGAATCACAAAAGAATTTTTTGAATCGCAGAGCAAGCCTGAAAACCTTGCGAAAGTCGCGTTCACTTTCCGCACCGAAGCCGGAATGCAGTACGCTTTTGTCTCAAGAATTCTCCGCTATGAAACAGATGCGAACGGATTCCAGATGATTGTTTCCCACAGCAACGACTTAATCACAAAGCAGCAGAGACATTTCAAACGAATCAGCGTGAATGAAAAATGCAAATTTTCTTCTATTAAAATTGAAACAGACAAAAAAGCCGGAAAAAAACTTGTGCCCGCAGAAAAAAAATACGAATGTATGCTTACAAATATTTCCGGCGGAGGCTGCTGCCTTTCAACAACGCTTCCAATAAAAGAAAACCAGATGACATACATTGAAATCACGCTTCCGGACGGAGAATATGGAGTTTTCGGAACAATTGTGAAGACGCGGAAATCGAAAACGCAGGGAATTTTCAACCTTCACATAAAATTCAGCAATATATCAGTTGAAGTGCAGAACAAAATTCTTGCTAAAGTCTATGGATATAATTAAAATAAGATAAATGAGAATTCTAAATTTAAAAAATTTATTCAGAGAAGAAGGTTACATTTATTACCGCCGCAATTTTTCAGGAACAGCTGATGTTGAAATTCCTGGCCAGACGCTTGAGACAGACGTGGATTTCTGCATTGAAACCGATCCTCTTGGAAAAAAAACTGTTGATATTCAGTTCAAAAAGCCGGTAAATTTCAATTACCCGATTCTTCCGATAAAAAAAGCTCTGAAAGATTATATTTTGAAGCAGGATTCAGAGGGAAAACTTCCATGATTACATTCAAAACAAATTCCGCAGATGAAACAATCGCGCTCGGAAAAAAAATAGGCTTGCTTCTGCAGAAAGGCGACATAATAGCAATGCAGGGAACTCTTGCCGCAGGAAAAACGACAATAACAAAAGGAATCGCCCAGGCTCTAGGCGTAAAAGACACAATAACAAGCCCTACATTCTGCCTTATAAGCGAATACGAAGGAAAAATGCCGCTTTACCACATGGATGTCTACAGGCTTGACGGCGCAGAAGATTTTGCAAACCTGGGAACAGAAGATATGCTTTACGGAGAAGGCGTTTCTATCATCGAATGGAGCGAAAAAATAATGGATGAGCTTCCAAAAAAGACAATAATCCTGAAAATCGCTCCTCATGAAGACGGCTCAAGAACCATAACAATTGAAAACTGGCCGCATGGAGAAATAAAATGAACGGACTTGCAATCGATTCTGCTATAACAAAAATTACAATTTCTGCAAAAAATGACACACACACAGTAACCGCTGTATTCAATATCGGAATGAAACAGTCAGAAACGCTTTTGCCAGCGATTCAATATGTTCTTGAAAAAGCTGATCTAAAGCCGGAAAACCTTGATTACATCAGTATTTCAAACGGGCCGGGCTCATTTACAGGACTCAGGCTGGGATTTTCAGCGGCAAAAGCAATTGAAATGGCTTCAAACGCAAAACTTTACGGAATAAACACGCTGGATGCCTACGCCGCGCCGTTCAAGGATTTTCCGTTCACGGTTTTAAGCTGCATTGACGCAAAAAAAGACCGCTTCTATGCGAAAGCTTTTTCCAACGCAAAAGAAATAATTCCGGAAGGCGACTACACGCCGGAAGAAATCGCGGCTCTGCTGAAAAACCGAGGCTCCGCTGAAAATATTCTTGTATGCGGAAGCGACGCCACCCTGCTTTCTGAGCAGATAAAACAGTTTTCTGATAAAAAATTTCTTCCGCAGGACTTCAACATAAACGTTGGCGAAATTCTTCTTTCTATGACAGAAGAAAAAATTGCCGCAGGTGCAAAGCCCATGAACGACTACGACGGTCCTTTCTATCTTAGAGCAAGCGAAGCTGAAGTAAAAAAGCAAGCCTTGTAAAAACAATTCCCGGCGCTTCTGCCGGGAATTTAAAAATCCTACAAAAATATTCGCATTAAAAAATGCGTTTTTTATTAATGCAAATCAGAAAAACAAAATATTCAGTTAAAATAAAAAATCCCTGGAAAAACCAGAGATTTTTTATCATCATTATTCTTTGAGTGAGCCATGCAAGGATCGAACTTGCGACCCACAGATTAAGAGTCTGTTGCTCTACCAGCTGAGCTAATGGCCCAAAAAATAAATTATGCGTCCGACAGGATTCGAACCTGCTACCGCCGGATTCGAAGTCCGGAACTCTATCCAGATGAGCTACGGGCGCAACTAGAATCGGGTGCCTGATGGGGCTCGAACCCACGACAACCAGATCCACAATCTGGCGCTCTACCGCTGAACTACAGGCACCATTTCTGACGTGATGTAAATATATAATATTGCTAAAATTTAGTCAATATAAAATATTACAAATTTCAAAAAAAAAAATCATTTTTTTAATTCTTCAGGATTTTAGAAATCGTGCTTACAACATCATTGTTCACGATTGACGCCTCGGTGTTTTCATTCTTAATCGCGTTGAAAACTTCCTGCCTGAAAACTTTCACATTTTTAGGCGCTTCAATTCCAATCTTCGCCTGGTCGCCTTTTATATCAATAATTGTAATTGTGATATTGTCGCCGATTTTTATCTGCTGGTCGGTTTTTCGGGAAAGAATAAGCATATCATTCCCCCTTCTTTTTCAGAGCTTTTACAATATCAAACTTTGTTGTCCAGCGGTTGTCGTTTAAAACAACCTGAAGGCATTTCCGGTTTTTCTTGTTGATTACAATCGGACCAAGAAAATTCGCGGTAATCGCAGAACCGTCTTTTGGAATTGTAACAAGCGTCATTATGATTATGTCTTCCGCAGATTCAACTCCGATGTTTTTCAGGGACGAATCATCAATGTCGGCTTCATATTCACTGCAGATAAGAAACGGATCAACCATCAAAAATGCAAGACCGCTTTCTTCCGTAGACTGAAGCCATATAAACGGCTCGTACTCAGAGTCAATCAGCGCAAATTTTGTAAATTTTTCAAAGCCCAAAAGGCCTTCCGGGAAAGTCACAAGCTGCTTTTCCTCAACATTCACAATTCCGTTTACTTTTGTTTTTACTTCCATGTGTTTATAAACCTCGTTGTTTTTAATTCAACAAACTGACTATCTCATATAATTCAGCAAAGTGCTGCTGTACATTTTTCCTGCGTTGCTAAGGGTCGCCTGGTAAGTGTAGTCGAGCATTTTCAAATCTGTTATGGCTTTTGTGTAGTCAAGATCGCCTTCCCGGCTTACCTGCTGAGTCACATTCAGCGCGGTGCTGGAATTTCTGAGCGCATTGTTCTGCGCACGTTCGTAGGCTGAGCCGGATTTTGCAACTCTAGTCACAAGAGAATCAATTCCTTTGTCAAGCGAGCCAAGAATTCTTCCGCCGACACTTTCGGTATCGCCTTTTAAAAGCGCATCCCTGAACGCAATCACAACATCGAACATTGAGCCGCCAGAAACTTTCACGCTGTTTCCAAGATTATACGGAGGCTTCTGGCTGGAATCCTTTACAATTCCAAGTTCGTTCAGCACATTTCCGCTCACATCCTGAATCCAGAGCTGGCGGGCATCCGTTGTCTCAAAATTCAGTCCGTTTGAAACAGGATCAATGCTTGCGCGCACAGCCGCTCCGGAATCATTTATTTTAGCCGCCAGAGCGTAGACATTGTCGCCGGCGTTGATATTTATTTTCACACCGTCAATGCTTACAACGCTGTCTGAAGCCGCCTGCCAGGCACTTGCGTCGCGTCCGCCAAAAATTTGCTGCTTTTCTGCCCAGAAGGCGCGGTTTCCGGCATTATCAACGTCAAGATATTTATTTTCATCAACTTCAACTTTGTTCGTGTCAATATTTCCATTGTAACGAACGCTTTCAATCAGAGGCACGCCGCTTCCCTGGACGTTTCCCATTTCAACTTCAAACGGAGTGGCTTTTGTGTTCGTTCCGCCGAACAAGGCATTTCCGTCGCTGGAAATCGCATTCGCATTCTGAATAAGCTCCTTCAGAAGCTCGTCAACTTCCACAGCCATATTCGACATATCTTCTTTTGTATAAATTCCGTTTGCGCCGGTAACCGCAAGCTCGCGGACACGATGCATAATTTCCAGGGAATTGTTCATGTATCCTTCGCGCAAAGCAAATTCGTCAGTCAGAGTTTTTGCATTCTTTTCAAAATTGTTCACGCGGGTCAAATAAGACTGGTAGCGCACAAGATGTCCAGCCGCAACAGGATCGTCGCGAAGCTGCTGGATGCGCCTCTGGCTTCCAATCTGGTTGTTCACAGAATTCAACCTGCTTTCCTGAAGCCTTAAAGCCGACTGTGTGTCAATATTATTCATTGCAGAACTGATTCTATGCATATTTCACCTCGCTGATTCGTATTGAAAAATTAAACGCCGAGCCTGTTTATTACAGTATCGATAAGACTGTCCCAGACCGTTACAAATTTTGCGGCGGCATTGTATCCGTGCTGGAATTTTATTATGTCCGAAAGCTCCTCATCAATGTTCACGCCGCTTATGCTGTCGCGCATTGACCGAAGGTCGTTCATAACCGCCATGTGGCTGTTCAGATTGTTTTCCGCCTGCTCGCCTTTCAAGCCAACATTTGTGACAGAATCCGCAAAATAATCGTCCAAAGTGCGCTCATGCCCAATCATGACTTTTGTGTTTCTGATTGAAGCAATCTCAACCGCCGCCCTGCCGTCTCCTGCGTTCACATTGCCTGAATCATCACGGAAAGCGGCCGCAACGCTCTTCACGTCATTTTTTATCACATTATTAACTTCAATATATCCAGCCGGATTCAAAACAGGACTAACCGCAAACTGCGCGCCGGCAAGAGAATTCACCGCATCCGCGCGCGCGTAGTCATAAGCGCCGGCTTCCCCGCTAGCAGAAAGAATTCCTGAATAACCTGTAAGAAAGAAACCAGAATCCTCAACATGGCGGATAACAAAATCCGGATTTTCCATATTCTGGGCGGTTGTTCCCTTTAAAACAAGATTGCTGTTCCGGTCAAGATACGCCTTCACCTCGCCGTTTGAATCATTTATGCGGTTTATAACAGTTTCAACCGTGTCCGTAGGATGATAAGCAACCTGCACATTTCCAGACGGTCCGCTGAAAGTCATAACGCCTTCAAAACCAATCTGCTCCTGCGGGTTAAGCCTTGTAGTTCCAGTAAAGCGGAAAATATAGCTGTGGTCAAAAGTTCCGTCGCCGTCGCGGTCAAAATTGCCGTTCACATTTTCAACAAACGAATGCTGCGTAAAAAAATCAAGACCTGTAACATTGTTCGCGCCGTAGGCATTGCGGTGGATATCATTCACAAGATCAGAAAAATTCATCGTCATTGTGTTCAAAGACTGAATCTCGTTGCGGACATCAACATCGCGGAGCTCAACCAGCGCGCCCAAAGTTCCTCCCGAAACAAACGCATCTTCCTGCGTGTCAGCCCAGACCAGCTTGTCATAGCCGTTGTTGTCAGTGAGCGAGACAAGCTCAAAATTGCGCGCAACGCCGCCCTGCACAAGAACCCGGCCGTCAAGGTGAACCATAAATTCATCAGAATCCCGCTGGTCAGTCGTAATATTCGCCAGCTTGGAAAGCTTGTCAACAAGCAAATCCCTGCGGTCAAGCAAGTCGTTAGGATTGTCGCCCATTCCGCGCGAACGCACAATCTCCGAATTCAAAGCCGCAATCTGGTTCGCATAGGAATTCACCTGCTTCACAGTCGCCTCGATATCGGAATTAATCAGCGAACCGACTCCCATAAGATTTTCCAATTTAGACTTTATTGAATCCGCAAGAGACTCACCGCGCGAAACAACAGCCTGTCTTGCAGCGTGGCTTTCCGGATTCACAGAAAGTTCCTGCCAGCTTTCCCAGAATTTATCCATATTTGAGCGAACGCTGACTTCATCCGGCTCATTGTAAATCTGCTCAATCATCGTGTAATACTTGCTTCTTGTGTCCCAGTAAGACTCCTGGTTCTGCTGAGCCGTAATCCGCTGGTCAAGCATTTCATCGCGAACCCGGTTAATGCTCTGGACATCAATTCCCTGCCCAATCATTCCGGCACGTTCTGCGCGCTCAAGGTCAGGCTTGTAAAGAGGATCAAATTCCTTCATCTGCACGCGCTGGCGCGAATAACCTTCAGTATTTGCGTTTGAAATATTATGACCGGCAGTGCTGATCGCATCCGTATGCGCCATAATGCTGCGCTTTCCCAATTCAATTCCAGAAAATGTAGATCCCATAATTCGCCTCTGTACCTTTCGACTTTCGATTGAAACTAAAAACTAGAACAACGTGTTCACAACAACGCTGTCCGGCTGCTTCTGAACAAAACCGCCGCCTTTTCCGTAAAGCCTGTTCCTGCTCTGCGGAAGCGCCGTGTCAATAATTTTCTGCACAAAATTCCGCGTGATATTTATAAAATCCCCAAGAGCCTTGTTTTCAGCCCGGCAGCGCACAAGTTTTCCGCGGACCTTGGCAAGAAGCTCAGCGTTTTCAGCCTCAAAATCCGCGATTTCCGCAGACTTCGCCGCCTCTTCCCTGGCCGCGTCAAGACGGTTGAACTTATCCATCTCAAGATTAATATCCGAGACAACCTTCATCAAATCCGTCCAGCTTTTTGCATTCACCGCCGCCCTAAGCTCAGACTGCGACGAAATCACATCAGAAAGCACAGCGTCTTCCTGCAGCAAAATATCTCTGTAAGAATTTTTTGAGTCAGCCATAAGTTCCTCCATCTAAAAAACTTTTTTTCTCATTTCATTATCGGAATTAAAAAAAGCGACTTTATGAAAAACTAAAAATTTCATCATTTTTTTTATTCTGGGGTTTCCTTCAATTCGCAGCCGGCTCCGCCGGCCGCTCATTTCAGGCCGCTACGTTCCGGGTTCCGCTCGCCGCTCATTGCTCCATTTCATTCCGCAACGCGCCAAAGGCGCGCCCTGCACATCGCTAACCCGTCCGCCGCAAATTATTCCTCCACGAATTGCAAAATATCTTTTTTTTTACTACGATAATTCAAAAACAAAACAGGATTTTTTCCATGGACGAAATTTCAGACATAAAATCTTTCGCAAAAAAAGCATATCTTCCAATAATCCAGGACGGCGGATTAAAATTCATGTGCGAATACATAAAAAATCACAACGTAAAAAATATTCTTGAAATCGGAACAGCAATCGCGTATTCAGCAATAAATTTCGCAAAGGCAAAGGAAGATGTCCATGTCACAACAATTGAATACGACCTGGACCGGCACATCCAGGCAAAGCAGAATGTAAGCGACTGCGGGCTTTCTGAAAAAATAACGCTCGTCTACGGCGACGCGCTGGAATGGGAAACAGAACAGAAATTCGACCTGATTTTTATTGACGCGGCAAAAGCCCAGTACATCCGCTTTTTTGAAAAATTCAAGGAAAACCTTGCGGAAAACGGCGTAATCATGACAGACAACCTTAAATTCCACGGAATGGTAGACGATTTAACGCTTACGCACAACTACAGCACAAAAAAACTGGTGAAAAAAATAATAAAATACATTGATTTTTTAAAGGCAAACACAGAATTCCACACCGACTTCTACGACGACGGCGATGGAATTTCTGTAAGCTTCAGAAACCGCTGAAATTATTTCCGGATTTCAATTCCGTCAAGATTTCCATTGTACGGCGTTCCTTTCAATGAAAAAATAAGCTCGCCGGCTTCGTTCTCAATGATTTCAAGCTTTGTGTGAATCCAGTTTCCGTCAACCTTGACTTCAAATTCATCGCCAAAACCAAGAAAATCAACGAATTTCATATTTTCTTCATCTACAATGCAGAATTTTGCCTCTGACTCGCTAAATTTTATTGTTCCCTGAACCATTTTTGCTCCACTTTATTGTGCAAAAGTTTTTATTTTCCGGCGCGCTTCACATAATCGCAAAGCATGTCAACAGTGCCGTCAATTCCAAGCCGTGAAGAATTTACGCTTAAATCATAAGTTCTTGCGTCGCCCCAGCGCTGCCTGCAGAAATGATCATGGTACGCGATTCTATTCTTGTCGTGGCGCAAAATTGTCTTTTCAGCCAGCTTTTTGTCCATGCTGCGCTTTTCAACAACGCGCTTCACTTTTTCATCCCAGTCGGCGCTTACAAAGATTTTCAGAACACAGACACCTGGCATTTCGTCAAAAAGCTCGTCCGAGCAGCGTCCAATCACAACAAACGAATCGCCGTCCGCCGCCTTTGACTTTAAAAGCGCGAACTGAAGCTCCGCAATGCTTTCAGCCGGGCTGTTTGTATAGCCGCGAACGCTTCTGCTCAAAAAGAAATGCCGCGGCTTTTCATCATACGCGGAAAGCTCCGAAACATCCGAGCCGCTGTTTTTCGCAACTTCGTCCAGAAGATTTCTATCATAAAACGGAAGATCCAGTTTTTCAGCCAGTTTTCTTCCTATTTCGTGTCCGCCGCTGCCATACTCGCGGCTTATTGAAATAATAATCTGTTTTTCCATATAAGTACCCCTCGAATGAAATCAGATACTCTCAATTTTAAATCAACCATAATTCTATATAAAAAATGTATTACGCAATTCAAAATCAAGACAGATACATTATAACACCATTAAAGGTATCTGACAAAAACAAAAATCGTACTTATAACCAGGACTGCTACTGTCACCGGGGCAGAAAGCTTGCAGTATTTTCCCCAGCCAACCGGATGACCTGCTTTCGCCGCGACAGAAGTTCCAACAACGTTTGCGGAAGCCCCGATTGGTGTGGCCGAGCCTCCTATATCAGTGCCGATTGCAAGCGACCACGCCATTGTCGGCAGGAAATTCGCTCCGGTAACCGCAGCCAAATTCTGGATAACCGGAACAACCGTCGCCGCAAAAGGAATATTGTCAATAAACGCAGATGCAACAGCAGAAACCCAGATAATAATCGCAACCATGCAGTACAGATTTCCGCCTGAAACTTTTTCAATAAAATTCGCAATCAGCTCAAGAATATGAGTCTGCTCCAGTCCGCCAACAACAATGAAAAGCCCCACAAAGAAAAGAAGCGTCTGGTAGTCAACGCGGCTCAGAATTTCCTTTATGTGTTTTGCAGAAGCAATCAGCGTAACAAGACCGATTCCAACACCGATTGTTGCAACCGAAAGATGCGTGCTCGAATGTGTAACCAGAAGCACAACCGCCACAAGGAAAATTCCGCAGCTTACTCCAAATCCAGCCTTGTCTGTAATCGCTGACTCAGGCGAAGGAAACGAAGAAATATCAACGCCTTCCGCAGCCACAGAATACTGTTTTCTGCACATAAAATAAAAATACAGAACCGTGAACACAAGGCACAAAAGCGCAACCGCTCCGGTGTTCATAAGAAAATCCGCGAACGAATATCCAAGCGAAGTGCCGATTATGATGTTCGGCGGATCACCGCACATTGTTGCAGAACCGCCAAGATTCGCGCAGAAAACCTCGGCAAGAATCATTGAAACCGGATTGAATTTTAAAAGCCGGGAAAGCTCAACAGAAACTGCCGCCAGAAACAAAATCACCGTAATCGAGTCAATGAACATCGCAAGGCCGAACGACATAAGCATGAAAGCCACAAAAATCGAGGTGACTTTATAATGTACAGCCTTCGCCAGGCGCATGCAGAGCCACCTGAAAAACCCCACGCGGGCCATTCCTTCAACCATGACCATCATTCCGGCAATGAACAGAATTGTAGCCCAGTTTATGCCTTTCGACTCGGACTCGCCAACACTGTACCAGAAACCGGGCGTAAAAATTCCGCTTATGTTCAAAGTTTCCTTCACTGCGGCAAGAGGCTTGTAAGTCCCGCCGAAAAAATGATTGTCAACAGACATTCCAAGCCCGAAAACCAGAAGCAACGTCAGCGCGCCGCAAACCAAAGTAACATACTGCCTAGGAAACCAGTCAGCAATAATCAACAGAAACATCACAAGAAAAATTGCAACAACAATTATTTGCGCCACCATAAAAAGCCCCTGAACAATTATTAGTTGCAGTTATTTTATTATTTTAGCAGAAGCGATTCAATACCATTAAAACAAGCGTTTTTCAAAATCAGCGAAAAATCCAGCGGACTTTCAACCGGCGCAAGCATTTTCTTCTATTTCCTGGTCCATTTTTTTCCGTCGAATTCAAAAATCACCGCCTGGCAATTTTTCAAAAGCCCTTTTCCCCAGAAATTCGCCTTTGAATTTCCCTCCAGATAGCAGATAATCGCGCTGTCCAGCGCGCCGTGAGCAACAACCATCAGCCTTTCAGCAGTTCCAAACTGCGGCTCCACAACTTTCTGGACAAAATCCTTTGTGCGCGCCATAACCTGCTCAAAAGTCTCGCCGCGCGGAGGCGGAACGTAGTTTTCCGTGTCGTTGAAAAACGCGCTGTACGGATTTTCAGGATCATTCCACGTCCGCCAGGAGTCTCCCTCGCCTTCACCAAAACTTATCTCAACAAGCCGGTCATCACGGATTATTGGAATATTTCTGTGCCCGCGGATAAGACAAGCGGTTTCATAAGCCCTTATCAGCGGAGAAGAATAAATTTTGTCAAACTCAACGTTTTCAAGAGCCCGGCCCAAATTTCCAGCCGCCTCCCTGCCGTTTTCATTCAGCTCAATATCCGTCCGCCCCTGAAGTTTTCCTTCCTTGTTCCAGACAGTCTGCCCGTGCCGCACCAAATAAAGTTCCAATTTAAAGTTCCTTCACTGTTTCAGAAAGATTTTTTCTAAGAAAATGCCTTTCGCTTGGCGCGCTGTCCTCCGCCTCGTAGCCAATATCCAGAAGGCAGACAACATGAAGATTTGAAGGCAGCCCAAAAGCGTCAATTATTTTCCTGGAGTCAAAACCTCTTGCCCAGAGCGTTCCAAGCCCAAGCTCAGTCGCCTGGAACATCATCGAGGAAACAACAATCGCCGCGTCAACTTCGCCGCCGTCATAATTTTTATAAACAGTGTCAGCAGAATTTTTATAGCTCTCGCCTTCATCATAGCAGACAAGAAGAACAACCGGAGCATTGTAGCTCATCGGAGTCGCCGCACGGATTTTTTCAACCGCCTCCGCGGATTTCAGCACAAAAATTCTCTGCGCCTGGCAGTTTTTCGCCGTCGGAGCAATCCGCCCAGCCTCAAGAATTTTCAAAAGTTTTTCATCCTCAACCTTTCGCGCTGAAAATTTTCTAACCGAATACCGTTTTTTGCAAATCTCAAGAAATTCCATAAAAAATCCTTCTATAAAATCGGGTTTTAAATTTTTATATTTTGGGTGGCTTTTGGCCGGTTCGGCAGGCTCACCAGCCAAAACCAGGCTTTCCAGGTTTCCGGCCTCCGCCTCCATTATTCCGCTTGCGCTCCACAACTGGCTTCGCCAGACCTTCCAATCCTTGCCACGTCAGAAACTCAAAACCGAATCCGCTATAAAAATATTCTATTGATTCCATAAATAAATTCAAGCAAATAAAACAAGAAGCCCAAATGCCGAATTTTTTTGCAAATTCTGAAAGAACGCTTTCGGCATATTTCCAGTTTGCTCAGATGGATTTGGCTCGCGCTGCGCTTGTATTAATCCGGGTGCTCCGCACTTTAATTGATTCAATCGCCAAAAATCTTCACAAACTGAAAATCTGCCTGCGCTTTTATTCTTTTCACAAAAAACTCGACATTCGGGCTAAGAAAAATACATTCATTCACTTGACATTTTTTTGCAAATTGTATAAAGTTCTAAACATCGTCGAAAACAAATCTAGCGAAAGTGGTGAAATTGGCAGACACGCTAGACTTAGGATCTAGTGCTTCGGCGTGAGGGTTCAAGTCCCTCCTTTCGCACGATTCTTTCTTTTGCGGAAATAGCTCAGTGGTAGAGCGCCACCTTGCCAAGGTGGATGTCGCGGGTCCGACTCCCGTTTTCCGCTCTAAAAAATTAAATGGCCGGAAAAGCGCCAGATTTGCGGAAATAGCTCAGTGGTAGAGCGCCACCTTGCCAAGGTGGATGTCGCGGGTCCGACTCCCGTTTTCCGCTCTAAATTTAAAAGCGATTCAGGGCAGCTGAATCGCTTTTTTGTTATATTGAGCCGCTTTCAAAAATCAACTTGGAAAGCAGTTTATTTCAATTTTAAGGAGCAAAAAGTGAAACTCACAACAGAATTCACTAGTCTTGAAAAATCAGCTGTAAAACTGACAGTAACAATCGAAAAGAAAGATGTTCAGGAATCTTACAATGAAGTTTTGGCAAAATATACTAAGAATGCGCAGATTCCTGGATTCAGAAAAGGTCACGTACCGGCAAATATCCTTGAACGCAAATTCGGTGAAGGAATCAAGGCTGACGCTCTCAGCGAGCTGATTGACAAATCGCTCAACGAAATTTTTGAAAAGGAAACAGAAAACCGACCTCTTCCTTACCAGCAGCCGGTAATGGAAAAAGTTCCTGAGCTGGATGTTTCAAAGGATCTTTCATACACTGTAACTTACGATGTTTTCCCTAAAGTTGAAGTAAAGAATTTCAGCGGAATCACAATCAAGGAGCCGCAGGTTTCAATCACAGACAAAGACCTTGAAAACGAGCTCAAAGCAATTCAGGAGCGCAATGCTGTTGTTATCGACAAAAAATCTGATGAAGCCGCGGAAAAAGACAACATTGTAACTGTTGACTACGAAGAGGAAAACGGCGAAAAACGCAACGGCTACGTGTTCACAATCGGCGCTGGCGATGATGTTTACGGCATCGACGAGCAGGTTACAGGAATGAAGAAGGATGAAACAAAGGAATTTGAAAAAGATTCCAAGAAAATCAAAGTTACTGTAAAAGCTGTAAAAGCAAGAAATCTTCCTGCTCTTGACGACGACTTGGCTCAGGATGTAAGCGAAAAATTCAAGACTCTTGACGACTTGAAGAAAGACATTTCACGCAATATGGAAGTTGCAAAAAACAGAAAACTTTCTGAAATCAAGTCACAGTCGCTGCTTGAACAGCTTGTTGAAAAAAATCCTTTTGAAATTCCAGCTTCTATGCTTGCCGCTGAACTTGACGGACGCTGGCGCATGATGGCTCAGCAGTTCCAGACAACACCTGAGCAGCTTGAAAAAATGGTTACTTCTTCCGGCCAGACAAAAGAGGCGATGCTCAAGGAATGGACTGGAGACAGCGAAAAAATGCTGAAGAGCCGCATTATCGTGGATTCTCTTATCAAGGCAAAAAATATTTCTGTAACTCCAGAAGAAATCGAAGCTCAGTACAAGAAAATCGCGGATGAAGGCGGAATGGATATTGAAGAAGTTAAAAAGCACTATTCAGACCCGCGTTCAAAAGAATGGCTCATCGACGACACAAAAGAACAGAAACTCTACGACGAGCTTTACAAGGAAGTTAAAGTTACAAAAGGTGACAAGACATCCTTCGCTGACTTGTTTGCAATAAAATAAAATCAACTGAAAATATTACAAGGAATGTACTTTCCGTACATTCCTTTTTTTTGACTTACAGACAAAATTTCACTATATTTAAAGCATAGCGAAAAACAATCAAGTTTTTCAAAATCCCTTAGGACGAAAGGATTAAAAATGAACGAACAGATGAATACTTTAGTTCCATACGTAGTTGAACGCAGCGGAAACGGTGAAAGATCCTATGATATTTTCTCGCGGCTTTTAAAAGAGCGCATTATTTTTATTGACGGCGAGATTAACGATGCTACGGCAGACCTTGTTGTGGCTCAGATTCTTTTCCTGGAATCAGAAAATTCAGAAAAAGACATAAGCATCTATATAAATTCCCCTGGCGGCTCAGTGACTGCCGGTCTTGCAATTTATGACACAATGCAGTACGTAAAATGCCCGATTCAGACAATCTGTCTTGGCCAGGCTGCCAGCATGGGAGCATTTCTTCTTGCGGGAGGAACAAAGGGAAAGCGCTACACTCTTCCGTCGGCAAGAGTTATGATTCATCAGCCTTGGGGCGGCGTTGAAGGACAGGAATCCGACATCGCTATTCACGCAAAGGAAATTCTGCGTCTGAAAAAACTTACCATTGAGCATTTTGCAGAACAGACCGGAAAATCTTTTGATGAAGTTGCAAAAGATATGGAAAGAGATTATTTTATGAGCGCAGAAGAAGCGCTTGCGTACGGAATTGTTGACAACGTAATGGAAAAGAGGAAAAAATAATGAGAATATTTGGAAGCGATGCGCGCTACTGTTCTTTTTGCGGCAAACCGCAGGACTCTTCAAGACATCTTGTGTCAGGCCCTTCAGGAAACATAAACATCTGCAACAACTGCATAGCTGTCTGCCAGGAAATTTTGCGCCAGGAAGAGGATTCTGTCACACCGATAAATCTTACGGAAGTTCCAACGCCAAAAGAGTTCAAGGAATATCTTGACCAGTACGTAATAGGCCAGGATGAAGCGAAAAAAGTTCTTTCTGTGGCTGTTTACAACCATTACAAAAGAATGTCAATTCCAAAGCTTGAGCAGAAAACAGGCGATGTGAAGATTGAGAAATCAAATATTCTTTTGATTGGCCCGACCGGCTCCGGAAAAACCCTGCTTGCAAAAACTTTGGCTGAAAAACTGAAAGTTCCGTTTGCGATTGCGGATGCCACAACTCTTACAGAAGCCGGCTATGTAGGCGAAGACGTTGAAAATGTTCTTCTGAAGCTTATAAATGCGGCGGACGGCGATATTGCGGCGGCGGAACGCGGAATCATCTTTATTGATGAAATTGATAAAATCGCAAGAAAAAGTGAGAATACTTCAATAACGCGCGATGTTTCCGGCGAGGGAGTTCAGCAGGCTCTGCTGAAAATCATTGAGGGAACAACAGCCAGCGTGCCTCCGCAGGGCGGAAGAAAACATCCGAACCAGGAAATGCTCCAGATTGACACAACGAATATTCTTTTCATTCTGGGCGGAGCATTTGTAGGTCTTGACAAAATCATTGAGCAAAGAACAGCGGAACATTCAATGGGCTTCGGCTCAAATGTTGGCGAGCTTAGCCCTGAACAACAGCGCGAGCTTCTGAGCCTCTGCACTCCGGATGACCTTGTAAAATTTGGAATCATTCCGGAACTTATCGGCCGTATGCCAATGACAGTCGCTTTGAAGGAACTCACAAAGGATGATCTTGTGAATATTCTTACAGAACCTAAGAATGCAATCACAAAGCAGTTCAAGGCATCTTTTGCAATGGATGACATGGATATTGAATTCACGCACGATGCGATTGAGGCAATAGCCGACGAGGCAATCCGGCAAAAAACCGGGGCCCGCGGACTTCGCTCGATTGTGGAAAAATGTCTTACAAACACAATGTACGAAGTTCCTAGCATAAAGGGACACAAAACTCTGAACATCACAAAGGAAATCATTGAGTCAGACGGAAAATACGACTTGATGAAATTCCTGAAAGTTGAGCCGGACGAACAGAAAAAACTCAACGCATAAAACAAAGGCTGGAAAAACTCCAGCCTTCTTCATTTTAAACTACTTTGAATTCACAAGATTTTTTGCAACTTCAAGAGTCTGCTTAATCGTGATTTCCCAGTTGAATTTTGAAGACCATTCCAGCCCGCGTTTCACAAGATTTTCACGGAGTTTTTTGTCCGTGGCAAGTTTTTCAAGCGTGCAGGCAATATCAACAATATTATCAGCATCAAAATAAACCGCGGCATCACCGCCGATTTCCGGAAGAGCGCACGCATTTGAGCAGCCGACAGGAATTCCAGTAGCCATAGCCTCCAGAACCGGAAGCCCCACTCCTTCACACGTAGAAGGAAAAACCAGAGCCTCCGCGCCCGCGTAAAGCTGCGGAAAACTTTCATGCGGAAAATATCCGGTAAGAAATATATCTGAAGCAAATTCCGAATTAAAAGCCTCTTTATGAACCTCGGAAGAATACGGTCCGTCGCTGCCGGCAAGAACAAGCCTGTGCGGAAGCCCGGTGTTTTTCTTGAACAGGGAAAAAGCTTTTATAAGCTCAATATGTTTTTTTTCCGCGCCGGAAAGCCTTGAACCGTAGATAAAATAAGGCTTCTTTATCGCAAAAGGCTTCACATCAACAACATCATCTGAAACATCAATCTGCGGATAAAAAAGCTTGTGGTCAATTCCGTTGTAGACAACTTCAATTTTTGACTTTTCAATTCCGTGGGAAACAAGATCGTCGCGGATGTAACAGCTTGCGGCGATAATTTTTTGAACTTTCAGAAGCCCGCGCTTTATCTGAAGTTTCTGAATCCAGTCTTTCTTGCCTTCTATCATCCCGGAAAGAACAGAATTCACGACCGCAATTCCAGGAGTTTTAAAGCTTATCGGAAGGACTTTCTCCGGCGCCTCGTAAAAAACAACATCATATTTTCTTGAGGCGATAAATTTTCCCGAATTTGTAAAATGCCAGAAGCGTTCCGCGCTTAATCCTTCACCTGCAGAAACCGCCGTGAACGGAATTTCTTTTCCAGAATTATATGTAAAACGATCAAGTTCTGAACCAAAAAGCTCAAATTCCATTCCTTCAGTTTTAGAAAGATTTGAAATGAACGAAAGAAGATAGGTTCCCAAACCAGATCTCGCATGGTCACAACCAAAGGTATCAATGCCAATCTTCATAATTTTTAAATTATAGCACAAAAATCACTTATATGCTATATTTTATGAATGATTGAAAACGCATTCACTTTGATTCCGGAGAATCTTACCGAAAAACTTAATTCCCTGAAAATAACAGAGCCGACAAAAGTCCAGCAGAAAATTATTCCTCTTCTTTTGGAAAGAAAAAATCTTGTGTTTCAGTCCGAAACTGGAACCGGAAAAACCTTCGCATATCTTCTGCCGCTCATCGCAAGGCTTCAAAAAAATGCGGAAACTGAAAAACCAAACGAAAAATATGTGAAAATTATTGTCTGCGCGCCAACTTTTGAGCTCTCCTCGCAGATTAAAATGGCCGTGCAAAGCATTTCCAGCGTAAAAACGGCGCTTTTTATTGGCGGAGCCCCGATAAAAAGGCAGACTGAAGCCCTGAAAGAAAAACCAGAAATTGTAATCGGAACGCCGGCAAGGCTCGTTGAACTTATCCGGCTGAAAAAACTGAAAACCCAGCACGTGGACGCAATTGTTTTTGATGAAGCTGACAGGCTCGTGAAAAAAGAGCTTGTGCAGGAATGCAGCGAACTGAAAAATTTAGTTCCGCAAAACGCGCAAGTTGTCGCCTGCACCGCGACAATCGACAATGGAACCCGAAAATTTTTCTCAAATTCAGAGATAGAAATTCTTCCGAAAGAAAATGTCCTTGAAAAAAATATCACGCACTGGGCAATTTATGCGGAATCAAGAGACAAAATTGACACTCTCAGGAAATTTCTTGCGGCGGAAAATCCAGAAAAAGCCCTTGTTTTTGCAAGCCGCGCTGACCAGGTTGAAAATATTTACACAAAGCTGAAATACAAGAAAGTTGAATGCGCAAGCCTTTACGCAAAAGCGGACAAACAGGCAAGAAAAGCCGCTATCGACCGTTTCAGGAGCGGAAAAGAGCACATTCTTATAACAAGCGATCTTGGAGCAAGAGGACTTGATATAAGCGGAATTACGCACGTAATCCAGATGGATTTGCCGTCTGACCCGGATTTTTTCATTCACCGGGCAGGAAGAACTGCAAGAGCCGGAAAAACCGGAATAAACGTTGTAATCGGCGATGAATATGAAATGAACGCGTTCGCCGCTCTTGAAAAAAAACTTGGAATAAAAGTATTCCCGAAAGAAATAAGAAACGGAAAAGTTCAGGCGCCAGTTCTTTAGAAATGAACGAACCTTGAATCAATGAACAACGAATGAATAGGAAAAATAGCCTTGCTCATTTTTTTCAAGAAGCCCTTTAAAATCTCCTGAAAGCGAGAAAACCGCGGCATTTTTTTCTTTCACTTGAAACGGCGAAGAAGTGAACATTGCGCTCTGAAGCTTTGCGCCGTTTTCAAAAAGAGCGTTTTTTCCTTCCGCAAGAACAAGACAGCCGAAGCCGCAAAGTTCCGCAAGTTCTTTTGACATTGGAACAGATTTTCTGACACATTCTTTTTCAAGCTCGATTTCTTCTGCCTCGGGGATTTTTTTCACACGGATATTATTTTTTTTGTTTTCAAGCGCGATTTTTTCAAGATTTTTAGTCTGTTCCGCGGAAATAAAAGCGTTTTCAATGCTGAATTCCGGAAGCGCGGAAAAACCGGCCGCATCTTCCAGCCGGAAATTCCCGATTTTTGTGCGCAGAAGCCCAACAAGATGAGCCGCACTTCCACATTCATTAGCAATATCACGGGCAAGAGAACGGATATAAGTTCCTTTTGAAACCGAAAATTCTATGCAGCAGGCAAGAACACGCTTTTCACCGTTGCCAGAACCGCAAGAATCTGATGAATCAAAAAGAATTTCCTGAATTTCCGCGGAAAAAACTTCCACTGGCCGGAAAGGAATTTCAGCGGACTTTCCGCCGCGGGCTAAATCGCTTGCGCGTTTTCCATCAATATGAATCGCGCTGAAAGCCGGCGGCTGCTGAAAGATTTTCCCGGTGAATTTCCTGACAGCCGCAACCAATTCCTTTTCAGAAGGCAATGGAGCGCGCCGCACAATGTTTCCGGTACATTCAAGAGTGTCTGTTTCCTCGCCGAATTTTATCACAGCTTTATAAGTCTTGCTGAATTCGGTTATTCTTCCTGCAAGCCGGGTCAACGAGCCCACGCATACAACAAGAAGCCCGGCAGCAAAACTGTCAAGCGTTCCTGTGTGGCCAACTTTTGAAGTGCCAAAAGCGTGTTTCACCGTGAAAAGGCTGGAAAAACTCGTGAGTCCAGGCTTTTTTGCAAGAAGAACGATTTTATTCTGATTCATCTGCGGCGGAATTTTCGCGGGCTTTTGACTCGGCTTCAAGCTCATTCAGTTTCTGAACCATGTGGAAGCCTTCTTTCATGCCTGAGTCAACAACAAAAGTGAGTTTCGGAAATTTTCTGATTCTCATTTTTTTTGCAATTGAAGACTGAATAAAACCTGCGGCACTGTTCAAGCCTGCAACGCCGTTTTCAAGCATGTCATCGCTGGCAAAACTTGAAACATAGACTTTTGCATAGCTTAAATCCTGGCTGACTTCAACCCGGTTCACAGAAAGAAAAGGCGCAACGTCCATTCTGGCTTCTTTCAAGCCTTTTTTTCCGATAACCCTTGGATCTCTTATTTCACCCTGAAGAATCAGCTTTGAAATTTCTTCCCTAAGCTGAGCGTTCAGGCGTTCCATTCTATACTGCCCCATTATTCAGCAGCTCCTTTTTCAGCGTCTCCAGGAAACTGAGTTCCATTATCCTTGACTTTTCCAGCTTTTTTAGCTTTTCCAGCGGCTTTTTCCGCGGCAAGAACTTCCGCCTCGTGAAGTTTTTCTGCTTCAGCGGCAGCCATCGCCTTTTCAGCAGCTTCCCTGGCTTTCTTTTCGTTTTCAGCGCGGTCGTCATGGAGCTCATCTCCAAGTTTTCGGGCAACTTCAATGTATTCAAACACTTCCATTGTATCGTCAACCTGAATATCCTGCCAGTTTTCAAGTGTAAGACCACATTCAAAGCCGGTTGAAACTTCTTTCGCGTCATCCTTGAAACGTTTGAGCGAAGCAACTTTTCCTGTGTATTTTACAATTCCATCGCGGACAAGGTGAACCATAGAATTTCTTCTTACAACACCGTCAATTACATAACATCCTGCAATTGTGCCAACTTTTGGAACCTTGAAAGTATTTCTAACTTCAACATTACCGATAACCTGCTCTTTTGTGTCCGGAGCAAGCATTCCTTCCATAGCGGCCTGAATTTCTTCAACGCACTTGTAGATAATGCTGTATTTTCTGATGTCCACTTTTTCAGCGTCTGCAAGAGCCTTTGCTTTTGGCGTAGGCCGAACGTTGAAACCGATGATAATCGCATTTGAGTCCGCCGCGGCAAGTGTAACATCCGACTCGTTGATTGCGCCGGCAGAACTGTGGATTACAACAAGACGGATATCTTTTGTAGAAAGCTTTTCGAGCGAAGCCTTAAGCGCTTCAGCCGAGCCCTGCAAATCAGCCTTGATGATAACTTTGAATTCCTTGACTTCACTGGCAGCAATATCGCTGTAGAGTGACTCAAGAGTTGTTTTCTTGACAGCCTTTGCCGCTTCAAAACGCTTCAATTCCTGGCGTTTTGTTGAAATTGCTCTGGCTTCCTTGTCATCTTCTGTAACCTGGAAAGGATCACCCGCATTCGGCATTTCTTCCATTCCCAGAACTTCAACTGGAGTAGAAGGCTCAGCCTCCTGAATTCTGTGGCCGCGATCGTCAAACATTGCGCGCACTCTGCCGGAATAAATTCCTGCAACAAATGGATCGCCCTGCTTCAAAGTTCCACGCTGAACAATAACAGATGAAACAACACCGCGTCCCTGGTCAATGCGCGACTCAAGGATTTTTCCTTCAGCGCGGCAGTCATAGGTTGCCTTAAGCTCAAGCATTTCAGCCTGAAGAAGAATCGCATCAAGAAGATCGTCTATGCCGATTTTCTGTTTTGCGGAAATATTCACATACTGAGTGTCGCCGCCCCATTCTTCCGGGGTAAGCCCCTGCTCTGAAAGCTGAGTCTTCACGCGGTCTGGGTTTGCGTCCGGCTTATCAATTTTGTTCACCGCAACAATAATCGGAACTTTGGCATCCTTTGCGTGGGCAATAGCTTCCAATGTCTGAGGCATAACGCCATCATCCGCGGCAACAACAAGAACAACAATATCTGTAACCTGTGCTCCACGGGCACGCATCATTGTGAACGCCTCATGTCCCGGAGTATCAAGGAATGTAATTTTTCCCTTTGGAGTTGTTACAGAATAAGCACCGATAGACTGGGTGATTCCGCCCGCCTCGCCTTCTGCAACATGGGCATTTCGAATCGCATCAAGAGTTTTTGTCTTTCCGTGGTCAACGTGTCCCATTACAGTAACAATCGGAGGACGTGGACGCATATTTTCAGCAATATCCTCGTCGCCCTTGATTACAGTTTCATCATACAAAGAAACTACTTTCACTTCGCAGCCGTATTCAGCGCAAAGAAGTTCCGCAGTGTCCTTGTCGATAGACTGGTTGATTGTAACCATCTGTCCGTAGCTTGCAAAAAGCTTTCCGATAATTTCAGAAGCCTTAAGATTCATCTTCTTAGCAAGGTCGGAAATTGAAACTGTTTCCATTATTTCAATTGACTTTGGAACAACTGATGCAGGAGTTTCACTCTTCTTCTTTGTTTCAAAAAGATTGTCATCATACTGTTCCTGGTCTTTTCTATTATATACCTGTTTTTTTCCTTTGAATGTTTTCTTTGCCGGGGCTTTTCCCTGCATCATCGGAGGAACTGCCGCAGCACCGCCGCCCATTCGGAATCCGCCTGGCTGGCCGCCCCCGAATCTAGGACCGCGGTTAAATCCGCCGCCCTGGCCGTTACGGTTCTGGAAGCCTCCGCCCTGACGATTTCCCTGGTAACCGCCCTGACCGTTTCTGTTCTGATAGCCGCCCTGTCGGTTTCCGTCCTGATTATTCCTATTCTGATAGCCTTGTCTAGCCTGAGCGCCTGTGAATCCGCCGCCTTCGCGGTTCTGGTAGCCGCCCTGACGGTTGCCGTAGCCGCCGTTGCCATATCCGCCGCGGTTATAGCCGTTTCGGTTTCGGCTTCCAAAATCTGAAAGATTTCCCGCTTTTACGTTCGGGCGCGCTGTATTAAGCTCATAAGTTCTGTGCTGAGAGCGGTTTTCATTTCTTGAATACTGATTTCCGCCCTGCGCAGAACCTGAACCAGCTGGCTTCGGCGCAGAAGTTCTTTGAGCCTGAGGCTGCGGAGCACTGCGGTTTTCAGAAGAAACCTGCTGATTTCCATTTCCTTCAGCCTTTTTTACAACAACTCTTACGCCTTCTTTTTTCGAGCCTTCCGGTTTTGCAGCAGGAGCTTCCGCCGCCAGCGCACGTTTTTTCACTACAACAACTTTTTTCTTTGCGACTCCGGCATTATTCGCATTAGCTGCCGTCGCATGAGGCGTGCTGTCCGCCTGTTTCTTATGAACAACAAATGCCTGTTTTTTTTCTGATTCTTCAGCCATTCTGTATCCTTATTCCTCGTCTTCTGTAAATTCAAATTCAGTGCCACATTTTGGACAGTGATCCATGTCGAGCGTAATTTCTGCTCCACATTCAGGGCAGTAATATTTTTCTTCTTCGTGAGTTTCCTGCTCGGTTTTTTCTGAAGCAACCGGAGGAACTTCCTTTCCGTCCTCATCTACGAATTCAACGTTTTCTTTTATAAGATTGTAAACCGCATCAATTTCTTCTTTTTTGAGACCGTCAATCTTTTCCAAAGAGCCGTTGTCGTAAGTTTCCATAAACTGAACGATGTCTTCAATTCCATTCGACTTCAGAATATCCACAACACGCTCATCAACGCCCGAAAGCTCCGCGATTGTTGTAATATCCTGATTTTCCTCGGCATCATCATTCTTGAAAAGGTTAAGAGCAGCCTGAGTAGTTGCCTTTCCAGAAAGATCCATATCCGCGCACTGTTCCTGAGTCTTAACATCAATTGACCAGTCGCAGAGACGGTTCGCAAGCCTTACATTCTGTCCCTGCTTTCCGATTGCAAGGCTGAACTGAGACTCGTCAACGATAGCGAGCGCCTGGCGTTTCGCCTCGTCAAGAATAACAACGCGGTCAACCTGCGCCGGAGAAAGCGCGTTTTTAATGAATTCAGCAGGATTTGTGTCATAACGCAGAACATCAATTTTTTCACCAAGAAGCTCGCGGATAACCGTCTGAATTCTTGCGCCCTTAGTTCCTACACAAGCGCCTACCGGATCAACGTCCTCGCGCGTTGTGGAAACTGCCATTTTTGTTCGGTAACCGGCATCGCGCACGCAGCGTTCAATTTTAACAGTTCCATCGGCAATCTCAGGAATTTCAAGCTCCATTGTAATTTCAACAAGCCGCGGATCTGAACGTGAAAGAACCAGCTGAAGTCCTGTCTGGGTTTTCTTAAGTTCAACAATAACAGCTTTGATTCTGTCATTCTGCTCGTAAGTTTCGCGCGGAGACTGATATTTTGCCGGAAGGAATCCTTCAAGGCGGCCGCCGTTTCCAAGGTCAACAAAAAGATTTCCGTTCTTTTCGCGCTGGATATAGCCGTTTATAAGCTCGCCGACCTTGTCCTTGTACTGGTTGTAAAGCGAGTCTTTTATAGTTTCATTCAACCCCTGGTGGGCAGTCTGCTTTCCTGTTGAAACTGCCGAACGGTTGAAAGATTTCGGATCTTCAAGAATATCAATTTCATCGCCGACTTCAACTTCATCGCTGAGCTGTTTGGCTTCCTCAAGCTCGATTTCTGTAACAGGATCGTAAACTCCGTCAACAACTGTTTTTCGTGAATAAATTGAAACATCCGACATATCATCCGCGAATTTTACAATCGCATTGTCCGAAGTTCCATAAGTTCTTTTGTAAGCTGCTTTAAGCGCATTTTCGATTGTCTGTTTAACTGACGCTTCTGAATATCCTTTCTCGTCAATCAGAGCACGAATTGCTTCTGCCATTTCAGACATTTTGAGCCCCCGTAATTTTTATAAGTGTATAAATTTTGCTTTTGCTATATTTTCAAAGGAAATAGTCTGGCTTCCGCCATCTTTTTCCAAAGTAACCGATTTTTCATCCGCGGAAATAATTTTCCCGCTGACCCAATCCGTAACAGTCTTGTCCCACACACGGACTTCCCGCCCGACAAAAACAGAAAATTCAGCGGCATTTTTAAAATTCCGCTCCATTCCTGGCGAAGTAAGCTCCATATAGGTATCTTCTGTTCCAAGAATTGCCTCAAGCCGGGGAAGAAGCGCATGATGAACTTTTGAGCAGTCATTCACGCCGATGTCAACAGCCGGATCTTTTGAAGCAATAACGGCAGTTATTTTTGTAACAGTTTTTGCAGGCGAAATATGAAGCTCAACAAGAGTATAACCAAGGCCTTCCACCAATGGCGCGCATTCTGAATAATGCGGCATTTTTTCCAATGGTTCGTATTCCAATTTTACCTCTTTTGAAACATTTTGACTTAACATAAAAAAAGACCCGTCGCTTTGACGAGTCCACTTTAAAAGGTTATTAAAATGTACTTATTAAATATACTCTTAATTTTAAATAATGTCAATAATTGCAGACACAATTGCAGGAAAAACAACTGATTCAAGAGAATGAATTTTTCCGGCGGAAAAAGCAGCTGAATTTTCAAAGCTCAAAAACACATTCTTTTCCATTCAGCGGAACTGAAAGGCGGCTTGAAACCAGCTGAAGAGTTTTTATTCCGGCTGCCTTGCGAAGAATCTTGTTGACTTTGAAGTTTCCATGCTTATCATCGCCGGCAATCGGGCAGTTCATCTGCGCAAGATGAATGCGAATTTGGTGCATACGTCCAGTTTCAAGCTGAAGCTTAACCGTTGAAAGCGCAATCTCCTGGCCTTCATAAGAAATTTTTTCCTCGCCGGCAACCTGAAAATGCGTTACGGCAGGCTTTTCATTTCCGTGCTGAACCACAGAAGTGCGGATTGTGCCTTTCTTCGGATTCAAAATTCCAACGCACAGCGCGGTGTATTCCTTCCGCACAAGTTTTCCGCCAATCAGTTTTGTCCATTTTGAAGCCGCGGCGGCTGACTTTGCCACAATCATAAGACCGCTCGTGTCGCGGTCAAGACGGTGAACCAAAAAAACAGGATAACCGACCTGCGCAGAAAGCTCCTTGTCCAGAGGATGCGCAATTCCCTGCCCGCCCTGGACAGGAACGCCGCTCGGCTTGTTTATCACAAGAATTTCATCATTTTCAAATAAAACCGGTATATTTTTCATCCGAAAATAATATAGAACAGGAGAAACAAAATGACAAGAAGCAAAATTCTTACAATTTTTTCAGCCGCGGCGATTTTTCTTTTATGCACACTGATTCCAGCTTATTTAAATGCGGAAGAAATAACTGACAACGATTTCGGATATTCGCTTGACGTTCCGGAAGGATTCAAAGTTTCCGGCTACACGCCCGACGGAATGTCATATCATTTCAAGCACAGCGGTCTTCCTGTGGAACTGGTTCTTAAGCTTTACGCAAAGGATGTTTTTTCAACTCCGGACAGCGCATTGAACGGAGCCCTGGAAAAACTCAGCGCAGCTTACGACGGAACCGACTCTTTTATCTGGGACGGCACGGACTGCTCAATCGCCAGTTTTTCAAGCCGGACAATAATGAAGGACGGAGCCACAGGATGGGCAGTGGCCGCGGCTCTTCCTGAAAAAGAATCGAACCTTGTTCTTTTATGCTACGCGGATTCTCAAAAAGCGGAAAGCGTCGAGCAGTTCATTCTTTCAACACTGAATTCGCTCTGCATAAGCAAAAGCAGCAGATTTTCACCCGGAATCATAACCTCATACGCGTTTCCAGAAAAGGAAAAAACAAAAATTTCAGTAAAAATCGCCGGAAAATCAATTGAAACGGAAGTTGAATCAATTGCCTCAGAAGCAAACAATTTTGTAATCGAATGTGAATACTCAGTGCTGAAACTTTACGCGAACAGCCCGAAATGGAAGGAAGCCTGGACTAGATATTACAGGGCAATTTTCAGGGACAGCTACCCGCGCCTTTCAAAAGCGGCTTTCGATATCAATTCAGCAGTTTACCCGGAAGCCGCAAAAAGAAATCCGGACAAACCGGAAATTGCGCTCAACGAAATTCTTCTGAACTGGACACAAAATTTTGAATACAAACGCGGAAATGAAAAATCCGCTGACTTCACAAGCGTAATCGACTCGCTGGCAGGAACTGGAAGCGACTGCGACAGCCGGAGCATGCTGATGTGCATTCTTTTAAGGCAATACGGAATCAACACAAGCCTTTTTATAAGCCGGGAATATTCGCACGCGGTTTACGGAGCGGAAGTTGATTCACCGGGCGCAAAAATCAAGGCCGGCGGAAAAGAATTTCTTCTTGGAGAAACCACCGTCAAAAACCTTAAGCCCGGACTGATTGCCCAGGAGCAAAATGACACGGAAAAATGGATTCCCGTGCTTTTTGACTGAATTCCACAGGCGGAAGCGGAAACTACTCTTTCACAAGAGCATCGTACGCTTCCCGCGGAGTCGCGGCTTTTTTCAAAGAATCGCGCAGCTCCTGGCTTCTAAGTTTTGCCGTAAGATAGGAAATTGTCTTCAAATAATAAGTATGCTGGTTGTAAGCGGCCGCAATCATAATCAAAAGATTTACAGGCTCATTGTCAACAGCCTGGTAATCTTCTATATTCTTCTTGCAAATTCCAACAGCCATAACCAAATCCGTAACAGAAGAAAGGCGCACGTGCGGAATCGCAATTCCCCGGCCGACCGCTGTGGACATAAGGTCTTCACGCTTTAAAATTTCAGAGACAAGCTCTTCCTTGTTTTTTACCTGCGGAGCTTCAGAAAGAACATTCGCAAGCTCAACAATCGCATCTCTCTTTGAAGAATTTTCTATAAAAACAACGCGGTCTGGAGAAAGGAAATTTTTTATCTGAACTTCGGTTTCTGATTTTTTTGCTGAAACTGGCGAAGAAAGACGCTCATTGACCCATCTTTCAAGCTCTGATTTTTTAAAACGCCATACAGTTCCAATTTTTCCAGCAGGAATTTCGCCTTTTTGCGCCCAATCGTAAACTGTTCTGTCCGAAACACGAAGATATTTTGCCACCTCTTCGATTGTAAGAATATCATCTTCCATGATGAAAAAACTCCAAAACTCATTGAAATGTTTTGAAAAGATTGCAATATTTACAGTTTTTTGTCAAGTTATACAGAAATTTGCGAAAACAATTCACTTCAAAAACAGCCCGGCGCAAATCATTGAATTATTGTTTTCTTTTTTGTAGAATAGAATTTATGAATTCAAAAAAGCATTTTTCCGGATATATAATTTTTGCGGCTGCGTTCTGCATTGCCTACATTCTTTTTGCAGTAAAGCCGCTTGGAAAAGAATACCAGTTTGAACCGAAATGGAAAATCGATGTGACAAATCCGCGCATTTCTGAAAACACCGCAAATGAGCCGATTCTGCCTTTCAAGCTTGGCCAGACAATGGGATATTTCACGCCGAGCGGAAAAGTCACTAATTTCATAACATTTCCGCAGAAGGCTTCAATTTCAAAATTCGGATACACTTTTTACAGTTTCAACAACAGCTCTGCAACTTTTTTTGCTCCGGACGGAAAAGAACTGTTCAAGTCATCGCTGAGTGGATTTCCAATGATTGGAGAAGACCAGGTTTTCATGTTTCTTCCGGGCGGCTGCTCGTTTTCAATGTGCGACGAATCCGGAAAATCAAAATGGGAATACAGCGGACCTGTTCCTATAACGGCGTTCAGCTCTTCTCCGGCAGGAACCGCGGTTGGATTTGCGGACGGAAACATCTGTCAGTTCGAACCTGACGGAAATCTTCTGCAGCGTTTTGCGCCGGGCGGAAGTGAAATTCCGGTTGTTCTGGGCGTCGCAATTTCTTCAGACGGAAACTACGTGGCTTCAGTTTGCGGACAGAACAGACAGCGTTTTGTGCTTGCAAAAAAAGACGGAGCGCAGACAAAAATCATCTCGCATGAATTTCTGGATTCCACAAGCACGAACCAGATGCTCGTGAAATTCAGCGCGGACGACAAAACTGTTTACTTCAACTCCGGAAATATTCTTGGAATAGCAAATGTTAAAACAGGAAAAATAAAGCATCTTAAAATCGAAGGCCAGGCAATCTCAATCCAGGAATCGGAAAAATGCTTTTTCATCCTTACAAAAAGCGGAAAAAAATACAATGTGTACACAATCGAGCCGTTCGCAACTTTTATCGGACGGTTCAGCTTTGAGGCGGATTCCGCTTTCATTCAAGTTTACGAAGACAATCTGTACGTGGGGAAAAATTCCACAATTTCCTGCATTGAAATAAAATAGGATTTTAAAATGAAAAAAATAAAAACTCTTTGCATCGCGCTTTTTTCCCTGAATATATGCGCATTCTCGTTCGACTGGCCCCAGACAAAAGTCGTCCAGTCAGATAAATTTTATTCATACTTCGGGCAGCTCCGAGGCGGAACGATAAGCAGCTCGCTGATTTTTTCCGACCCTTCAGAAATAAAAGCGGCGGACAGCGGAAAAGTTTCTGTTGTGATAACAGATTTTCAGGACGCAACAAATTTCTTCCCTTCAACGTTGGGAAACAGCATAATAATAGCGCACAAAGACAACATTCTTACAGTTTACGGAAACATTGACTTTGACACAATAACCGACGCCGCCAGGGAGTCAAAAAACATTGAGACCGGAACTATCTTAGGCTCGTCCGGAAACACAGCGTGGCAGCAGGGACACAGCTCCCTTGAATTCCAGGTGATTGACACAAAAGACAACACCGCGATAAATCCCAGAATTCTTATGCCTCGTGTCGGTCAGGAGCTTCCGCTTTACTACGGCGAAGTAATCCTTCAGAACAGAAACGGAAAACAGTTCAAAGTGGCTTCCCAAAACACAGTTCCGTCGGGAAGCTACAAAATTTACCGCAAAAGGCAAAGCATTGCGGCTCCGTATAAAACCCGCGTTTCAATAAACGGAACAATTGTTGACCAGATTTCATACGATATTCTGATGCAAAGCGACCTTCAGCTCTGCGCAATCGGAAAGAAAAACTACCCCAAATCGGTCCTTTACCCGAACGACGAGCTCCAGCTTATGGGCGAAGCGACTCTGCCGCCGGGAAAAAATTCAATCCAGCTTTCACTTTCTGACATCCTTGGAAAAGAATTTCCGGCCGTGTACATTGTGAATGTCTACTAAGCCAAATTTCGGGCTTTGAATTTTTATATTCTGGGTGGCTTTTGGCAGGTTCGGCAAGCTCACCAGCCAAAACCAGGCTTTTCAGGGTTGCGGCTTCCGCCTCCATTGCTTCACAAAAACTTCGTTTTTCTTCCGCAACGCGCTCCGCGCGCCCTTACAATCCTTGCCACATCGGGAACAGCAAATTGAATCCGCGGAATTTACAATGTTTTCGCAATAATTCCGCCGCCAACGCAAACGCCGTCATCATACAAAACAGCGCTTTGACCTGGCGCAACAGCACGCTGCGGCTCTGAAAATGTGATTTTCCAAGGTTTTCCAACAAAATTTTCATTTTCAGAAGGCTCATAGCGTTCAACAGTGCATTCAACCGGTTTTGAAGCAAGCCGAATCTTCACATAGGCTGTGATTTTTTCATTCGGCTCAATATTTCCAGGCCAGACAAAATCATCGGCAATCAGACCGTTTGAAAACAAGTCATCATTTGAAGCAAGCACAACAAGATTGTTCACTGCATCAATCGAATGAACGTAAAGCGGCTTTGAAGAGCTTACGCCAAGTCCACGCCGCTGCCCGACAGTGTAATGTTCAATTCCGCGGTGCTTTCCAAGAACATGTCCGTCCAGATCAATGATGTCGCCAGGAATGCTCGGCTTATCGCTGAAAAGAAGATCAAAATATTCTTCCGGAATAAAATCCTGGCTTTCCTCGCGCTCGGCGGCCGCAAGATTATATTCGCGGGCAAGCCTGAAAACTTCCTTTTTAGGCGTATTTGCAAGCGGGAAACGAACTTTTTCCAAAATATTGCTTGGAACGCGGTAAATAAAATAAGTCTGGTCTTTAGACTGGTCCATCGCAGTGTGAATCATGCAAGGCTTTTCATCAGTGCCGAAAAGTCCTTCTTCCGGGCGCACAATTTTCGCATAATGTCCGGTGCAGAAATAATCATATTCAATTTTAAGCTGCTGTATTCCAAGCTGAAGAGCGCCGAATTTTATATAGCGGTTGCAGCGGATGCAAGGATTCGGAGTTCTGCCCGCGCGGTATTCAGCCTTGAAATAATCGAGAACTTCTTTTTTGTATGTATCTTTCACATCAATAACATGATATTCAATTCCCTGCTCTTCGCAGAATTTCTGACATTCCTTTATATCTTCAACTTCGCCCGGACCGTAACAAGAATCATGAAAAGTTTTTCCAGCCGAAAGCTCCGGAAGTTTTCCGTCCCACAATGACATTGTAACGCCAATAACTTTGCAGCCTTTCTGCTTTAAAAGAAGCGCGGTCAATGTTGAATCAACTCCGCCGGAAAGACCGACAACAACTGTATCACCTGCCTGAGGCATATTTTGCTCAATGAATTTCATACGGAAAAAATATTATCAGATTATTTGTTTATTAACAATTCCTTTGGAAAATTGTATTATATCAATATGAAAACAGATATGATTCTTTCAGCTTCGGGCTGGCGAAAAATTTTTGCAATAAGCGGCGACGAGCAGGACAAAACTGCAATGATTGGCGAAAACAATATCGCAATTTCAATATATTCAGCGGCAGTTTTTGCAGATTATTTAAAAAAAATCACAGGAAAAGAAAAACCGGAAGTAATTGTTGGAATGGACGCGCGTCCGACCGGGCCGGCAATATCAGAGGCAGCGGTAAAAACTTTTCTGGCAAAGGGAATTTCTGTAAAATTCACGGGAATCACAGCCGCTCCGGAAATAATGGCGTATTCAAAAAAAGCGGACGGATTTATGTACATTTCGGCGAGCCACAATCCTGTCGGGCACAACGGAATAAAATTCGGCTTGAATTCGGGCGGAGTTTTAAACGGAACTGAAAACGCAAAGCTCGCGGCGGAATTCAATGCGCTTTGCGCCCAGGAAGAAGCCCAGAAAAAAGCGTTCGCAATAATCCAGAACGTAAAAGAAATCGATGTGGATTCAGTTTACAAAGAACAAAAAAATGTGAAGGACGAAGCTCTTTCCGCATACAACAATTTTCTGTACTGGACAATTTCCGGCTCGGAAAACCACAATGAGCAAGAAAAAATATTTTCAATAATAAAAAACACTTGCCTCAACAAAAAAATAAGCGTCGTTGCAGATATGAACGGTTCAGCGCGCTCGGTTTCTGTTGACAAGCAGTTTTTTGAAAAGAACAACATCGGATTTTACGCAATCCACAACAAGCCAGGCGAAATTGCGCATGAAATAATTCCGGAAGCTGAAAATCTTGTCTACGTTGCCGCGGAAATGGAAAAGCTCCAGAAGCAAGGCCACAAGGACGCGGTTTTAGGCTATATGCCAGACTGCGACGGCGACCGCGGAAACATTGTTTTCTGGGATGAAAAATCTGAAAAGCCAGTTATTCTAAAAGCCCAGGAAGTTTTCAGCCTTTCAGTTCTTGCCGAGCTTGCGTACCAGGATTTTACAGGCAAAAAAAATCCTGCGGTTGCGGTGAACTGCCCTACTTCAATGAGAATCGAAGAAATCGCTGAAAAATTCGGGGCAAAAGTTTTCAGGGCTGAAGTCGGCGAAGCAAATGTCGTGAACCTTGCCGCGGAAAAACGCCAGGAAGGCTACGACGTACGGATTTGCGGAGAAGGAAGCAACGGCGGCACAATCACTTATCCAAGCGCAGTCCGCGACCCAATCAACACAATTTTTGCGATAATCAAACTTTTGAGCATAAAAGAGCTTTTTGCCGGCTGGTGCAAAAAATCAGGCAATGAATTCAGGGAAAACTATTCGCTTTCAGATGTTCTGAGCACAATTCCAGCCTACACAACAACAGGCGTAAGCGAAAAACGCGCGGTTCTTCACATAAAAACAAGGAATCATTCGCTTTTAAAGTCTGAATTCCAGGCGATTTTTGAAAAACAGCTGAAAGAACAAAAATGCTTTCTGGAAAAATTCGGACTTTTCAGCTGGGAATGTGACATTACGAACGGAACAAAAGAAATTCGCGGCGAAAAAGATTTTTCAAAAAGCGGAAAAGGCGGGCTGAAAATACGTTTCTTCGGGAAAGATTCAAAGCCGGCCGCATTTATCTGGATGCGCGGAAGCGGAACTGAGCCAGTTTTCAGAATTATGTGCGATGTAAAAGGCGTCAACCCGGAGCTTGAAAAAGCGCTGCTTTCATGGGAAACCGAAATGCTCGAAAAAGCGGACGCACAAGCCGAAATCATGGAAAACAGCGGGAATTAATTTTTCAAAAAACAGATTTCAGTGACGGCTCACCTTACTTCAATGCAGACAGGATATTCAACAGAATCAAAAACATAGATTTTGTTCCAGCTTTCACAGAATTCTTTCTGTGAAAAAGTATTCAGCCTGTTGTTCAGCTCCAAGTCCAAATTTATGCTTTTTGGAGCGTCGAAATGCGTTGCCGCCGCAGAAATTCCGCTGAACGCCGCGTCTGCAGTTCCTGATTTATAATAGCAGTTTGCGTAAAAATCTGCGCCGCCACTTCCGGTGACATTTGCAATCGCCGCGGAATTCGAATTCGCCTCGGAAGAAGTTATATTTCCAACATTGTAGCAGAACGAAACATCGCTTTCCGTAGTGCCTGCAATTCCGCCCACGTTATTTTTTCCGCTGACATCACCGAAATTCGCCGAATTATACACGGTATATGGATTTCCTGAAATTCCGCCGACATTTTCATCCGTTGAAGAAACAGAACCAAGATTTATGCAGTTTCTGATTACAGAAGCTTCGTTCACAAAGCCGCAGATTCCGCCGGTATTTTTGCAGCCGCTTATCACATTCACTTTTGAGACACATTTTTCTATCAGAATTTCAGAAGCTGCATAACCTACAATTCCGCCGATTCCAGTCTGAGTGACTGAAGCGCTCGACAAATTTCCTGAGACAGTTCCTTCAACCGTAAGATTTTTTATAGTTCCGCCGTAAATATTTGAAAAAAGTCCCGCAGTGTCGTTGCGGCTCACATAAAGATTTGAAATTTCGTGTCCATTGCCGTCAAAAATTCCCCGGAAAGGCGAATTAGTTCCAATCGGCGTAAAATGCGTTGAAGAATCATCCTCAAGACAGCTTAAATGAATATCTTTTTTAAGAACAAGAGTTATTCCGCTGAAACTATTTCCAAATTCTTGCGTCCAGGTGGAAATTTGCCTCAGCTCAGCTTCTGTTGAAACCGAAAACAGTTTTTCATCATAATCCGCAAGATCTGAATAGCTTGAAAACGAGCCGACCGCAGGCAAAGCCTTTTCAATTTTTGCAGATTTTTTTCCGCCGAAAGAATAAACTGAAAGCCCCATTTTTTCCGCTTCTTTCAAATTTGTATCAAAAAGCTTGAAAAAAGCAACGTAATCTTCAAGCGGAATGGTTTCCGAGTCCGCCTGCAGGATTTCCTTTCCTTCTGAAATTTCTGTGAAAATTCTGCACGTTTTTTCAGCAGAATATCCGGAAAGCACATCGATAATTTTTACAGCAGATTTCGGCGAATAAATCGTTTCAATATATGCATCCGCGGAAATGTAGATGACAGGCTCTGTCACTGAAATTGTATAGCCAACATCGCAGCTCTGGAAATTTTCCGCAACTGAAGAATTATTGAAAACCGCGCCGCCGTAAAAACTCACGGAAGAAGCTGAATCGCAGAAAATTCCCGCGCCAAAGCAAGCCGCCGAACAATAATTGTCGCGGATTTCGCCGTCATAAATATCGATTTCTGTTTTTTTCAAATATATTCCGGGAACTTTTCCAATTCCGCCCGAATAATTATGCCGAACAGTTCCTGAATTGAAATAAACAAAGGAATCTTCCGCGCAGACAGCTGTGCCGTTTGAACCTTGCGAGCCGTTTGCGTAAATTTCAGAATTTTCATTTATTTCCAAAGAAGAATTGTTTTTTATGCAGATTCCGCCACCACCTTCAGAAGTGGATTTTGAAAAGCAGTTCAGAATTTTTGTAGAATACAACGTAAGGCTTGCGGCGTTTTCAGCAAAAATTCCTCCGCCTGCCGAAGCGCAGTTTGAACAGTTCAGTTCATTTGGAGAATAAGTTTTGTTCTGAATTCCATTCTGCAATTTTTGTATTTCATCATTTTCCTTTCCGATGACGCAGTTTTTCAGCGTAAGTTCCGCGCCGTCCGCTCCGTTCAGATAAATCGCGCCGCCGTTTGTATTCACATATCCGCCGTACAGATTCAAATCTTCCAGAATAAGCTTCACATTTCCTGTGATGTAAAAAATTCTTGAAACGCGGGCCGCATCAATTTCAACAGCCGCGCCGGAAGCAGAAAGCCCTGAAACTGTGAGCCGCAGTTTTTTCTGCGTGGCTTTCAAGGAATAAAGAGATTCGTCCGTAAGACCGGAAGTATCGCCGTCAGAAATAATATTGCCCAAAAGATAAATATAAAATTCACTTTCGCCGTCGTTTGCGCCTTCAACCTTTTCAAGAGCTTTTTTCAACGTTTTAAAAGGCGCCAAAAATGAGCCGGAATTGCTGTCCGCGCCGGAAGAAGAATCAACAAAAAAAGTTTTCATCTGAAAACTTTTTATTGCCTCCGAAGAAACGCACAAAAAATTGCCGGATTCGTCAATGTATTCAGAAGAGCCTGTCCATGAATCAGTTTTCATCCCCTTGAAAACATTTATTGTTTCAGTGCAAATATATAGAAGAGAATTTGAATCATCCTTGAACTGAAATTTCACAATGTGTTTTCCAGACGGAGCATTTTTATAAATTTCACCGCCTGAAGAAAAATCCGGAAGAAAATCAAATACAGCGGAAGAATCCGCGCCGGAAAAAGTAAGCGTTTTTTCATAATCCGCAGTTGAAACAGCTCCGTCCGAAGCGACCGTTGTTATTGACCAGGAGGCAACCGCTGTTTTTACAGAAGAATCGACCTTCAGCAAAAGCGAAACAGTTCCAGTGCCGGAAGAAGAACTTGGCGAATCTAGAAGAATGGAAATTCCTGAAACGCCGGAAGCGGAAACAGCAATATTTTTTACAGTTCCGTCGATAACCTCTGTTTTTTCTGAATCGTCCGCATAATATGCGCTTGCCGAAAGATTCCAGGTTCCAGCCGGCAGCTCAATTGAAAAATCTGTTCCCAAATCAAAATCCGCTGATTTTATCTGCGGGCCGCCGGCGGAAGAAAGCTGCGCCGTAACAAAATATTTCATTCCGGAAGCTGAAGGAATGGCCGTCCGTTCCGAAGATTCAAATTTTCCGGAAAAACCAGAAATTCCAGAAACGCCGGAGAATCTTGAAAGTTCGGCTTTTCCTGAAACAATAAATTTTTCGCCGGAAACCAAGCCGGACTCAGAACCAGCTGATTTTTCCTCAATTTCATTTTCTCCCGAGCATGAGAAAAAAACTGAAAAAAATCCAAAAAATCCGAGCATAAAAACAAAAAATGCAGATTTTTTCAAAAAACTTTTATTGAGCAAAAAATTTTTCATAATTTCAGTCCTTTATAGTTTCAGTTTTTTGCCACTGTCACGCGGAACGTATCGCTGAACGCAATTCCGTTTGCAGTCGCGCTCACAAAAATATAATAAATTCCAGGCGGAACAGTTTTTTCAAATTTAATCGAATAAACATTTCCAGATGCGCTTTCGCTCCAATAAGATTTTGGAACATTTTCCCCGCCGCATGAAACAGAAGCCGCATTCCAAGAGGCAGAGCCCGTTTTGTTTCCGTCGCCGCCCCAGTTCAAGGCCGAAGAAGAATCCGCAGTTATTTTCACAGTATTTTCAGTTCCGTAGCTGAATGAATCAGAATCAGCGGAAAAAACAAGTTTCTCTTCAAAAACGGAAGAAACTCCACCGCCGGCAGAATTTTCTCCGTTGATTTTCAGCAACGCCTTTTTATCAGACGAATCTGAAACCAGCGAATAGACAGAAGAAACGGAATCCGCGGAAAAAGAATCATAAATCTGGAATTTGCTGATAAGTTCCGAAACCGAAAGCGATTCAGACGAAGTTGAAAAAACTGTTTCATTTCCAGAAAGCAGAACATTTTTTTCGTAGCTGATTTTTGAAATTTCATCCGTTTGATACGAATTTCCGATTTCAAATGAAGATTCAGGCAAGGCAAAAACATAATTTTTCACAAATGCGCCGCCGGAAATCAAAATATTTCCAGTTTTCAAATAAATGGAATCTGCACAGCCACCATAAAAATTCAACGTTGAAAGTTTGCTGCTGATTCCAAGGTAAATTCCAATGTCCTGAAGCGGAGTGCCGTCAATTTTTCCGGAAGAAGAAATTTCCGTTCCGTCAGAAATATTTATTGAAGCGCCGTCCTCGGTGCGGACAACAACGCCGTTCAGCTGGGATTTGTTTCCGCTGATTTTGCATCCAGCCAAATTCAAAGTTCCTGCCCGCGGATAAAAAAGCGCGCTGTAAACCGAGCATCCTGAAACAGCCACGCCTTTTCCAAAAGCCGCCTCGTCGTTTTTTCCGCACATAAAAAGAACCGCGCCAAAATATTTTCCGGAAGAATCCGCCGAATCGTAGAGCAAAATATTTTTAAAGCTAAGATTTTCAACATCCAGATGAACCGCAGCGGCTGAACCGTTCACCTTGAAAACTCTTCCCAAAACCGAAACTCCAGAAACAGACGCAAACGAAGCTGAATCCTGCGCAAACGACATAATTTTCACGGAAAAATCATTTACGCCGGAATTTTCAATATTGCAGAGCGTTGGAGTATTTATTTTTCCGCTGGTCGTTGTGTCTTCCTGCAGTGAAAGCCCGCCCGAAGAATCAATTTCAATGTCATCCAGAATATAAACGAAATGTTCAAGCCCGGATTTTGCGGAATTTTCCGAAAGAGCCGCGTCAACAGCAGCCTGCAAAGTTTTATACGGTTTGTCATAGTTTCCGGATTCTGGAACGCCGCATGAAGTTTCTGGATCAACATAGTAAAAACGGCTTTTTTCTGACTCAACGTTATTTTCGTAAAGAAAACCGCCACCGCTGATTTGCCATCCATCTTTTTCCATTGCGAAATTCACGCGGTTCGATTCGATGTTTTCACCGGAAAGAATTTTTTTTCCGCGCACAAAACTTGAGTCCGGCATTGAAATAAAAACCGAATTTTTGCCGTTTGAATCGCTGTAGCTTCCGTCAAAATTTACGCAGGCTGAATTTTTTGAATCATCAATGTAAAAAACGCAGTCGAGCGCGCAGTTTCCGGAAAGAGTAAATGAATCTGCTGATTTTATTCCATATTCTGAGCAGTTTTTCAGCGTCACGCCAGAAAGAACAAGCGATTTAAAGCCCGAGCCTTCAACCGCCACTGAATTCCCTGAAAATTCCGCCGCGGTTATATTCGCCTCGGTTTCAGAAGAATCAAGAAAAACGCCTTTTGAATAACCCTCAAACTTGCAGCCTTCAATTGTCAAAGCCCCGCTTGAACCGGAAAGCCGCACCGCAGTTGAAGAAGAAGCTCCAGAGCCCGAAAATTCAACATTTTCAAAAACAAGGGAAGAAGAATTTTCCGCCGCTGAACAAAACGCAAAATCATCCGCAACAGCGCAGCCCGAAAAACAAACCGCCGCGCAAGAAACAGAAACCAGCGGAACAATATTTTTTCCGGCTGAATCATCCGGCTCATCAGAAACGTTGATATTCACAAAATTTATCGCCGCTCCGGAAATTTTTCCGTCAGAAATCTGCACCAAATTCCCGGAACGCCTGATTGTTCCCCGCTCCGATTTTTGAACCGCAGAATTTTTATCGACGCAAATTGTTCCGTCAGCCTTGTACGTTGCAACCGTAAGATTTTTCACATTTTCTGAAAGCGTCACATTTTTGCTGAAAACCACGGAAGTTCCTTCCAGAATGCAGACCGGAACGCCATCCATGCAAAAATTGAAAAGCAAATCAAACGCCGAATCCAGCGAATCCAGCGGCTCGCCGGGCAAAATTCCAAAGCCTCCAGCCGCGGCTTTTCCGGAAACGTACAAAGCTTTCGCCTTGGAAAGCCTTACGCATTTTTCAGTGAAAACAAATTTTCCGCCGGAAATAAACGCGCCGTCATCGGTCCAGGAATCTGTTTTCAGCGATGAGGCGATATTCACCATTTTAACGGTTGAACAGACTTTGTTTCCGCTTACATTTCCGGAAGAAACCGCTCCGTCGTAAAAAGAAAATTCAACTTTGTATGCGCCGGCCAGAACAGATTTTCCGCCGAAATCAAAAACATCCGAGCTTGAAAGAGACAAAACCTGGCTGCATGAATTTCCGTCAGAATCTTTCCAGACTGCAAGCGCGCTTTTTACAGCAGGAACAGAAGAAGAAATTTCAAGGCTCGCAGTTCCAGACGCATTTTCCGCGGTGTAAATTTTTGTGCTGATTTTCAAATTGTTTTCGTCGCCGCTTTCATCCGACAAGGAAACCGCAACGCTTCCCGAAAAAACAACCGGCGCGGCAGAATAATTTTCAGAAGTCAGCCCAGAGCCGTAATAAATGTCGCAGGAAAGAATCCAGCCGCCGTTTTCCAGAAGAAATGAAAAGGAATTTTCCGGACCGGAAGCCTCTTTTCTGGTGGAGCCGCCGGAAATCTTCTCCGCATAAAAATGATAGAAAAAATTTCCGCTTTCATAAGAAGGAAACGCGTTCCTTGAAGATTCCATTTTCAAGTCGGAAGAGCCGCTTATTCTGTGCAAATGCCCCGCGCCGGAATTCGCAGCTCTTTCTTCCCCGGAATAAAAAGCGCATCCCGCGGCCAAAAGAGAAACAAGGCAGACCAGCTGGCAAAAAATTTTTCTTTTCATTTTATTTCGTTCAAACATCAATAATTAGCCTGAATGTCCAGTTTTTTGTAAAAAAACAAAAGCGCAGGCAGATTTACAGTTTGTGAAGATTTTTGACGATTGAACCAGTAAAAGTGCAGCGCACCCGAATCAATACAAGCAAAGCTCGAGCCAAATCCATCTGGAGCAAACTGGAAATATGCCGAAAGCGTTCTTTCAGAATTTGCAAAAAACTTGAAATTAAGGTTAATTATAACATCTGAACCAATACGCCACAAGAAAAACATTATTAAATTCAGGCTCGTAACTTGTAAAGAATAATTCCCCAGTTTTCTGTCAGAAATTACAGCAGTTTATATATATCATGGCGGGAGTT
>CAKUZR010000016.1 GCA_934718065.1 uncultured Treponema sp.
TGTCCCGAAAATCGACCGTTTTCTTGCGCAGGTCAATTGGTGCGGCGCGTGCGGGATTCCGCTTCTTGCGGCGGAGGGGAGCAAAACTAAATGTCCGCTGTGCCATGGGCAGACGGAATATCTTGCAGCGGACTTGCGGCCGGTTTTTCCCGAGGAGAGGCTTTTGCTCGAACTGCTGCTTGAAAAAGAGCCGTTCAGCCTTGCTTCAAGTTCTGTCTGGAACTGCGCGAACCGTTACTATATCAACGGAAAATCCGTGGCGATTTCTTCTTCTGTTTTCAGAAATGCCGACTGCGACGAATTGCGTAAAAAAATCGATGAATATTCTGCAGAAAATCTTGAAGTTTCAAGAAAATATTTCGATTCGATAATCCAGAAATTTATTCAGGCGAACAAATCCCGGTTTAATTCTATAAAAGACGAAGCTTTTGATTTTGTCCAGAAAGAAGCGGAAAAATTCATCCAGAAAAACGGCGCGGACGCTGAAACCCGCATGATTGTTTCGTTTTCGGGCGGAAAAGATTCAACGGCGACCGCGGACATTGTTGTAAAGGCGCTTTCAAATCCACGGATAACTCATATTTTTGGAAACACGACGCTTGAATTTCCTTCGACAACGGAATATGCAGAGCGTTACAGAAAAGCCCATCCGCTGGCGGAATTCCGCGTGGCGCAGAACACTGACCAGAATTTTTACGAGGTCTGCAAGGAAATCGGGCCACCTGCAAGAATGATGCGCTGGTGCTGCTCGATGTTCAAGACTGGGCCGATTACGCGCGTTCTGAACCGAAAGTTCGGCAGCAAGCAGATTCTTACGTTCTACGGAATCAGAAGCAATGAAAGCGTGAGCCGCTCAAAATACAGCCGGGTGACTGAAAACACCGAAAGCGTGAAAATCCAGAAGCAGACTGTCGCCAGCCCGATTTTTTTCTGGAAAGACCTTGACGTGTGGCTTTATCTTCTGACGGAAAAAGTTGATTTCAACGATGCGTACCGCCTTGGCTACGACCGAGTTGGATGCTGGCTGTGCCCGAATAATAATCAGCGCGCCCAGTTTTTGAGCCGGATTTATATGGCTGAGCGTTCTGAAAAATGGCGCGGATTTTTAATTGATTTTGCGCGCGGAATCGGGAAGCCGGACGCGGAGGAATATGTTGATTCCGGCGCGTGGAAAGCCCGGCAGGGCGGAAACGGCGTGCGCGCGGCGGAAGATGTAAAGCTGAAGTTCACGAACTGCACGAGCGAGGAACATTCCAAGATTTACCAGCTTGTGCGGCCGTTCGACGGCAGTTTCCTGAATATGCTTGTTCCGTTCGGGATTCTTGCGCCGGAGCTTGGACGCAAGCTGATTAACGAAACGCTGGTTCTGGACGCAAAGACAAAAGTTCCGGTGATTTCCGTGCAGCCGTTCAGCCAGGAAGGATTTGAGCACGCTGTGAAAATCCGCACGATGAATGTTGCAAGGCACGACGACTTGCAGCGGCAGATTGGCTATCAGGTTAGGAAATTCAACGCGTGCAGAAAATGCCTGAAATGCGAGTCGGTCTGCAAAGCCGGCGCAATCAGCCTTGCCGGAAACGAATATTACATAAATCCGGAAAAATGCGTTCACTGCAAGAAATGCGTTGCAGAAAAATATCTTACAGGCGGCTGCATGATGGAAAAATATTTAAGGACAAAAGATTTATAAACGCGTTAGGGATTGTAGGGGCAAGCCGAAGGCTTGTTGCGGAGCAATGGAACACGAAAGTGTGAAACCCCGCAAAGCCCGGCCCGGAGCGAAAGCGAAGGGAAACGCCCAGAAGGAAGAAAAAATGAAATACAGAGGACACGAGACTTTTTCAATACGAAAAAACTGGCTTGCAAAGGGAATTGAGGCGGTCAGCAGGAATCCGGGGATTTTTACGGACAAATCTTTTGAGCCGATGGACGAGCTTGGAATCGGGCGGAATATGGTTGTGTCGCTCCGCTACTGGCTGCGTGTCGTGGGGCTTGTTGAAGAGAAAAAAAATCAGGAGACGAAAAAAAACGTGTCGGAATTTACCGCGCTTGGAAAAATTATTCTTGAAAACGACAAATACGTTGAGGAGGCTGGAACTTTGTGGCTTTTGCAGGCGGAGCTTGCCTCGAACTTAGATTTGGCGACTTCGTGGTATTTCTTTTTCAATGAATTTAATCTTACTGAATTTACAAAGGAAGATTTTGTTTCCGCGCTGAAAAGTTACGACCAGATGAACAGTAAAAAATCGGCCGGCGGAAAGGAAACTGCGCTAAGCTCTTTTGAAAGCGACTTTGAATGTATTGTGAACACTTACGTTTCGCGGTTTAAAAACGCGGAGGAAACTGACCCGGAGGACAACATTGAGTCGCCGTTCGCGGAGCTGGGGCTTGTGGATTCGGTCGGCGGCGGACGGAAGGCGTTTAGAAAAGTGATTCCGCCCAAGCAGAATATTCCGCCGCTTGTGTTTCTGGCGCTGCTTTATAAAATGGCTGGAAAAATTAAATCCGCCAAAGATTCGGATGAAGAACGCGATGAAAATCCTGAAACTGAATACAAAAATCTTGAGATTCCGCTTTCGGACATTCAGAACAAAAAATGCGGAGCCGGAAAACTTTTTAATCTTGATGTGATTACACTGATGGATATTTTGAGCGAGCTTGAAAGCCGCGCCCTGGTGAAAGTTATCCGTACGGCAGGGCTGGATGTTGTGCGATTGGAAGATGGCGGAAATTACGAAGACTGCGTAAAAAGCTACTACAAGGAACTGAACTAAAAATGAATTCAAAAGAAAACAAGATGATAGATGTTTCAAAAAATTTTCAAGCCTCAGTGAACATTGCGTTTGATTTTGACAACGCGAAAAAACTTGATGAATTTATTCCGACCGCGGAAGCCGTGAAATTTATTGACGGCGAAATTTTGAGCGCGCAGAATGTGAATTCCTCTGAATCAAGCGTGGGAAACGGACGCGCTGGAATTCTGATTGGCCCGTACGGAAAGGGAAAATCCTACATTGTGCTGGAAATGATTTCTCTTCTATATAATAGCCCGGATTTGAAGGAATGTTTTTTCAGCCTGGCGGAAAAAATCAAGGAAAAAAATCCTGGCGCGGCGGAAAACATAAAAAGCTACGTGAACAGCGGAAAGCGGCTTCTTCCGATTGTGATAAACGGAAATTCGCAGAGCCTTTCGCAGTCGTTTTTGTATGCGCTGAATCTTACGCTGAAAAAAAAGGAATTCGCAGGCCTTATGCCCGAAACGCATTTTGAGGCGGCGGCAAAAATGATTGAAAAATGGGAAAACGAATATCCGGAGACGCTCAGAAAATTCAATTCTCTTTCAAGTGTAAAGCCGGCTGAATTCAAAAGAAAGCTCCGGGATTTTGACTCTGGCTTTTTTGAGGAATTTGAAGAGCTTTATCCTTCGCTCACTTCCGGGAGCGAGTTTAATCCGTTCAGCGGTTTTGATGTTGTTGACGTTTACGAGCAGGCGTGCAAAAAAATCTGCGAAAGCGGAACGTACGACGGAATTTTTGTTGTCTACGATGAGTTCGGAAAATATCTTGAGTCAAGCATTTCGCATGCGACGGTGAAGGACACAAAACTTCTGCAGGATTTTGCCGAGAGGTGCGAGCGGAGCGGAAAAAATCAGCTTCATCTTCTTTTGATTTGCCACAAGGAAATTGAAAACTACATCGACGTTCTTCCAAAGCAGAAAGTTGACGGATGGAAAGGCGTTTCTGAGCGGTTCAGGCACATTCATCTTTACAATAATTTTTCAGAAGTCTACAGTCTGATGGAAGCCGCGGTTCTAAAAAATCCGTCTGAATGGAAAAAATTCCGGGAGCAGAACAAAGCCCAGTTTGAAAATCTGAGGAAAATCTGGTTTGGAAACGGATTCCGGCTTTTTTCAAATGCTGACACGGAGACAGCGGAAAAAATTCTTTACGGCTGCTATCCGCTTCATCCGGCGGCAAGCTACATTCTTCCGCGTCTTTCCGAAAAAATCGCGCAGAACGAGCGCACGCTTTTCACTTTTCTTTCGGGGAACGCCAGGAACGGATTTTCCGCTTTGATTCAAAAAAACACCAATTATATAGAAGAAAACGGAAAAATTGTTCTTTTTACGCCGGATGTGCTTTTTGACTATTTTGAAAGCCAGCTTCAGAACGAGCCGTACACCAGCGAAATAAAAAAATACTATCTTGTGGCGAAAGGGATTTTAGGGCGGCTTGAAGAAAATTCGCTTGAATCAAAAATTGTAAAAACTCTTGCGCTGATTTACAGCCTGAACCAGTTTGAGCGGCTTTCCCCGGACTTGAATTTTATTTTCGCGCTTTACGAGGACGCAGGTTTTTCCCGGGAAAAAATCCGTGCCGCGGTGAAAACGCTTTCTGAAAATTTCGGAGCGGTTTACCTGAACGTGCACAACAATTATCTTCTGCTGAAATCCAGCTCGGGCGCGGACATTCCGTCGCTTATCGCGGACTGCGTTGAAAAAAGACGGCGTTCCGTCCGCATTTGCGATATTCTGAACAAATTCAACACTCAGAAATTTATTTATCCGGTTTCGTACAACATTGAAAACAAGATGACGCGCTATTTCCGCTTTGCGTTTATTTCCAAGGCTGATTTTCTTGCGCGGAAAAGCTGGAAGGATTTTGCCGGCTCGTTTAATTCCGACGGATGCGTTTTTGCGGTTTTTGACGGACACGAGGACGCGGATTCTGAAAACGCTGAAAAAGAAACGCTCGCCCAAAAAGCAATTGAAATTTCCGCTGAAAACAGCTCGCTCATTTTTATAATCTCAAGGCAAAATGAAAATCTCTCTGAAAAGCTCCGCCGTTTTGATGCCGCGGCTTTTTTGCGGAGCCAGGTTCTGGCGGAATCTTCCGGCGCATCTTTTGGCGCAGATTCAGTTCTTTTTGAAGAGTACGATGTGGTTTACCGCGACCTGCTGGAAGTCGTCAAGCAGATTGTTCATTCCTACATTCAGCCGGAGCGGAACTTGGCGCGGTATTTTGCCGGCGGCGAGGAGCAGAAGCTTTACAGGAAATCCGCGCTGACTTCGCTTGTTTCAAAAATGTGCGCTCAGATTTTCTGCAGAACGCCGGTTGTGAACAACGAAATGCTGAACAAAAACTGCCTTACCGGGGCGGCAACGAAAAGCCGCGCGAAACTTATTGACGCAATGCTCAATTCAAAGGCGGGAAATCTTGGGCTTGAAGGAAGCGGGCAGGAAGTTTCGTTTATGAGAAGCGCGCTTTTGCGTCCTGGAATCCTGAAAAAAAATGCAGAAAAGAAATCCTTCAACCTTGCGCCTGAAACAGAAAACAAAAAGAACGACGGAAATTTCAAGAATCTTTTTGAAGTCATAAAAAAATTCTTTGCGAAAGCGGAAGAAAAGGAAATCGGTTTTTCCACTCTGATTGACTCGCTCCTGAAGCCTGAAAATGGAATTGCAATCAGGCGCGCTCTTGCGCCGGTTTACATTGCGGCGGCGCTTTCTCCGCTTGCAAAAAACGCCGTAATCAAAAAAAACGGGGCGGAAGTTCCGCTGAATGCAGACGCTCTTTGCGAAATCCCGGAAAATCCTGCCGCGTTCACTTTGCGAATCCAGAAATGGAGCGATGAAAAGGCAGAGTATATCAGCGCGCTTGAAAATATTTTCCGCGACTTTGTTATTGAAGATGAAAAAAACACGAACGGATATTCATATCTTGTGAACGCGATGGCCCGCTGGTACCGCTCGCTTCCGAAATTCACAAAGCAGCTGAAAAAATATTCCGCGTTTATGAACGTTTTAAAGCAAAGCGGACTTGGCGCGCACGAAATTCTTTTTGAAAAAATTCCCCAGGTTTTTGAAAACGTGCATACAGAAAATGCGGCTCCAGAAATTTCTTCCGATGTGAAAAAAGCGAAAACTTTTATTGACTCTGCGCTCTCAGACTTTGAGGAGAACCTTGCCCAGAAAACTAAAGCGGCTTTTGGCGGCGGAAACAGCGGACGCTCGCTTAAAAATGTCATCGCGGATTTCTGCAAAAGCCTTGACCCGAAAATCGAAAGCCACGTTTTTGAAAACGGAGCGCACTCGCTTTTGAAAATTTATAAGTCCGCCGGAAATGATGAAATTGAAACCGTACGAAAAATGGCTTCTCTGCTTGCCGGGCTTAGCATTGACGACTGGAATAGCGGCACGGAGGAGATATTTTTTGCGCGAATGACAGAGCTGAACAAAACGCTTTCGGACTTCAAAAATTCTTCTGATGGAAAAAACAGCGTTTCTGCCGGCACAGATTTTGCCAGCGCAACTGAAAGCGGCAGTGAAAATTATGTTGTCCAGTTTGCAGGAAAAAACGGAGGCTCGCAGAAATCGTTCAAGAAAACCGAATGTTCACGGCGCGCGGCTCTGCTTGAAGATGAAATCATGCGGACAATTGAAGAAATAGGACAGTCCGTGACGGACGCGGAAAAACGCCAGGTTCTTGTGAATCTGCTTGAAAAATTATGCTGATGCGTTAGGGATTGAAAGGGCGGCGAAGCCGTTCGGAAGCGACCGAAGGGAACGGACGAATGAAGCGCGTAAGGCGCGCAACCCTGGAAAGCCCGGCCCGAAGTGAGCGCAAGCGGAACGAAGGGAAACGCCCATAAAAAAACTGAACTGGAGGAAAAATGAGCTTTTATTTTGACAACGCGGCGACGACTTTTCCAAAGCCGGAATGTGTTTACAGTTTTATGGACTCGTTTTACAGGAATCACGGCGGAAATGCGGGGCGCGGACAGTACAAAATTGCGGCGGAGGCCTCAAAAATAACGGCGGAAACTCGCGTCTTTATTCAGAAGATTCTGGGCTGCCCGAACAAGGACGTGATTTTTGCTCCGGGCGCGACATTTGCGCTGAACATGGTGATTCAGGGGCTTCTTGCGGATTTTGATTTTTCTGGAAACGGGCGGGCAGGGCTTGGAAAAGAGAAAACCGTTTACATTTCGCCTTTTGAGCACAATTCGGTTACGCGCGTTCTTCATCATTTTGAAAAGATTGGCGCGGCGGAGGTGAAAACGCTTTTTGTTTCTGAAGATTTTGAATATGAAATTGAAAAAATCAACGCGCAGTTTGCGGAAAATCCGCCTGACATTGTGATTGTGAGCCACGCAAGCAACGTGATTGGGCTTGTCGCGCCGGTCCTGGAAATTTTTGCGGCGGCGAAAAAGTTTGGAGCGGCAACCGTAACGGACATGGCGCAGACGGCAGGACTTGTTTCGCTGGAAACAGCAAGCGACCTTGTTGATTTTGCGGTTTTTGCCGGGCACAAGACTTTGTACGGACCTTTTGGAATCGGCGGCTTTGCAAAGAGCCGGAATGTCGCGCTGGAGCCTGTTCTGTTCGGCGGAACCGGCGTTGAGTCAGCGAATCAGGATATGCCTGAAAATATTCCGGGCCGCTACGAGATGGGAAGCCAGAACATCTGCGCGGTTGCGGGACTTCACGCCGCGGCAGAATGGTTCTTGCAAAACGCGGAAGAAATCAGGTCAGTGGAAGAAAAAAATCACCGGCGGCTTTTGGAAATTTTGAAGCGGTATGATTTTGTGAAAATCCTGGGGCCGGCAGACAGATTCGCGGAAAAAACAAAGTGCATCGGCGTTGTCTCAACAGTTTTTGAAGGCTACTCCGCCGAAAACATCGGAAATGTTCTTGATGAAAAGGAAATCGCCGTCCGCACAGGACTTCAATGCTCGCCGCTTGCCCACAAATTCCTGGGAACATTCCCCGCCGGAACAGTCCGCTTCAGCGTAGGATATTTTACAAGCGAAGAAGACTTCCGCGCCCTGGAAAACGCGTTGGAGTACATAAAGGTGAATAGATAAAAAAAATAGATATTTTATTGGAGATATGAAAAGATGAAATTTAACGAAATTAGAAAATTAATTGAAAACAAAAAATTGGTTCTGCCAGATTTTCAGCGCAATTTTGTTTGGGACTCTGAAAAAATGAAAAGTCTTTATGCAAGTGTTCTATGCAGAATGCCGATTGGAAGCATTCTTACATTGAAATCTTGTGATAAAGCTTTTGCTTGTAAGAAAATAGGCGCTCAAACAAGAAAAGGACAGATAAAGATTGATTCTGATGATGAAATTGACTATTTAATAGATGGTCAGCAAAGATTAACTTCATTGTTTGCTGGAGTAACTACTTATTATTTTAGTGAATTTAAAAATTGTCAAAATGATTTGGCTAGCGATGATTTAAAATTGCTATGGTTTCTGAAAATTCCTGCTCTTGAAAATAATGATAACACTATAAAGGATTTTTTTCACACAAAACAATTAAACTTTGAAAATAAGTTAGATGAATCACTTTCAAGTTCAGACGTGAAGGAAATGATAGAAAGCAAGAAAATTTCCGAAATTGAACCAGCCAGAAAAAAATTATTTGATTTTCAAAACACAGAAGACAGGCAGAGAATTGTTGATTTCTGCACAACTAATCATGAAGGGTTTTACAGGATTCCTTTTCAGTTTGTAATGGATGAAAATGAATCTGTGGAAATTAAAAATTCTTTTAGAAAAATCCTTGCAATAATTGCTGAACAATTTTATTCAGAAGCAACTAGCAGCAAAAAATTAACAGATGAAGAAAAAGACAATTTAAAACAAAACTGGATAGATTCTGTAAAATCTTATTTCAAGGACAGCTTGAATGAATTGTCTTTAAATAAAATCGAAGTAAAGAACTCCAATAAAGCCCGTGCAATTGATATTTATAGCAATCTGAATATGCAAGGGGTCGCTCTTGATGTATTTGATTTGATAATGGCTAAAGTTGGAAAACTTACTGACAAGAATTTTTATGAGATGATGATAGATTACATTGGAAAGCCAATGACTTATAATACAGAATTATTATCATCAAATGTGCAAAACTGGATAAAGTTTTCAAAAAAAGAATATAATAATCCTTCGGATATTGCAAAGGTCATTTCGGATAAAGATATTATCGAACAAACCTACATAAATGTATTTCTAAATGTTCTTGCTCTAGTTATAGCGAAGAAAAATAGAAAGGCTGGAGATGTTTTTAATCCAGATGTAATTAAGAAAGAGAAAATTCTTAATCTTAAAGAACAAGATATTTTTGATAATGCTGAAAAATGCTGTTTGGGAATGAACAGGGCTTTGTTCTTTTTTCAAACTCGTTGCGGAATCAGAAAACTCGGAGATATAAATTACAAGGCGCAAGTTGCAGTCGTTGCGTATTTCTTTTCAGAAGATAAATATTTCAGTGACAAAAAAATTCATGATTTTTTTGAATACTGGTATTGGATTTCAGTTTTTGCATGGATGTATCAGTCGAATCAAAATGTGAATATTTTGAACGAAATTCCAAGGTTTGAAGCTTTTTTTAATAAAACAGAGAACGGAAATCTTTCAGCCCTTGAATATTTACAGCAACATCAAGAAGATGTTTTGAATAAAGATTTTTATTCTGATGAAAAGACTCTTACAATGTGCAAAATAAATGAAACTGATAAACTTCCTCCTGCTGTTATGACAAATTATATCTGTCAATTTTATTTGTCACAGGGATATAAAGATTTTTTAACTGATGAAAATTTAAATTTTCTTTATTCTGACGGATTTGAAATTCATCATTTATTGCCATTAGGTGAAAATAAAAAAATAGGAGAAACAACAAAGGCTATAAGAAAAAATAAAAAATCTGTCTACAATTCTCCGCTCAATATGGTTTATATAACAAAAAAAACAAACGGACTTATTTCCGATATGGATTTCTCAAAATATTCACAAAATGACCAAATTAAAAAAGTTTTACCAAATATTGGCTGCAATGTAACAGTTTCTGAAAGTCTTACGATAAATGACTTCTTAAAAAATAGATTTGATAATTTAAAATCAAAAGTTGACGAGCATATTTCAACCTTATATAAAATATTGAAAAGTGATTTCTCCTAGAAATTTCATAGATGCATATTTTATATTTTTTAGTTCAATTAAAACACTGCCGCGTCCATCTCCCGGAATCCCTCTGAAGATGTGCGGCAGTTCATTTCTTAATTCTTATCACCTTGTTCTTCTTCTATAATATCAGCAATGCTTTTTTGAAGCCGTTCAATCAGTTGTTTCCGAGACTTTAAGGGAATATGAATTTCTGCAATATCACTTTCTGTCATAAATAATTGGTAAGGGGCAACCTGTACCGCCGCTGCTATTTTTTGAATCATTTCTATCGAAGGAAATTTTTTGCCTATCTCAATTTCTCCAATGTAGCTTGTCGATGTTTCGCACAGTTCGGCAAGTTTCATTTGAGAAATTTTTAGCCTGTTTCTATATATTTTAAGATTTTGTATAAATGTTGCTCGTAACTCCATATTTTATATGCTTATAGCATATAAAATATATTGACAATTTGCTTTTAGCGTATTATTATTAAAAATGGAATGTTAGAAAATGGGCTATAAGCATATTAGTTTTACAAAAATTTCACTAATTGCAGGGGAGCAACGTATGGATTCAGAGAATTTGCCAGATTTAGATAATGCAATATCGCCAAAAGAGCAATTTAAAATAATAAAACAGACTGCAGAATATGGAAATGTCCAGGCGATGTTAAAACTTTCTGAATTTTACAAAACTGGCTATGGAACTGCTATAGATCAAGAAAAATCAGAATATTGGTATAAGAGAGCAATTAATTAACTTAGCTAAGAATTTTTTTTATAAATGAAAAATTTTCTTTTATTTGTATTGAGGTAAATAAAAATGGGAATTGGTTTTGATATATTCAAAGCAAATATAGGCTGGAATTTAGCAGATAGTGTAATGGGGTCAATCTCTAATGCTATTGAAAAAAATGCACAGGAAAACGCAGAACGGGAGAAAATTGAAAAAGAAGCTCTAAACAAAAGCGATATGCTCAAAACTCTTGTATTTATGATTGGAAATAATGTTGCTCTTGATCGAAGTGGAAAAAAAGAAATTGCATCTATTCTTTCTAAAATTTATGAAACAAATATTTCTTTATTTTCAATAGAAGAAGAAATAGATTCTGCATATTCAGAATTAAAGTCAGAAAATATAAAAGTTTTTTTTTCAAGTATTGCAGCAATAAATACTGACAGAGAACAGACTTGCTTAATATATGTTGTCATGCTTCTTCTTTACATGCAGTTAAGTGACGACAATATGGTACTTCCTGTTCATACTTATAACCTTGCATTAATAAAACAATACTTTGCTATAAATCGTAAGGAACTTGCAGAATGTTATACGGCTTTATCTAATAAACTTGAACAAGATACTGATGATATCGCTGATTTTTTTGAAAATCTTACTTCAGAAGAATTTATAAACAAAATTAAATCAGAAAATCCAACTCTTGAATGTAATGAGATTGAAGAAAAAAAATCTATTCCAATTATTTGTGAAAATCCAAAAGAAGCAATTGAAAAAGAGTATTATGCCTCAATTCAAAATATAGATTGCGACGAAGAATTCAGGAAGCGATTCTTTTTAGCAGATAGCAATCCAAAAAAAGCTATCGCCGCTGTAAATGCATATGCAAAAAATTGTAGAGATGAAGAAATCGTTGTAGTTTATGATGAATCAGCTTTTTGTAATGGAAAAGTTGGTTTTCTTCTTACAAATAAAAAATTATATATTTGTAATAGTTATGAAAAACCGCAAGAAATAGAATTAGATATAATTCAGTCTGTAGTTCCTTCGCCAAAATTATTTAATTCATTTATAACGGTTAACAATATAAAAATCGAAACAGCAATGTTGAACGGAACTGGCACAGAATTAGTCGCATCTTTTTTACAAAAGGTAATTCCAATTGCCATTCAAATAAAAATTAAGTGTGAATAATGGAGGAATATTATGATTATTACAAATGACGACAATGTTACAAAATCTACAAAGAAGAAGTCCACAGCAATTCTACTGTGCATATTTTTTGGAACTCTTGGTATGCATCGTTTTTATGTAGGAAAAACAAAATCTGGTGGATTACTCCTTTTATTAAGTGTACTTTCAGCTGGAATGGCTGGAATGATATGGAGTTTATATGATTTATTTACTCTTATTTTTACAACTAAATTTACAGATGCAGACGGACTGTTATTAAGCTAATTTTTCTACTGAAGTTACAAAAAAATTATTTAATGGAGAAGGAAGAAATGAAAAATAAATTTATGCAATTAATAAAATACGGTCAGGTTGTTATATTGTTCACAATTTTATTTTCTGGATGTGGTGCTCAATCAAAACTTACAAAATATTTAAGAAATGATATAAATGATTCTGCCGCTCGTTATTGGGCTGATTTTATTGAGAAGAACGGAATAAATGCAATTGATGATGATGGTGATACTCTTTTGTATTATGCTATTGAAAAATATAGAGATCCTGTTCTTGTTGATTTGTGTCTAAAAGCAAAAGCTGACTTCCGTTTAGTTCCAAGAGGAAAACAAGATTTGGTTATTGTTGCTTTTAGATTGAGAAACGAAGCTATTTGGGATGTATTATTTAAAAATGGCTTTCCAGTGAGAAATAAAGGTGAAGGCGTAAAATATGATTTGTTGTATAGTTGTTTTGATTACAATAAAATTTATGGGGATACAAAATGGTATACAGAATATGCGAAATTCTTCCTTAACTACTACAAAGAGAATGAACTTGATTATAGAGGATATACCCCATTAAATAATTTGAGTTGGGGAAGTCCTGAAATAAATGAAATTTTTTTTGAAATGGATAGAAAAGGGTATAAACCACATATACAGAATGTACGTAATTTTATTTATGATTATGTAGTTCAAGAAGATGAGCCAAGTCTAAAAGCAGATCAATTTGAATGTCTGAAAAAATACATATCCGATGAATGGTATAAAAAAGAAAAGTCATTTATAGATTTGAATCGACTTTCGATGGCGAAGGAAAAGAATCAGCAGGAAAGGCTTTTTAAAGTTTTGGATTTTATATTTGAGCGTGGATATAAATTTGAAGATGCTTATTTGGCAGATTGGGTAAAAGAATGTTTTGAATATGCAGATCTAGATGAAAATACCGAACTTAATTATGCTTTGAGAACTCTTGATTATTGTAAAAACCACAATGTAGAACTTAATGTTGCGATAGAGAAAAAAAATAACAAAACAGAATATATTCTTGATCATAGCATAGATGAAATGTATTACTATTGGCAGAAGATTGAAACTTCCAAAAAAAGAGATGAAACTCCATGGGAATTCGATACACGGAGATTTGGCTGGTATACAGGAATTGTAAATTCTCTTCTAGAAAAGGGAATAAATTCTGTTTCAAAAACAAATTCTAACGGTCAAGAATATAGTGTAATTTTACAAGAACTTGGACTTTCTGATAAAATAAATATTGCAGATGACTGATAAAATATAAAATAATTAAATTCTGAGTAATGTATTGAAAGTTTTGTAATCAGTATTACTCAGATTATATGTTGCTATCTAAAGAATTCTGTAAGGTCATTCCAGTTGCGTTCCCAGTAGACCTGAATCATCGGGTCTATTTGTCATTCCATTTTTTACCAATTCTTTTTTTTACCAACATCGTACTTCTTCTTTAGAGTATCATTTTTTGTCAGCTATTTACACAGAAAATTTTACAGGGTCGAAGGAACAGATGCTCGTTCGCAACGTACTGTTTTTAAAACCGACTGGCAGCGTTTTTTATGGGCGTTTATTTTAGGAATTTCTGTTGAAAAACGCACAAAGCTTACAGATAAAACAAAAAATCCTCCGTTAGGAAAAGAAGTTTTTAATGGAAGAGGAAAAATCCTAAAAACAATGATTGCCTTGACTTTGCAAGAACTTTACAAAGGCAATCCAGATGAGCTTAAAAAAGATTTTGAGGTTGCCGCAGAAACTGGAGAAAATTTAGGACGCAAAATAAAGACCGCAATCGAAGAATACGCAAATACAGGCTTTTCAATTATTGACCGACGAGGAAAAGAAAAGCCTGGCTACATTGAAAATATCGAGTATGTTGTGGAAGATATTCTTTCAGACAAAACGTGGAGCTGGTAATCTTTTGGCATAAACATCACCGTGCCTCTCTCGCAAAATCATCTTTTCCCAAGAGATGCGAGGCGGTTCATTTTTTAATGATTACTGCTGAAAGTTGGAAAATTGATTTTTGGCTAATATATGATATAATTATTAAGCAAATGATGAATATTACGTATCAAAGAAAGAATGTAAGTTCTAATACTCAAGCAGGTAAAGATTTTGAAGAATTTGTTAATAGTTTTTTTGTTTCAAATAATATTTTTTTAGAAAAACAAAAAAAAATTGAAATAGGTTTAAATTCAAAAAAAGAGCACGCATTTGATTTTGGAAATGACAGGATTCTGATTGAATGTAAAACGCATACTTGGACAGAAACCGGCAATCCCCCTTCTGCAAAGCTTAAAAATTGGTCAGAGGCAATGTTTTTATTTTATTTAACGCCTTCCAAATATAAAAAAATTTTTGCTGTTGACATGGATTACAATCAGAAAAAATGCAAAACGCTTCTGGAATATTTTATTGAACATTATTATTATTTGATTCCCTCAGATGTTATTTTGATTGATTTATATACAAAATGTGAAAATTATGAAGTTTACAAATATGATGAAAAATCAAAGATGCATAAAAAAACACAAAAAGAAGAATTATGGAAATTTATAAAATAATACACTAACGGAGGTCTTTCTAAATGAAAAAGCTGTTTTTATTGTTGATTCTTTTGTCTGCTCCGATTCTTTTATTTTCAGTTCCTTTCGGCTTTTCAATGGGTATGACTTTAGATGATTTGACAGAAGCCTGTGATGGAGCGGACCCAGAACACATCGAAGATGATTGTTATTATGTTTTCCCTGTAAAAAAACATCCTCTTTTTAAGCATTATCTTGCCTTTGTTGATGACGATAAAGGTTTGTATTGTATAAAAGCAGTAAGCGATGAGATTTCTACAAATGATTATGGAACTGAAATTCAAAATGCATTTGCTGAAATAAAAGGACGAGTTTCAAAAACTTATGGACACCCACGAATGATTGATGAAATTGCATCAGATACTTTATGGAAAGACGATAAATATTGGCTTAGAGCGCTTGCTGAAGGTGCAAGAGCGTATGCGGCAATCTGGGAATCATCAGCAAAAAATGAATTGAAAGATGATTTAAATAATGTTTCTATTTACGCATCCGCAAAAAATTATCCGCAGACTGGATGGATTATTCTTGAATATGAGTTTAATAACATGCAGGCTGTGCAAGATGCCCAGGATGATGTATTTTAAACAGATTTTTTTATACGGAATTCAGAAAAAATATTGAGTATGTTGTGGAAGATATTCTTTCAGACAAAACATGGAGCTGGTAAACAGTCGTCCAGAAAACACCACCGTGCATCCTCACGGAAATTCCCAGGAAGAAGCGCGGCAGTTCCCTTATTCAGATTAGTTTTCATACGCTACCGTGATTTCTGAGTCGATGTTCGCGGTGAAGTAGGTGAGTCCGGGCTTTGTCACTATGCTTATGCTGTAGCTTCCAGCGGCCAGGCTGGAAGGAACTACTGCGTCCACAATGTTCGAGCCGCGGCGGTTGTATGTGCCTATGCGGGTCAGGCCGGTCTCGTTTTCAAGGAACACTCCCTGCGCGCTGTCCGCAATGTCGAAGGAAAGGTTTCTTCCGTGCAGGCGTAGAGTTTTTCCGGCGGCTGCGTTTAGAAGAGGACTTTCGCTTGCGTCGTTCTGCAAAGCCGTCCTTTCTTGCAATTCATGTTTTCTCGTTATATCATAAGCTATGCATTTTACAAAGGTGAAAGGAATTCTTTCCGCGCGCAATGGAATGAACATTTACCGCGGATGTACGCATGGCTGCATTTACTGTGATTCCCGCAGCCGCTGCTACCAGATTAATCATTTGTTTGAAGACATTGAAGTGAAGCAGAATGCCGCGGAACTGCTGGAAGAAAAACTTTCCAAAAAACGCAGAAAGTGCATGATTGGAACAGGCGCAATGTGCGATCCTTATATGCACTGCGAGGCGGAGCTTGGTCTTATGCGCCGCTGCCTTGAAATAATCCGCCGCCACGGTTTTGGAGTCGCGGTTCAGACAAAAAGCAGCTTGATTTTGCGCGATATTAACTTAATAGAAGAAATCAACCGCAAGGCGAAAGCCGTCGTCCAGACAACGCTTACGACTTTTGATGAAAATCTTTGCCGCATAATCGAGCCTGCCGTCTGCACAACAAAGGAAAGAGTGAAAATTCTTTCTGAATGCAGGATGCGCGGAATCCCGACGATTGTGTGGCTTTCTCCGTTTTTGCCGTTCATAAACGACACCGAGCAGAATCTCCGCAGCCTAATCGAGCTCTGCGTCCATCAGAAAGTCCGCGGAATAATGTGCTTCGCAATCGGACTTACGCTCCGCGAAGGAAACCGCGAGTACTTTTACAGCCAGCTAGACAGGCATTTCCCCGGCCTTAAGCAGAAATATATTCAAACCTACGGAAATTCCTACGAAGTTACAAGCCCAGAAAACCCGCGCCTGATGAAAATCCTGTTTTCAGAATGTGAAAAAGCCGGAATCGAATGCCGCGTTGAAAAAGTGTTCGAGTTTCTAGGCTCGTTCCCGGAAGAAAAGCAGAACTTTTCCCAGGGTGAGTTTGAATTTTAGCGGCGGGCTGAAATATTCTTATTTTTTATCTTGGGACTTACAAAACCATATAACCGTTGTACAACTCAGACATTTTCGTATGCTGGTTTGCCAGCGTTTCATAATCTACAAAATCGACGAGTGACTTTATTGGAAGATAAATAGATTGATTTATTTTATCAAAAAATTCATTTTTTCGTTTTTTATCAGCAACAATGAAAAACTTTGCTCTAAAATCCTGTAATTCAAAAAATTTGTTTAATGAGTTGATGATATTTGTGGAATGTTCTACTTCATAAAATGCGCTTGGCATTTCTCGCTCATTAAACCAGATTGTATCAATTGTTCTTGCGCGGTTTGTAATTTTCTGATAAGTGAATTCAGGAATATCTGTCATAGTTGAAATTTCGCCAAGTTTTTTATCAAGAAATAATTTGTTTTTATCTTGTGCAGGAACATAAGTCTTTAAGTTTTTCATATTGCCAATATCAACAATTAATCCTTGATAATATGCGTGAGTGAAAACTTCATTCTGTTCTTTTTCATTTTCTTTTATTTGGAATTTCTTCAAAACAGATTCTCGGTAATCAGTTAAAGCCCAAAGTCCTGGTTGTATTTTGAAAAATTCATTTCTCCGCTGCAAAGAACATCTAATGCTTTCAAAAGGCGTTTTAGTTTTCCAAGCTGATGTATCAACATTCTGATTGAGATATGCTAGCGTCGCATATCCGCCGTTTTTTTGCATTGTTTCAATAATATCATCAACTTGTGTATGTTTCTTTTTCATGTGTTTCTCCTCTATGCGACAGGTTTCTCTTCATTATCATAATGTTCTGATTTTTCTTTATAAAAGGGAGAATTCTGTATTTGTTTCCAAGATAGCGGCGGTTGTTTATTTGTGTGTAAAACATAGCTTTCTGAAATCCTAGTATACTATATTTTGCTGATTTTTTGAACATAAAACATACATCTATGAATTGCAGTTTATAATCACAGTATCTTGTTTTCAGAATGTGAAAAAGCCGGAATCGAATGCCGCGTTGAAAAAGTGTTCGAGTTTCTAGGCTCGTTCCCGGAAGAAAAGCAGAACTTTTCCCAGGGGGAGTTTGAATTTTAGCGGCGGTCTGAAATATTTCCGCCTGTTTCTGATGATTTTTTATGCGGAGATGTTCTTGATTCTTCCTTTTTTCTCAGCCAATTCTTGCTTTATTTTAAACTGATTTGTTAGGAGTTTTTGGGCGAAAGTCAGTGTATTTCCGAAAAAGTAGCTTGATATTATTGTAAAAGTACCTTGCTACTTTTTTAAAAGTATCTTGTTATTTTCAGAAAAACATCTTGATACTTTTACAAAAATACCTTTATACTTTTTTAGAAAGTCGGCGGAAATCAGTCAATTTTATGCGGACTTTCAGTTGAATTCTTAGTTAAAAAAGGGCAGAAAACAAATGAAAACTCCGTACAGAATAAGAAAAAGAAAGAATCCGCGAGACATGGAAGCTCCAGCAATGTATTATCCAACGCCGTTTTACTCCGGTATGATTTCAACAGAAATGCTTTCAGAAGAACTTTCGCACGCCACAACTTTGACTCCGGCTGACGTTTCCGCAGTTTTAACAGCACTTTCCGCAAGGATTATTTTTCACATTGAAAGCGGCAGCAAAGTCAAGCTGGACAACTTCGGAATCTTCAAGCTTGCGTTCAGCGGCAAAGGGCGCAAGGAAAAATCCGAAGTTCACGCCCGCGACATCGACGATGTGCATATTCTTTTTACTCCAGAGGCAAAGCTCAAACGGCTGATAAAAAAATTTTCATTTGTAAAGAAAGATTTGTGAAAAGATCCGGCCAGTTAAATCTCCACTGTAAACCTCACGCAGCTTTTTCCTTTTTCATTTTTTGTGTTGCAGACTTTGATTGTTCCGCCGTGGAGGCGAGCTATTGCCTGTGCGATTGAAAGTCCAAGGCCGGAGCCTTCGCTGCTTCTTGAGCGGTCGCCGCGGTAAAGGCGGTCAAAGACGTGGGGAATGTCTTCCTCGGCGATTGCGCCTGTGTTCAGAATTTCAATTGATGTGCGCTCTTCATTGTTTTTGCTGATTTGAAGCGCGACTTTTCCGCCTTCAACTGTGTACTGGAATGCGTTCTGTAAGATATTTGAAACGCAGCGCATAAGAAGAAGCGGGTCCGCCTTGAATGAATAGTCCGGCGGGCATTTTTTTTCAACGCCGAACTGTATTTTCTTTTTTTCGGCAAGAAACGCAAACCGGGCGGAAACATCATCGGCAAATTTCCATGCGTTCAAGTCCGCAAGAGCAATTTTCATTTCCGGGGATTCAAATCGGCTTAAGTCCTGAAGGTTGCACACGAGTTTTTCTATAGTCATAAGCTCGGAATAAAGGGCTGCAAAACGTTCCGCGGTCGCTTCAAGAACTCCGTCGTTCATTCCTTCCACCTGCATTTTTACGGCTGTAAGCGGAGTCCGCAGGTCGTGGGAAATATCCTGCATCCACTGGCGGCGCAAAGTTTCCTCGTGCAAAAGGCGGCTTTTAAGCTGCTGGACTGAATTCAAGATTCTGTCGAATTCATTCACGCCTAGCACAGACATTTCCTTTTTCATCAAATCAGGAGATGAGATATAGTCCGCAAGAACTTTTGTTTTTTTTGAAAGCATTGAGGAAATCAGGATTGAAGCGGCGATTGTGATTGCAACTGCGAGCGCAATTCCGGCGAAAAGTCCTTTTTCCATAGTTGAAACGAAAATCCGGTTTGCCTTGTAAGCAAGAAATCCTATGTTGTCCGCGCAAAGATACGCTATGGTTTCATCGCCGTCTTTTATCTGAATCGGCGTGTTCAGCGCCATAAATGTTGAAAGCGAGCCTACGGATTTTTCAACTTCTTCCTGCGTGCAGACTTTTCCTTTTTCAAGAAGAATGACGGGCTTTTTGCTTTTGTCAAAAATGTAGATATAAAGGGAGTCCGTTGTGTAGGGCATTACCGCTTTTTCAAGCTCCGAGGATGAAAGGTCTCCGGCAAGCCTGTATGTTTTTGAGATAGCCGGAAGAATCATAGACACAAAGTCGTTTCTTTTGCCGGCGTTCCACTCGTTGATTGAGCGGCTTACAGAAACCGTGAAGATGATTGACATTGCTGCAATCACGGCGAAAGAGACTGCGATAAATCCAGTTAGAATTCTTGTGAAAATTGACTTCATGCCTTGTTTTTGGAATCCGCCTTTGTTCCGTTGAACCTGTAGCCAAATCCGCGCACCGTGGTAATCCACTGCTGCCCGATTTTTGAGCGCAGGTTTGCCATGTGCGTGTCAATTGTCCGTTCCGAGCCTTCAAAAAAATAGTCCAGACATTCGCTTAAAAGCTGTTCCCGGGAAACAACCTGCCCGGCGTTTGACGCAAGATACAGAAGAATTTTCCATTCTGTTCCTGTTAGGCTTACAGTTTTTCCGTCTGAAAGGACAATGTGCTTCGCCTCGTCAATGACAAAAACTGATTTTTCAAAATGCCATTCGCCGGAAGCGGAGCCCTGGTTTTCTGCTTTGCCGCTTCTTCTTAAAAGCGCATGAACCCGCAGGACAAGCTCTTTTGCGGAGAACGGCTTGCAGATGTAGTCGTCCGCGCCAAGCTCAAATCCTAGAATTCTGTCTGACTCCGAATCTTTTGCCGTCAAGAAGACAAGCGGAATATCGCTTTGCGCCCTGATTTCCTTTGCAAGGGCAAAGCCGCTTCCGTCCGGCAGCATTACGTCAAGAATCGCAAGGTCGGCGGTGTTTCTTTTTATTGCATCAAGAACTCCTGAAATTCCGCCGAATTCAAGCGTTTTGTAGCCGTCAAGCTTTAAGTAGCCGGAAACAGCATCTCGAATCAGCATATTGTCCTCAACGATTATTATGCACGCCATTGTTAGTTTTCCTTTGGAGCTGGCTTGCTGTACTGAAAAATCCTGAAGATAATTCCAGAGGAATTTTTTTCAACAGCAAGGTTTCCGTTCCAGTCGTAGAAGAATTCTTTTTCAGCGGTTGTTTTTCCCTCGGCGTTTTTCAAGACTGAGTGAATCAGATTTCCGCCGGAAAAACTTCGTGTTTCCTCTGTTTTAAGTGTTCCGTCCGCGCCAAGAATTCTTATCAGATTTGAGTTTCCATTTGAGTATGAATAGTTCACGCTTTCGTAGAATCCGCTTCCGTCATATTTTTTTTCCTGTGCCAAGGTCGCGTCTGCATTGTAGATGTATTCAATCCGCTTGAAAAGCCTGTTGTCGGCATAGAATGATGAATAGTCTTTTATGCGTCCGTCTTCCGTGTAGGCATATTTTTCAACAAAGCTAAGCTGGCCGTCCGCTGAATAAGACTTGCATTCCGACACTTTTGATTTTTCATTGTAGGAATATTCTGCCTTCCATTCAACTTGGGATTCGCCGGAATAAGATGTCTCGCTGGCAAGAAGTCCTTTCTCGTTGTAGATGTAGGCATACCGCCATTTGATGTTCTTTGAGGAGTCAAGCCCGGTGATTTCAGAAATGCTGCCGTTTTCCAGAAATTTCCGCCCGATGACTGTTTTTTCCGCGCCGTTTTCGTCAAACTGTTTTTCTGACACAATCTTTCCGTCTGAAAATTCAACTGAACTGTACTTTCTTAGATTGTCCGCGGATGTTCCTCGGTATTCTGTAACGCTTGAAATCTGACCATGGAATTTCTGGGATTCTCCCAGTGTGTTTTTTGAAATGAAAAGCGTGCTTTGGGCAAATGCTGCTCCGGCTCCAGAAAGCAAGATGCAGACAGTCATTATGTAAAAACGGTGAAATGTATTCACTTTAAAACCTCTTTGCAACAATTTTCTGTATTATAATAAATTTCAAAAAATGTTTTCAATATACAAAAAGACTCGTAAAAGAAAAGCGGCAGAAGTGAATTAATTTTAAATTCAATTCCGCCGCTTTTTACTGGATGGAAGGCTTTGTTTGTGCGGAGTTTTAATGCTCCGCCTGCACGATGCTTTTATTCGTGCGGAGGGGCAAATATCCCGACGCTTTCGTTGTATAAAGGATATTTGAGCCGACTGCAATACCTTATAAGAACGAACGATACCTTGCTGCTTGCGGCGAGGTTATCGTTCATTCAGAGGCTGGAACGGAACCATCATTGTTCTGATGAGCCTGCTGTTCTGTCTGCTGAAGTCCGTCCTGATTTTCAGTTTCTGATGGAAGCTCTTCATTTGAAGCTGGATTTTCTGTTTCGCTCTGAACTGCCGGTGCAGATTCCGAAGCTGACGCATCCGCTTTTTTTGTGCCTGCGCAAGAGAACATCATTGCCGCAAAAGCCGCCATTGATACTGCCAAAATTGTTTTTTTTGCTGTTTTCATATTTTTCTCCTGGTTTATGTTTATTTCCCTTTTATTTTGACAAAGCTACAGATGTTTCTGTGAAGTTGCTTGAAAGACGAAGCACAGATACATTTTCATCTGAACTGTCTGAAAGTCCTGCGACCGCGACATTGTTTATAAGAATTTCAGAATCCTTTACTTCTACAGGAAGGTCTTTTCCTGAAACTGCTTTTACTGAAGTTTTTGATTCAAGAGATTCTTTTGTAAGTTTTTCCGGAACAATATAGTCAGCTATGTTCTGCGAGATTCTTCCTGTGTCGGCGACAGCGTCAATCGGGGCAAGAACTGTAACTCCGGTTTCTGAGGCAATGTCGCTTATTTTTTCAGAGGAGCTTTTAAGGACTTCCGCGAAGATTTTTATTCCGTCAACATTTTCAATTGATTTTGAAATTTCCTGGGCGGAAAGCGTCTGGTCGTCTGAGTTTTCGCTCAAAGTTTCCGCCGCAGTCTGGCTGTTTAGAGTTTCAGCAGAAAATCCTGCTCCCTGTGCGAATGCTGCCGCTGCAAAAATAGCCGCTGCGCTTAAAGTTAAAACTGTCTTTTTCATAAAATAACCCTTGCTCAAAAAACATACGGAGGCTTTTTTGCTAACGGACTTTGACGCACAAGCATCTATTCCGTCTCCTTTGTCTTTTGACAAGGCAATAGTAGAATTTTACTTTCAAGGTTTTTTATTGGAAATGTCAAGATTTTGCAAAGATTGAAAATAATTTGAAAAAGGAACTGGCAAAACTGACGGATTCGTTTGTGAAGAAGAATTTGTGAATTTCAGCTTGCAACTTTCAGCTTTGCTTTTTTATTGAGAAAGCCACAGAAATATGCTATTCTAAATTTATTGGCGGTTTATAGTGTCAGCGGTACCTGTAAAAGACAAAATAGAATACACCGTTTCTCTTGTAAGCGAATTTGCAAAAAGATATTCGCTTTCTACGATTTTCAAAGTCCTCTTTATGTTTACGATTATTTAAAAAATGAAATCAGGACTGGGAAACTGCAATAGATTTTGTTTGCTGATAAAGAAATTTTCATTTGTGAATTTCAAACCTTTTCGCTTCATTGAATTTTTTGGAAAATTGCATTAGATTTTTTTTGTTGCGCTGGCAGGCGGGATGAAAACAGGAAATTCAATTGAAGAAATTACAGACATCGCATGAAGAAACAGTTAGACTTGACTACATCTTGAACCAGATTGACGCGGTTTACCACAAGGCGAGCGTAAAAAGTTCGCTTTCAGACAGCGAATCCTGGATTTTTTATTTTCTTTATGACATTGGCGCGCCGTGCAGTCAGAGCGAAATCTGGCGTTGCTACGGAATCAGCCGCAAAACAATAAATTCCGCGCTCGCAAAACTTGAATCAAAGAACCTTGTGAAGCGCACAAGCGGCGGCGGAAGGAACGTGGTTGTTTCTCTTACCGACGAAGGTCTTGCATTTGCCGAAAAGTTCATTGCTCCGATGATTGCCGCGGAAAATTCCGTTTTTGACTCGTGGCCGCAGGAAGAAAAGGAGCAGATTATTTCCCTCGCCGAAAAATACAGAACCTGCCTTTCCCAGGAGTTCCAGAAGCGCGGCCTGGTTTGATTTACGATGTCCGGCTGGTTCGGCTTCCGGAATTGTAAAAGCTATTGATGAAAAATACAGAGCGTAAAGATTGAAAATTTATTTGTTTTCGACTAATCTATTATTCAATCGTAGATTAGTCGAAAAATATGAAAAAACGTTCGCTTGAAAATTATATAAAAAAAATCTCATCGTTTTATTCTGTGTTGCTTCTTACTGGACCAAGGCAGACTGGAAAGACTACTTTGCTGAAAATGTGTTCTGACGCTGACCGGAAATATGTAACATTGGATACTTTTGAAAACCGAAGCCTTGCCCAGAATGATCCGGAGCTTTTTCTTCAGCGTTACAAGCCGCCTGTTTTAATAGACGAGATTCAATATGCTCCAAATTTGCTTCCGTACATAAAGGCTAATGTTGATTCAAGTGGCAATCCGGGCGACTATTGGCTTACAGGAAGCCAGCAGTTTCTTCTTATGAAGAATTTAAGTGAAAGTCTTGCTGGCAGAGTTGCAGTTTTATCTTTGCAGGGATTTTCACAGGAAGAAAAGGTGCAGAATTTTTCAGGCTTAAGTTTTCTGCCTTCCATGGACTATATTCAGAAAAAGGAATCCATTTCAACGCCGATGGATTTGATGCAAGTTTATCATGAAATATGGAAAGGTTCTTATCCAAAGCTTTGCTGTGGCGATGACTGGTTTTGGCAGAGTTATTATGATTCATATATTCAGACTTATATTGAGCGGGATATAAGGCAGTTGCTGAATGTTGGAAATGAAATAATATTCCAGAGGTTCATGCAGGTTTTGGCGTCAAGAACAGGAAATCTTTTGAACTATGCGGATATCGCCCGTGATGTTGGAATCGCTCTTTCAACTGCAAAATCGTGGATTTCTGTTCTGGAAACCAGCGGAATTATTTTTTTGCTGAGGCCGTATTTCAATAATCTTACAAACAGGGCGATAAAAACGCCTAAAATCTACTTTTTCGATACAGGGCTTGTAAGCTTTTTATGCGGATGGACTAGCGCGCAGACTCTTGAGCGTGGGTCTATGAGCGGAAATATTTTTGAAAATTACTGCGTTTCTGAAATTATGAAATCATATCTTCATAATGGAAAAAATCCTGCATTTTATTATTACCGCGACAAGGACAACCGGGAAATAGACCTATTAATAGAAGAAAACGGTGTTTTGTATCCAGTTGAAATAAAAAAGAAGAGCAATCCTGACAAGGATGACATAAAATCTTTTGGTGTTGTTGAAAATGTTCTGAAAAAAGAGCGTGGCGAAGGAGCTGTTGTTTGCATGGCTTCAACACATCTTCCAATTACAGAAAATGTGACTGCGATTCCTGTCTGGTATATTTAAATGTCACCGCATGAATGACAGAACTCAGGATATTAGTTACAAAGACAAAGAATTCTATGCTATAATCTTCTCGTGACTTTTTGTTATAAGACGATAGTTATGAGTGATTTTTCATTTTTACAAGCATTCTGGTCAGATTCTGCTAAGACTTTAGATTTTGCAGAAAAATATGTTTATTCTGCTCATGCTTCAAGCAAAAATAAATCTGGCTTGTTTGTTGAACTGATGGTTCGGGAAATCATGCGAATTGAAAATATTCCTGTAAGTTTCCGAACATCATGAAATTGTCCGCATACTAGACACCGTCTTGAAAAAAAACGACCGCAAAAGAATCCGTAGAAGAAGTGCTGAAGCGGATAGACCTGCTGAAAAAATCTATTCTGGCAAGAGTGTTCAGAGGGGGAGTTGTAAATTGAGTTATTTCTTCAAAAATACAGAAAGAACAAGAGAAAAAGCTTCTGATTATGAAACATTTGCAGCCCTTTTTATGTTAGGTACTTATTCTAGAAAAAATAAGGTCGAATATATATTAATAGACAGTTTCAATGATATTTCTGCTGCAAATAAAGATATTTCAGAAATATATGATATACAATCAAAAGGATATAAACAAATTTCATTAGGAAATATTGGAAGATTCTTATACACCTTATTGAAAAATTATCAGACAGATTTTCCATTTAAGGAATTTATTTTATTTTTGGAAACTATAGATTCTAAATATATTAATACTGATACAAGAATATTACATTTTTCTGATTTCAAAAATGAATATCATAAAAATATAATAAATGGATTATATAAAGAAATACAAAAACGAGAAAAAATAGAAATAAATGATTTGTTAAAAAAGCAAATTGATAATTTTTTAAGGCTTGTGATTTTTGTAATAAATCCTTCAACAAAAGCTGAGGCTGTAATTAATTTAATTCCGATAAAAAAACCTGCAAACTCTATAGATGATTTTTATATTTCAATTTTTAATGAAATACGAGATATGCAATCTGCTAAGAAAAATATTTGCATTGAGAACAAAACTGTAAACTTGCCTTCTGAGATATTGCAATTTGAAAAGCATATTACAAAAAAAGAAATAAATACTTTGCTAATAAATAGAATTATTGGAGTTAATTTATTTCAAGAAAAAAATATTCCTACTTCTCTTATACAATATTTTAACTTTATAAAACTCGATATGAATGCTTATGAAGATTTTATACTTGATAGCTGTTCCGAATTATCAATCATGTTCTTTAATAAAAATAATAAGAGAAATATTTGGATTCTTTTTTTCTTTGTAATAGATATAATTGATAATAATCCAAATAAAGATATAAATGATTTATTGAAAATGATAGATAAGGTTAAGATAGACAGGGCCGGAATATCGATAAAAACTGTCGCGTATTTGATTTCAAGAATTAAAGAGGGGAAAAAATGACTATATTAAAAGTTGCGGTTGGTAATGAAAAAGAAGCCTTTATTGAAGAGCGTTTTACTGAAAATATAAATTTCATATTGAGTAATGAAAATAACCGTGGGAAAACTATAGTATTCCAATCTTTAATGTATGCAATTGGAAATGAACCAATTTTTCCAAAGGGGTTTATCGCTGAAAATTATTATCATTATTGTGAATTTTCTCATAATCAAAAAAAATATAAAGTTTTAAGAAAAAGGTTTACATTTATAATTAAAGATAAAGAAAAAGAGGCAAGTTCTTTATTATATTGTAACTCTATAGAGGAATTTAGGGACTGGTTTGATAAAAATATTTATTCATTACCAAAATTTAGAAATGATAATGGAATCACGAAAGCAGATTTACCACTATTTTATCAATTGTTTTTTTTACCGCAAGATGGCAGAAAGACTTCAAATATAATAAATCATGGATTTAGAAATAAAAACGATTTTGTTTCATTGGTAAAGGCATTACTTATTCCAGAAGATGAGGATTTAGATTACGAAATCTTCAAGGAGTTAAAGAGTAAGAAAAAGAAATTAGAATCAGATATAAATGTTTTAGTTCAGAAGAGCGAATTTATCAAGAATTATAAAGACATTGCTGCAAATGTTTTTTCGAGTGTTGATAAGATTGAATCTGAACGAATTGAAAAAGAAATAGCAGAATTAAATAAGGAAATAGCAGAAATTTCAAATAAAATTCGAAGAGAGGATAATAGAAAAAATAAATTGATATCTTTACTCACAGAATTAAATTCTGCCAATCGATTATTAACGGAAGGAAAATTAGTTTGTGCTGAATGTGGAAGTAATAAAATAGTATTTGATATTAATGATGCGAAGTTTGATTTAACGAATGATTATGTTAGAAATCAGATTATAAACTCTGTAAGAAATAAGATAGAAGAAAAATTTCAATTGTCAGATGATTTGTCAAACAAGAAATATAAATTAAAGGAAAAGCTTGAAGAATTGCTTATATCTCAACCTCATGAAGTATCTGATTATTTATTATTTAAAGTTGAAATTGAAAAGACAAAAGAAACGAATGAACAAATTAATGTAAAACATAGCGAAATAGATAATATAAATAATCAAATTAAAACAATTGAAGAAAAAGAAAATAAAAGGAATGGTGATGTAAAAAAGCTTTATGAAAATCTTTTATATCAAATGAGAGAAGCTGTCAGAAAAATAGATCCTAACAGTGCGTTTTTCATTGATGATTTATTTACAAAAAATAAAGAAAATTTTTCTGGCAGTGAAGGACAGATTTTTTATTTTGCAAAATTATATGTACTTGTCACTTTCTTAAAGCTGCCATTCCCTATTATTATTGATTCTTTCAGAGATGGTGAATTATCATCTAATAGGGAACAAATAATGCTAGAAGAATTTTCGAAATTAGATAATCAGGTAATTCTTTCGGCAACACTTAAGAATGAAGAATACGATGTTAGTAAATATCAAAAGTATTCAAAAATTCATGTTATAGATTACAGTGCAGTTGAAGATTGTAAATTATTGAAATACTCATATGTTTCAGACTTTATGAAAATTATTACAGATTTTGGTATTGAAATTGCATAAACCGAGGTATTAATGTCCAAAGAAAAAACATCTCCATTTGAAATAGACTTTGACTCATACATCCTCCAGAGTGAACCTGCCAAGCAGGAAAATGGAAAGCTCTGGCATATTGCTATTGGTTTGCAGCAGGTGGATGGGCTTAATCCTTCTAAATATCTTTATGAAACGGCAAAGCGGAATATTGATGGCGAAATTACCATAGAAGAAGCCAGGCAGCTTATTGATTCCTATTACGAAACCCAGCAGGGAAGAACAGAAGATGATGATGGTGCAGAAGAGGCTGATAAAGTTTCTGTCCGTATCCGCGAAATTCTTGCAGAAAAAACATTCAGTTTTACACCAGATTTATTGCTTTCGATTCATAAGAGACTTTTTACAGGTGTTTTTTACAAGGTGAATGCTGGTCGATTCAGAGATTATAATATTTCAAAACGAGAATGGGTGCTTGACGGAGAGTCAGTTCTTTATGCCAATGCCGATATGATCCGACAGACTCTTGAATATGATTTTGGACAGGAAAAGACTTTTGATTATTCTAAGATTTCCAAAGAAGAGGCTGTAAAACATCTTGCTCGCTTTATTGCAAATATATGGCAAATACATCCGTTTGGTGAGGGAAACACACGAACAACTGCGGTTTTCACTATTAAATATTTGAATTCGCTTGGCTTTGAAGTAAACAATGAACCATTTGAAAATAACAGCTGGTATTTCCGCAATGCTTTGGTGCGTGCAAATTATACGAACATGAACAAGGGCATCTACATGAATACAGATTATCTGGAAAAGTTCTTCCGTAATCTCTTGCTGGGTGAACATAATGAGCTTAAAAACAGATTTTGTCATATCAGAGCGCAAAATCTGCCTGTAAATGATAAAAATCCCGAAAATAAAGGTAAAAATCTGCCTGTAAATCTGCCTGTAAATAAAACGCAGCGTGCAATTTTAGAATTATTGCTGGAAAATAATCGTTATACTTATGATGAGCTTGCGGCAAAAATTAATAAGACAAGAGAAACTGTCAGAATAAATTTGAGGACTTTGGAAGAAATGAAGCTGCTAGTCAGGGATGGTGCTGATAAAAATGGTTTCTGGATAGTACGTACTTGAGGCGGAAACTTCCTCCATTTGACAATTTTTTGATGGTTCTATATATTGATGTTGTCCGATTTCGGACGTGATATTTTTTTGCTTCAAGGTTTTTATGAATATCAAGCTTTCTGACCATTTTACTTTCGGGCGGCTGATCCGGTTTACGCTTCCGTCGATTGGAATGATGGTTTTTACTTCGATTTACAGTGTTGTTGACGGTTTTTTCGTTTCAAATTTTGTGGGAAAGACTGCTTTTGCCAGCGTGAATTTGATTTATCCGGTTGTGATGATGTTTTCTTCGGTTGGATTTATGATTGGAACTGGCGGTACTGCGCTGGTTGCAAAGTTTCTGGGCGAGGGCGACAGGAAACGCGCGGACGAGACTTTTTCCCTGCTGGTTTATTTTCTGATTGGGTTGGGAATTGTTGTTTCTGCTTTTTCAATGTTTTTTATGCCAAAAATCGCATCTCTTCTTGGCGCGGAAGGGCAGCTTCTTGAAAATGCGGTGTTATATGGAAGAATTCTTTGCGGCTCGCTCACTTTTTTTATGCTTCAGACTTCGTTCCAGACTTTTCTGATTGCGGCGGAGCGGCCGACGATGGGTTTTGTTCTTACGGTTTCCGCCGGAGTTACGAATATGGTTCTGGACGCGCTTTTTGTGGCGGTCTTCAAATGGGGGCTTGCAGGCGCGGCTGTTGCGACTTTTGTCAGCCAGACTGTGGGCGGGCTTGTTCCGCTTCTGTATTTTTTCAGCCCGAACAAGTCTTTGCTGCGGCTCGGAAAGCCTAAGTGGGATTCGGTGGTTCTTTTCAAGACTTTCACCAACGGTTCTTCGGAGCTTCTTTCAAATATTGCTATGTCGTTTGTGAGCATTCTGTACAATTTCCAGCTTATCCGGCTTGCGGGTGAAAACGGAATTGCGGCTTACGGCTGCATTATGTACGTGGGATTTATTTTCGCGGCTGTTTTTCTTGGCTGGGGAATTGGAACTTCGCCGATTGTCAGCTATCATTACGGCGCGGAAAACACGGCGGAACTGCATAATCTTTTTGTGAAGAATATTATCGTGGTGGGATTTTTCGGGCTTGTGCTTTTTGTCCTTGCGGAAGCGCTGGCTGTTCCTATGTCAAAATTTTTCACCGGCTACGATTCAGAGCTTTTTGAGCTTACCAAGCGCGCGTTCCGGCTTTATTCGTTTTCAATTCTGCTTATGGGCTTCAATATGAGCGGCTCGGCGTTTTTTACCGCTCTGAACAACGGATTCATTTCAGCCCTGATTTCTTTTATGCGCACTCTGGTTTTTCAGGTTGCCTGCGTCCTTCTGCTTCCGCTTTTCTGGGGAACGGACGGAATCTGGATAAGCGGCATTTTTTATGAAATTCTTTCCGCCGCTGTTGTCGCCGTCTGCTTTTTGAAATTCAGGAAGAGGTACGGGTATTAGGGGAAAATTAAATTTTATGGTATACTAATAGGCAAGGGGGATTAATATGCCGTGTATTTCTAGTTTTTATGGACTTTTAATTTATATGTATGGAGATGACCACAATCCGCCTCATTTTCATATTAACTATGGCGGAAAATGGTCTGTTTGTGATTTTGATGGAAATATATAGAAGGTGATTTGCCTCCTGCAAAACAGAAACTTGTAAGCGCCTGAGCTGAAATTCATAAAAAATCAGCAGTATTTTAAGTATGCGTAAAATGTTTTATCGCTACATCTCCTTAATCACAGCGAGCAGGGCGGCCACGTCTTCTTTTTGGGTTGCCCAGCTTGTGCAGAAGCGGATGACGGTGCGGGTTGCGTCGTATTTTTCCATGTAGCCGAACATTGCTTTTTGCGAGAGGGGCTTCAGCTTGGAGTTTTCGATTATAAAGAAGACTTGGTTTGTGGGCGAGTCCATGTAAAGGGGAAATCCGGCGTTTTTCAGCGCGTCTTTTATTTGGGCGGCAAAAATGTCGGCGTTTTTGCCGAGCTCAAAATACAGGCCGTTTCTGAAAAGCTCTGCGAACTGGATTCCTGCGATTCTTCCTTTTGCAAGCAGGGCTCCGTGCTGTTTTATTTGCGTTACGAAATGCGGAATTAATTCTGGATTTGGAACTACAACGGCTTCTCCGAAAAGCGCGCCGCATTTTGTTCCTCCGATGTAAAAAACGTCCGCGAGTTTTGCAAGGTCTTTCAGCGAAACGTCGTTTTCCAGGCTTCCCAGTGCGTAGGCAAGCCGCGCTCCATCAACAAAGAGCGGGATTTTTCTTTTGCGGCAGACTTTTGAAATTTCTTCTAGTTCTTTTTTTGTGTACAATGTGCCGAATTCTGTTGGCTGTGAAATGTAGACCATTCCCGGCTCGACCATGTGCGCGAAATTTCCGTCGTTGTAAAAATCTGTGATGTATGAATCAATTTCGTTCGCTTCAATTTTGCCGTTTTTCTGTTTAAGTGCAAGAACTTTGTGGCCGGTGTATTCAATTGCGCCGGCTTCGTGGACTGAAACGTGTCCTGTGTCCGCCGCGATTACGCCTTGCCATTTTCTCAGCAGGCAGTCAATCACGGTCATATTTGTCTGTGTGCCGCCGGTAAGAATTTGAATTTCAGCGTTTGACGCGCCGCAGGCTTTTTTTATCAACGTGCGGGCTTCTTCTGAAAATTCGTCCGAACCGTATCCGGCTGTGTGCAAAAAATTTGTTTCCGCAAGTTTCTTCAATATTAAAGGATGCGCGCCTTCCATGTAGTCTGACTGAAACGGCAAAAGTTCCATTTTTTTCTCCTATTCTTGATTTTGATTTGATGAGCCTGTTGAACGTTGAACTAGCAGAAATCTCCTAAAAAATCTGTTCATTTCCAGATTGCCGGGCTGCCTGTGTATTTTTCTCCGAGCCGGCTTGCCCAGCTTTCAACCCAGCAGAATGTGTATGGAACTCCGTATTTTTCGCGAAGTTCCCTGCATTTTTTCAGGCTGCCCCACATAATTGAGATTGCTCCCGGAATCAGCATCAGCGGCCCTAGAATCAGCGACTGGATTGTGTGCCCGTATTCGTGGACTGTAATCCGTCCGGCATAATCTTTGAGCGATTGCTCCGTTCCTCCTGCAAATTTTTGCAGTTCGTCGTTGCTTTCGTCCGCAGTGAAAATGAACATTCCCAGGCTTAGACCGCTAAGTGAATTCCATTTTGTGGCGATGTTTCCACGGTAAAAAAAGTGCGGATTTCGAATATTTGCAGCAAAAACCGCAAGTCCTGCCGCAGTCTGAATGAAGCCCCAGGTGCATTGAATCAAAATTTTTATAAAATACCAGATGTATTTCATTATTCTCCATGCGTATTGTATCATATTTTTTGCGTCTGCGCGATATTTCCGCAGAATTAAAGTCCTGAAAATAAAAATGTTGGCTAGAAAATTAAATGTTGACTATAAATTAAATAAATGTTATCATTTGTATAGTTTTAGTACGATTTTTTTATGGTGATTTTTAAAGGAGGTGGCTATGTGCAGAACATCGATTTATGAGGCTAGGAACAATCTTTCCAATTTTGTGAAAATTGCGGAGGGCGGCGAGCCGGTTGAACTTACGCGCTACGACAAGCCTGTCGCCGTGATTATCAGCTACGAGGAATTTGAAAGGAAAAATGAAAAACGTTCATTAATGGAAAGAATTAATGAACTGAAGCGAGAATATTCTGATGTAGTGAATGATGAAGGAATTCCTACAAGAGAAAAGGAATATTTTAATCCAAACAAGGTAATTTTTGAGGAATAAAATCCTAAGGAGTCTGAAAATGAATAAAATGTATTTGCTTGATACAAATATTGTATCGGAATTCTCAAAGGAACGGCCAAACGAGAATGTGCTTGCCCTTTATGAGGCGAGAAAGGATTTGTGTGCAATTTCCGCAGTTACCTGGCAGGAGCTTATGTTCGGTGTTTCAAAAATGCCGGAAGGAAAACGAAAAACTTATATTGAAAAATGTCTTGTTGAGTATAAAGAAGATTTTGAAATCATTCCTTACGATGAATTTTCCGCGGATATATGCGGTCAGCTTTCAGGATCTTGTGCAAAATCCGGGAAAAATCTTCCTTGCCTTGACACTCAGATTGCCGCCACTGCAATTGCCAACGGAATGATTCTGGTTACTCGCAATACAGCAGATTTTGAGGAAGCCGCTGAACGTTCATTCTTAAAGCTTGAAAACTGGTTTACTGCATAACAAAATTAATAAAAGTATTATGGGCGTTTCCCCAAGTTTGCAACTTGGGGCCGGGCGTTTCAGCCTTCGCTCGCGCTCATTCCTCCGCTTCACTTCGTTCCGCTCCGGAACTTCGGGCTTCCATGCCCTAACGCAATTTGCAAATAAAAAGAAACTTGACAAGTAACCGATTGGTAACTATAATGCGTAGTAAATAGTAAACGAGCGGTTACTTAATGAGCATAGCAAGGAAAACAGGATGGCGTCTGAAACAAAACAGCAGATAATGGAAGCGGCTCTGGAGCTTTTTGCGCAGAACGGCTATTTGGGAACTTCAATGAGCGATATTGCCTCATGCCTTGGAATTACAAAAGGCGCGCTTTACAAGCATTACAAAAGCAAGCGCGAAATTCTGGAAAAAATTCTTGAGCGGATGGCGGAACTTGATTTTGAGCGCGCTCAAGAATACGGAATGCCGGAAAACAATGACGGAAATTTTGCCGAAGAATACAATCTTCTGCCGGTGGAAAAAATCCGTGAATACAGCGTTGCGCAGTTCAGGCACTGGACGGAGGAAAAATTTTCCTCGCAGTTCCGCAGAATGCTTACGGTTGAGCAGCACCGGAATGTTGAAATGTCGGCGCTTTTTCAGAATTATCTTGCGTCCGGTCCGCTTGAATATATGGCTTCGATTTTTAGAAAAAGCTCCGGCTCTGATGAAGACGCGATGCAGATTGCGCTTGAATTTTACGGCCCGATGTTTTTTCTTTACAGCGTTTATGACGGCGCGGAATCAGACAAAAAAGATTCAGTTGTTGAGCTGCTTAAAAAGCACATTGACCGTTTTATAGAGCGGTTTGAAGCAAAAAGAAATTAATCTTTCGGAGGAAAAAAATGAAAGCGATTGTCTACACAACAAACACAGGAAGCACGGCGCAGTACGCAAAAATGCTTGCAGAAGAAACAGGGCTTCCGGCATTTTCTGCTGGCGAGGCAAAATCAAAAGTTGCGCCAGGAAGCGAAGTTATTTATTTTGGCTGGATTATGGCTTCTAAGGTGAAAGGATTTGACTCGGCGGCAAAAAAGTATAATGTCCGGGCGGTTTGCGCTGTTGGAATGGAAAAAAGCGGAACGCGCGCTGAAGAAATCCGCGGAAAAAGCTGTGTTCCGGCAGAAATTCCGCTTTTCACATTGCAGGGAAATTTTGATGTGAAAAAATTGCGCGGAATTTACCGGATTATGATGAATCTTATGGTGAAAATTGTTTCAAAGCAACTTGGAGAGAAAAAGGAGCTAACGGCGCGAGAAGAGGAAATGCTTTCTGCTATGATGCATGGCGGCGAAAATGTAAAAGCTGAAAATTTAAAGCCTGTGCTCGAATGGTTTAGCAAAGAAGGGAAAAATGAGCAAAAATATTGATATTCAAAAAATCACATTTAGAAACGAAACTCCGGCTGACTACAGAGCCGTTGAAAATCTTACGCGCGAGGCGTTCTGGAATGTTTATAAACCGGGCTGCGATGAGCATTATGTTTTGCATTGCTTCCGCGGGCGGAACGATTTTGTGCCGGAACTTGATATTATTATGGAAGAAAACGGTGTTCTGGTTGGCCACGTGATGTTCGCGCGCTGTTTTATCAAGATTGAAGGCGGCGGAAAACTTCCTGTTATGACGTTCGGCCCTATAAGCATTTCGCCAGGATTTCAGCGGAAAGGCTACGGCACTATTCTTTTGAGGCACGCAATGCAAAAAGCAAAAGATATGGGCTGCGGCGCGCTTGCAATCACTGGAAATATCGGTTTTTACGGAAAAAGCGGCTTTGTGCCGGCAAAAACTAAAGGCGTCCGCTACGAGGCAGATCCGGAAGCTGATTATTTTTTGATTGCGGAGCTTATTCCGGGTTTTCTGAAAAATGGACTGAAAGATTCTTTCGGAACTTTCAAGGCGCCGGACGGATATTTCATTGATTCAAAAAAGGCTGAGGAGTTCGACAAGAGTTTTCCGCCAAAAGAAAGACTGCGGCTTCCAGGACAGATTTTCGGCTGAAATTTGTATTTTTAGATTTTGCGGAAAAAATATCTATAAAGTTTCTGGGATTTCAGAAAAATAGTGTTTTTTTCCGTCTAAACTTACGTAGCGAATCTGCTCGTTTTCCTGAAAGCAAATAATAAAGTTCGGCGAGCCTGGAATTTGAAATTCAACATCAAACGGAAAGTCCGAAAATTTGTATTCAGTGTACGGTTTTCCATTTGAATCTTCAAGCTGTTCATCAGGATTTGTTTTTGAGTCAATTTCGCCGCCCAAAGCCCAGTTGCTAGGGCAGTGCGGAATTTTAAAAGACAAAATTTCTTTGTCAGTTTTTACGGTAAGCGTTTTGTCCGAATTTGTGTCGTTTGTAACAAGAATATGCGCGGCATCGTTTTCATCTTTCCAGACAGAAGTTACAAACATAAAATCATGATGTTTTACGTCTGCAATTTTTGCGTCGGAAAGAAGTTTTGGATAGAAAATTTCTCCGAAGTTGTTTGAAACCATTACGTCTTTCATTTTAAGATTTTTATGCGACCAGGAAATTCCGTCTTTTGAACGTTCGTTGTTTTTTCCGTAGTCCATATAAATTGGAAACCATTTTCCGCCGCCGTTCACGTACAGATTTTCAAAGGAAACATCGTCAACGCCGCTGAATTCCAGCTGAAACATTACGCAGGCATTCACGTAAGCTTTGTTTTCAGACCCGAAATTGACAGAAGGAATTTCAAACCGCACATTTTTGTAATGAATTCTGCCGGTTTCAACGTTTGAAATCCATTTGCCGTCGCTTGAAACATTTTTTCTTGAACGCTGGTCGCCGTAAATCTGAATTCCATCCAGATGAATTTCGCTGGAAACTGCTTCATGGGCTAAATCGTAGACGTAAAGATTGTTCGCATAGAATTCCCGGAGCGGATTCATCGCATCGGAAGTGAATCCTCCGATTTTGCAGTTGTTCAACGTTATGTATGAGTCGCTCACATTGCCGGAAAAAGTGCATTTGTTAAAAACAAAATAAACTTTTCCGCTTGCGTCCGGGCTTACAGCCTCGTTCCGGAAACCTTTGAATTTGCAGTTTTCAAAAATTATTTTTTTCTCGCCTTTGTAACGCTCCATTCCAAGAGTGACAAAATCGTAGCTGGAAAAATCGAAATTTCTTACAGTTGTTTGTTCCGGAAGCTGCTGGACTTTGTAGGAAGATAGGCTGAACTGATTTCTGTCCGCGCGGAAGGAAACTGTAACGCCTGGAGCAATTTCCGCATCGCCGGCCGGAACGGAAAAATCCACGGATTCGTCTGCGCCGCAATTGTGTTTGTCCGGAATATTTAAAAAATCCCAGCGGTTCTGCTTAATCAGATTCGGGTCTTCGGTGAAAATTTTGCAGGAGAAAAAAATGAAAGCCGCGATAAAAATAAAAAATGCCTTTTTCATCGTTCACTGCCCGAAAGATTTCAGAATTTTTCTGCAGATTTCAGAAATGCTTTCAAAACTGATTTCTTCAACGGCCTTTGAAAGCTCACGGATATTTTCGCTTAAGCCGGATGGCATTTCAAACTTTTCAAGGCTGGAAAATTCCTCTTCAATCTTTTCAAGGTCGCCGTTTTTTGCCGCTTTCAGAATTTTTTCTAGAATTCCGATTACTTCATCCTGGGAAAAAGGCTCCAGCCTTACAAGCGGCTCCCCATCATCCGTGCGTTCTGCATTTTCAGCAAGCTGAGGCTGAAGAATTTTTCCGGCTTCCGCATATTTTTTCAGAAGAACATCCGTTTTTTGCCTTATCGGCTCAAGATTTTTTTCAGCGGCGGCTTTTTCAAGCTCGGCGGAAAGCTCGCTTAACTCCGTGAACGAACAGATTTTTGCGGAACTTTTCAAGGCATGAACTTCAATTTTGTACAAATTCAAGGCCTGCTCGTCATTTTTCAAGGCTTTCTGCGCATATTCTCTGATCAGCCCGGATTTTTTTTCTATTTGGTTGTAAAAAGTTTTCAAAACTGATTTTTCAATCTGAGTTCCGGAAGTTTTTTCAGGCATTTTTTTGCTGGAAAAAACACATTTTTCACGCGGAAGATGAGTTTTCAGCACGCGGTAAAGCTCGTTTTCTTCAATTGGCTTGGAAAGAAAATCGTCAAAGCCGGACGCAAGGAATTTTTCCCGCGCGCCGTCAACCGCGTTTGCAGTCAGCGCAACAATGCAGTTTGTTTTTCCAGTTTGCTTTTCATTTTCCCGGATTTTTGCCGCCGCTTCTTCGCCGTCCATCACCGGCATCATGTGGTCCATAAAAATTATGTCGAAATTTTTGTTTTTTGCCTTTTCAACAGCGTCCGCGCCGTTTTCGCAGGTTTCAACCTTGCATTTATACTGAGCCAGATAACCTTGCGCAACCAGAATATTCACTTCGTTGTCGTCAACAACAAGAACTTTTGCCGCCGGCGCTGTGAAATTCATTTTTTCTTCTATACTATTATCTTTTTCTTTTGCGACAATCTGCGGAATCGTGAAAGAAAATTCGCTTCCTTTGCCGTATTCACTTTTTACGCTGAAAGTTCCGCCCATAAGGTCAACGAGTTTTTTTGCAATTGAAAGCCCGAGACCGCTTCCTTCTTTTTTGCGGTTGTGGAGCATATCAACCTGCTGGAAAGAATTGAATAGTTTTTTCAAATCCTCCGCTTTTATTCCGATTCCCGTGTCCTGCACAGAAAAATCCAGAAGAATTTTTTCGCCCTCGGAAAAAATATTTTTCGCGCCGGAAGGTTCGTGCAGCTTCACATTGATTTTGATTTCTCCGTCCTCGGTGAATTTTGCGGCGTTCCCTGCAAGGTTCAGAAGAACCTGTTTTATGCGGATGTCGTCGCCAAAAAGCCAGCGCGGAACATTTTCTTCAATTTTTACAAAAAGTTTTACCGATTTTGACGAAATCCGGACTTTCACAATCGATTCAAGGTCGCTTATCAACGTGTTCAAATTGTATTCGGCAGGAACAATTTCCAGCTTGCCAGATTCAATTTTTGAAAAATCCAGAATATCGTTTATGATTGCAAGAAGCGTTCGCGACGCCCGGTTGATTTTTTCAAGATAATTTGCTGTTGCCGGCGGAACTTTGTCTTTCAGCGCGATTTCAGAAAATCCCACAATTGCGTTCATCGGCGTGCGGATTTCGTGGCTCATCGTGGCAAGAAAAGTTGATTTCGCCCGGTTTGCGCTTTCCGCCTGGGATTTCGCTTCGTGCAGCCGGATATTTTGTTTCGCGCGCAGCACAAGATTCATCTGGCGGATAACCACGCAGAAATATCCAAGAAAAGCAAAAAGATAAAGATTCGGTCTGTAGAAAATCGAAGGGCTCAGCTTCTGCACAAAAAGAATTTCCGTAACAATAATAGCGGTTGCAGTCAGCATAAGCGGAATCACAACAAACGGCGAAAGATTGAAAATAATCACCGAAACAAGGCAGCTGGTAAAATAAAGCGCAAAATCAAGCTGGGTTGAAGTATGAAAATCAACAATCAGCATTACAACGTTCCAGAAAATTATAAATACAACGTAAAAATGCGAAATTGCAATCACCATTTTCTGTTTTGAATGAAGCCGGTCGCGGCAGGAACGATTTAAAAAATACACAAGAATAGAAACCGCGGTCAACGAAATGTAAAGCGCGTTGTAAAAAAGCCGCCATTTCAAAAAATCTTCTTCACGCTTTAAAATATTGCTCAGAATAAAAATTCCAGCTTCCAGAAAAGCCACAATCGGGGCAACGCTGTTCAGAACAGAGCAGTTGTTCAGCGCGGCAAGAAAAAAAACTTCATCCTTTTCCTGCTGGTTCTGAATTTTGTAGTCAGATTTTTTTGTGAACTTGAATTCAGGCTTTTCAGCCTTTTTATTGAATTTTGGCAAAGAAATCTCCGATTCGCTTTAGAATTTCCTTCGGTTCGGTGGTTTTCAAAATGTAGCCTTCCGGTTTCAGCGTCATTGCGTTTTTTACACATTCAGCGTCGCTTACTCCAGTCAGGAAAAAAACAGGAATATCCTTTGTGCTTTCCTCGGAGCGAATCATCTGGAGCGTCTGAAGTCCGTCGCAAACCGGCATCAAATAATCCAGCAGAATCAAGTCCGGCTTCTGGCTTCCCAAAAGTGAAATGGCAGCCGTTCCGCTTTTGGCCACAGTCGTTTTGTATTCATCCTTCAAAATATTCATCATCATTCTTAGCGTTACAGAATCATCGTCAACAATCAGAATGTGCTTTCGTTCATCTTTTTCAATTTTTTCAGTCTTTTTCGGTTCTGGAGCAGCTTCCTCAGGCTTTGAATTCTCGCCGCTGAAGTTTTTCTGGTGAATCGCCGCCACAACCAGCGAAATTTTTTCCATAACCGCGGAAAGTGTCGCCGGAGTCAAAATAATTCCCGCAACATTCGCATCCCACGGAGCCAAAAAATCCCTGTAGTCATCCTTGCCGCCAATAAAAAGAACCGGAAATTTCCGTGTGGCCGGCTCAGAAATCATAGAATGGAACGCCTGAACGTCCTCGCGCGAAAAATCCTTTGCGTAAACAACAATCAGCAAAGGCTGGATTTCCGGAATTTTCGCCAGAAGAAGCTCCCTGTTGAACTCCAGCATTTTTGTCTCATATTTTCTAGAAAGAGAATTAAAAATCTCGCTCGCCGTTTTTGAAATATTCGCCGCAAAAACAATTTTTTCCATAAAAAAATTATATCAGTTTTGAGCAGAAAATGATAGAAATTTTTTACGGCGGTCCGGCAAAAACCGCGCCAGGCGCGCTTTTCGCCGTCGCTATGTCCGCCCTTCGCTTTCTTCTCCTTGCCACAGGCAAGGTCGTGTGCATTTTGCACACACGTAAAAAAAAACGAGTTTTGCGATAGCAAAATCTCGTATGCTCAGGCTGCCAAGCCTGATGCTAGGCTCATTGCTCCGCTCCGTTTCACTCCGCTTTGCAACTCCGGGGCTCCCAGCGCTACCGCATCAAAGAAGCGGCTTCACGCTTTCAAGGGCTTCAACATCGGCAGGAAGCCATTTCACAGAGTCAAGCTCCTCCCGCGAAAGCCATGCCGCGTTCTCGTGCTCCAAAAGCGTAAGCTTCCCCGAAACAACGCGGCACAAAAAACATTCCATCACCAGATGAAACTTCGGATAGTTGTACTCAACCGTGCAAAGCCGCTTTTCCACGCAAATCTCCGTTGCAAGCTCCTCGCGTATTTCCCGGACAACCGCATTTTCCGCGCTTTCGCCCTCCTCAATCTTTCCGCCCGGAAACTCCCACCAGTCCTTCCACTCGCCGTATCCCCGCTGCGTCGCAAAAACCCGCTTTCCGCCAGTTTCCTTTTCCGCCGCCAGCAAAGGCTCGTCCCCGCCGCGCACAATCACCGCCGCAGAAACGTGTATTTGTTTTTTTTCTTCAGAATTATTCATTGTTGGTTTCCATAAAATATTGTATTAGCCTTAATCTCGAGTTTTTTTTGCAAATTCTGAAAGAACGCTTTCGGCATATTTCCACTTTGCTCAGATGGATTTGGCTCGCGCTGCGCTTGTATTAATTCGGGTGCTTCGCACTTTTATTAATTCAATCGCCAAAAATCTTCACAAACTGCAAATCTGCCTGCGCTTTTTTTTTACAAAAAATTCGACATTCAGGCTATTAAAAAATATATCACATTTTGCATTTTGTTTCTTCCGTGGCAAGGATTGTAAGGGCGCGCGGAGCGCGTTGCGGAATAAAACGAAGTTTTTTGGAGCAATGGAGGCGGAGGCCGGAACCCTGAAAAGCCTGGTTTTGGTTGGTGAGCCTAGCGAACCAACCAAAAGCCACCCAAAATATATTACATCCTTGGCAAAAATGGTACAAATTTCAAATTCAACTTGAGATTTGTACCATTTTTGCATATAATTCAATTATGAACGGCATAAAAAGGGATATTGAACAGGAGCTGAAACGCTGTGCGGATTTTTTTCCGGTGGTCACGATTCTTGGCCCGCGGCAGTCTGGAAAAACAACTTTGGCGCGGATGTTTTTTTCTTCGCATAATTATGTGAACCTTGAAGACCCGGAAATTTTCAATCTTGCGCGGAACGACATAAACGCTTTTTTTTCGGTTTTTAAAGCGCCGCTTATAATTGATGAAATCCAGCGTGTGCCGGAGCTTGTGAACAGAATTCAAGTTCTTGCGGACGCGCAGAAGAAAAACGGACAGTTTATTCTGACAGGAAGTTTTCAGCAGGGACTTAAATCCGCAATTTCGCAGTCGCTTGCCGGACGGACAGCGGTTGTGAATCTGCTTCCGTTTTCAATCGCAGAGCTTGAAAAGAACGGTTTTGATTTTCCAAAGGATGAATTTTTGTACCAGGGATTTATGCCACGCCATTATTCAGAAAACCAGCCAGTTGATTTGCTGTACCGCTCATATTTTCAGACTTATGTTGAGCGCGATGTGCAGTCAATGCTGAACGTAAAGGACAAAAATCTTTTTGAAAAATTTCTGCGCCTTCTTGCCGGAAGAATCGGGCAGGTTGTGAACTACGAGTCGCTTGCAAATGACACGGGAATTTCTTCCACAACCGCGTCCCAGTGGATTTCAGTTCTTGAATCTTCATTTGTCGTGTTCCGCCTTGAGCCTTATTTTGAAAACTTCACAAAGCGCCTGGTGAAATCCCCGAAAATTTATTTTTACGACACAGGGCTTGCGTGCTATCTTCTTGGAATAAAAAATGCCGGGCAGGCCGGGCGGGATCCGCTCACGGGAAATCTTTTTGAAAATATGGTTGTGCTTGAGATTTTAAAGTCGCAGTACAACAAAGGGCAGGAAAAAAATATCTATTATTTCCGCGACAGCAAAGGTTTTGAAATTGACCTGATTATTCCAGACGGAAGAAACATTATTCCGGTTGAAATAAAATCCGCTTCGACATACACGAAGGATTTTTCAAGGAATCTAAAGAAAATGATGCAGTTTTCAGGCAATGCCGTAAATCCATGCGTTGTCTACAGCGGAAACCTGGAGCTTGAAGCCGACGGAATAAAATTTATGAATTTCAAGAACTGCGGAAAACTTATCGGCTGAAAGAGAAAAATGCCGCTGATTTAAAAAATCCATTTTCCTTCAGAATTATTCATTGTTGGTTTCTTTCTGGTTATCATCGCTGTTTTTTCCCAGTTTGTCAGTTCTTGTTACAAAATCGTGGTAAAGTTCTTCTGGAAGACGGCTGTTCAGGGCGAAGCGCATTGTAATCGGCTTGTTGCCTTGCGCGCTTGCCGGAAATGTTGAAACCTGCCCGAGATACGTGAAAGGCTGGGTTATGTTTTCAACTTTTTCAAATTTCCGGACGAAAAGATGCAGGCGGATTTTTCTTTCAATGTTGTTGATAAGATTCTGCCCGATTTCAGAATCTGCTCTTGTGCTGTTCGGCGACTGCCACTGGAAATGTTCCGGCGTTATGAATTTGTCTGCGTAGTTTATAGATTCTTTTATGTCCGCATCCTTGTGCAGGTTCACAAACAAAAAGTAATCCGGCTTTGCGGAAGTAATCAGCCCCTGGCCGCGGAAAGACGAATGAATTTTCGTGTAGCAGCTTAGAAGCGCTGTGTCGCGCATTGTGTATTTTTGATACAGCTTCAAGAAAGGCAAAGTTCCGCCCTGCGAATAGTCATCCGGACCGAATTCAGCCTGGAAGCGCAAAAGATTGTATTGAATCAAGTCTTCGAGCCACAGTTTTTTTTCTGCGGAAAATTCTGAATGCTCAAGAGAATTTACTGTGTTTTCGTTGAATGAAATATATTTTCCGTCAAAAGAAAAAATCGCCTTTTCGTAGCGTTTGTTTTCGCTGGAATCAAAATACGCGCCGCTCAAAGTTCTGCACGAATGTAAAATTGAATTTTTGTTCACAGCCGAAAGATATTTTCCAGCCAGTTTTTCAATTTCTTCAGCCGCCGCAGAATAATTGCCTGAACTAAAAACCGCTTCCGCAGCAATCCATTCTTCCGCGCGCTTTGCCGGAGAATAAAAACTTAAAAGCTGCATAATCTGCCTGAAATTTTCATCCTCATTCATCAAAGAAAATTCCGGGTGAGTTTCCTTTTCAATATATGAGACAAAATCAAAGTAGGTTTTGTAATTCGGGCTGAAAACCGTGAAGCGGGCAGGATCGATGCTTCCGTCGTGCTTTAAATAATCAGTTAGAAGTGGAACTTTTCCGCCGCAGATATGCTTGAACGAAAGATAAGATTCCTTCATATATTTTAAGGACATGAATTTTTCGTTTTCAAGCTGGCGAAGAATCTGCTCCTTTGTGATTTTATCCATGTGGATGTAAGTTCCGTTCGGCAAGTCCGCAAAATCGTTTTCAACTTCAACTTTCAAAGAGTCGCGGTCGTAATCCTGTTTTCCGTTCAGGGCGACGGCCATTAAAAATGATTTTTTGTAGTTTCCGATAAAATCCAGGACAGTAACAAATTCCTTGTCCGGCAGTTTTCTTAGTCCGCGTCCGAGCTGCTGAATAAAAATAATTGAAGAATCTGTCGGGCGCAGAAGAAGAACTGTATTTACGGATGGAATGTCGATTCCTTCATTGAAAATGTCCACTGAAAAAATGTACTGCAGAGGAGAATTGTCGTCTTCCAGAAGCTTTGCGTATTTTTCCCTTGTTTCAACGCTGTCGTTTCCTGAAAGAGCAACCGCAACCTGAAAAGTTCCATCTGAAAGCTTCTTGTTGAACTGCTCCGCCATATATTCAGCGTGTTTCACGGTCGCGCAGAAGCCTAAAGTTTTTGCCTTGCCGCCGTCGTGTCCGTAGAAATTCATTTTTTCAATGATATAATCAACCCGGCGGTTCACCATGAGCATATTTGCAATTTCTTCTATATATTCGCTTGTTCCTGGCTCAGCCTTGATTTTTGAGTAGTCGATTCCTTCCGCGTCTGTGATTCCAAAATAATGAAACGGACAGACCAAATCGTTTGAAAGCGCGTCGCGCAGGCGGATTTCAACTGCCACATTGTTGTCAAAAATTGAATAGATGTCGCCGCTGTCGCTTCGTTCCGGTGTTGCGGTAAGCCCAAGAAGAAATTTCGGAGTGAAAAAATTCAGAATGTTTTTATAGCTTTCGCTCGCGGCGTGGTGGGCTTCGTCCAGGACAATGTAGTCAAAGGCGTCTTTTTCAAATTCCTTGAAATGGCGGCTGAGCGTGTCCCTTGTTGCAAAAAGATATTTGCAGTTTCTGTCTTTCTGATTTCCTGTGAAAAATCCGGATGAATAGTTTTTTTCCGTTGCTGAGCAAATTTTGTCAAAAGATTCTTTCGCTTTTTTCAGTATGTCCTCGCGGTGAACGATAAAAAGCAAATGCTCCGGTTTTACCTGGAGAGCGTCAAAAACCGACATATACGTTTTTCCGCTTCCTGTTGCGGCGATTGCTAGTGCCTTTGTCGCGCCGGTTTTTCTCAGGCGGTTCAGCTTTACAATCGCCTCGGACTGCATTTTGTTCGGCTGGATAACGGAAGAACCACGGTTTGCGTAGTCGCTGTAGGAAAAAATCTGTTTCGGCTCAGCTTTTTGCTGGCGTTTTGCCTTCGCAAGATAATCTCGGTAGGAAATCAGGAATTCATCTGAATATTCTTTTGCCCACGGACTTTGCCAGAGCGTTTCAAATTCGTCCAGGACAGATTTTGTGAAAGCTCCAGGTTCCTGAAATTCGCCGCAGTTTTCATTCTGAAGGACGTTCCATTCAACATTTGTTTTCAGCGCTCGCCCCGTTATGTTTGAAGAGCCGATTATCACAGTCCATTTTTCTGAATCCGGGCTGTTTTTGTGGAACAGATAGCCTTTCGCGTGGAAACCGTCGCCTTGCGTAGGCGGAACGTATATTTTCAGGGTGATATTTTTGAACCGGGAAAGACGCTCAAGGACTTGCGGAGTGGTCATTTCCTTGTAAGTTGTGGTAAGAATCTCGCCGGGAATATTGCGCTTTTCAAGGGATTCCAGAGTGTCAAGAAGAACCTGGAGCCCGCCGTAAGTAATGAACGCGACGCTTATTTTAAAGCACGAGCAGCCTTCAAGATTTTCAACAAGCTCATTGAAAAAACTTCTGACCGGCCCGTTTGTAATAAAGTGGGATTCTTCCATAATTTGCAATTCCTTGATGCGCCTCAGCCAGCCCCTGCTCTTAAAAACGGACGTTATT
>CAKUZR010000017.1 GCA_934718065.1 uncultured Treponema sp.
TATCGCCTGGGTTCCGCAGAATCTCTTCAGCGTATCACAATACCGCTTGTTCGTTTACTTTTTTATCATGCCTCCTTTTACAATGAATAACCAATTCTAAAAATGTCATCACCAAATTTTACGATTAATTTTACAAACCTTTATCTTAATTTGACTTTATCAGTTTACCCCCCCCCGTCAATAGTATTCACACATAATTTCCCCCTTATCTCCTTCCCTTTTTTCCCCTAAGAATCCAACCAAAATCTACAATAAAATCAACTGATTTCTCTTGTTTTCTAAAAAAGTACCTTGATATTTCTGTAAAAGTATCAAGTTACTTTTACAGAAACAAACTTGATTTCACCCAAAAACTCCTGTCAAATCACTTTAAAACAAACTAAGAATTGACTGTAAAACAAGCAGGAATCAGCAATATCCCAGCGCGCAAAACCAGCAGGAACAGGCATAAACATTTCAGACCGCTGCAAGAATTCAAACTGATTCTGGGCAATATTCTAAATTCCATGTTATAATTAAGAAAAGGAGTCCTTGCCATGTCCAAAAAAGATGAAACTGCCGGCGCAAAATCACCTAAGCTCACTGTGCCGGAGATTTTAGACTACTGTAAAAACACTCTGGGTATCACTTTCAACCTGATGGACGAGGAAAAAGCAAAGACTTTCCTTGAAAAGAACAATTTTTTCTTCCGGCTTAAGCAGTACTGTTCAACTTGCACCGAGCGGACAAAAAGCGGCAAATACATTGGACTTGATTTCGGGCATCTTGTTGAGCTTTCTACCATTGATATGTTCCTTAGGAAGATTCTCCTGAAAATGACAATCGACCAGGAGCATTATCTTAAAGTCAAGCTTGTAAACGACTGCCAGAACAATCCGAATGATGACGGATATGAAGCTGTGGAAAAGTTTCTTGAATGCCATCCAAAAATCAAAGACAGCCTTTCCCAAATCAACAGAATTTCCAGCTACGGTGAAAATTCTTTAGAAAAATACGTTTCATCTCCTGCTGTATGGAATTTTGTTGAGATGGTCAATTTTGCAGATTTTATCAGCTTCTACGCTTTTTACTACGAGTTTATGAATATAAAATGCGAATACACAAAGCACTTTGAATCTGTCCGCCGAATCCGTAATGCCTGCGCCCACAACAAGTGCATGCTTTCTTCTTTTAAGCCTGTTCCGGGATTCAAGCCCGACTTGGAAACAAGCTTTGAACTGCTGGGCGGAAACATTGGCATTGGAAACGGAACTATCTCCAGCTGCATGAAAGTTCCTCTGCTAAATGACTTTGCGGTAATGCTTTCAGTTTATACAAGGCTGATTTCTTCTCCAAAAATCAAGGAAATCACAATTCAGGAAATCAAAGACTTTTTTGACGGCCGCATGATTTACAGAAAGCAATACTTTGAGAACAATATTGACATTAAAAACGCCTACCAGTTCGCAAGAAAAACTCTGGATTATTATTCTGGGAAATAGCAACATTCTTTCCAAACAAAGCGGTTTCATCTTCCTGCCCCCTAGCTTCTATATCTTTTGCCTAATTCTGCAATAAGAAGTATAATTGTTTCAGGCGCCGGGATTGAACTGAATCCTCCGCAAAATCAAAATTAAGGAAGAAATTTTATGGCTGATGCGATGAAAAAAATCGAATGGGACGATGCTTATCTTTTGGGAATTCCTGAAATTGATATGCAGCACAAAAAACTTATTTCCATTGCTAACGAACTTTACGATGTTGTATGCGGAAACGAATCTGACTACAAGCTCAAAATGTCGATGGTTTTGAAAAAGCTCACTGACTACACTGAATATCATTTTACAAGCGAGGAGCAGCTTCAGAAAAAAATCGGCTATGCCGGCTACGAAACCCACAAGACCACGCACGATTACTTCATCAAGGAAGTTAATTTCCAGATTCAGAAGCTTAACTCTGAAAGCAAAAACAATGTGCTTGGCTTCTACAACTACATTTCAACATGGGTTTTTAACCATATTGCAAAGGCCGACAAGCTTTGGGCAAACTTTATGAATCAAAAAAACGGATAAAAAATGACTGAAAATCTGATTGAAAAACTTCTTCTTGAAAATATAAAGAATCAGTCCGCGTTTTTTGTGTTTCCAACGCAGACTTCCGCGGATTTATGGGCAGACAGAATTGTTTCAACGGGCAGCGCAAAAGCTGTTGCAATGGAACGTTTCCTTGTCTGGGACAAATTTAAAAGCTCTTCAATCAGAAGCAGGCAGCTTCAGAAAACTTCCGTGCCTTCTGCAATGCGCTCAATTTTTGTTTCAAATTTAATAGAAGAAAACGCGCGGAAACCTTTTCTGAAGAATTTAATCTCTCCGGAATATGCGGACTCAGCATCTGGATTTACAAAATGGCTCGCAGGTCTTATTCCTTCCCTTTTCACCTGGAAAAACCATTTTCAGAAATCGGGAATGCAGCCCGACCAGGAAGACCAGGATCTTCTGGAGCTTTACAAACGCTACAGCGAATTCCTTGACCAGCACAATTTTTTTGATCCGGCCTGGGAAACTCCGCCGTTTGTTCCGGACGGAAACCATTATTTCATCTTTTTTCCGGAGATTCTTTCAGATTATTCCGAATACGAGCAGATTCTTGAAAATTCCCCGGAAAGCATAACCGCCGTCCACGTTCCGCAGGAAATTCTTTCGCAAAAGCCGCAGAACGTTCATCTTATGCAGAATTCCCGCCAGGAAATCCGCGCCGTCTGCCTTCATCTTAGGCAGCTTCACGAGCAGAAAAATATTCCATGGAACGAAATTGCGGTGAGCGTTCCAGATTTGGAAAGCTACGGGCCGTATCTGGAGCGCGATCTGGAGATTTACCAGATTCCTTATGTAACAAAAAACGCGGAAGATTTGAATTCAACAGGCGCAGGCAATTTCTTCAGCCTGATTTTAAATTGCAAGCAGCAGAATTTCAGCTTTGAATCAATCAAAAATCTTCTATTAAATAACAATCTTCCGTGGAAAGACGAAAACCGGATTTTCAGCCTGATAGAATTCGGAAAAGAAAACAACTGCGTGTGCAGCTTTGAATTCAACAACGAAAAAATCGACATCTGGAGCAAATCCTTTCAGAATCCAAAGGAAAATCCGGACGAGCAGTCCCGGCTTTTTTACGTCCAGCTGAAAAAAGATATAAATTCACTAGCAAACTCCAAGAATTTCGCCGAAATCAGAAGAAATTATTTCATTTTCCGCGAGCATTTTTTTGACATGAGCCTTTGCTCAGAAAATTCAGACAATATTTTAAGCCGGTGCGTCACAGAGCTGGCGGAACTTATAAATCTTGAGGAAAATTATCATTTCCAGCTTTCAAATCCGCTGAGTTTTTATTCAAGCTATCTTTCCGGAATAAAATATCTTGCGCAGACAAAGCAGCGCGGCGTTCAAATTCTTCCATATAAACTGGGTTCGTGCGCGCCGTTCAAAGCGCAGGTTGTTCTGGATTCAAGCCAGAGCGGACTTTCCGTTGTCTACAAGCAGCTTTCGTTTTTGCGCGACGACAAGCGGAAAATTCTTCTGAACGGCAAGGACGACCCGAACGTTTCAGAGCTTTTTGCAAAGCTTTATGAAATGAATTCAATTGAAGAGCCGGTTTTCTTCACCTGCGCTGAAAAAACTTTCACAGGATATGCGCAGGCTTCAAGCTATCTTTCAGAAATTGAATTTAAAAACGATGAGAACCTGAAAAATCTTCTTGAAAACGATTTTTATCTGGATGAAAAGAAATTCTTCCTGAATCCTGAAGCCGGTTTTCCAAAGAAAATCACCGGAACAGAAAAAAAAGGAATTGATTTTTGGAAAAACAGCCAGAAATTTCAGGAGCCGGACGTTTCAGAATCCATAAAAATTGAAAAGAACAAAATCGCCGCGGGAAAACTTTTTTCCGCCGACAAGAAAATTCAAATTTCAAGCACAACGCTCAAAAATTTCTTCACCTGCCCGCGGCTCTGGGCAATCGAGGAAATCGGAAAACTTTCCGAGCAAAAGAACGAGGCCGAAATCGCCGACCACAGAATGCTCGGAAACCTTTACCACAAAATCTTCGAGCTTTTCTGCAAAGAGCTTAAAAGCCAGAATATTCCTCTTCAGATTGAAAACGACTCTCTTCCGGAAAATCTGATGAAAATTCTCCGCGAAAAAATAGACGAAGCCTTGCTCACGGAAAAAAACAGCTACCTTTCAAAGGAACTTTTGAAAACCACAAAATCCTCCGTGGCAAGAACCGCCGTGAACGCCGTTTCAACCTTCTCGAAAATTTTCCAGGGCTGCACAGTTTTCGCCTCGGAAGAAAAATATTTTTTCACCGATGAAGAAAAAAACTGCATTTTTAACGGAAGAATCGACTGCATTCTGCTTGACCCTTCAACAACGGAGCTTTTTCTTGTTGATTTCAAGAGTTTCACCAGCGCAATTCCGGAAAATTTCCTTTACGACGAATCTTCCGCCGCCTGGGAATTCCCTGATTTCCAGATGCCGATGTATCTTTTTCTTCTGCAGAACCAGAAAAAGCCGCTCGAAGTTGAAAACTGCTGCTTTTTCAATGTTTCAAAGGCTGAAACAACGCAAGTTTTCGGCCAGGAGCTGTGCGAGCGGATTCTAGCGGCAAAACCAAAATCAAAAAAGCCGAAAAATGCGCTTACCGCAGAAGATTTTGCGCCGACCAGGGAAAAATTCAGCGAAGCGGTGTCGCTTTTCATCCAGCGAATACAAGACAGCGATTTTTCAGTTTCAGACGAAGCGCAGAACTTTGAAACCTGCGGAAAATGCCGCTGCAAGGCTGTCTGCCGCCGAACATTCAACGTGAGCCGGCAAAATTAAATTGAAAAATTTCAAACTCCGAGGATTTTATGCAGAGCAAACCCGAACAAAAACGAAAATTTGATGAATACCAGCAGAAAGCCATAAATATTTTAAGAAATTCAGTTGTAAGCGCAGGCGCAGGCTCCGGCAAGACAACAGTTCTTTCCGAGCGTTTTCTGCGTCTTGTCCAGCAGGAAAACTACAAGGTTGAAGAAATTCTTACGCTCACATTTACAAAAAAAGCCACAGTCGAAATGTCCGCGCGAATTTTCAAGGTTTTAAAGGAAAAAGCGCCCGACAAAGCCGCTGATTTTTACAAGGCGAACATAAAAACTCTGGACAGCTACTGCAGCTCCGTGGCAAAAATGGGCGCGCATTTCTACGGAATCACCCCGGACTTCACGCAGGACGACACAATCAGCGCGCAGATTCAGCAGCTTGCCCTTCCCTTCATTTTAAAAAACCGCGACAACGAGGCAATCAAAACACTAGTAAACTCCAATGATTTTGAAAAAAAAGCCAGCGAAATTTTTGTTGAGCCGATTCTGGAAAATTCAACTGTAGCAGAACCGATTGATTTTGACCGCTCAACTGAAAACCAGATTCAGGCAGTCCTGAAAACTTGGAAAAAACTAGGAAGCAAAGCGGAAAACGCGCTCCTTCAGTTTGAAAAAGCCTACTCGGACTTTGACGGAAACCGCAGCACAAAATACATTCTTGCAATAAAGAACATAATAGAAGAAAAAAATCATCCTGAACTTCCGGAGCTTTCAGAAGAGGACATAAAAAATTCAAATGACGAAAAGTTCCTTCCGTTTTTGGAATATATTTCAGAAATTTGCAAAATTCCCCAGACAGGCGCGCCGAAAAACGCGGACGAACTGAAAGAAACACAGAACGAGCTGAAAAAAATCGCTCCGCAGGCTGCCTCGGTGATTGACTTTATTCCAAGCTACAAGCTGATGAAATCGCTTCTGCCGCTTCTAAAGGAATTCCAGGAGCTGGCAAACAATCTGAAGCGAAGCACGGGCTTCCTTAGCTTCAAGGACATTGCGAACCTTGCGCTCTGCACTTTGCGCGACCATCCGGAAATACGCAGAATTGAAAAACAGAAATACAAGGCGATAATGATAGACGAATTCCAGGACAACAACAGCGACCAGCGCGACATGCTTTTTCTTCTTGCTGAAAAGCCGGAGCGAATGGAAAAAAGCGTTCCCGCGGCAGAAGAGCTTTGCCCTGAAAAACTGTTTTTTGTCGGAGATGAAAAGCAGAGCATTTACCGGTTCCGCGGCGCGGACGTTTCCGTGTTCAGGGCGCTTTCAAACGATTTTAAAGACGGAAATCTTAGCATGGCAACAAATTACCGCTCAAAACCAGCGCTGATTGCGGCGTTCAACACAATTTTCGGCGGCTTCCCCTACCCTCCTTCAAAAAACGAGCAGATTTCAAGCCAGCCGTGTCCACCGTGTGTTTTTTTCACTGAACGGAAGGACTGCTCAGAAGTTCCGGGCTACGAGGCAGTCTACAAAAAAGTCACAATGCCCGAATCAGTTGAAAAAGAAATTGAAAACAGCCCGCAGATTTTCTCCCCGAAAATTCATTTTGCGCTCTACGATGTGAAAAAAAATGAGGAATTCAAAGGAAATTTAAATTTTCTTACCGATGAAGCCGCCGAAGCTGAATGGGTTGCTCAAAAAATCAGCGGATTAATCCAAAACGGACAGAATCCAGGCGAAATCGCAGTTCTTTTCAGAAACTACAGCCTTCAGCCGCTCTACGAACGGACATTCCTGAAGCACGGAATTCCATACAACACGGAAGTTGTAACCGGTTTTTTTGACGACGGGCCGGTGAACGACATAATTTCATTTCTCCGCCTTTGCGCCTACCAGGATGACACGCAGCCTTACGCGCAGCTCATGCGCTCGCCGATGGCAAACCTTTCAATAGAAGAAATCAACGCGATTCTTTCTTGCGGCGAAAAACCTTTCCATGGCGATTTTTCTTCATTTTTAGACGGAAAAAGCCTTGCGCGCTACGAGCATTTGAAGTCAGAGTACGAAAAAATAAAGGAAAGCGCAAAAAACAAGCCGCTCACAAAAATTATTTCTGAAATCTGGTACGATTTCGGCTACCGCTACGAAACTTTGTGGAATTCAACAGTTTCTGTCTACGGAAAAATGTACGACCTCCTTTTTGAGCTTGCCCGAAAAGCGGAGCTTCAGAACCTTAGCATCGCGGCGTTCGTTGACAGCGTTGAAAAATACAAGGAAAAATCAAATTCGCTGGACGGAAAAACCGAAAAACTTGAAGGAATGGATATTCCGCTGGAACAGACTTCCGGCGTGCACATTCTTACAATCCACAAAAGCAAAGGCCTTGAATACGACACAGTTTTTATCTGCGGAACGCACCGGAAAGGAAAAAACGAAACAAATTCAAAAGCCGTATACTGCAGCAAAAAATACGGAATTTCCGTGAACAATCCGGAATCCGAGCACCAGAATTATTTTTACCAGCTTGTTGACGAGGAAAACAAAAAAATGCAGAACGCGGAGCTGCGGCGGCTTACATATGTTGCCCTGACCCGCGCAAAAAAAGAAATTTTCATAACAAGCGGAAAATACTCGCCTTCAAAAGATTCGTCCGGATTCCTTCCGGGCGGAGAAAAAAATCCAGCCACGATTTTCAATGTTCTGGAACCGGTTTTCGATTTTTATTCACAGGAAGAAACAAATTCTCCGCTGCCTTTTGACACCGAGGAAATAAATTCTTTTCCGCGGACGATTGAAAATTCATCCGGAGCCGCAAAAAACAACGCAAATTCAAAAATTGAATTCCTGAACTTACTAGAAAACTCCAAGATTCTTCAAACTTCCGAGGAAATCATTCCCGACGAGCCGGATGAAAAATACGTTTCTCCTAGCAAACTCCATCCTGCCGACGAAGAATTAGAACTTCAGCCTGAAAACCTAAAGTTCGACAGCTCAGCGCCGTTCCAGGAAATCAACGAAATTGTGCAGAAAACAAAAAAATTCACATTTGAAAATTTCGGAACGATTGCACACGCATACATGGAAGCCGCCGTTAAAAATATTGAAACGCCGTCTTATCCCGCAAAAGAAATTTCCGCGCTTGAAGACAAAACTGAATTCCTTGAAACAATAGACAAAATCTGCCGCCAGATGCAGAAAACTTTCATTGACTCGGAAATCGGAGCCGCGGCAAAAAATTCCGCCTGGAAAAAAACAGAATTTGAATTCCGCGGAACAGCCGGAAAAAAAATCATCCGCGGAATAATCGACCTTGTGTTCAAAAATTCCGACGGAACTTTCACAATAATCGACTACAAGACGAACCAGACAATTCAGCCGGAAATTTACGAAGCCCAGCTCACCTGCTACAAAAAAGTCATTTCAGACATGCTCGAAATTTCCCCGGAAAAAATCCGCTGCTATCTTTACTACTTAAGATTTGGAAAATTAGTTGAAATAAAAACTGAAAATTCTTTTAAAAATCTTGAAAATATTATTGACAACATCTGAATTAAATGGTAACTTATTATCAGCTTGTAAATAAGCTGATAAACTCTCTCCGATGCTCGTGAAAAACGAGCGACAGGGCTTCTGGATACGTTGTGTTCGGAAGCCCTGTTTTTTTTGTAGAGCCACAGTTTCCTGAAAAATGCGCGAAATCCACCGCACCAACAAATCATCCAGATGTTGGTTTGCCGCGGCAAAAAATTTTGTTTCCGCGCAGAAATTCCTAGAGAAAAACACTGATTCCACGCGGATTTTCTGAAATTCAAAATATTCAAAAAACGGCATATATTTTCGCTAAAATGGATACATTATTGAATCAACGTCGAAAAATGCGTTTTTCGATAAAAAACATATTAGATATATTAGATATATTACTTTTTATCTTACTTTTCTAATTAAATATATTAATTAAAATATTACAAAATAAGCAATCTTTTTTATTATTTTATATCTAACCTTTATTATATTTTATCTAACTTTTATTACTATTTTTAATAATATTATTGATTAGTTTTATTATTTATGTTAGAATTCTAATATTCTCAAAAAGAAAAATTTCAAATTTTTCAAGGAGGCCCGAAATTAAAGTCATCACATTGGCGCTTGCAAAAGGCGGAGTAGGGAAGTCAAGCATATCGCTCAGCCTTGCCGCTGAACTCGCAAAAAAACACAAGACAGTTCTCATCGACGGAGACGTTCAGGGAAACAGCTCTTCAACTCTTGTGTCGGAAACAAAATTTGAGCTTGCAGATATTTTGAACGGAAAATGCTACGTTGAGGACGCTGTTGTAAAAACAGAAATTCCGAATCTTTTTGTGATTCCAACTGTAGCCACGGAAAACAACTTGAGAATTTACAAGGCGCAGAAAGCCAGCGAGGAGCCGGAAGTTTTCATGGACATAACAGACGAGCTTGAAAAACTCGGATTTGAATACGTTATAATCGACACGTCACCGGCGTTCGACGCATTCGAGGGAAATATTTTCCTTGCCACAGACGAAGTGATTCCGGTAATGCTGCTCGATCCGTACTCATTCGACGGACTTACAATGTTCAAGAAAAACCTGGAGGAATTCCGCGCGAAGCACAAGAGGCAGCTTTCAGACTCAAAGGCCGTTATAAAGCGGATTGTCCTGAACAACTACGACTCGCGGCTTGCGCTTTCAAGAAACATTCTGGACGTGATGCAGAAACAAAGCGAGTACAAAACTTACCTGATTCCGACTGAACAGAATTTCAAGCGCTCGGTAAACCAGAAAACTCCGGTTCAGTACATTTCCGGCACAAAGGCGCAGGTTCTTAAAGGGCTGGAAGAACTCGCGGGAGACGTTGAATAATGGCAATCATGAAGAAACCTTCAAACGAGCTTCCAAAAGAATTCGTTTCGCAGGCAATGGAAACTTTGAGCTCGGAAAACCAAGAAACTGAAAGAGCAAAAATTCCGGCCGCAGCAGTAAAAGCAAGGCAGGTTACCGCGGCACCGGCGGAATCATTTCAGGATTCAAAAAATGAAAAGAAAAATCCATCCGGAAAATACAGCGACGTTATAAACCTGAAGCTTCCAAAAGGCGAGCGGAACAGGCTGAAAGGACTTTGCGCCCAGTTCGGAATCTCGATGAACCAGTTCATACTTTATTCAATCTACGAACTGGAAGAAAGAATAATGGACGGAAAATGCACAGTTTCCCAGATGGGAGTAAGAGAAATATCAAGATAAACAGACGGCATGGAATTTGCTAGTAAGCAGAATCCGTGCCGATTTTTTATTATATGGAAAATTCTAGTAATTTAATGGAAGAAACTAGTTAGTTTTTGGAATTTGCTAGTAACAAGAAAAAAGGAATGAAAAATTCCTTGGAAAAACCTAGTAAGAAAACCCGCGGAAAACAGATTTTTTTTGGAATCAGCTAGTAAAAAAAGGAAAAAACTAGTAAGCAGATGGCATTTTCTAGCAAGGAAATGGAAAACGCTAGGAACTTCTGGAAAAACCTAGCAAGAAAATGGAAACAGCTAGTTGGAAGAAATGGCGAAACCTAGTGAAAAACTTGGAAACAACTAGTAAGATAAAACTGTAAAATCTTTCACCACAAGAAAATAGACACGCTCAATAATAAATATAAATTTAAATATTAAGAAATAAAATTTATAATATTCATCAGAAAAAAAAATAATATTAGGTAGAATGTTAAGTTTTTTGTAAAAAAGTGAAAGCGAAGGCAGATTTTCAGATTGTGAAGATTTTTGGCGATTGAGGCAGTTAAAGTGCAAAGCACCCGAATTAATACAAGCGAAGCGCGAGCTAAATCCATCTGAGCAAACTGAAAATCTGCCGAAAGCGTTCTTTCAGAATTTGTAAAAAACTCAACATTTAAATTATTAAGCAGACTTTTCTAAAATTGAACTTAAACAGCCTGAAAAATATCATAAAAAAAATCAAAAAATTTTTGCAAAGTAACTAAAATTTGCTTGCACACCTAGTAAGTTTGATTTATATTCAATCTATGGGGAAAAAAGAAACGGGTGGAATTTTGAACTTTAAAAATTCATCGCTGGAAACAACAGATCTGGTGCTGACCGGAGACGAATCGACAAAGCCTTCTTATTTGATTCAGAAAAACGCAATGAGCAAGGCATACTATAAAATTTCTGCAATGGGAAAAAAACTGATTTCAATGGCAATGGCAGTAAACAACATGCAGAAAACAATTTTCGGCGACACAAACTACTACGAGGCGAAATTTTCGTTCAACGACTTTTTCAAGTCGATGGGAATTTCAATTGGCGGCACAAGCATTGAAAGAATAGCCGAATGCGCGGACGAGTGCGTTCATTTTGTAATAAATTTTCACACGGACGACCTTCAGAATTTCATACCGCTGTTTTCGTTGATTCAAATTGACAAGACAAATAAAATTCTGCGGTTTGTATTCAATCCGATTATAAACAACTTTCTGGAGCAGCAGGCCGGACACCACAAGATTAATTTTCTTGAATACGGAAAGCTCCGCTCAACTTACGCGATGCGCTACTACGACATTTTTGAGCAGTACAAAGGCTTCGCGGGGAAAAACGGAAATCCGAAAAACACATGGACCTGCTCGCTTTCGTTTGACGAGATAAAAAATCTTTTTCAGCTTGATGAAATTTACCAGAACCGCACGGACAACTTCAAGAAATTTGTAATAACCGAGCCAATCAAGGAGCTGAACGAAAAAATCACTTCGATGAAAGTTGTTAAGCAGGACTGGCTGAAAACCGGAAAAAAACACACGGGCGTCCGCTTTACGATTATGCGCACCGAATCCGGAATGACGGACTACGACAAAGTTTCGCCGTATCTGAATTTTATTGAGGACCAGGGCGACAGAATTCTTGTGTGCCAGAACGCGGAGCTTTATCTTTCGCTGATTCAGAAGGAAAACGCTGTTGTGAAAGTTGATTTGGAAACTGCTAGTGAGTCAACGGAAGGAACGGAGCTTAGGCAGCTTCAACTTCTTTGCGGAATGGCTCTGAACGACTTGAAGGAACAGAAAAAGAATTCAAAGAAACTAGCAAACTCCAAAAAGAACGAAAGTCTTCAGAAAGAGCTGTTTCTTTAAAACTGAAATATTTCCGCTGCTAGGAAAGAATCCGGGTGGAAATAGCTAGTAAATTCCAAAAAATAATTTTCTCAGAAAAAAGGCTTCAGTTTTGCGTATGTGGCAAGGATTGTAAGGTCTGGCGAAGCCAGTTCTGCGCATTGTCCGCAAGATTATTAAACCTGCTGCCGAGTTTTGCGGTGCAAAAATCATATTTATTGTTTAGGAAAAACATCAAAAGCGCAGAATGAAGGCGGAAGCCGGAAACCTGAAAAGCCTGGTTTTGGCGGGTGAGCCTGCGAACCTGGCAAAAGCCACCCAGAAAATAAAAATCTTCTTTTAAAAAATGGTTTGGAAAAAGCTAGGTAGTTTCGCGCGCATTTTCTTTTTTTGCTGTATGGAGTTTGCTAGTAAGTTGTTGAGGCTTGGAAATTTCTAGGATATTTGTGGCGTTTCCTAGGGGTTTATTGGCAAAAACTAGTATTTTGTTATAAAAAAGTATACATATTGAGATAAATAAATTCTTTCTGAATTTGTTAATAGTATGTGCTTTTTTTTTGACAGTTTAAATTTCAGTAAATTTGAATTTAGTTTTTTGAAAAATTTCTGATGGGCTTCCGTCATTCCGCGGGCGGCTCGGCGGCGTTCGACATTATTTTGAATGTCTGATATAGTTTTAGCTTGACTGCGCAGTTTATGATTCCTCAAAAACTCCTGCGCATAAAAAATTAAAATCCTTAAGGAGGCTGTGAAATGAAGAAATTTCACGATTTTTTTAAAGAGGAGATGAAGGACACGGGTATTCTGCTCAGAAGCGTTCCTTCTCTTACCGTTTCTATTTTTTTCCTTTCCGTTGTCTGCGCGAACCTGCTGGCGAACAAGGAGCTTTTTAATTTCAAGTATCTTGCGATGGACTGCGGATTTGCGTTCAGCTGGATTATGTTTCTGTGCATGGACATAATCTGCAAAAGGTGGGGGCCGAAGGCGAGCATAAAGATTTCGGTGATTTCGCTGGTTATGAATCTTTTTGTCTGCGCGGTGTTTTTTCTGCTTAGCAAAACTCCGGGGAAATGGGGGGAATTCTACACAACTGAAAATATCGCCGTGAACAACGCTTTGAATGCAACTTTCGGCGGCTCGTGGTACGTTGTGCTGGGGTCGGCGACCGCTTCGCTGGTTTCTTCGGTTGTGAATTCGCTGCTGAATTTCTACATCGGGAAAATTGTGCGGAAGGACGGATTTCTGGCGTTTGCCGCGCGCTCGTATTTTTCAACGCTGGCGGGGCAGTTTGTTGACAATCTTGTTTTTGCCACAATTGTTTCAAAATTTTTCTTTGGATGGACGTGGACTCAGGTTTTTCTTTGCTCAGGAATCGCGGCGTTTCTGGAGCTTCTTGCCGAAATTCTGTTCAGCGGAATCGGGTACAAAGTTTTGAAAAAATGGGAAGAGGACGACGTCGGGCGGGAATATCTTGATTATCTGAAGGCCAGGGAAAAATGAAAATTCTAGTTACAGGAACTTCGGGCGGAATCGGAAAGGCCGCGGCTGTTAAATTTTTGCGGGAAGGACATTCTGTTTATGGAATTGACATTAGGGCTGACACAATAAGCGGAACTTTTCCCGAGGCGGAGAACTACACGCATTTTACCGCGGATATTTCCATTAAAGAAAATCTGCCGGAAATAAAAGATGTTAAAATTATTGTGAACAACGCGGGCATTCAGACCGGCACAGAAAATGACATAAAAGTTAATCTTTTGGGCACGATGAACGTTACTGAAAAATATGCTTTCCAGAAGGCGATAAAATCTGTGCTTTTTATAAGCTCGGTTTCAGCGCTTACAGGAAATGAATTTCCGGAGTACGTTGCCTCAAAAGCCGGAATAAACGGATATATGAAAAACTGCGCAATCCGGCTTGCGAACCAGTTCCAGGCGACAAGCAATTCGTTGTGTTTCGGGGGAGTTCTTACCGAGCTGAACAGGCCGGTTCTTGAAAACCCAAAGCTATGGGAAAAGATTATGGAAGTAACTCCGCTGAAAAAGTGGATTTCCGCGGAAGAGGCTGCGGAATGGTGTTACTTTTTTACGGTTACAAATACGTTCTGCACCGGGCAGACGGTTGATATTTCCGGCGGGGAAAGAAACTGCGCCGATTTGTTTGTGTGGCCGGAGGAGTAAAAAAAAATGCGCCTGAAAATTTTTCAGGCGCATTTTTTTATGTTTCAACAAGAATTACTTGATAGAAAGTCCGTGCATTTTTGCTGACTCTCGGAGCCATTTTAATGTTGATTCATATTCGCCGTCGCGAATTTTTGCGCTTTCGTAGCTTGCCTTCAGTTTGTCAGCCAATGCCTGGTATTCATGGTCGTTGACCATTTTTTCAAAGTCCGGCTGATTTAATCCAAATTTCTCATGCATAATTGCGCCTCCAGCTTGATGTATTTTTAGATGCCTTTGGAAAACATCTTCTATATAATAATAATTCAGATTTTAAAAAAATCCAGTAAAAAATTTTAAATTTTCAGAAATCTGGTTTTTGCGGAAGTTTTTTTCAGTTTTTTCTGGATTTTGCAAAAATTGAGTAAAAAATACTCAGGAATTGCGGGTAAAAACGACACAGTGTAAAAATTGCCCGTTTTTTTGTGAAAAAATAAAAGCGTGCGCAAAATCCATCTGGAGCAAACTGGAAATATTCCGAAAGAGTTCCTTCTTGATTTGCAAAAACACTCTGTTTTGGCAGGCGTTTCTTGGCCGGCAGTTATTTTTTTGATTTTTTTTTGTTTTTATGAAAAGTTGGCACGGTTCTTGCATAATATATTGTGAAAGCCAAAGGCTTTGAATAAAAAAGAAAATTGCAATGCTGAAGGAGGCATGATTATGATGAACGAACTTTCTTTGTTGGATTCACTTTTTGATAACTTTGATGGTGTTTATGGCGGAAACTGCCGCGGAAATTATGTTCCTAAAGTTGATGTTAAAGAAACAAAAGACGCTTATACATTGGATATGGAGCTTCCTGGAAGAACTGAAAATGATGTTGACATTCAGCTTGACAGGAACGTGCTGACAATTTCTTCAAAGAAGGCTGAGAAAAAAGCTGAGAAATGCGGTGAAAACTGCGCGGAGGCTTCTGGAAAGGCCGAAAAAGAAGAGCAGCCGAAATGGGTTATCCGCGAAAGAAGAGTTTCTGAATTCAGCAGAAGCTTTACTTTGCCGAACGATTCTGACGGTGAAAATATTTCCGCGTCGTTCAAGAACGGAATTCTGACGGTTGTTGTTCCGCGCAAGGCTGTGAATGTTCCAAAGCGCATTGAAATAAAAGTTGCGTAGTTCTAGCTTGATTGATTGGCGAGCCTTGGTGATTGAGCCGAGCCTCGGATATTTGCTGGCTGATGAAAACGGAAACTGGCTTTTTTTGCTGGTTTCCGTTTTTTTTTGTTCCGGTTGAATTTGTGTTTGCGGACGTGGCAAGGATTGGAAGGTCGCGCGGAGCGCGTTGCGGAATAAAAACGAAGTTTTTATGGAGCAATGGAGGCGGAGGCCGGAAACCTGGAAAGCCTGGTTTTGGCTGGTGAGCGTGTCGAGCCAGGCAAAAGCCACCCTGAATATGAAAATTTGAAGTCCTGCCTTTTAAATTTCTTTTGCTATTTAATAGAATATTTTGAAATTCGGATGCTTTTTTTTGCATTTTTTTATATATTTTAGTGTGGGGAATTTTTAAGGATTTTTTATGGAAAATTTCAACTTTAAGCCTAGCGGTGTTTGCCCGCGGCAGATTGATTTCAGCCTGGAAGACGGCAAGATTCATAATGTTAAGTTTTACGGCGGTTGCCCTGGAAATACAAAGGCGGTTTCAAAGCTGGTTGAAGGAATGGACGCGGCGAAACTTGTTGCGGTTCTGAAGGGGAATTTGTGCGGCGCGAAGGGAACTTCTTGCGCGGACCAGCTGGCTGTTGCTGTTGAAAAGGCTTTGAAATAGTTTGCGCTATGGATTTTGGTTTTATTAAAGATGTTATTCCGCTTTACGGGGAAGCCGCGGTTCTGACGCTGAAGCTTTCGATGGCGGGAATTGTTTTGTCGTTTGCGGTTGGGCTTGTGTGCGCGCTGGTGAAATTTCAGAAGATTCCTGTTTTGAGCCAGATTGTGAGTGTTTACGTGGAATTTTCAAGGAATACGCCGCTTTTGATTCAGCTTTTCTTTTTGTATTTTGCGTTTCCGCGGATGGGAATAAAGCTTTCTTCTGTGCAGTGCGCGGTTATCGGGCTTACTTTTCTTGGCGGAAGCTATATGGAAGAAACTTTCCGCTCGGCGTTGGAAAGTGTTTCTAAGATTCAGATTGAAAGCGCGGAATGTATCGGTCTTACGAAGCGGCAGATTGTTCAGTATGTTGTGATTCCTCAGGCGGTGAGCGTTTCGGTTCCTGGAATTTGCGCGAACATTATGTTTCTGATAAAGGAGACTTCGGTTTTCAGCGCGGTGGCTCTTGCGGATCTTATGTATGTGGCGAAGGATTTGATTGGTCTTTACTACAAGACTGACGAGGCTCTGGTTTTGCTCTGCATTTCTTATTTTATTCTGCTTCTTCCGATTTCGGTTCTGGCGGCGGTTGCTGAAAGGAGATTGCGCTATGCACAGTTCGGAAACAATTGATGCGGTTTTGCAGGCTTTCAGCGTTCTTGGAATGGGAACTAATTTTTTGCGTCTGCTGGGCGGGCTTTGGACGACGGTTTGGATTGCGCTGGTTTCCGTTCTTTTTTCGGTTGTGCTGGGCTTTGCGTTTGGAATTGTGATGACGCTGAAAAACAGGGTTGTGCGCGCGGTCTGCAAAGTTTACCTGGAAGTTATGAGGATTATGCCGCAGCTGGTTCTTCTTTTTGTGGCTTACTACGGATTGACGCGGACGCTGGGGATTTCCCTTTCCGGCGAGGCGGCTTCTATTCTTGTGTTCACTTTGTGGGGAACTGCCGAGATGGGCGATTTGGTCCGCGGCGCGCTGGAAAGTGTTCCGAAACATCAGTATGAAAGCGGAAAGGCAATCGGGCTGACGGACAGGCAGGTTTTCTTCTATATAATTATTCCGCAGACTTTGCGTTCCCTGATTCCGCTGAGCATGAATTTGATTACAAGAATGATAAAAACGACTTCGCTGGTGGTTTTTGTTGGTGTAATTGAAGTTGTGAAGATTGGCCAGCAGATTGTGGAGGCGAACCGTCTTACAGTTCCGACTGCGAGCATTGCGGTTTATTTTGTGATTTTTATGATGTATTTCTTTGTGTGCTGGATTTTGAATCTTTGCGCGAAATATGTGGAAAAACGTCTTTAAAAATGAATTTGAATTTAATGAACAGAATTTTATAAACGGGAAAAATTATGGCTCTTCTTGAAATAAAAAATCTTACAAAGTCTTTTGGCGAAAATCTGATTTTAAAAAATGTGAATCTTCAGGTTGAAAAAGGCGAGGTCATTGTTATTCTTGGGCCGAGCGGCTGCGGAAAGTCGACTTTGCTCCGCTGCATAAACGGGCTTGAAACTATCCAGGGCGGCGAAATTCTTCTGGACGGCGAGGTGATTTCAAACCGCAGGAAGGATATGCATCTTGTGCGCCAGAAAATTGGTATGGTTTTTCAGAGCTACGACCTTTTTCCGCATCTGAACGTGATGAAAAATCTTCTGCTGGGGCCGAAGCACGCCCATGAGCTGAATCTTGACCTTGCGTCTGTGAAGGCGGAGGCTGAGGCCTGGCTTGAAAGGGTAGGTCTGAGCGACAAGAAATATGCGTATCCGCGCGAGCTTTCCGGCGGACAGAAGCAGCGTGTTGCGATTGTGCGCGCGCTTTGCCTTCATCCGGAAGTTATGCTTTTTGACGAGGTTACGGCGGCTCTTGATCCGGAGATGGTCCGCGAAGTTCTTGATGTTATGATGGATTTGGCGAACGAGGGAAAAACTATGCTTATCGTTACGCACCAGATGGCTTTTGCGCGTGCGGTTGCTGACAGAATTGTTTTTATGGACGGCGGAAATATTGTTGAAACCGGAACGCCGGAAGAATTCTGGAGCAGCCCGAAGAGTGAGCGCGCCAAGAAATTCCTGAGCAACTTTGAGTTCAAATCAAGAAAATAATTTTTTCACATAAAACCTATTGACATAATAGGAAATTAAATGCTATAAAATACTCATCAGACGGATGCCTGAAATAAATCCGGTAAAGGAGTATTGATATGAAAAAAACAACTTTTATAAAATTTGCTGCCGGCGCGGCGCTTCTTCTTGCGGCGTTTTCTGCTGCTGCAAAGCCTAAGTTCAGAACTGTTGAGCAGATTAAAAAAAGCAAGGTTCTGAAAGTTGCTGTGTTCAGCGATAAAAAACCGTTCGGCTATGTTGATGAATATGGAAAATATCAGGGCTACGATATTTATTTTGCGGAGCGAATCGCGAAGGATCTTGGTGTAAAAATCAAGTATGTTCCGGTTGAAGCTGCTGCCCGCGTTGAAGTTCTGGAAACTGGAAAAGTTGACATTACTCTTGCGAACTTTACGGTGACTCCGGCGCGTGCTGAAAAAGTTGATTTTGCGCTTCCGTATATGAAATGCGCGCTCGGCGTTGTTTCAAACGAAAAGGATTTTATTACAAAACCTGCTGACTTGAACGGAAAAACTTTGATTGTTTCAAAAGGAACTACAGCTGAAACTTATTTTACAGAAAATTATCCGGAAGTTAAGCTTCTGAAGTTTGACCAGTACAGCGAGGCTTACAACGCGCTGCTTGACGGACGAGGTGTTGCTCTTTCAACTGACAACACGGAAGTTCTTGCCTGGGCGATTGAAAATCCTGGATTTGCGGTAGGAATTGAGTCTCTTGGAGCTTTGGACACAATTGCGCCGGCTGTTTCAAAAGGAAACGCTTCGCTTCTGGAATGGCTTAACAACGAGATTGTTGAGCTTGGAAAGGAAAACTTTTTCCATGCGGACTACGAGGCGACTTTGCGCGCTACATACGGAAAAGATTCCAACGCGGACAACCTTGTTGTTGAAGGCGGAAAGATTTAATCTGGGCTGAAAATTTGAATTGATTTTGAAGGCTGGAAATTCCTAGGAGTTTCCGGCTTTTTTTTGTTTTTGGGGATGCGGGAGGGGCTGCCTGCAGCCCCGATGCTTGCTTGCGAGCTTGCAGCGGTAAGGATTGGAGCGGGCGCGGAGCGCGTGTTTTTTACGGAGTAAAAAATACCGGCCGTGAGGTGAGCGGAGCGAAAGCCGCGGAAAGCCTGGGTGAGCAAAAAGGATTTTTGCGAACACCGCCCGGAAATGTCTGATTTTTATTATTTTTGAAACTTTTTGATGGAAAAATTGTCTTAAAGGTATAAAATATAGAAAGGTTTAAAAAATGGTGAAAAATTATAGAACAGAGCTTTCGGAAGACGGAATTTCAGTGGAAAACGAGACTAAGATTCTTTTTGGGCAGTGCGGGCCGGACAAAAGGATTCATCTGACGGAAGTGATGGAATATTGCGCTGATTTTGTTACGGATTTGTATGCGCTTCGCGGTCAGAACAGGGATTTTTTGGCGGAGCACGGATATGCGCAGATGGTTTCGCGGGCGAGCTTTCATATTAACAGGCTGCCGAAGGAAAACGACGAGGTTCTGATTACGGTTCGCGAGGAAAAGACGGAAGGCGTTCAGTTTATGCGCTATTATCAGTTCAAGGATTTGGCGAGCGGCGAGGTTCTGATTGAGGGGAAAAGCCTTTGGGTTGTTGTGAATCCTGAGACAAGGGCGATTGTGATTCCGGCGAAATTTGAATTTCTTGCGAAGTCGGACTTGAAGACGGAATCTGTCTGCAAGCCGGGAAGGATTAAGATTCCGGAGGATGCGCAGAAAATCGGCGAGCAGAAGATTCTTTATTCAATGATTGACGGAAACGGGCATTTGACGAATGCGAAATATATAAATTTTGCGCTGGATTTTTTGCCGGAGGAATATCAGACGCGGCAGATTTCTGATTTTAAGCTGAATTTCTGCAAGGAAATCCGCAAGGGCGACATGATGATTGTGAACGCGGCTTTTGATGCGGCGGAAAACCGGGTTTTTGTTGAGGGAAAGATTGCTTCGAGCGGCGAGCGTTCGTTTGAGTGCGAGATTCTTTACAGGTAGGGCTGCTTTTTTATGACTTTGCAGCAGCTTAAGTATGCGGTTGCCGTTGCGGAAGCCAAGACTGTTTCTGGGGCGGCGGAAAAAATTTTTATTTCGCAGCCGAGCCTGACGCAGGCGATTCATCAGCTTGAAGATGAAATGCACGTTAAGATTTTTTCGCGGACGAACAAGGGGATTGAGATTACCAAGGAAGGCGAGGTTTTTCTGGGCTACGCGCGGCAGGTTCTTGAGCAGGCCGATTTGCTTGAGGAAACTTATGCCGGAAAGGCTAGGCAGGCGCCAGTTTTCAGCGTTTCGTGCCAGCATTATTCTTTTGCTGTGAACGCGATGGTTGATGTTATCCGGAAATTTGGCGGCGACCGTTACAATTATACTTTGCGCGAGACCCAGACTTTTGAAATCATTGACGATGTTTCAAGGCTGAAAAGCGAAATTGGGATTCTGTATTTGAGCTCGAAGAACGAGGAAGTGCTGGGGAAGCTGCTTAAGCGGAACGAGCTGGTTTTTACGGAGCTTTTTACAGCGAAGCCGCACGTTTTTATAAGCGACAAGAATCCTTTGTGCAAGAAAAGTTCTGTTTCCGTTGAGGATCTGGCGCCTTTTCCGTATCTGGTTTTTGAGCAGGGAACGCATAATTCATTTTATTTTTCTGAGGAGCCTTTTTCGGCGATTGACAGGAACAAGACAATCTGTGTGCGCGACCGGGCGACTTTGTTCAACCTGCTGATTGGGCTTGACGGATTTACTGTTTCTTCCGGCGTTATAAGCAAGGAGCTGAACGGCGAAAATATTGTGGCGCGCCCGCTGGAAATTGAGGAAAAAATGCGGATTGGCATTATAACGAAGAAAAACGTGATTCTTTCAAGATACGCGGAAAGCTACATTGAGGCGCTGAAAGAGCATATCTGATTTATAGCGGTTTTTTGTTTTTGATGAAGTGTGTTTGCGGTGCATTGGCCGGGCGGAAATGCGGTTCTTCCGGCTGTGTGTAAAACCTAAAAAAAGGCTGCCTTTTGAACTTTGATTCATTCGGGCAGCCTTTGAACTTTTTTAAATTTTTAATGAGTAATTTTTAATTATTTTTCGTTTCGCACGATTTTTGCAGCCGCAACAAGATTCTTCAAGCTGGCAACTGTTTCTTTTTCGCCGCGGGTTTTAAGACCGCAGTCCGGATTAATCCAGAGTTTTTTCTGCGGAACGTATTCTTCCATCTTTTTAACGGCTGAAACGATTTCTTCAACTGTTGGAACTCGCGGGCTGTGGATGTCGTAAACACCAGGACCAACTTCTGTGCGGAAATTGTTTTCCTTGAGCGCAGAAAGAATTGTAAGGTCGCCGCGGCTTGCCTCGAATGTGATTACATCTGCATCCATATCGTCAATGTCCTTGATGATGTCGTTGAATTCGCTGTAGCACATGTGGGTATGAATCTGTGTTTCAGGTTTTACTCCGGAATGAACAAGACGGAACGCTGGAATCGCCCAGTCAAGATATTCTGTGTGCCAGTCTGAATGGCGGAGCGGAAGCTTTTCGCGGAGAGCGGCTTCATCAATCTGGATGATTTTGATTCCGTTCTTTTCAAGGTCAAGAACTTCTTCCCGGATTGCAAGCGCAATCTGCAAAGTCTGTGTTTTTAGGCTGATGTCTTCGCGCGGGAATGACCAGTTCAAAATTGTAACAGGACCGGTCAACATTCCTTTTACAGGAAGTTTTGTGCAGCTCTGGGCAAATTTTGACCATTCAACTGTGATTGCAGATTTTCTTGAAACGTCGCCCCAAACTACCGGCGGTTTTACACAGCGAGTTCCGTAAGACTGAACCCACGCTTTTTCTGTGAAGAGGAATCCTTCAAGGTTTTCACCGAAGTATTCAACCATGTCGTTTCGTTCGTATTCACCATGAACAAGAACGTCAAGTCCAAGCTCTTCCTGAAGCTTGATGCATTCCGCGATTTTGTTCTTGTTGAATTCCTTGTACTGCTCGGCTGTAATCTGGCCTTTTTTGAATGCGCTGCGGTTTGCGCGGACATCTTTTGTCTGCGGGAATGAACCGATTGTTGTTGTAGGGAACAAAGGAAGGTTCAGCGCCTTTCTCTGGATTTCCTCGCGCTCATCGAACGCCGGAAGACGAGTGTAGTCTTTTTCGCCAAGCCCGTTGATTTTTGCGGCAAGCTCAGAATTTTCGTGAACGCGCTCGTTCTTGAACAAATCCTGGTTTCTGTTGAAAAGATTTGAGTCTGTGTCGTTTCCGTCAACGATTTTTGAAAGATCTGTAAGCTCAAAAAGCTTTTCGCGCGCAAAAGAGAAGTGCTTCAGAATGTCGCTTGAAAGTTTGATTTCATTTCTGATTGTGTAAGGAACGTGGAGCAGTGAGCATGATGTTGAAAGAACAACTTCTGCTTCTGTTGCCTTTTTGATTTTGTTCACAAGCTCGATTGTTTTTGCGTAGTTGTTTTTCCAGATGTTTTTTCCGTTTACAACGCCGGCAAAAAGAATCTTGTCTTTCGGGAAGCCTTCCTTCTGAAGAAGATTCAAAGTTTCTTTTCCTTCAAGGAAATCAAGGCCGATTGCATCGAACGCAAGGCTTGTTACAGTCTTGTAGCTGTCGCGGATGTCGCCGAAATATGTTTCAAGAAGAACGTTTACTTTTTTGCCTTCAAGCGCAATCTTGTAGAGTTTTTCAAAAAGAACTCTGTCATCGGCAGTTGTGTCGTGAACAAGGGCAGGTTCTTCAATCTGAACCCATTTTGCTCCGATTTCCGCTGCTTTTGCCAGAAGAGCCTTGTAAAGGTCTGCGGCTTTTTCAGCAAAGTCATTTATGTTTTTTGTTCCTTTGTAGTGTGCAAGCTTAAGGAATGTGTAAGGTCCGATTACGTTGATTTTTGTTTCAACGCCTGCTTCTTTTGCTTCATTGAATTCTTCTTCAATTTTTGAAGCGTCAAGCGCAAGCTCAATGTTGTCGTCAAGTTCCGGTACAATGTAGTGGTAGTTTGTGTTAAACCATTTTTTCATTGGAAGAGCTGTAACGTCGTTTGAGCCTTCCTGGTAGCCGCGAGCCATTGCGAAGAATGTGTCGAGCCTTGAAAGTCCAAGCTTCTTGTATCGTTCAGGAATTGCTCCAAGCATAAACGCTGTGTCGAGCATTCCGTCGTAGAAAGAAAAGTCGTTTGAAGAAATAAAGTCGATTCCGTCGTTTTTCTGAGTCTGCCAGTTTGAAACCTTCAGCCCGTGCGCAACGTTGTTCAATTCTTCCTGCGAAATTTCTTTAGCAAAATATTTTTCAGAGGCGAATTTAAGTTCGCGCAAAGAACCAATTCTAGGATAACCAATTACAGATATACGTGTTTTATTACTCATAAAAAGAATAATATTATAATAAGAAGAAAATTGAAAATATAAGTTTTTTACAGTTGGATATAGGAAAAATCTATAACAAGCCCAAAAGTTAGACTGTGAAAACCTTGAGAAACCTTGATTTAATTGCTTTTGAAAATCAGATTTGTTATAATTAGCAAAATTTTTAAGAAAGAGGAAAAAAATGAAGAATATTTTTAAACGTTCAGCACTGGCTGTTCTGTTGATTGCCGCATTTACGGCAGTTTTTGTTTCATGCAACTTGGATGACGATGATGATTCTAATAAAAAACCGAAAGACGCAAATTATTCAATTATAGTCCGTTTTGATAAAGACAAAATAAGTGTGAAAAAAGGTTTCATTGACAAAGAGTTGATTGAAAACAACAGCGAAGTAAAAGCCTATGAAACTTTGACCGTTGAACCTAAACTTTCTAGCGGCAAAACTGTTGACTACTGGAAAATAAACGGTGTTAAGGACAGCGGAAAAAATGTTAAAGGTTTTACAGTTAATATGCTTACAAAAGATGACTGCATTCAGCAGGAAGGAAGCTATGTTTATGCAATCGAAGTTGAAGAAAGAGGTTATTACAGCGTAACAGTAAACTACGATGAAGAGCTTGTTGAATGTCGTTCAGATATTAGCTCAGCGCTTTCTTCTAATATAAAAAATGGTGCAACAGTATCAGAAGACACGGTTTCAAAACTCTATTTCAATGTTAAAGAAGCAAAAATCAGTTCTGACTGGAAAGGTGGCACAGAAACTTACATTTACGGTTATTCAATGGACGGCGGAGCTACAGAAGTTTACTATCCTACAACATGCTCCAAAAGATATTATTCAGTTGATTTGGCGGACGTAAACGGAAAAAATATCAATTTCAAGTTCCTTACAAAAGAGTCGGAATCTACAACACTTTCTTTTGATTCAAGCGTATTGAGCGTTTCAAAAAATTGCTACTACAGAGAGCTAAAGGATGGAGCTGATGATTACACAACTGTGACAAAAGAAATTGAATCTGATAAAACTTCGGTTTATGAAGGCGAATATGTTAATTTCAAGCTTGCTTCCGGTGAAAAAGCGGATCCTAAAAAAATCTATGTGAACGGAATTTCTTTGGAAAAATATGTAAGATGTCCATTCCTTTGCGACGGCAAGGACGGAGATTTGAAAATTATCTATTCTTCTTCAAACAAGATTGGCCCGAAAGACGGAAAATTTACAATCGAATATAGAGATTAGCCTGAATGTCGAGTTTTTTGCGGAAAAGAATAAAAGCGCAGGCAGATTTCCAGTTTGTGAAGATTTTTGGCGATTGAATTAATAAAAGTGCGAAGCACCCGAATTAATACAAGCAAAGCGCGGGCCAAATCCATCTGGAGCAAACTGGAAATATGCCGAAAGCGTTCTTTCAAAATTTGCAAAAAAAACTCGAAATTAAGTCAAATTAGAATATTTTAGTTTTTAAGGAAAAGCCGGCTGAAAAAAGCTAACCGCTTTAGATTTCAGCTGGCTTTTTGTTGTTTAAGGAGATTTCAAAGTGTTGAATTTATTGGCTAGGATTTTTATCAAGGACTGCAAAAACTACAAGAATCCTGCGGTCAGAAACCAGTACGGAATTCTGTGCGGAATCGCCGGAATCTGCTTCAATGTTTTTCTGTTCGCGTTCAAATTTCTTGCCGGAATTTTGTCTAATTCGGTGGCGGTTGTTGCGGACGCTTTTAACAATCTTTCTGACGCAACGGCTTCGGTTGTTACGATTCTTGGATTTAAAATTTCCGGGAAAAAGCCGGACGCTGAGCATCCGTTCGGGCATGGCCGGATGGAATATATCGCCGGGTTCATTGTTTCAGTTTTGATAATAATTATGGGCTACGAGCTTTTGAAATCTTCTGTGGGCGCAATCAGAAATCCGGAGCCGGTAAAAACAGATTTTCTTACAATAATAATTCTTTCGGTTTCAATTCTGGTGAAATTTTATATGTATTTTTACAATCATTCGCTTTCAAAAAAAATGAACAGTGTTGTGATGGACGCAACCGCAAAAGACAGTCTGAACGACACAATTTCCACGGGCGTTGTTCTTTTGACTGTTGTTGCCACGATAATTTTAAAGTCTGCCGGAAAAGAAATTTCTGTTCCGCTGGACGGAATCGCCGGACTTTTTGTGGCTCTTTTTATTTTGAAGGGCGGATTCGACTCGGCGAAGGAAACCGTCGATCCTCTTCTGGGAAAAACCGCGAGCAAGGAATTTGTTGAGGAAATTGAAAAAACTGTGATGGCGCATAAAAAAATCTGCGGAATGCACGATTTGGTTCTGCACGACTACGGCCCTGAAAAAATTATGGTCAGCCTGCATGCGGAAGTTCCCGGCGACGAAAATATTTTTGAGCTTCACGATGAAATTGACAACATTGAATGTGAGATTTCCAGAAAATTCAACTGTTCGTGCGTAATCCACATGGATCCAATCGACAAGAACAATTCGGAAATCGAGCTGCTGAAGAATTTCATCATTGAAAAAGCGAAAAAAATCGAGCCGGCCATTTCAATCCACGATTTGCGGCTTGTGCCTGGCCCTTCGCATACAAACGTTATTTTTGACGCGGTCCGCCCTTTTGAATGTAAATATTCCGAGGACGAGCTGAAAGATGCGCTCTGCAAAATTGTGAAGGAATATAATCCTTCGTATTTTGCTGTGATTCAGATTGACCAGCCGTTTATGTGAACACGTTCATGTGAAAATATTCGTGTGACCAGGTTGAAAAATAGCGTGAAAAATGCGGTTGTCTTTTGGGTTCTGAAAAAGTATAATCGTCTTATGAAAATTTTATCAGTTTCTTCTATTATTATGTTGGCGTTGATGTTTTGCGGCTGCGGCAAAAAAGTTTCTTCCGGGCTTGATTCCAAAAAAAATGAAAGAACTGAAATCCAGCCGGCGGTTATTGGAATGCCGAATCCTGTGCGCGATTCAACTGCCCAGGATATTTTGAACACGTTCGGCGTGCGGTTTGCGCTTCCGGAAGGCGCGGAAAATGTGCGTTATTCTGTAATCGGCGGAACTCTTGCGCAGGTTGATTTTGCTTGGAATGGCGATGAATGTACGGCTCGTGCTGAACCAAGCGGCGAAACTTCACTCAAGGATATTTCGGGATTTTACTACAACTGGAAAAATTCCGCTGAAGTAAAAGTTGGCTACAACACGGCGAAAGCAAGCTGGACAAAAGACGAAAAAGGAAATTCCGTGGGAATCTGCATCTGGTGGGATGCCGCGCCTGGAATTATGTACAGCGTAAGCATGAGAAGCGGAGCCGGGGAAAAATCTCTTTCCGCCCTTGCGAATGCGGTTTACGTTCCTGTGCAAGGTGAAAACTAGGGCTTTCTGTGAAAAGCGATTATCTTACAACTAAGCCTCCGTTCTACGCGCTTTTTGTTTTTTCTCTTCCGATTATAATTGGAAATTTGTTTCAGCAGCTTTACACGATGGTCGATTCTGCGGTCGTGGGGCGTTTTGTGGGCGAGCAGGCTCTGGCGGCGGTCGGGGCTTCGTATTCGCTTACAGTTGTTTTTATCTGCGTTGCAATTGGCGGCGGCGTAGGCTCTTCCGTTGTTGTAAGCAAGTATTTCGGCGCGCGCAACTTTTCCGCAATGAAGACGGCGGTCAGCACGGCGTTTCTTGCTTTTCTTGGAATAAGCGTTTTTCTTGGCGCGCTTGGAGTTGCGGTGAACCGGCCGCTTCTTGTGCTTTTAAAAACTCCTTCCGACACGCTGGAAATGGCTCTTGTCTACCTGCGGATTTATTTTTTAGGGCTTCCGTTTCTTTTTATGTACAACGTGGTTTCCTCAATGTTTAATGCGCTTGGAAAGTCGCGGATTCCGCTTGTTTTTCTGATTTTTTCTTCGGTTCTGAACGTTGCGCTTGATTTTCTGTTTGTGGCGGTTTTCAAGACTGGAGTTGCGGGCGCGGCGTGGGCCACTCTGATTGCGCAGGGAATTTCGTGTGTTCTTTCGTTCGCAGTTTTTATGAAAACTCTTGCAGGCTTTCCGGTTTGTTCTGAAGGCGCGGAAACTGCGGAAACGGATTCGGATTCGCCCTTGTGCTTCAGATTTTTTGACAGGCGCGAGCTTTTTTCAATGGGAAAAATCGTCGTTCCTTCAATACTGCAGCAGTCAACAGTTTCAATTGGAATGATGCTTGTGCAGTCCGTGGTGAACAGCTTCGGCTCTGAACCGCTTGCCGGATATTCAGCGTTCAGCCGGATTGCCTCGATTGCAATTGTTCCGATGGCGGCAATCAATAATTCAATGTCTTCGTATACGGCGCAGAATATTGGCGCAGGAAAACCCGGACGCGTTGTAAAGGGCTACCATGCGGCGAATCTTATGGTCGCGTTTTTTGCCGTTTCGCTCTGTCTGTGCATTGAGCTTTTCTACCGCCCGCTGATTCAGCTTTTTCTAGGCGAAGGCGGAAGCGAAACCGCGTTGCGTACAGGGCAGGCCGCGCTCCGCTTTGAAGGATTTTTCTACTGCTGGATAGGATTCAAGATGGCGTGCGACGGACTTTTGCGCGGTGCTGGCGATATGAAAGTCTTCACCCTTGCAAACCTGATAAATCTTTCAATAAGGGTAGCCGTTTCCATTGTCTGCGCGCCCCGCTTTGGCCTTGAATGGGTCTGGTATTCCGTTCCGATGGGCTGGTTCGCCAACTTCGTGATTTCATTCGCTGAATATAAAACTGGAAGATGGAAGAAAGCTTCACAAATATAATAGAAATAACAGTTAAAATGTAGAGTTGTTTTAATAAGTCCGCCTTAAAAATGTAGTTTTATATTGAAAAGTCCGCCTTAAAAATGTAATATTTCAATATGGAACGGCAGATTTTAAGTAAACTTGAGCAATGGAAAAATTCTCCTCACCGAAAACCGCTTATTCTGCGTGGGGCAAGGCAGGTTGGAAAAACCTGGGTTATGAAAGAGTTTGGAAAGCGTTATTTCAAAAATTTTGCATACATAAACTTTGATAATAATTCTGCAATGAAAGCCGTTTTTGATTCCGATTTTGATATTTCACGCATTATTCTGGCGCTTAGCGCAGCGACTGGTGTTTCTATAAAACCTCATGAAACTCTCATAATTTTAGACGAAGTTCAGGAAGTTCCGAGAGCGCTTTCAAGCTTAAAGTACTTTTGTGAAAATGCTTCAGAGTATGCGGTTATTGCGGCTGGAAGTCAGATGGGTGTTGCATTGCATAAAGGCACTAATTTTCCTGTTGGTAAAGTTGATTTGATGACTCTATATCCGTTTTCGTTCATAGAATTTCTTTTGGCATGCGAAAATAATCAGCTGGTTTCAGTTTTGGAATCTGGTGACTGGATGCTGATTACAGCACTAAAAACGAAATTGATTTCGCGAATGAAAGAATATTTTTATGTTGGCGGCATGCCTCAAGCTGTTCAGACTTTTATTGATGAGCAGGACTGGTTAAAAGTCCGCGAAGTGCAGAACACTCTTCTTGAAGTTTATGCACAGGATTTTTCAAAACACGCTTCTAGTACACTAAGTACAAGGTTAAGACAAGTGTGGTTGTCGCTTCCGGCTCAGCTTTCAAAAGAAAACAAAAAGTTTATGTATGGTCAGATTAAAACTGGAGCGAGGGCAAAAGATTTTGAGCTTGCGATTCAATGGCTATCTGACTGCGGTTTGATTCATCTTGTTCACAGTGTTTCAAAACCAGGCTATCCGCTAAAGGCTTATGAAGAGCTGGATTCTTTCAAAATCTATATGAATGATATCGGACTTTTGTGCGCTCTTGGAAACACTGATATAAAAACAATTTTGGATAACAATAAATTTTTTATTGAATTCAAAGGTGCCGTAACAGAGCAGTATGTTTTACAGCAGCTTCTTTCATGCACTGACTTTAAGCCGTTTTATTATTCTTCACCGAATTCTTCTGGCGAAATTGATTTTCTGATTCAGGGTGAAGACCAGATTATTCCGATTGAAGTCAAATCCGCAGAAAATCTTCAGTCAAAAAGCCTTAAATCTTTTCATCAAAAATACAATAATCAGTATTCCATTAGAACGTCTCTTTCTGATTTTAGAATAGATAACTGGATGACGAACGTTCCGCTTTATGCAATTTTTTTGATTGGAAATAAAATAGACTTTGGGCATAATCAAAATGCAAATCAGGAAAACAAATTCGAAATTATATAGAAATGTTAATGAATATTCCTTTAAAATCCTCAGAGTTGTGAATAATCTAAGTATGGATGTGAAATTTGACAAAGTTCTTGTGGATTGTTCCCGCGAATATTTTCACAAGGACTTTGGTTTGGAAATTGAATTCATAAAAAAATTATCGTGTAGAACCACTGTTTGGTTTCTCTGAGCATTGCGCCTTTTACGGCTGCGTATTTGAATTTTTCGTTTTCCAGGGCGGATTTGTAGGCGCGGTTTTTAAGAAGAATGTTGAAAACTTCCTCGGCGTTGTCGGCTGAGTTTGTGGCGATTAGTTTTTGGGTTTCGCTGTATTTTTCAAGTTCGGGAAGCTTGTAGTCTATCAGTTTTCCTTTTTGCGCCATGGATTTTGAGTTGGCAAGGCTGGATTCTAAAATATCTGAGCCATCTGGCCACAATGTTGAAAGCCCTAGGTTTTTCCTGTAACTGTGAATTAAATCAAATATTTCCTTGTCATAGATTCCGCAGGTGTAGAAGGCGCTTTCGGGAAGAGTAGAAGGCTCGAACTTGCATTGCAGGCTTGAATCATCATTTGAAGCGCAGGAAAAAGAAATCAGGCAGGCAAAAAGCACCGGGAAGAAAAATGTTCTGGCGGGTTTATGTTTCATATAAAAAATATACCATAGATTTCTGTTTTGGGAAGAAATAAAATTCTTCATGCTTGGTGTAGTTCAAATGAGCGGCAGTTCATTTGGAAAATACGCGCAAAAAAACTTGTTTTTTGATTTTTCGGAAAGTATAATCTGCTTGTGGAGATTTTATGGAGAAAGAGCGAAAAATCGTATTGAAAAATGACATTTTGCAGGCGTTCAAAGAAGTTGGCGTGCAAAACGGACAGTCAATTATGGTTCATACATCCTTAAGCAAATTGGGGTTTGTATGCGGCGGAGCGCAGGTTGTGATAGAAGCGCTGCTTGAATCTGTAGGGAATGACGGCACAATTATGATGCCGGCTCAGTCCTGGAAAAATCTGGATCCCGAGTGCGGCGTTCATTGGGAAGAACCGAAAGAATGGTGGCAGCTGATTCGCGACAACTGGCCTACCTATGATAAAGATATTACGCCGACAAATACAATGGGCGCGGTTGCTGAAATGTTCAGAAAATGGCACGGAACATTAAGAAGCGATCATCCTTCCCGCTCTGTGGCTGCTTGGGGAAAGAATGCGGAATTTTTGACTTGCAGGCATGACTTGTCAAATGTGTTCGGAGACGGCTCCCCGATTGGAAAGCTTTACGATTTGGACGGATATGTCCTGCTGATTGGCGTTGGATATGACAAGAACACTTCGCTTCACCTTGCCGATGTGCGCGCGGATTATCCTGGAAAACATTTCTGCACAGATCACAGCGCGGTTATGGAAAACGGAAAAAGAATCTGGAAGCCTTATGAAGTATTATTTGTTGACGGCAAAGATTTTGAAGAAATCGGAAAGGATTTTGAACAGTCCTGCAATGTAAAAAAAGCCCGGCTCGGAAACGGAACAATAACATTTATGAAGCAGCGGGAACTTGTTGATTTTGCAGTAAAATGGATTGAAGCGAATAGAAAATAATCAGGCAAAGCCGTTTTTTATTGACAGTTTTTTAACAAACCGATGTATTATACATTACGCAATGGGTAATGTATAAAAGTAAAGTTTTTTAAGCGATGAATTAAAACTTTTATATCAAGCAGGTTTCTCAAAAAAATATAAAACAGTTTCGGCTCAACTTGCTAAAATGTTTGTTCGTGCTGTTTATGTGTTATCCGCTGCCACTGTAATACAAGATGTCTGGAAATTTCCCTCGTATAAGTTTGAGCATCTGTCAACAACCTTCCTTGTGAAAACGTTAGTAAAATCGTACAATCAAAACTATAAAAGAAAATCCAGTTTTTCTTTTTCCAAAATCAACTAGGAGCCAAGCCAAATGCCTTTAAATCCCCTAACCCAAGTTCTTTTTGAGCTGAAAGATGACAGTTACCGCGAGTTTCATGCGAAGCTTATTCCGAATGTTCCGGCTGAAAAAATTATCGGCGTGCGGACTCCGGCTCTGCGTGACTTTGCGAAAAAGGCGGCAAAAAGACATGAGGCAATGGCGTTCCTGGAGGAGCTTCCGCATTTTTACTACGAGGAAAACAATCTGCACGGTGCGCTGCTTTCCCTGATTTTTCCGAATGACATCGGGCAGTTTCTTGCGGAGCTGGAGCGTTTTCTTCCGTTTGTTGACAACTGGGCAACCTGCGATATGCTTTCTCCAAAAATCTTCAAAAAAAATCTGCCGCTGGTCTACGAAAAAGTGAAGGGCTGGCTCAAAAGCGGCAGAACGTACACCGTGCGCTTTGGAATCGTAACTTTGCTCGGATTTTACCTTGACGATGCGTTCAAACCCGAAATGCTTCAGCTGGTTGCGGACGTAAAATCAGACGAGTTTTATGTAAAAATGGCGGCCGCCTGGTATTTCAGCATTGCGCTTGTAAAGCAGTATGACGCGGCGCTTCCGTACATCCAGAACAAGCAGCTCGATCCGAGGACTCACAACAAGGCAATCCAGAAAGCTCTTGAAAGCAGAAGAATCCCGCCCGAAACAAAAGAATATTTGAAAAGTTTGAAAATCATAGGAAGAGGGTAAGCGGTAGCTTTCGATTCGTTTTAATAGTTTATAAATTTTCCCATAGTGCCTGTATTTTTTCAACACATTTCGTCAGGGAAGGCTTGCCAGTTCATCTTTTGCGTTCTGAAATTCCGCTGAACCGAATGCACAGAGCATCAAATTCACTTCATAATTCGGGAAATCTTGAACAAACTTTTTATAAGCATATCCGCACTGTTTTGCAGATTCGCCGGCAGGATTTGAAAGCTTTCCTCTAAATATGCCGGAACTGATTAAAGGAAATGAAATGCTGTGTAAGTTGTAATTCTTCAGCACAAGAAGGGAATTATAATAAGCATTGAATAGTTCAAGAAAAGCTTTTGGTGTTCTTGAAAAATCTGGTCCGACTGCATGGATTATATATTTTGCATTTTTCATATTGAAAGCGGGCGTGATTACTGCGTTTCCGTCTTTTACAGGAGTTGGTATAGCGGAACAGGCTTGCGTCAGTTCTTTTGAACCGCATTTTCTAAAGATAACTCCACAAATTCCGCTGCCTTCCCAAAGACCTGAATTAGCGGCGTTAACTACTGCATCTGCTGTTTGGTCGGCACAGCTTCCATGGATCAATTTGAAAGTGGACATTAAAAAATCTCCGTAAATTCAAACCTGTCCACATCAAAAAGGCCGCGGGGCGTTACTTTCAGGTGAGGGATTACGGGCAGGCTCAGGAATGAAAGTGTCATGAACGGCTCGATTTCGCGGCTGATTCCCAGTTCTTTCCAGGCCAGCTCAAGAAGGTTCTGGAGGCTTTTGCCGACTTCCAGGAAGCTTTTGTCCGACATCAGTCCTGCGACCGGAAGCGCGAGCGAGCCTAGAACTGCTCCGTTTTTCACAAGGACGATTCCGCCGCCCATTTCGTTCAGGGCGTTTACCGCGGCAAAAATATCGCTGTCGTTGTCGCCGGCTGCGATTATGTTGTGCGAGTCGTGGACAACCGTTGTGGCGACCGCTCCGCCTTTGATTCCGTAGTTTTCAATCAGCGCCTTTCCGATTTTTCCTGTGGCCTTGTGGCGTTCCATCACAATTATTTTCTGAATCCCCGGATTTTTCTTGCAGTCAAATATTCCGTCAGAAAGAACGACTTTCCGCACTGAACATTCTGTCACAAGGTCGTGGTTTTTCAGGCTGATGACTTTCGCGTTTTCTGATGAAAGATGGAGCGCAAGGTCTTCAATGGTGAACGGCTTTATGTGGACTGAATGAGTCACCGCCCGGTCAACACGGTTCTTGACTTCAAAAGCGGCTTTTTCGTCCTTGGCGGCAAGAGTTCCGTCTATAAAAACCATTTCCGGCTCAAAATCCTTCAAATCCTTAAAAAGCACGATGTCCGCAGAATATCCCGGCGCGATAAGCCCTGTGTTTTTAAGACCGTAACATTCCGCGGCGTTTATTGTCGCCATTGCGACCGCTGAAAAACAGTCAAGTCCGCCCTGAACCGCGATTTTCAGGCTTTCATTTATGTGTCCGCCCCTGATGATGTCCTGTGTGTGCTTGTCGTCCGTGCACATTGCGCATCTTCTTGAATTTTCCCTTGTCACGGAAGGAAGGATTTCGCGCAGATTCTGAGCGGCTGAGCCTTGCCTCAAAAGAACGTACATTCCGTTTTCAAGGCGCTCCAAGACTTCGCTTTTCGTGCCGCACTCGTGGTCGGTTCTGATTCCGGCGGCGCAGTAGGCATTCAGCTCCAGCTGGGATAATCCCGGCGCATGGCCGTCGGCAGGCTTTCCGGCGTTTCTGGCGGCGCAGATTTTTTCAAGGACTTCAGGAACGCAGCCCACAACGCCCGGCGCATTCATAATCTCGCCAAGCCCAAGAATTCCAGGCTCTCGCAAAAGCTCCTCAATTTCATCCGCGTCAAGAGCCGCGCCTGAATCTTCAAAAGGCGTTGCAGGAACACATGACGGAACCATGAAATGGATTTTCAGCGGAACGCGCCGCGCGGAATTCAGCATAAAATGAATCCCTTCCGCGCCCTTCACGTTTGCAATTTCATGCGGATCGGCAATCACGGTCGTTGTGCCTTTTGGAACAACCAGCTGCGCAAAAGACTCCGGAGTGCACATCGAAGATTCAATATGAACGTGCGCATCAATCAGCCCCGCCACAGCAAAAAGCGAGCGGGCATCGATTTCAGTCTTTCCGCTGTAGTTCCCGACGCCGGCAATAACGCCCTGCTCAATGGCGATGTCAGCCCCGCGGATTGTCCGTGTTATCGGATTCACAACCCGGCAGTTCTTCAAGACAAGCTCCGCCTTGGCCTTTCCCGCGGCGGCATTCACAACAAGCGAAAGTTTTTTTGCGTTCATAGCCTGATTATAAATCGAAAAGTGAAAAATTCAAGCGGGAAAATAATTTCGAGTTTTAAATTTTTTATTTGGGTGGCTTCTAGCTGGTTCGCTAAGCTCACCAGCCAGAACCAGGCTTTTCAGGGTTCCGGCATTCGCCTCCATTGCTCCACAAAAACTTCGCTTTTGTTCCGCAACGCGCTTTGCGCGCCCTTACAATCCTTGCCACATCAGAAACCCAAAGTTGAAATTCCAGCCAAAAATTATTGAAAGAAAACATCCCCGCATCGCAAGTTTTCGTTTTTTCTGTTATAATTTCAGTATGATTCAGATTTTTGGCACAACAAAAAGTTTCAACACAAAAAAAGCGCAGATGTGGTTCAAGGAACGGCGCATTCCGTTTCAGTTTGTTGACCTGAAGGAAAAACTAATCAGCCGCGGCGAATTTGAAAGCGTTGTCAGCGCAATTGCTCGCACAGCAGGCTCCAGGGCGGCCGCATTGGAACTCATGGCCGACAAAAACTCAAAAGACTACGCCTCGTTCGCATACCTCGACGACACCGACAAAGAAGCCAAACTTTTTGAAAACCAGCTCCTTCTCAACCTTCCAATCTGCCGCAACGGCAAAACCGCCGCCACCTGCGGACTTGATACAAAAGTGTGGGAGGAGTGGAAGTAACGCTGAAAAATCAGTTCACCGCTTTTTGCAGATGGCGTTAAACCATTGCTCATTTTTATGGGCTGGTCTTGCGTCTTTTGAAATCCAGGTTTCAATTAATTGAAAATCTTTGTTGCGGTTTAGCAGGGAAGTGAATTTTTCTGCTGTCATATCGTTGAAAAATCTTCCGTTGCGTTCGCCTTCAAATGTTCCGTGCTTAAAAGAGGAATAGAAAATTCCGCCTGTTTTTAAGGCGTCCGCGATTTTTTTTAGCACGCTCAAAAGTTCCTCTGAATTTAGATGCAGAATTGAAGAGCATGCCCAAATTCCGTCGTATTTCAGTTTTTCATTAAAAGCCAGGAAATCAACTTGCTCAACTTTTATTCCTGTGACTTCCTCTGCGAATTTGCACATTTCTTTTGAGCCGTCAATTGCGCGGACGTTAAAACCTTTTTTTAGAAAATATTTTGCATCGCGCCCAGAACCACATCCAAAATCTAAAATATCCGTGCCGGGAGTTAAATACGAAAGGAATTTTTCTTGGGTGTCTGAAAAATCCACGTTCAAAGTTCCATTTGCAAATTCCTTGCAGTTTTTGTTGTAATATTCAAGTGTTTTTTCTTTGTATGTCATTTTTGATTTTCCCGGGAATTAGATTTTGCGCTGTCGGCAACAAAAAGTTCTGGCGTGTGGCTGTTCAGTCTTTCTGCATAAATTTCGTCTTTTGCAAAAGAAACAAGAGCGTCCGATTCGATTATTCCGCCAAGATTTCGATAATAATCTCTTAAATCTTCCAGCATCTGTGTTTTTATTTTTTCTATGTCGTTTTTTGAAAGCGAATCCCACAATGCGGAATTCAGAGCAATTATGCCTAAATCTTTTGAAATATACATAAATCGTTTTCGCTCAAATTTTTCAAATGGATTTGAAAGCATATTTTCCTTGCAGAGTTTTTCATTTTTCAGGAACTCAGCTGAATAAGGACAGGATTTTTTATCAACAGGAATTTTATTGTTCAGCCTATTCTGATAAAACTGAATATAATCATATAATATAGAAGAAATATTTGCCTCTCCGATTTCGTTTATATTTTTTAAAAGTGAAAGCAAAAACGGCATTTTATAGGAAAGAGTGTAATCCCGCTGTTCCAGAAAATCAAAAAAATCTTTATGAATTGTTTTTTCATTATGCTCAGGAATTTTTAATTCGGTTTTTATTTTTAAGACTGATTCCGGACTGAACATATATATTTTTTTTGTTCCGAACGGAAAAACTGCGTCCGGCGTTATTTTTCTATTTTTAATCCAGGAATTTATGGTTCCAGTGCTTACAAAAAATTCCCTTGCAAGCTGCTCCACGCTCAAAAAATCTTTGTATTTTTCAGAAAAATCATCAATATCAATTTTTACAATCCGCTCGACTCGCTCTGAAAGTCCGTCGACTGTTAGCATTTCGCCTTGTTTGTAGTCTGTTTTTGTTATAAGCCCGAACGGAACGTAATATGGATTTGCAAAAATTGAATGCATCGAGCAAGGATGAAGCATTGCGCCGTACTCATCAACAACATCGATTATAAGGACATTTTCTTTTGCTGAAGTTTTTCTAAGTCCGCGTCCTATCTGCTGAAGATATAAAACTTTTGAAAGTGTCGGCCGCGCCATGACAATTATTTTCAACGCAGGATAATCCCAGCCTTCGCTAATCATATTGCAGGTGCATAGAAATCTGATTTTTTTGCCGGTGAAGTCTTTCATTGTTTGTTCAGCGTTTTTGTCTTTGCTTGTATAAGACGCGGCTGAAATTCCATAGCTGTTTAAAATTTTCGCCATTTCTTTTGAATGATTTGTATTCACGCAGAAAATAAGTCCTTGCTCAGAACTGAAATTTTCATTTGAAAAATATTGCTTCAAAACATAAGCTATAAGTTCATTCCGCGAGGTTACTCTGATTGATTTTTCCAAGTCCGCGTTTACGTAGTCTTTTCCGTTGAACCGGATTTTGCTTAAATCTATATTTGTTTCAATTCTAAAAACATTCGCCTGCGCCACAATTCCTTTTTCCATCGCCTCGGAAAGTGAAAGCTGTGTTTTGTAGCTGCTGAAAACTGACTCAAGCTTTCTTTTGTCTGGACGCTGGTCTGTTGCTGTAAGTCCAATTAAAAAATCCGGCGTGAAATACTGTATTATGCGTTTGTACGTTGGCGCAACAACGTGATGAGCTTCGTCCGCCACAATGTATGAATATTCTTCCGGAGAAAAATTTCTGTAGTTGCGGGAAAGAAAAGAATATGTTTTTACATCAATTTTACCTGCAAGCTGCGGAAGACTGATTTTTATACGCTTGTTCCAGTCTTCAATTATATCTTTGTTTGGAGCTAAAACCAGAGCTTTAAAATTTTCTTTTTGTTCAGAAAATTCTTTCAAGTCTTCTTCAATGATTTTTGATTTTCCTGAGGCTGTCGGCAGAACAATTAAAAATGTGTTTATTCCGTTTTTTCTGGAATTTTTAATGTCTTCAAGCGTCAGTTTTTGATGTTCGTAAAGTTTTATTTGGCGGCTTGCGGTAATTCCGCTGTTCTTGAATTTTGAAGTGCTCGTTCCGAAAAAGTGCCGTATGTCATCCTGAATTTTTTCTTCAAACTGGCAGTCTTCGGTTGAAAATCTGTAGAGTTTTATTCCCCATTTTGCACATTCATTTTGTTTTGCAAGCTGTTTCCTGTATTTTTCAATTCCAATCAGCTGCGGATGATGATAATTTATTCCGTTTTCCTCAACGGCAATGTCGCCGTCTTCTGTATGAACCAAATAATCAAGAAAAAAAGTGTTGCCGTTTGCATCGTTAATTGAAAATTCTTTGTTCAGAAATTTGATGCTTTCTTCTCCATACACTTTTGAAAATTCTTTTTCAAAATAAAATTCCAGCGGAGAGCTTTCAGAAAAATCTTCGCGGTTTGCGGATGGCTTTAATTTTTCATTTTCGTTCTTAGCAGATAAGAACGATTGTATATTTTCTTTGTCTTCTTCTAAAAATCTATAAACGCGGGAAAATCTGTTTACGTAGGAATTCTGCTTGTCCGTAAGACGAGAATATTCTATGAGCTGCCTGGAATTATTTTTGCATATTCCGCTGTCAATGATAACAACATTATCTTCAAAAACATAAAAATCTGATTTTCCGCCGTTGCTGTACCGCACAGTTTCTTTTGGAATCTGATGAATTATGGAAGAATTTATACTCATAGTTGTCCTAAAAAACGGTCGATTTTCGGGACA
>CAKUZR010000018.1 GCA_934718065.1 uncultured Treponema sp.
AGGCTGAGGGCGCGAGGTTTTATGGCGGCGGACATGCGGAGGTCCGCTTTTTTTATTTGGGATGCCCAGGAAACTGCATCGATATAAGCCCTGAAAGGACAGCTGTCGGCATTGGCTTTCTGCGCGCGGGCGGATACATTGCTTTTCATGGGCTTGCCGCATATTTTGAGCGGGCCGCGTGTCCGGGCTGAAGGCCCTGGGGATTTCGGATTTGAGGGAAGGGGCGGAGCCGGTGTCTGTGCGGGCTTGGCCTTGCCGGAACTGAATTTTATGTTCTGCTGGACCTTGACGGCGGTAATGTTTCTGCGGAGGTGTTCTGACGGACTCCGTGTTCTTTTCGGTGTGGAATATGCAAAGAAATCTTTGTCGGGGCTGTCAGGAGACAGGCGCTGGGCATGCCGGTGAATTCCGGGAGCCGCTTTCTTCCAGTGTGGCTTTTGATTTGGACGGGAGCGGCGGATCTGGAGAGTCAGCTCTGCTGAGTACGGCTGCCGGCGTTCTGGATCCGGATGAATGGCCGGCTGGTATTAATAAAAACGCCGGAAGTTCGTTTTTTGCCGCGGAATCCTTCCTTTACTGAGAGCGGTGCAATCTTCGGGCATGTTTTTAGAGGCTGCCCGGATTATAGGGGCTTCCGGTGCGGGAACAGGAAATGGCTCGCGCTTGTGATGGGAATAATGCTGCGCCGGGTGGGGATTCCCGGCGGCTACGGCGAGCCTGAAGGCCGAGGCGGGAAAAGCCCGGGATTGCGGTGTGATAAAGTGGAGAAGCGGTAGCAACGCATCTCGGACAAAAACACAGGAGGAAGGGCTTGTACGGAGAATGCCGTGCAGAGATTAGGGGCATTATAACGCGGCTTGCCGCTCTTTGTGGAAAGCCATTTATGGTGAATTAAATCTACCGGCGATAGTGGTGGCATTTTATTTTGAAAATAGCTAAAAAGTCAGCGGTGTGGTTGGAAAATGTTCGGCTTTTTTACGGAACTTCATCGCGGATGGAGCGGGCGGAAAATATTTTGCCTTGTCTGGAAATGGTTTGGCAGGACAGAAGTGTGCGCGGAAGCGAATTTTGGAAGCGGGGTTTTTGAAAAACTTTGTGATTCTGACGGGGCATGGCGCAGAGTGAAATATTATTGTTGGCTTGAAGTTTCTGATGTGGCAAGGATTGGAAGGTCTGGCGAAGCCAGTTCGTGCGCGGGTTAAAAATTTTTTGCCTGCAAGCCGGTTTAAGCTGCTGGAAAGTTTTGCTTTTGAAAATCGGCTTTAAAGCGCAGGAATGGAGGCGAAAGCCGGAAACCTGGAAAGCCTGGTTTTGATTGGTGAGCTTAGCGAGCCAAGCAAAAGCCACCCAGATGATGAAAAATTAAAATTTGAGATTTTGTTTTTCGTGGGCGAATTTTACTTGACAACGCGGGAAGTTAATGTTATATATTTTATATAAACCTATTGAAAAAGTAGGAAATATAGGAGTTGTTATGTCTACAATTTATACGTCAGCGGATTTGTTAATTGGTCACACACCTTTGCTGGAACTTTCTCATATTGAAAAGGAATTTAATCTTGAGGCGAAAATTATTGCTAAGCTGGAATATTTTAATCCGGCGGGCAGCGTAAAAGATCGTATTGCTAAAAAAATGCTGGATGATGCGGAAAAGGCCGGAAAAATCAGTGCGGGTGCTACGATTATTGAGCCGACTTCGGGAAATACTGGCATCGGGCTTGCGTCGGTGGGCGTTGCGCGTGGCTACAAGGTTATTATTGTTATGCCGGAAACTATGTCGGTTGAGCGCAGGCAGATTATAAAGGCTTATGGTGCGGAAATTGTTCTTACTGAAGGCGCGAAGGGCATGAAAGGTGCTATTGCGAAGGCTGAGGAGCTTCACCAGGCGACTCCGAACAGTTTTATTCCTGGTCAGTTTGTGAATCCGGCGAACCCTAAGGCGCATTATGAGGCGACTGGTCCTGAGATTTGGGAAGATACGGATGGCAAGGTTGACTGGTTTGTGGCTGGTGTTGGAACTGGCGGAACTGTTTCTGGCGTTGGAAAATATCTTAAGGAAAAGAATCCTGCTGTGAAAGTTGCGGCGGTTGAACCGGCTTCTTCGGCTGTGCTTTCAACTGGTGTTGCAGGACCGCATAAAATCCAGGGAATCGGAGCGGGTTTTGTTCCGGATGTTCTTGACAAAAATATTTATGATGAAGTTATCCGTGTTGAAAACGACGACGCTTTTGCTTACGGCAAGCTGGTTGGACGCAAGGAGGGAATTCTGGTTGGAATTTCTTCTGGCGCTGCTTTGCGTGCTGCGGTTGAAATTGCTAAAAGACCTGAAAACAAAGGCAAGAATATTGTTGTGCTTTTCCCGGACACAGGCGACCGATATCTTTCAACACCGTTGTTTGCTGACTAATTTTTGACAGGTTGAATGTTTGGTTTTTTGTAAGAAAATCAACATTCGCCATAATAAATTCAGTTTGAAATGAAATAACCTGAGCAATTTTCTGCCAGGTTATTTTTTTTGTGTTCTTATTTTGATATAATTATTTTATGAATATTCTTTCTGTAAATAATTTGAAGAAAATTGGCCGCGAGGAGCCGCTTTTTTCCAATGTGACTTTTGGCTTGAACGAGGGCGACAAGGCAGCTCTTATTGGGCGCAACGGAACTGGAAAATCAACTTTGCTGAACACAATTGCCGGCGTTCTGTCTCCGGATGAAGGCTCGGTTGTTATCAATAAAAATGCCGGAATTTCGTTTTTGCCGCAAAATCCTTCTTTTTCTGAAAGCGACACAATCCGCGAGCATATTTTTAAGGGCGGCTCGGAAAAACTTGAAATTATACAGAAATATCTGGAGGCCTGCGAAAAGCTTGGAAATGCCGGCGCGGAATCTTCGGCGCAAAAGACTTTTGACGAGTTGAATGTTCTGATGGAGCAGAAAGATTTGTGGAACTACGAGTCTCAGGTCAGCTCGGTGCTTTCAACGCTTGGGATAACGGATATGTCCAGAAAAATGGGTTCTCTTTCCGGCGGAATGTTGAAGAAAGTTGCTTTGGCGCAAGTGCTTGTTGAGGACACAAAACTTCTGCTGCTGGATGAGCCGACAAACCATCTTGATATAAAAACAATTTCCTGGTTGCAGAATTATCTTTGCAATACTGACAGAACTGTTCTGATGGTTACGCACGACCGTTATTTTCTGGATGCGGTCTGCAATAACATTTTTGAGCTTTTCAGGCATAAAATTAAGTTGTACCAGGGAAATTATTCCACTTATCTTGAAAAAAAACAGATTGAATCGGAAATTGAGCAGAATACGGACAGAAGAATTGAGTCGGTTCTGCGGTTTGAGCGCGACTGGCTTAGGCGAGGTCCGTGCGCGCGAGGCACAAAGGCTAAGGCGAGAATTCAGCGCGATATGCAGCTTATAAACCGGGAAAAATTCAAGGCGGACAAGGGTTTTTCATTTGAAGTTCAGGGCAGAAGGCTTGGCGGCAAGGTTCTGGAGCTTCATTCAATAAGCAAAAATTATCCGAAAGGCTACGTTTCTGAAAATGCGGAAAAAATCGTGCCGGTCATTTCAGATTTTTCGTATATTTTTACAAAAGGGCAGCGGATAGGAATTTTTGGCGACAACGGCTCAGGAAAGTCAACGTTTTTGAATATTGTCACTGGAAATTTAAAGCCTGACACAGGAACGGTTGTGGTCGGGGAAAACACGGTTTTTGGCTATTACAATCAGAATCCTGTTTTTAAGGACAAAAATATTTCGGTTCTGGAATATCTGAAGGAATCGGCTGAATATATTACAAAAAATGACGGAAAAACGCTGAGCGCAGGGCAGTTTCTTTCGGAGTTCGGATTTGAAGGGAAAATTCAGGGGGCGGCTGTTGAAAATTTAAGCGGCGGCGAAAGAAAACGTCTTTTTCTGATTCGGCTTTTGATGTCGAATCCAAATTTTTTGATTTTGGACGAGCCGACCAACGATTTTGATATTTTTACAATGAATGTGCTTGAGCAGTTCCTTGAAAATTACCAGGGCTGCCTGCTGGTTGTTAGCCATGACCGTTATTTTATGGATAAAGTCTGCGATTCGCTTTTTATTCTTGAAGATGACGGAAATATAAGCGGTTTTGTTGGAAAATGCTCGGAATATATTCAGTACAGGGAAGAAAAACAGCGGGAAGCGGAACTTTCTGCCCGCTCGCAAAAAGCTGAAAAAGAGAAAAAATCACTTGAAGCTGAAAAACCGGCTGCTTCGGCGGCGTCTGCAAAAAGGAAAAGAACTTTTAAGGAACAGAAAGAATTTGAGTCAATTGAGCAGGAAATCTTGGTTCTGGAAGAAAAAAAGTCAGAGCTGGAGAATCAGATGTCCAGCGGCGCAAAAGTGGATTTTGAAGCCTTGAACCGCGAATATGCGGAGGTGAACTCGGTGCTGGAGGAGAAATACTCAAAGTGGGAAGAACTTGCTTCATTAGGATGAAGCAAGTTCCGCGATTTATCAAGAAACTGCGCGACTGCTCGTTTCGCTCAGGGAGTTTCTTGCTTCGCTGGAGTGAAGCAAGAAACTTCGATTCATAAAGAAACTGCGCGACTGTTCGTTTCTCTCATGCAAGTATTTTTGCGATTGCGGTGCAGACGTTTTCGCCGTCAAGGGCGGATGAAACGATTCCGCCTGCGTAGCCTGCGCCTTCGCCTGCCGGATAAAGTCCTTTCAGCGCGGTGCATTCGCAGGTTTCCTTGTTCCTTGTGATTCGTACCGGAGTGCTGGTCCGCGTTTCAATTGCAATCATTGTTGCGTTTTTGCACAGAAATCCTTTCATATTTGCGCCGAAAGTTTTGAATGCGGCGGCAAGCCTGCCGGAAATTTGTTTTGGAAGCCACTGGTCCAGCCTGGAAGCGACAATGCCCGGCGTGTAGCTTGTGGAAGGAAAATCTTTTGTTTCTTTCTGCGCAAGAAAATCTGTCATCGTTTGCGCAGGAGCGGCCTGCCCCTTTCCGTGCCTTTTAGCTTCTTTTTCGAGCCACGTTCTGTAGTAAAGTCCTGCGAGCGCCTTGCATCCGCTGGCTGCGGCTTCCTCTGAAAAGCGTTCTGGAATATCTTCCGGGCGGGTTTCCACAACAAAAGCGGCGTTCGACCACTGGGAATTTCTTCCGGCTGCGCTCATTCCGTTTACAACTATTTCATCTGGGCCGGAGCTTGAAGGAACAATGAATCCGCCGGGACACATGCAGAAAGAATAAACGCCTCTTTCCTGGACTTGGGTTGTGAGCCTGTATTCGGCTGCGCCCATTCCTTCAGTTTTTCCGTGGTACTGAATTTTGTCAATCAGCGCGCGCGGATGTTCAACCCGGACTCCAACGGCGAATGTTTTTGCTTCCAGCGCGTCGGGCGCATTTTTCGCAATCATTTCGTAAATATCAGCGGCGGAATGTCCTGTTGCAAGAAGAACCGCATCGCCAAAAAAATCCTTTTCCTCGTTTGTTTTTACGTTGAAAGTTTTGATTCCCGCAACTTTTTCTCCGCTTAGAATCAAGTCAACGCATTTGCAGTTGAAATGAATCTCGCCGCCCTGCGCGGTTATAAAATCCTTGATGTTGTTCACAACGCCCGGCAGCTTGTCTGTTCCGATGTGCGGATGCGCGTCTGTAAGAATTTTTTCATTCGCGCCGAAGTGGTTGAAAATCCGGAGAATTTTTGAAATGTCGCCGCGCTTGTTGCTGCGCGTGTAAAGCTTTCCGTCTGAAAAAGTTCCTGCGCCGCCTTCGCCGAAGCAGTAGTTTGAATTTGAATCCACAAAATCCTGCGTGCTGATTTTGGCGATTGCCTTTTTGCGGGCGGAAGTTTCCTCGCCGCGCTCAATTATCACAGGTTTTATGCCGCTTTCAAGAAGTTTTAGCGCGCCAAAAAGTCCTGCCGGCCCTGAACCGACTATTACAACCGTTTTTGCGTTGTCTGCCTTTTTCCAGCGCGGAAGAAGCGGCTCTGCGGAAGAAGAATTTTCGTCCTTGTAAAAAACTGAATAGCGCAGGTGGAATTTCAGCTGCCCGTGCCGTGCGTCAATTGATTTTTTTTCCAGTGTGAATTTTGAAAAATCTGAAGGAAGATTATTTTTTGAAAGCTCTGTTTTTATCAGCTTTTCAATAAGCGTTGAATTTGATTCCTGAGATGGAAGAATTGTGATTGAAACTTGATTCATAGCCGAATTTTATCAGATTCAGCTATGAATTGCGAGTAGTTATTCTTGCGGCTGGAAATTTATTCCAGGCTTTCGGCTCTGGTGTACCAGTTTTTGTTTATCCAGCCGGAATTTTCATGCTCGGAGCAGAATTTTATGTATGAGTCTGAAAAGTCTTTGTCCCATTCAACGCGCCAGTAGTAATAGTTTATGTCATTCATTGAAATGTCCAGGTCGATTATTCCCAGGTTTACAACCGAATTTGACAGCGGCATAAAGTGGAAATTCGTTGTCTTGTTCTTGTCAAATTTCGCTTCGTATACAATTTCGTAGCCGTTTCCGTAGTTCACTTTGGATTTTAGGCTGTAGATTATGTAAGTTCCGCTTGGAACATTTTTGCGCATGAACTCGCCTTTGTAGTTGGTTGTCATTGTTATTATGCGCTTTGTCTTGATGTTCTGAAATTTTACTTCGATTCCGTCTTTTTTTGTGCTTGACTCTGGAATTCCATAGTTGTTTGGAATGCAGCTGAAATTGAAATAGACATTTCCGTACAAAAGATTGTCTTCTGTGTTTTTTGGCTCAGGAACAGACGTGCAGCCTGTAAAAATAACGCTTGCGCATAAGCAGAGTGTTGCAATCATAGTTGCAATAGTTGACTTTTTCACTTGATTCTCCTTGTTGTGAAAACTTTTTTTATTTATGTTGCCTTCGGTAGTAAAGCGACATTTTTAAATTGTAGAGGAAAATGTATGTTTGTGATAGAGCGGAAGGTCTGTAAAAAGAAATTTATGGAATTGAAAGATTTTGAAAGTGATTCTGAACTGATGGAAAATTGTGTATGTAATAAAAGAAAAAGGGGCGTTGCGGGGAAAAACTGGTTTTGCCCCGCTGGAAAGGGTAGGCACAAACGGCTTTATGCCGGTTGTGCCGAGGGGAAGGCTTTCCCCTTCCTATTAAATAAGCCGCGAATTTATGCTACGCATAAACTCGTTACGATACTTTAAGCAAAACTTAAAGTACTGGCTTCATCGCTGTCATATATTCGCGAAGCTTGCGGCCAACAACTTCAATAGGATGGTTGCGGATTTCTGCGTTTACAGCAACAAGCTCTGTGTTGTTTACGCTTGTGTCCTTCAGCTCAAGGCCTTTTCCGATTACATCTGTGTGGATGTTCGGCATAAATTCTTTTGCCATAAGCGGAGCGGCAACGCGGCTGAACAAGTAGCATCCGTATTCTGCTGTGTCGGAAATTACGCGGTTCATTTCGTAAAGGCGTTTGCGGTCGATAAGGTTCGCGATGAGCGGAACTTCGTGGAGCGACTCGTAGTATGCGCTTTCCGGCTTGATTCCTGCGTCAACCATTGTTTCAAATGCAAGTTCGCAGCCAGCTTTTACCATTGCAACAAGAAGAATTCCCTTGTCAAAATATTCCTGCTCAGAAATTTCTTCTTTTGATTCTGGAGTTGATTCAAACGGAAGCTTTCCGGTTTCTTCGCGCCATGTAAGAAGATCGTGGTCTTTGTTAGCCCAGTCCTTCATCATTGTTGAAGAGAATTTTCCGGAAATAATATCATCCATGTGCTTCTGGTAAAGCGGAGTAAGAAGCTTTTTAATCTGCTTTGAAAGCTCGTTCGCCTTGATTTTTGCAGGATTTGAAAGACGGTCCATCATATTTGTGATTCCGCCCCATTTCAAGGCTTCAGAAATTACGTTCCATCCGTGCATCAAAAGTTTTGTAGCGTATTCCGGGGCAATTCCTTCGCTTACCATTTTGTCGTAGCAAACGATTGTTCCAGCCTGGAGCATACCGCACAAAATTGTCTGCTCGCCCATAAGGTCAGATTTTACTTCCGCAACAAATGAAGATTCCAGAACGCCGGCTTTGCTTCCGCCCATTCCTACTGCAAGAGCTTTTGCGTAAGCCCAGCCCTTTCCTTCAGGGTCGTTGTTCGGGTGAACAGCGATAAGGTCTGGAACACCGAATCCGCGCTGGAATTCGTGGTAAACTTCAGTTCCCGGTCCTTTTGGCGCGCACATTACAACAGTAATATCCGGGCGAATCTGCATTCCTTCCTCAATCATGTTGAATCCGTGGCTGTACCACAATGCAGAGCCGTGCTTCATTCTTTTCATAACTTCTGTGATTACAGGAGTGTGCTGCTTGTCCGGAGTAAGGTTTCCAACAAGGTCAGCAGTTGGAATCATTTCATCGTAAGTTCCAACTTTAAATCCGTTTTCAGTTGCGTTTTTCCAAGACTGGCGTTTTTCAGTGATTGCAGATTCGCGCAATGCGTAGCTAACGTCGAGCCCTGAGTCGCGGAGGCAAAGCCCCTGGTTCAAACCCTGAGCGCCGCATCCAACGATTACAATTTTCTTGCCTTTAAGAGCTTTTACTCCGTCTGCAAATTCTTCCTTAGCCATTGAGCGGCAGTGTCCAAGCTGAAGTCTAGCTTCACGCCATGGAATTGAATTAAAATAATTGTTGCCCATTTTATACCTCTAAAAATATTTTTTCTTTTTTGGGCGTTCCCAAAAATCTCGCTCTGCTCAATTTTTGGTCGCTATGTCCGGGGTTTCATTGCTTCACTTCGCTTTGCTCCGTTCCGCAACAAGCCTTCGGCTTGCCCCTTCCAGCGCTAACGCTTTTTATGCCTTCATTCTAAACATTTATTCATATTGCGTAAACTGAAATAATTTCAATATATTGTTGAATTTATTGCAATATTGATTTTGGCTTAACCAGCGAAATCTTAATTAAAAATTCTTTGCTTTATTTTAAAAACGGGTGGAAAATATAAGATAGCATAAAAAGTTACGGAGCGGTCAATGTCTGAATATTTGAAAAAATCATTGCTATTTTCTTCTATTATATTTTCTTCATTTGTGTTTTTGTTTTCCTGCTCGGTTGGGCTGGGCGAATCTGTTGACACAGAAGTTCCAAAAGTTGAAATAACTTATCCGCCAGCTTCGCGCGCTGTTCGCGACTGGTTTTTGCTTGCGGGAACTTGTTCTGACGACAAAGGCGTGGATTCAATTACTGTTTCCGCGGAAAATATTTCCACGAATGAAACTGTTGAATTCGGCACAGTTTCTCCGGCAAAAGACGGTTCGTGGTCAATAAGAATCAATGAAAAAGACGAGAACGGAAATTTCAGGCTGAAAGACGGAACTTACACTTTCTGCGCAATTGCAAAGGATTCTTCAACGCAGAATTCCGCCCCGAACTACAGAACTTTGGAAATTGACAATACTCCTCCGGTTTTTGTTATTAAAAATCCTGGAACAACCAATGGAAGTGCGCCGGCTTCATTCGGTTCAATTTTAAAGGTTGTTGGAGCGGCTGCCGACGAGCACGAAATTTATGAGCTTGTGCTTTCAGTTTATGATTCCGCGGATATGACCGGCGAGCCTAAGGCGGTTCTTTCTGAAAAAAATGTTGACAAGACTGATGGAATCAACGTTACTCTTGCGCGCTATAATATTGATGTTGAAAATGATCCGTCAAAGGCGGACGAGCTTCATACCAATTATGTGAAACTCTACGATGTTACTGGCGGCGGCGACCAGCAGTTCTATGCTTCGGTTACGCTTAAGGATTCCGCGGAAGTCTGGCAGGATTCTAAAAAATCCCAGGCCGATTCAATTGGAAATTCAACGGACGGCGCGCTTTACCTGAATGATTCTGTTTACGACAAGTTGATGGGAAAAAATTCTGAATATAAGCTTACTGCCGCTGATTTCATGAAGCTTTTGAACGGAACATTCAGTTCTTCTGCAAGTTCTGCGGACAGAAGCGCGGTTTCGTCTTCGGGCGGCGTTCTGGATGAAAAAACTCAGGCTGAAATTTTAAATATTCTTTCTGCAAACCGTACGGACACTTTAAAAAATCCGGTTGCATTCAAGCTGAATAAAGACGCGAATCCTTCCTATGAAATAATGGGCTTTTCGTTCAAGAGCGGCGACATCGCAACGTTCGGCTCTCACAAGGCGGCAAAGCAAAGCTCGCTTACTTTCAAGGCTTCCGCAGGGCGCGACGGAACTTCTGTAAAACCTTCTTCGCTGAAAGTTTATTTGTTCGGCCCTTACGATTCATGCACGGCTGAAACTCTTGAAAAAATCCGCACAGAACCGGAATCTTTCTACGAATCTTCAATGAAAGAGGCGGAAAAAGCCGCGAAAAATTCTATGGGGGGGGGTAACCCGACTGAAGAGCTTGTGGCGGGTTTTGCAACTGCAAGAATAATTGCGGATTATTCAGAAAGCGGCGCAAGCTCAACGGAAACTTTTACTGAATCAATTGAGCTTCCAAATACAATCACAAAGGGAAAATTTTATGCGCTTGCGGCAAGCGGTGAAGACATTGACGGACTTTCTCTTGCAACTCAGAATTATTACGGATTTGTAGGCGAATCAGCAGGAACTCCGCCTTCTGTTCTGATTGATGGTTTTGAGGACGGAAAAATGGCGAATGATCTGGGAATCGTTAAAATTTCCGGAACTTTGTCTTCTGATGAAACGGAGATTGCCGGAGTAACTTATTCAATTTCTGTGCGTGATGAAATCAGCGCGAAAACAGTTGGAAAAATCTCTGGAGATGCGGAGCTTTCTTTTGGCGGAAACAAACTTTCTGCGGCGTGGAAAATCGCGGATATTCAAAAAGGTTCTGTTTCTTTGGAGGAAGGCTATTCATCGTGCGTGCCGAAAGACGGCGAGCGTTTTAAATATACGGTTACAGTTTCCGGAAAAGATGTCACCGGGCTGGAGTCAAAAGACACAAAATCGTTTGAAATAGACAAGAAAAAGCCGGAAATAAAAATAAACGATGTTTCTCCGGTTGCGAAAAAAGAAACGGATTCAAGCACCGGCAAGTCAAAATACATTGTAAATGGAAAAATTAAATTTTCAGCGGTTGTAACAGACACGAATTTGCTAAGCGTTAAGGCTTTTGTTTCGGATACGGCTGGAAATAACAAAGAGCTGTACAGCGGCGGAAATTCCACAGTTGAGGCGGAATTTGACACAACAGAATTCAAGGATGAAGGCTTTCTGACTTTTTCTGTTACGGCGGAAGATTCAGCGGGAAATATTTCGGTTTCGGAAAGAAAGGATGTTTTTGTAAGCCAGGTGACGGACAATCCGGTTGTGAATTTTACGAACGGAACGCTTTCTTCGGACGGAATTTCAAGCTGGGACAACATTTCAAACGGAAAAAATGTGTTCGGAATTGAAAACAATAACTCCGCGAACTTTTCTTTGACGGATGATGACGGAATTGATTCTGTGGTTGTTTCTGTTTACGACGAGAATAATAAACTTATTGGCTCGGAAGGCGCGCTTTCAATCGAAACCGCCCAGATTCAGAAGCAGGAAAATTCCAAGAATGCGGCGGAAAACGCGGCAAATCCTGTTCGTTACGAAGCCGGCGGAAGCACAACTTATTCAGTTTCGTATGTTCTTCCTAAGGCGGCCGGAAAATACAAGATTAAAATAGAAGTTTCTGACACAGAAAATTCCGAGGCGGGCGATGCAAACAAAAAATGGCATTCTTCTGCTGCGAAAGGCTATATTCTTGTGAGCGAAGGAAATATTTCAATTTCGTTTGTGGATATAACAAACAATACTTGCCAGGTGAAGGCCGGCGCAAACCATAAAATTGAAGGAACTGTAAGCCTTTCAACCCTTGAAAAACTGAAAAGCCTTGAACGCTTTGTCGGCGTGAAGAAAACTGATGAAAGCGGCGCTGCGACTTGGAGCCAGTCGGGTTCGGCCTCTTCAAAATATCCGTTCGACGCTTTGGAAACTGATGAAACAAAAAAGATAACGGTTGAGCAAGCCAACGGAAGACTAAAATGGACGGACACGCTTCCTGGAGCAAGCATAGCAGACGGCGAGCGGCATTTCTTCTATAAAGCGACCGGCATTGACGGAAATTCCGCGGTAATTGAGCTTATTTGTTATGGCGACGGAATCGCTCCAAAAGTTATAAATAGGACGGATTTTTCAAAATGGAATAAGTCAACGGCTGTAAAGCTTTCTGTGCTTGCCGCGGACCTAGATGGCTTTGAGCCGAGCGGAATTGCAAATGTGAAATATTCATATAAAAAAGGTGAAACGGACTTTTCCGGGGAACTTGCACGTGGAAACAAAAAATACACTGCGGATGGAAAAGAGGATGATAAATCTGGAACTTATTATGAATATTCAACTACAGTGGATTTTGATGAAGGTTCAACAAGCATTTCAATTAAGACAGAAGACAATGTTGGAAATTCCGCGGAAATAGGACCGTTTGAGGTAAAAGTTGACACAGCAGCACCGGAAAAGAAAGAACTTAAAATTGACGCGAATCTTTTCAAGAAAAATACGGACTCTGTTCAGGTTTCGTATGCGTTCAGCGACTTAACAAGCGGCATTTCAAAAATTGAATTCTGCACGAACAGGAATTTTAATTCAGATGATAAAACTTATAAACCTGTTGAATGTTCCGGGCTTAAAGATTATGGAACTGCGGAAGCGCTGAAAACTGAAGAAATTTCGCTTGCCGGCTTAAAAGACGGAGAATATAAAATCTATGCAAGGGCAACTGATGTTGCGGGAAATGTTTCTGATATAGAAGAAACCGGCTCGTTCGTTGTTGACACAACTGCGCCGGTGGTAAAAATAACTTCGCATACAAAAGCTGGAACAGAAAAAAACGATCAGTCTGCGCTTAATAAAATTGTAACTTTCAGCGGAACGGTTAGCGATGCAAATGTTGACACTTCAAAAAAGCCTGTTCTGCAGTATTACAACAGCGGATGGAAAAATGTAGAGGTTAGCAGTTATACTATCGATGGACAGACTTGGTCTTTGACTTTCGGCACTTCAACAGAACCTCTTGTTACTGTATATGGAACTGTTGCATTCCAGGTTGCGTTTACGGACAAGGCTGGAAACACAAATCTTCTTACAAAAGAGCCAGCTGAAGGTTACGAATACTGGTTTAAGGTTGACCAAAATGCTGACCGCCCGGTGATTACATTCAGCGATATTTCTGATTTTGAAGGCTCTGTTGTTAGCCGCAGCAGCTTCAAAGGCTTTGTAAGCGATGATGACGGCGATGTAAAAGGCTTGTGGTATATTGCTTCAAGCAAGTATGACAGCTCGAAACTGCCTTCTGCAAGCGATGCTGGAAAAGAAGTTAATGGCTGGAAACCGATTTCTGTTGCCGCAACAACTGGCGACTGGGAGATTACGCTTGAAGAAGAAGGTGAAAATTCTTTTGAATTCTGCGCGGTTGACAGTGTAGGAACTGTTTTTGATACAAAGGGAAATTCAAGAGTATTTTTGAAAATCGGAAACAGCCTGCAAGGCGCTCCGCAGAGTATAAAATTCACTTATGATAAAACTCCGCCGGTAGTAAAACTTTCTTATGCGCACGGAGCTAAAACTTCTGTTCCAAGCGAATTTTCTAATGCCAGCAGCGTTTTCGGCGTGAACGAATATCTTTATGTAAAGGCGGAAATCACGGAAAACGTCGGGCTTGCGGCAGAAAATCCGCTCGTTCTTGAGCTTGGCGGCGTAAAGCAAACTGTCACAGCGACTTTGGTTCAAGAAGAAGGCAAATCTCCGTACTATAAATTTGCCGGAATTCCAATAAAAGGAATGACGAGCGGCAGCCTTCAGATTGCGGTTACTGCAAAAGACAAGGCTGGAAATGAAGGAAAGGGCATTGAGCAGATTACAATTGACACAGAAGCCCCGACAATAAAAATTGTGTCGCCAACAACTGCTGTAAGCGACGCTGTTACAGGCTCTGTTACAATAAAAGGCATTGCGCAGGACAACGCTTCTTCTGTAAGCAAAATTCAATATTTGATTCCAACGGTTGACCAGGCTAAATCGCCAGGAGAAATTTCATCAGGCTGGAAGGAAGTTGGAAATTCCGGCTCGTGGGAAATTCAGTTTGCAAGCGGCGCGGTGGAAAGCTCTGACAGTCTTTTGTATTATGTGGATGCAAAAGAAGGCGAAAACCATCTCTATGCGGTTGAATCATTTGGTGCAGAAGGCGAAAACATCTGGAAAGTTCCGATTTATTTCAAGGTTTCTGATTCTTGCGGAAACGAGGCAATCCGCACAACTGATAAGGATGGAAAAGCGCTTTACGTTCTTGTTGACCCGGAAGGCGGAAAACCTAAGGTCTGGGTAAATTCTCCGGAGGAAGATTCCACAACAAGCGGCCTTGTTACCGTTTATGGCGGCGCAAGCGACGATGTTTCTGTTGCAAGGGTTGAACTTCAGTTTGATGCGAATGGCGATGGAAAAATTGATTTCGATGATTTCACTGTGATAAATGATAATTCTGGAGTTTGGGCTGGAACGGCTGTTAAGGAAAATTTGAAAGGAAGCGGCAATGACTGGTACATTCTTGCGAACGGCACAAACAGCTGGAAAGTTCCGGTTGACACAGACAAAATCGCAGCTTCTTCTGACGGTAAAAAATTCATATTCAGAGTTCGGGCTTTTGACGGCGAGGAAAAAACCCGCGACTGGTCAAATGTGGTAACTGTAAAAATAGACAGTGAAGTTCCTGTTATAAAAGACCTGAAAGTTGTTCAGTTCGGCAAAGGCGTAATTGCTGATTCTTCTACCGTAAGCGGCTTGACTCCTGTTTCAGAGCGCGAATATCTTTCTGGAATGTACATAAGCAACATAATGGAAACGGCGAACGGCACATTCTATCTTGTTGGAACGATTACAGACAATTCTTGTGTAGAAAGCGTAACCTTTGAAAAACAGACAACAGCTTCCTCGGTGAACAATATTGACTTGGGGCTTGAAAATGTTTCAGATAATTCAGACTCTAAATATAATCTTTGTGTTCCGCTGAAAACTGATGTAAGCGGCCAGATAAATTACATTATAAAAGCGAATGACGGCAATACTGGAGAAACATCGCAGTCGGTTGTGATAAATATTGACTCAACAAAACCTGGAATGTACACAACTGGCGGCGCGGAATCTGAAAGTATCGGCAGCAATTTGCGCCTTAAGTCGCTTGGAAAAAATCTTGGCACAGAATCTGGAAATTCTACGGTTGTGAACAGCGACGGTTACTTTACTTTTGGAGACACAGTGAGCGAAGCTGGAAGCGGACTTGCGTTCGTTGTGGCAGTTTTTGAACGTTCAGGCACAGTTGGCGGCAGGCGAATTTACAACCCGATGAAGAAAGATACAAAACTTTCACTTGCTGAAAATGAAACAGAAGCTTCTGCCAGCGGAAAACCGTATATTTCTGACGAAGGTTTTGCAGTTCAGAGCTTTGATGTTGAACGGCAGAGCGAGGATTCAATTCAGTCTGCGAAATTTGCGGAATCCGCGAACGCCGCGTTCATTCAGAAAGGCGGGCTTGTGCGTATTGCAGGAACTTACTGCCTGATAACAGACTTTGATTCTTCTGCAGGAAAAATAACGCTTTCAAAATCTGTTTCTGACAAATTCACAAAGGCGGAAATTATTTTTGGCCAGGTTATAGACCATCAGATTGTGGAAACTTTCAAGCCTGACGGAACAGTTGAAAACGATGACGGCGATGGAATGTGCGAAACAATCAGGCAGCTTGGCGCAAGCTACACGTGGACGGCAAGCGTTGATTCAACAAATATTCCGGATGGCCCGGTTACAGTTCACGTTGTGGCGATTGACAATGCTGGAAACACTAACTGCGGCTCGATAGCCACAAAAGTTGAAAACAACCGTCCGCGGATTGCAAAAGTTATGCTTGCAACCGACTTGAACGGAAACGGAAAATTTGACTACGATGCAAGCTCTGCTCCTGTAACCGGCGATACCACAGAAACTTTGAATAAGCGCACTTCGGACGGCGCGGCGTTTGGTGAATTCAGTTTCTATTCAGGAATGAAAAAAGAGAGCACAAACTTGCTTTCTGAAGTTGAACTTGGGTCAAAAGACTTTAAAGTTATTGAAAAACTTGCTGTTCTTCCGGAATTTGTTGGTGGAAACGGCAATATTGGCTATATTTTAAAAACAGCCGCTAATTCTAGCAGTTTAGATTCTTCTTCAAAGGCTGAAGGTTCTGTTACAAATTTGACGGCGAAGAGTGAGCTTGTTGCTGGCGGAAAATTTGCGAATAAATCAACGAATCCTTCCGGCGTAACATATAAAGATTTGATTTCTGAAAAAGGCGGAATTGTGCTGGATTCTGTTTCAAGTGGATATTTGAGCTTTACGTTCTGGGATTCAACGGAAGAAACAACGCCTGGTACAGACAGCCAGTGGGCGCATTTGAAGATTCCTGTAACAGTTTTAAGCGAAGAAACTGAAAAGCCTGTGCCAGCGATTTCGCCGTTCTACTGGAACAGCAAAACAGACAACAGCGTTAAAACGGATTCGGACGGCAATGTTCTTGGCCACATCGAGCTTGAAGCCGACTTGACTTCAGAAATTATTGAGGCTTACGGCGATTCTTCTTCAATGAAAAAGCCGAAAGTTTCCGGAAAAATCAAGATTGAAGGAACTGTAAAGGATAACGTAAGGCTAGGCTCTATTTCAATGGGATTTGACGGCTTGTTTGAGGCTGCAACAATTGCAACATACAAAAATGGCGACTGGACTAATTCAGAGTTGCCAAATGGCGTGGAATCAGTTGAAGTAAAAGACGTTTATATCAGCCAGGCAGGCCACGAAGCAAAATTCACGGTTGTTGTAGACACAGAAAAACTTACAGGCGTTGCAGCCAAAGGCAAGAGCATTACAGTTTCCGCAACCGACTGGAAAACCAACACAAGCGCAGCCAGTACAGCCCAAACAACAGCCGCCGCTAAAACCGCGCTGTATATAGTTGATGTTGTGCCGTATGTTACGGGGGTTGGAACGGATTTGAGTGAATTCTACCGAAGCGCGCCGAGTGTTTATGCCCGTACTGCAAGAGGAAAATATCCAGTTAATGAAAATGAAACAATAACGTTGAAAGGATTTAATCTTGGCACTTCTCCAAAAGTTGAATTGTCTGGAGTCGAACTTGTGATGAATGGCTCAGGTTTGTCTTATAATATTGGTGAAGTTGCAAAATCAGGAAAGCTTGAAGTAACTGTTTCTGGAATAAAAGCGTTGAATAATCTTAACAGTGATTCAGCTGAGTACAATAAACAGCCGAACGGCGTAAACAACAATACTCTTAACGATAATCTTGAATTCGATGTATGGGAATTCAAGGCTGCGGCTACAGCGAAAAATGGTCCGATTTTGCAACCGCACATGAAAGTTTCTCCGACTGGGCAGCTGGGATTCTCTTATGCGAATGCGACATTGTATTTTAATATGCCTGGTGTGGCTTCAGATGGAACTTCTTATGCTCAGACTCCGTTTGGAAGAAACTTTGGTGGCTTTACACAAAATGCGTTCGCTTATGATTCTGCGGGCAATGCCTACGGTGTTGCGTTGTGTCCTGATACATCCGGAGAAGCTGGCATGAGTGCAAACCTTCAGTTCTTCTCTAGAACAAGTGCTTTGGACGGAAACGAAGGCGGCGGTGATTTGAATAACAACTATTACAATCAGACTAATGCACGTCGTATTGAAAATACATCAATAAAATTGGATGGAAGTTCAATAACTCAGAACATCAATCGAATTCTTTCTCCAAGCATGGCGACTTATACAGAAAATGGAACGACTTATGTTTATGTTGCATATTATGATGAGCTTTCAAGACAGGTTCGTTTCCGTGTTGGTTCTGTAGGAACGTCTGAAAATAATATTGGCATGGGACTTGTTGATTTGGCTGGTTCTGGAGTAACAGGTCGTGTGGATGGAAGTAATGACAAGCCTAAGCTTAATAAGAATACAACAAGAGATTCCATAAGCGGATATAGAACAGAAGCTAGTTCGACGGAAACAATAGATGTTTCGACAGTAACTAAGGATATTTATGTCCGGGTTGCTTCTTCTAGTTATGGCTACAACCATATCCATGCCTGGGATGGATACAGCACAGGTGCTGATTATCCTGGCGTAGAAATGCCGCTGGTAGATGGATATTATGTATTCAAAATGCCAGATACTTCTTCTACAAAGCTTATTTTGAATAACGGAAACGGTGGTGATTCTAACAAAGCTGGTGGCGGTAATTTGTCAATTTCATCATCAGGTGTTTATGAATGGAACGGTTCTAGCTTAGCAAGGAAAGATTCTGGAACTATAAAATATCAGGCTCCGGCTTCAACAATGCCTTCTTATGACGGTTATAAATATTGTCAGGTTGTTGCTGCAAGCGGTGTTTCTGGAGGAACTGCTGAATATGCTTCCGCAACTTCAACACGGGCAGGACAGTATGTTGCTGTAGGTTCTTTGAGCGACGGAACGGCTGTTATGGCTTGGTATGATTCTGGTTCTGGAAGACTTTCATTCAGTTATAATGAATCTCCAAGAACGGCTCAGACATCTCTTGATTCTGGAACTGCAACTTGGCAGAAAAATTCTTATTATGTGAGTGATGCAAATATCAGGGCTGGCACTTATGTTTCAATGGCTGTTGATAATGCTGATGGAATTCATCTTGCTTATTACAGCGCGACTGGCGGAGACTTGTATTACACATACATTGCGGCTCCAAAGACAAAAACGGTGACAAAAACTGTAATAGTTGATTCTTATGGCAGTGTAGGAACTTATACAATGATTGACGTTGCTCGAAATGATGAAAATGGAACTTTTGTGCCGTACATTTCATATCGCTGTGAAAGCAATTCTGATACAACAGCTAGTGTTAAAATTGCATATCCTGTTTTCTGGGATAGTACAGGAAATGTATTGATTGGAGTTGACAGTTCCGATAGATATACAGGAAACTGGGAAGTTTCTGTTGTTCCTACAGATAATACTCCGCTTTCAGATTATACAAATGTTGGATTGAATAAAAATCCTAACGGTGTAAGAAAAGCCTTTGATAAAGGTTCAGATACTTCAAAATCTTGGTCTGCGACATTTGCTGTCAGCGATTCCACAATCGTTTATGGAAATGGAACTTCAAATCCGGTTGTTTCGTATGCTGTAAGTGAAAATGGAGTTCTTGAAATGGCTCAGAAGAAATAACCCTATTGAAAAACGTAGCGGCTGGCGGAGGTGCTGGCTGCCGCGGTTTTTACGGGGCGTTTTTGCGGTTTGGGGCTGGACGCGGATTTGGGCGATTATTTGTACTGATGAAGGACGATGTTTTCCGCTGTTTCGGCGTATTCGGGCAGAATCCGGTTTTTATGCTCGGCAAGGAATCCTGGGGAAAGCAGCTCTCCGCTGACTAAAACTCTTGTGGCGCGCAATTTTCGTTCCGCGTTTCTGGGGCTTTCCGGCTCTTTTTCGCACATAAGAAGGTAGGCGTTGTAGGCTTCCAGAACGGAGCTTTCCACAAGAATTTTCATCTGCGCCTGTTCTGCTGGCAGTTCTGGGATTCTTATGTCTTTGTATTTTGCAACAAAGTCCGGGTCGGAACTTGAATTTTTGTTTGCTGAAAAAATCACCGGCCACAAATGGCGGTTTCCGTATTTTTTTTCGGCAATTGAATGGTAGCTGCTGCCTTCCGGGACTGCGAAATTTTCAAATGAAAGTTCTTTTTCGCTGGAATTATTATTTTCCGGGGCTGGTGAATTTTCTTCCGTTGAAATTTCAGCCGTTTTTTCCTGCTGCTCAGGAAATTTTTCAGTTTTTTTTGCGGCGGTGGAGCATTTTTTCAGCAGGACAGAAACCGCAAAAATCAGAATCAGCAGGAAAATTCCCAGCAGAACAAGAAATTTCAGTTTTCTTCCGGAATTTTCTGTTTCTTCAGTCTTTGAATTTTCTTCCGCAAAATCCTGTTCAATTTCGTTTTCTTCAATTCCCAGCTCTTCGTTGTAAAAATCATTGTCCGGCTCGTCCGCCGTTTCCGGAATCACCGTGTCTTCCGGCAGTTCCTTTGCCTTCAGGTTTTCGTACGGTTTGTTAAGCCGCCGTGCAACCGCCGCGCATGGAACAAATTTTATCCGCCAGTGCGCTGGAATTCTGATTTTTTCCCCGGTTCCTGGATTGATTCCGGTTGTCGCCTCAATCCAAGTTTTTTTGAACGTTCCGAAATTGTAGACAGAAAAAGTTTCGCTGTTTTTGAGGCCTTTTTTTACGATTGTGAAAAATACGGTTGAAAACTGTTTCGCTGTTTCAAATTTTATGCCGGTTCTTTGAACAAGTTTTTCCGCCAGCTGGGATTGTGTTAAAAACTCATTCATTTATCTCATCCTTTAGTTTTTCAGACGCTTTGAATTTCAGCTTTATTTTCTTTGGATAAAGCATTTTTTTTCCGGTCGCAGGATTTCGTCCGGCGCGTTCCTTGGTTTCTTCCGCTTTAAAAGAGCCGAAGCCCGCCTGAGTGAATCTTTTTCCGGTTTCAAGCGCGGACACAATTTCTTCAAGCATTGCATTCAGTGTTTCATTGCACTTTTTTTTCGAGATTCCAAGTTCTGCCGCCATTTCGGCTACGAGTTCCTGTTTTGTCATGCTTTTATTTTATCCGATTTTTCTTAAATTGAAAGAAAATTAGGAAAATTCGTGATTATGTGATAAAATATTTTTGTTCTATGAAAAATGAAGTTTATCCAAAATTTTTATTGAACTCAGCCCAGATTTTAAAGCTGATTTTCAGGATGGTTATGCAGATTAACCAGAGCCTTGGAAAAATAAGCTGCGAAACTGCTTTTATTGCAGCTTCGATTGCGGAAAATCTTCCGGCTGGAAAAAAAATCACGCAGAAAGACGCGGTTCTTCTGTCTTTGTTTCATCTTTTTGGATTTCTTCATTTTTTTGGAGAAAAACCTGTCCGCCTTTCAGAGCTTACCCGGGAAGAAATTTACAATTCATTTTTGTACGGATATTATTATTTGAAGGAAATGTCGCCGCTTGGCGAGACGGCAAAAACGCTGCTTTTCTATGACAAAAAATATGACGAGAACCTTGCGCAGAAAATTCCGCAGATTGAGCATGCTTCGTTGCTTTTTACGGCTAATTCGATTCAAAATCTTTTGGATTCCACAAAGGGAAATTATTTTTCCACGGATTTTTCAAAATACGGATTTTCAAAGTTCAACCAGCTTTATCTTTTGATTTTTAGAAAGCTCGACATTGACAAGGTTATTTCAAAAAAAATCATTTACAATTCTTACCAGCAGGATATGGAGCATTTTTTTGACTCGATGGAATTTTTGCCCGCTGAAACGGAGCAGCTTTTTAAAATGATGATTTATTTAATCGATTTTAAAAGCACTCAGACGGTTCAGCACATAATTCACACGGCCTGCTATGCGGTTTCTGCCGGAAAAATAAAAAATCTGCCGCAGGTTGAGCTGGACGAGCTTTTTACGGCGGGAATTCTTCACGACCTGGGGAAAATTTCTATTCCGAATATGATTCTTGAGTCGCCGGGAAAACTTTCCGCGTTTGAATACCGGGTGATGAAAATGCACGTTGAGGAAACGGAGTCGATTCTGAAAAATATTGTTCCTGAAAAAATTATGAAAATTGCCTTGCACCACCACGAAAAGCTGAACGGCTCTGGCTATCCGGAGCGGCTTTCCGCGGCGCAGCTTTCGCAGCAGGATAGAATTTTGACAATCGCGGATATTTTCAGCGCGCTGGTAGACAAACGTTCGTACAAGGAAAAATTTGACAGGCAGAATATTATTCAGATTTTTCAGAAAATGGCGGATTCCGGGGAAATTTCTTCAGAAGCGCCGGAATTTATTTCGGAAAACTACAATCTTTTTGAGCAGGACAAGGAGCTTTACGCTTCAATGTTCGCCGTTCCTCTTGGAATGGTTGAAATTCAGTACCAGGAAGAAATTTCCTCTGAATGTGAAGAGCAGGAAATCCAGGAAGTGCATCAGTTCTAAAAAAAACGGATGTCGAGTTTTTTGCAAATCTTGAAAGAACTCTTTCGGCAGATTTCCAGTCTGCTCAGATGGATTTGGCTCGCGCTGCGCTTGTATTAATCCGGGTACTTCGCACTTTTAGCAATTCAATCGCCAAAAATCTTCACATCACAAGCAGAAAATCTGCCTGCGCTTTTATTTTTCCACAAAAAACTCGGCGTTCAGACCGATTATAACAAGAAAAAAGGTAAAAAAAAGCCGCCCGGCGAACAAGAGCGAAGTGCGCTCCGCCGCCGGACAGCTTTTATAAAAACACTAGGTTTTCAGGCTGATTTGGATTATACCAAGCCCTGTGCAATCATTGCGTTTGCAACTTTTACGAAGCCCGCGATGTTTGCGCCTGCAACGTAGTTAACCCAGTCGCCTTCTTTTGCGCCGAATTTTACAGCTGTATCGTAAGCATTTGCGTGGATGTTTACCATGATGCTGTGGAGTTTTTCGTCAACTTCCTCTGAAGACCAAGAAAGTCGTTCTGAGTTCTGGCTCATTTCAAGACCAGATGTTGCTACACCTCCGGCGTTAGAAGCTTTTCCTGGAGCGTACAAAATCTTTGCAGCAAGGAATTTGTTTACAGCGTCGATGTTTGAAGGCATGTTTGCGCCTTCCGCAACAAGTTTACAGCCGTTGTCAAGAAGTTTCTGTGCGTCTTCGCCAAGAAGCTCGTTCTGTGTAGCGCAAGGGAATGCGCAGTCACACTTAACTTCCCAGACTTTCTTTCCTTCAAAATATTTTGCAGAAGGGAACTGCTTTGCGTATTCTGCAATGCGTCCGCGGCGAACAGTCTTAAGCTCTTTTACCCAGTCAAGTTTTTCCTGTGTAATTCCGTCTGCATCGTAAATGTAGCCGTTTGAGTCAGAAAGTGTTACAACTTTTGCGCCAAGCTGGATAAGTTTTTCAGCCGCATATTCAGCAACGTTTCCTGAGCCTGAAACAACACAAGTCTTTCCTTTGAAGTCCTGTCCGACTTTCTTGAGCATTTCCTGCGCAAAGTAAATAAGACCGTAGCCAGTTGCTTCTGTTCGGATCAATGAACCGCCGAATGTAAGTCCTTTTCCTGTCAAAACACCAGTGTATTCGTCGCGGATTCTTTTGTACTGTCCGAAAAGATAGCCGATTTCGCGTCCGCCAACGTTTTTGTCGCCAGCTGGAACGTCTGTGTCTGCGCCAATGTGTCGGTAAAGTTCTGTCATGAATGACTGGCAGAATCTCATAACTTCCTTGTCTGATTTTCCATGAGGATCGAAGTCAGAGCCGCCTTTTCCGCCGCCCATCGGGAGAGTTGTCAAAGAGTTTTTCAAAACCTGCTCGAATCCCAGGAATTTCAAAACTGAAAGGTTTACTTCCTTAGAAAAACGCAAGCCTCCTTTGTAAGGTCCGATTGCGCTGTTGTACTGAACGCGGAAACCACGGTTTACATGGTAATTTCCATTGTCATCCATCCACGGAACGCGGAACTGAATTACTCTTTCAGGTTCAACAAGTCGTTCAAGGATTGCGTTTGGTTCAAGTTCTGGCATCTGGTCAACAACAGGATCAAGAGTTGTCAAAACTTCCTCTACAGCCTGAAGGAATTCAGGTTCATTTGGATTCTTAGCTTTTACTTCTTCCCATACACGGTTTACGTAAGCGTTTTTCATAAGATTTTAGCCCCTTAACTGCATCTTATATCAAGATACAAGCAATTTATTATACACTATGTTTTTTTTATTAGTAAATAATTTTGCAAAAAAATGTTGTTTTTTTCTGATTTCTGCATATATATTCAAAAATCTTCTGTGTTGTTAAAACTCTTTTAAAGCAATATAATTTTATTCAAACTATAGATTTCCGCGCTTGCGGTTTTTAATATTTAAGAGGATTTTTATGTCTTTAGACTGTGGTATCGTTGGATTGCCGAACGTTGGCAAATCCACAATTTTTTCTGCATTGACTGCGGCTCCTGCTGAAGCTGCGAATTTTCCGTTTTGCACAATTGATCCGAATGTTGGAATAGTTGATCTTCCGGATGAACGGCTTGATTTTTTGGCTTCAATAAACAACCCGAAAAAGAAAACTCCTGCATCCGTAAAATTTGTTGATATCGCCGGACTTATCAAGGGCGCCAGCCAGGGCGAGGGGCTCGGCAACCAGTTTCTGGCGAACATCCGTGAATGTGCGTGCATTGCCCACGTTGTGCGCTGTTTTGACAACCCGGATATTATGCACGTCCGCGAGGATTCCAAGGTTGAGGCGCCTGTTGATCCGGAAAGCGACGTTCTTACAATCAATTTTGAGCTTGCCCAGGCTGATTTGCAGACAATTTCAAAACGCCAGGAAAAAAATATAAAATCAGTGCGCGCCTTGGGAAAAGAAGCTGAAAAGCAGCTCGCGCCGTTCAGTTCGGCAGTTGAAAAAATTCTTCCGCTGCTTCAGGAAGGAAAATGCGCCCGCCTTGCGGATCTTACAGACGATGAAAAAGCTGCCGTTAAAGATATGTTCCTTTTGACAATGAAGCCGACTTTGTATGTTGCGAACGTTGATGAAGATTCGATTGCGTCCGGAACAAACAAATACGTTGAAGTTCTGAAAAAAATCGCTGACGCTGAAAAAAGCGAGGTTGTTGTAATCTGCGGAAAATTCGAGGCGGATCTTGCGGAAATCACTGAGACGGAAGACCGCAAGGAATTTATGGAATCGGTCGGGCTTAAGGAAAGCGGCCTGGCTGTTCTTGCAAGAAAAGCTTATCACCTTATGGGACTGGAAACGTTCTTTACCGGTGGTTCTGATGAATGCCGCGCCTGGACAATCCATGCCGGTGACACCGCGCCAAAAGCGGCTGGAGTAATTCACACTGATTTTGAAAAAGGCTTTATCCGCGCTGAAGCGTATTCAATAGAAGATTTGCGGAAATACGGCTCTGAGCAGAAAATCAAGGAAGCCGGAAAATACCGCCAGGAAGGAAAGGATTACGTTGTTCAGGACGGCGATGTGCTTTTCTTCAAGTTCAACGTTTAGTTCTTTTTAAGCACAAAAAGATATTCCAAAACATGTATTTTGCGGTTGCGCAGATTGCGGCTTCCGCGGAATGCATTGTATTTTGACTCAAGAATGCGGACTGTTCCAAATTCTCGCAGAATCGATTCCATTTCATCTTTTTCAATGAAGCCTTCCGAATTGAATGAAACAATTATAAATTTCGCCCGGATATTTTGAATCAATGTCCGGAAAGTTTCGGCGGCTTTTTTCTTTTTGTTGTAGAAACTTCTGTTCCAGTTTTTTGGAATTCCGCTTACCCGGCTGATATTTTCTGTGTCGGGGCGGCTGTAGTCAGCAATCAGGTTCAGCATGAAATAATTTGAGCCGTAAGGATGCTGGTTGTACGGCGGATCCATATACACAAGGTCGAATGAATGGTCTTCAAGGTTCTCGTAGAGAATTTCTGACTGGGCCAGATTATTCGCCTCGCTCTGAAAAACTTTTGTCTGACATTCGTTTTCGCTGAAAACTGGAAACGGAAGCTCGATTTTTCGGCAGATTCTTGAAAGCGCGTCTTTTCCGTTTCCGCCGAACTGGCCGAGCCCGGTTTTTGAATTTTTGTAGAATCCTTTGAAAATTCCGGCTGTGTTCGCATGGACTGAAGCCTGGCTCAGAAGCGGCGCGATGAAGAATTTTCTGTATTCTTCGGGAATCAGCTTTTCAATGTTTTGTCGTGCGCAGTCAATGTATTTTGCGTTGTACGGAGTGTAAAAGCAGCGTTCCCCGAAAAGAATGTCGTTTTCGTTTTTCGGCGCGTAAAGCTCGCTTAAAAAACCGGATTTTTCAGGATTTTCAATGTCTTTTTCAGTTTGAGAAATTAAAATTTTGTGGAAATTTTCAAGTTCTTCCAGGTTTATTTTTGATTTGTTTGAAAGATAGCAGCTGTTTATGATTTTTGAGTAATTTTCCAGGTCGTTCGCCGCAAGATATGAAGAAAATCCTTTCAGGTAGCGCGAAACAATTCCGCTTCCGGAAAAAATATCCAGGCAGGTCAGCTTTTCTTTTTTCAGTTCGTCCTGAACAATTTTTACTGCGCTCCCGATAAAATCAAGAAGATGCCGTTTGTTCCCAATGTAAGTAATAAGCTGCTCTGTTAAAAATGATGGATTTTCTGTCATATCAGTCCGCGATTTCGTAACGGTTTTTTCCGTTCTGTTTTGCCTTGTATGCGGCTTTGTCCGCGGAGTTGAACCAGTCTTTGCTTGTCCAGCCTTCTTTGTAAATTGAAATTCCTACGCTCATTGAGCAGTTCGCTTCTTCCGGCAGATAGTCGAATTTCATATTCTTGAATTTTTCCATTATTTTTTCCACGACGCTTTCGATTTCCGGAAGAGTTTTTCCCCTGAACAGAATGACGAATTCGTCGCCGCCGTATCGGAATGCGTTTCGGTTCGTTTCAAGAATTTCAATAATTATTTCCGCCAGCGAGATAAGCACTGCGTCTCCGGTTGCGTGGCCGAACTTGTCGTTCACTTTTTTAAAGTCGTCAAGGTCAAGAAACGCAATTCCTAAAGCCTCGTTTTTTGTGTCAGAATGCATCAGCCGGTCAACAGTTTCGGCAAGCGCCCTTCGGTTGAAAAGCCGTGTCAGCGGTTCAAGCTGAAGTTCCTCCGCGAGCGCGGCCTGTTTCCTGTAGTTGTGGCTTATAAAAGAAATCTGCGCAGACTGGGAGCGCAGCAAAGCCCTGGAAATATTGTAGGAAAGCATGATGACCAGCAAATCGATTGCGAGCATCAAAATTTTGTAGAAAAAAGTGTATTCGGTGTAAAGAAGCGCAAACACGCAGTAGGCCGGAATGTACGCTATAAACGAAGCGATAAAAATCGCCTTAAGAAGTTTTTTGTCCGCAATTGACGAAGCTGTCAGCATTGTGAACGCTGGAAGCACCAAAACAACTGAATAGTGGGCGTTGAAAACTGAAATTACCGCAAGAATCCAGAACAATTGAAAAACAACGAACCGGCAGCCTTTTTTCCAGCCGACGGTCTTATTGTTTATTGCGACTGCAACTGGAGTCATTACCGCAATTTGAAGAAGGGCAGGAATCACTGTTCTGAGTATAATGTGCCTGATGAAATTTGGTGTGTCCAGCTCCTTTGTAAAATACATGAAAAAAGCCGCGGTCAAAGACAGTACTGCTGTTGCGCCGAAAATAAACCAGCATTGTGTGTTAAGGCGTTTTTGCCAGCGTCTAAAATAGGTGTCTTTGTACTCTTCCAAAGTCATAGCTGAAATTATATCAAACCTGATTTTAAATTACAATTCGCGGAATCCGGCGTTTATTGTGTTCATTTTGTTGTAAAAATCCGGGAACGAAACAGCGCAGCATTCGGCATTGTTGATTGTCACAGTTTCGCCTGAATCAAGTCCTAGCCCAAGAACTGCAAGGCTCATTGCAACCCGGTGGTCGTCGTAGCTTTCTACGTTTCCGCCGTGGATTTTCCATGCGGAATTTTTTGTTCCGTCCGGATTAAGCGGGCTGTGTCCGGTGATTTTCAGCCAGTCTGAACCGGTTTCTATTTTTGCGCCCAGCTTTTCCAGCTCTTTCTGCATAACTTCGATTCTGTCCGTTTCCTTTTTGCGGCAGACTCCGATGTCTTCAATTACAATTGTTCCTTCTGTAAAACATCCTGCAACCGCCAGAGCGCAGATTGCGTCCGGATATCCAGAAAGATTCACGTGAAGCTCGCCGCCTGGAAGTTTTTCCGTTGAAAGCCTTGAATATTTCGCCGTGATTGTGTTTTTTTTCTTGTTTTCAATAATGTCCGCTCCAAGCTGCTTCAGAACATCAACAATCGCCATGTCGCCCTGGCTTCCGGAAAAATCAATATTGTTGATTGTAATTTCACTTTCCGGGGAAATCAGCGCGGCAACCAGCGGAAAAGCAACGGCTTCCCAGTCGCTGGGAATTTCCTTGTCAAAAGCTTTCATCTGAACCGGTCCGTGAACCTGAATGTGCTTGTAGTCATCGCTGATTTCAAGCTTGACGCCCATTTCTTCCAGCCAGAGCCGTGTCATATTCAAAAAAGGAGTTTCCTTTGGATCGGTAAGCTCAATGTGCGTAGTTCCGTTGATCCGGCTTGCCGCCATCATTATGCCGCTTATATACTGGCTCAGCCTTCCGTCTGTGACAATTGTCTGGTTTTCTTTTATCGGCCCTTTTATAATCAGCGGAGGCGCGTTTTTTTCCGGGCGGGAAATATATGCTTCCGCTCCAAGCTGCTTCAGCGCGTCCGCAACGTGAAGAACAGGCCTTGTCCTGATAGATTCGTCACCTGTAAAAACCGTCCAACCTTCAAAAGTTGCCGCAACCGGACTCATAAAATAAAGAAGAGAACCGGAATTTCCAACATTCACAACGTCATCAGGAAGATGCGCGTTTTTTCCGGCTCCAACAACAATCCAGTCGTTTGGATTTGAAATATCAACTTTTGCCCCGAACAAAGGAACTGCTTTGCTTGAGGAAATGCAATCAGCGCCGCCCAATGGATTTCTGATATGCGAAGTTCCTTCCGCCAGCGATGAAAATAATAATGCCCGGATTGTGTGGCTTTTTGAGCCGGGAACTCTTATTGCTCCAGAAAGTTTTGCTTTTTGCGATTCGATTTTCATAATTCTTGATTTTACCAAAATCCAGCGTTCAATGCTACAATTTTTTGTCTTTAAAAGTTACCCGTTAAAAACTTGCGCTGACCGTGCATTTTATAGGAAGATGGTCTGAAAATCCTTCGCCGGTGTAAATTCTGTACGGTTTTGGAATGAAATTTTCCCCGCACCATTCGCCTTCCGTCAAAACTTCAAAATCTTTCAGCGCAGCCTTGCCGTTTGAAAAAAAATGATCGATTCTTTCCCAGTTTCCGTTGAAATAGTAGCTTCCAGGTTCTTCCAGCGAGCCAAGCGCGTCGAGCCACGGCGAATGAACCGCAACATTCAAATTTTCAGCGTCCGGATTTCCGGTGAGCGAACGCAGCTCTATGTTCTGGAGATTTCCAGATTCCGCTGAAAGATTTCCGCCGCCAGAAAAATTGCGCTTGAATTCCAGGATATCGCGGTTGAAATCTCCGCACGCAACCGAAGGAAATTCCTGCTGCTCAATGAATTTCTTCACAAGCAAAGTTTCCTGCCAGTCCCGCCAAATTTCAGATTCTTCCGCGCCGCCGGATTTTGATTTCCAGTGGTTCGCGAAAATGCAGAAAATTTTCCCTTCAAAAAGAATTTCGATTTTCATCAGCGGACGCATTGAAGGCTGCGGGGAATTTTCTGTCCGCACGTCAAGATTGTGGATTGTAACTTTTGAAATCGGAAATTTTGAAAGAACCGCGCAGCCGATTGAGTCGCCCGGATTTTTTGAAAAAGCTTCGTAATTCCAGTTGTCCCGGCTGTTCCAGCTTTTTGAGGCCAGAAAATTTGAAATATCGTAAAGAATTCCGGAATTTTCAATTTCTTCAAGAACAAAAACGTCCGCGTTGATTGAATTGAGCGCGGCGCAAAGTTTTTCCAGCCGTTTTTTGTATGCTTCCTCGCCCCAGTTCTGCGATTTTTGAAAATTTGAATATTCAGTTCCGTCCTTGTTTCCGTCAAAAAAAGTCTGGACGTTCCAGCTTGCAAGAGAAAAAGAATTCGCAGGAATTCCCGCGGAAAAGCAGCCTGAAAAAATAAAAGCCAGAAAAGAATAAAAAATGCGTCTGATTTTTTCCATAAAAACCTCTGCATTTTAATAGCGAAAATTTTTCAAAAACTGAAATGTTTCACAAAAAAAATTGAATTTTTTTTCAGAGGGCTTTTCAGCGTTCGTAGCTTGAGGCAATGTTCAGCTGAGCCCTGTATTTTGAAACGGTTCTCCGGGCGATTTTTATTCCTTTCTTTTCCAGAAGGTCGGCGATTTTCTGGTCGGAAAGTTTTTTTTCGCCAGGTTTCTGCGATTTCAGGATATTTTCAATTTCAATTTTTACGTTGTCCGTTGAAATATTTTCTTCCGGCAAGTTTTTTTCTTCATTTTTTGCAGATTTTGCGGAAACCAGCGCGTTCGAGAAAAAATATTTCACAGGAAAAGTTCCCCATTCGCACCTTAGGAATTTGCTTTCAGCCATTCTTGAAACAGTCGACTCGTGGACATTTATCATTTTTGCAAATTCCCGCTGGGTGAGCGGAGCCAGATTTCCGGGGCCTTTCAGAAAGAAATTTTTCTGAATCTCCGCAAGTTTTTTGAACGCCGTGAAAAGCGCCTGCTCGCGGAAATTCAGCGTGTCCAGAAAATTCTGCGCGTCCTTCAGCTCCATTTTCAGCGTTTTTTTGTTTTCCTCGGAAAGATTTCCGGATTTTTCTTCATTTTTAAAATCCTCCGCGATTTTTACGGTCGGAATCGCCTGGTTTGAAAGAACGACTTTCAGTTCGTCCGAATTTTCAGCCTGGGCAACGTAAACATCCGGCTGAACAAAATGCTCCGCCGCCGGCTTGAATTCCTGCGCCGGAAAAGGCTGAAGCTGCTGGATGAATTTTATCGCCGCGGAAACATTTTCCAGAGTCAAGTCGCTTTTTTCAATTTGAATTTCATCCGTATTTTTTGACCAGAACGAAAGTTTTTCATTTTCTTCTATTATTTTTTGAATTTTTGAAAGAACTTTTTCCGCGGAAGGCGGCTTTAAAAGCTCCAGTTTGCCGTGCAGAAGATACAGCGCGATTTTCGGCGGATTTTTTTTCAGTTTCGCCTGAATTTCAAGGCTTTCGTTTACATTCTGGCAGCAAATTCCTTCCGGATCAAAATGCTGCACAATCGAAACGCATTTTTTCAGCAGATTTTCGTTGTCGCCCTTTTCCAGTTCAAGCAAAGTTATCGGCGCAAGAATATGAAATCCGTTCTCGTCAAGATTTTCAATCAGTTTCCGGCAGAGCCTCTGCTCGTTTTGCGGAAGATTCGTCATGTTCAGCTGGTGAATCAGATGCTCCTGGAGCGTTTCCGTTTCATCCGGCGCGCTTTCCAGCATATTCTGGTATTTTTCCGAGGCCTCAACACCCGCGCGGCTCGCCTTTCCTGTGTGAACGTTTTGCAGCTGCGAGGAATTCCGCTTTGCCAGTTTCTCGAAAAAATTGTCGTCCTTTACTTCAAGCGCAGGATTTTCTTCCGCTTTTTTTAAAATTTCTTCCCTAAGCTCAAGGCTTCCCATGGCAATAAGATTCATCGCCATGAGCTGCTGCTGGGAAAGTTTCATTGTCTGAACTTGAACATTTTTCTGCTCAAGCGAAAGTCTAGGTTCTGCCATCAAAAAGATTATAGCACAAACTGAAAGATTCAGTTATATTTTGAATTATGAAAACTTTTGAACAAATGGGAATTAAAATCCCTGAAATTTTACTGCCAAAAAATCTTGATGTTTCAACCTGGTCTGTTGTTGCCTGCGACCAGTACACGCAGGACCGCGGATACTGGAATTCCGTTCAGAAAACAGCGGACGGAAAACCTTCATCTTTGAATATAATTTTGCCGGAAGTTTATCTGAATGATTCTGACAAGCCGGAAAGAATAAAAAAAATCCGCGCAACGATGAACGAATATCTTGAAAACGGAATTTTCGCTGAGCCGCAGAAAGAATTTGTCTACGTTGAGCGCACAACCGCATACAACCGTGTCCGCCGCGGACTTGTCGCTGCAATTGATTTGGAAACGTATGAATGGAAGCCTTTCAGCAAAGCCCTTGTACGCGCAACTGAAGCCACGATTGTTGACCGCATTCCGCCAAGAATGGAAATCCGCCGCGGCGCGCCGCTTGAATCGCCGCACATAATGCTTCTTGTGGACGACCCTGAAAAAAAACTTGTTGAAGGAACTGGCTCGCGCGTTGAAAAAAACAAGCCGCTTTATTCTGGAAATCTTATGCAGAATTCTGGAAGCATAAAAGGATGGGCAGTTTCTTCAGCCGAGGATGTTGAATACGTAAGGAGCGCGCTGGAAAATCTTGCGGAAAAACATACGGCTTCTGACGGCTCGGTGTTCCTTTTCGCAGTCGGAGACGGAAACCATTCTCTTGCAACCGCAAAAGCCGTCTGGGATGAATATAAAGCCGCAAACCCGGAAGAAAAAGATTCGCCGGTCCGCTACGCGCTTGTTGAAATTGTAAATATTTATGACTCCGGACTGACTTTCGAGCCGATTCACCGCGTGGTTTTTGACGCAGATCCGGAAAAACTGATTGAAAAAATCGCGCGGAAGCTGGACGGAACCGTAAAAAAAGTTTCTTCCGCCCAGGAACTTGAAGATTCTGTAAAAAAATCATCCGCGGATTTCGGCTTTGTGTTCACAAAAAACGGCGCGCAGGAATTCTTCAGAATTGAAACAAAAATAAAAGAGCTTGCGGTTGCTCGTTTTCAGCCAGTTCTTGATGAAATTTTAAAAGCTGATTTTCCGTCTTCAAAGATTGACTATATCCACGGCTCCCAGGAAGTTCTAAGGCTCGGCTCAACCGAAAATTCCACAGGAATTCTTCTTCCTCCAGTTGCGAAGGAAAGTTTTTTCGCCACAATCAACAGCCGCGGTCCGCTTCCAAGAAAAAGTTTTTCAATGGGGGAGGCGGACGAAAAACGTTTTTACCTTGAGTGCCGAAAACTTTTTCCAATAAATTTTTGACATCTGAAAAAAAACGGACTATTATTAAAAGTCAAGAGCGAGTCATATTGTTGAATTATTCTTTGGAGGCGCATCATGGCAATCATAGCAATTTCACGGCAGGTGGCAGCATTGGGGGACGAGATTTCAAAAGCGCTCTCTGAAAAGCTTGGCTACAGGTTTATAAATAGAAAAGAACTTGAAAAACGCATTGTTGACCTGGGATTTTCCCCGGAAAAACTTAAAAAATATGATGAAAGAAAACCAGGATTTTTTGCCTCTCTTGTAAAAGACCGCGATGAGTATCTGAATTATCTTCAGACGGCGGTTCTTGATGCGGCGGCGGAAGGCGACTGCATTCTGCTGGGGCGAGGCTCTTTTCTTATTCTGGAAAATCTGCCGAACCTGATTTCTTTGCGCTTTGTTGCAAAAGACTCAATCCGCATGGACCGCCTGATGAAGGAACACAACTGGAATGAAAAGCAGGCTCTCCAGCGCATTACAGAAAGCGACGCAAACCGCAAAGGCTTCCACAAAAGCTTTTTCAACGCCGATGTGGAAAATCCTCAGCAGTTCCTTATGGTCATGAACACCGGAATGTTTGATGTTGAGACCGCATCCGACGCGATTGTCGCCGTAACAAAATCAATAATAACTCCGGAAAAAGAAGCCGCCGGAAAAGCCAAGCTCCAGGAGCTGATAAACTGCCAGCACCTTGTGAACAAGCTGATTTTCGAGTATAAGCTCAATATCGAGTTTCTCCGCGCAGTGATAAACGGCGACACGCTCACGCTTCAGGGCGTCGCGGACTCTTCAGTTCTTGTTGAACGCGCGATAAAAATCAGTTCGGTCGAGCTTCCGGGCTACAATATCACGTCTTCAATAAGCGTTGTCCAGGATTTCAAGACACATCTTTAAAATTTTCACCTTGATTTCTTGAACTTTTATTGACATTTTTTAGGAGAACGAAAATACTAAAATCATTATGAAAACGTCTAACAAATTTACATTAGCCAGAGTTTGCTTTGCGCCGGTATTCTTTTTGCTTTATTTTATTCCAATCTGGACTCAAAGCCAAAGTCTTGCCAGGGTTTCCGCTTGCATAATGATTCCGCTTCTTGCGCTCGCCCAGCTCACTGATTATTTTGACGGCCACTACGCAAGAAAAAACGGCGAAGTCAGCGATTTCGGAAAACTTTTTGATCCGTTTGCAGACGTTATGCTGAACCTTACGCTTTTTGTGTGCGCCCAGCATTCGTTCAGCCTCCAGTTAAATCCGGCAGGATATATGCCGGCCGTGTGCTTTATCCTGATTCTTTTCCGCGAGTTCACAATGAATTTCATCCGCATGGTCGCAGTAAGCCGCGGAACAGCCATAGCAGCCCGAAAAGGCGGAAAACTGAAAACTGTCTTCTATATAGCGTCAGGATTTTTCGTGCTCGCCGTTGAATCCCTTGTCCGCTTCGGCGCAAAAATTGAATCTTCCATCTCATTGCTTCATTGCATTGGCTACACGATGTTCGCAATCTGCGTTCTCCTCAGCTACATTTCATTCCTCGACTACATCCGCGCTTTCTCAAGCCTCCTGAAACAAAAAAAATAATCCTTTCTTTTTAATCTTTTTTTCATAATCCGGGTGGCTTTTGGCTGGCCCGCAAAGCGCTCCAGCCAAAACCGGGCTTTCCAGGGTTGCGGCCTCCGCCTCCATTGCTCCGCAAAAACTCCGTTTTTGCTCCGCAACGCGCTCCGCGCGCCCTTCCAATCCCTGCCACGTTCAGGATCCCCGGCTTTGCCGCAATATTTTCCAGAAAAATCCAGGCCGGTCCTCCTCTCTCATTCCTGGACAGCTTCTGTTTACTGCCGCTCCGCTTTACGGCTGTTCCGCCGTCGCCGGTCGTCACGCGTTTTTATTTGCGTTGCACGGGCTAGTTTTTTTTTGTCCGCGGATTTCTCCTTCATGGGCGGTGAAAAACGGTTAAAACTAAGAAAATGAAAAAAAATGAAAAAAAATGAAAAAAAATCAATTTTTTTTGAAAAAAAGATAAAAAAGGTGTTGACACTTTTTTGCAAGGAGTATAT
>CAKUZR010000019.1 GCA_934718065.1 uncultured Treponema sp.
CTCCCGCCATGATATATATAAACTGCTGTAATTTCTGACAGAAAACTGGGGAATTATTCTTTACAAGTTACGCAGTCTTTTATTATGTCAAGTTTTCTGCCCTGATATTCCGGCATAAACTTTTTGCGGTCGCCGTTTTCAAACTGAACTTCAATCACAACTTCGCCGGAATCAGCGTCGCTTTTTACAATCTGGCCGTAGCCGTAGTCATCATTGTACAGCCGGACGCCTTTTTTCCATTTTTCAAGAAGTTCTGCCTTTGGTGAAAGCGCGGCCTCATCCCCGGAAGAATTCGCATTTGAATAAGAAAGCGGAATCCGCCCCATCACATTGAAAACATTTCCAGCCTCAAAAAGAAATCGGCTCGGCATCATCGGCTGAGTGCGGCCGTAAAGCCTTCGCATTGCACAGCTTGTGATGTAAAGCTCGTTTTTCGCCCGCGTAATTCCAACGTAAAAAAGGCGTCTTTCCTCTTCAAGCTCCTCCCCGACTTTTTCTTCGCGCGGAAAAATTCCGTTTTCAAGGCCGGTTATTATAACCCGGTTGAATTCAAGACCTTTTGTATTATGCAAAGTGATCAGCGTCACCGCATCCGCAGAATCATCGGACTGCTCCGCAAGCGTTCTGTCAAGTTCAATTGAATCAAGAAAATCAAGAAGCCCGCGCCTTGAGAAAGGATAAGAAATCGCGCTGTTCACAAGTTCCTGCAGGTTCTGAATCCGGCTCGTTCCGTCAATTTCATCCTGGCTTTTGTGATATTCGTCCAGCCCGGAATCTTCAATCACGCGCTGAATAAAAACAGAAAGCCGCTCGAAATCCTTTTCCTCAGTTTTCAATTTTGAATCCGCGTCCGCAGAAATTGCCGCTTCCGCCAGCGAATCCAGCTGAATTTCTTCCGGAATTTCCCTGGATTTTTCATCAAGTTCAGCCTGAAGATTTTTCATTATGAGACAAAAATCCTTCAGCCCTTCCTTTGCCTTTTTCGGCAGAATTTCAGCGCAGTTTTCCGCCGCGTCCAGAAGATTCAAATTTTCAATCAACGTTCCGGCAGACGAATACGCGGAAGAAACAATTTTTTCCTGGGATTTTTCGCCGATTCCGCGGACAGGTTTGTTCACAATCCGGGCAAACGCAAGCTCGTCGCGCGGATTCACAAGAAGAGAAAGATAGCCCAGCGCGTCTTTTATTTCCTCGCGCTCATAAAATTTCAGCGAGCCGACAACCGCATAAGGAATTTTTTTGTGCAGAAATTCAGTTTCAAGCACAAGAGACTGCGCGTTCGTTCTGTAAAGCACGGCAAAATCGCTGTAATGCGCGTTTTGAGTTTCAACCGCTTTCTGAATCAGCTGCGCGCAAAAAGCCGCCTCTTTGTCCTGGTTTTCAAGAAAAACAAGAACGGGGGACGAGCCTTCTCCGCGGGCGGCAACGAGCGTTTTTCCAAGGCGATCCGTATTGTTTGAAACAACCGCGTCCGCCGCCGCAAGAATTTTTCCAGTTGAACGGTAATTCCGCTCCAGCCTGATAATTTTTGTGTCCGGAAAAATATTCGGAAACTGAAGAATATTCTGAACCTCAGCGCCGCGGAATTTGTAAATCGACTGGTCATCATCGCCGACAACACAAACATAAGTTCCAGAATTTTCCTCAACGCCGCTCAACGCCTGCAAAAGCTTGAACTGAGCCACGTTTGAATCCTGGTATTCATCGACCATAACAACCCGGAATCTGTGCCTGAGCTGATTTTTTATTGTTTCATTTTTATTGATAATCTGAACCGGGCGCATTATCAAATCGCCGAAATCTGCGTTTCCTGTGGCCAGAAGTCGCTGCTGATAAGCTGAATAAATTTCCGCAAGTTTTCCGTCTGTATCAAATTCAGAAAGATTGTCATCCGGAGAAAGACAGTAATCCTTGCAAAGCGAAATTTTATGGGCCGTAATGTTCGCCTGTTTTTTCGTCATTCCAGGAACAGCTTTCATCAGAAGCGCGGCTGAATCATCATCGTCGTAAACTGTAAAATTTGGGTCAAGTCCGGCTTCCTCGGCATAGCGGCGCAAAAACCACGCCCCGAACGAGTGAAAAGTTTTTATCTGCGCCTGCTCGGCGAGCGGCTCCAGCTTTACGGCGCGCTCTTTCATTTCATTTGCGGCTTTTTTTGTAAAAGTGACGGCAAGAATCGACCACGGCTGAATATTTTCGTGCTGAATCAAATACGCGATTTTTGTTGTGATGACACGGGTTTTTCCAGAACCAGCGCCGGCAAGAATCAGCAGCGGCGAGCCTGAATGAACAACAGCTTCCGTCTGCTCCGGATTCAGCGACTCAAGATATTCAAACGCCATTTTCGCTCCAAAGAAATTTATTTTTCGTCCTGAATTTCTGTTGCGTAGACAATTTTTTCAGAATTATCCGTGGAATCAGAAATTTCGTTGTTAAGCTCAGAATCGCCAATTAAAATTGCGTCAAGATCAACATCGCTGCTCGCCTCAATTCTGACTTTCACAAAACGGCCGGTTTTTACAAGCGCGCCCTGGTTTCCAAATTCTTTTTCGTAGCGCACAACAACGGAACCGTCAACTTCCGGAGCCTGAAACCACGCTCTTCCGATTGCAAGACCTTCCTCGCCTTCAACAATTTCTTCAATAAGAACATCGTATTCCTTGCCTACTTTTGCAGCAAGATGACGCTTTGTAATTTCAGCCTGAACGGAAACCAGCTCATCCGCCCTGGCCTTTGCAACTTTTGCTTTTACGCGGCTTTTCATTGAATATGCAGGCGTGTCCTCTTCGCGGCTGTACGGAAAACATCCTGACCAGTCGCTTTCAAGTTTTCGCAAAAATTCCACAGTTTCAGCGGCTTCCTCATCAGTTTCTCCCGGAAAGCCAGTCAAAAACGTTGTTCTTAAAGTTGCTTCCGGAAATGCGGCTCGAATATCAGAAGCCAGACGCAAATATTCAGCGGCGCTTCCCTTTCGGTTCATTTTGTGAATAATTTCTTCACTTCCGCTCTGAAAAGGAATGTCAAAATACGGAAGAAGCCGCTTGTCTTTTTGCATCACAGGAAGAATATCCCGGTTAAAATGATCCGGATGAATATAAAGCGGCCGGACAATAAATTTTCCCGGCAAGGCAGAAATCATTTCAAGCAGCTGCGCCAGTCCGGACTTTGAGTCTGTTCCAAGATTTTTTCCGTCTTTCCACGTTGGAAGCGGCAGGCGACCTGAACCAAAAACATTATCGTTTTCACCGGTTCCGTAAGCGGCAAGATCCTGCCCGATAAGATTGAATTCAACAACTCCGCTGGAATACAAATCTTTTATTTCATTTATTATGCTTTGCGCCGGGCGGCTTCTGAGTTCTCCGCGGATAATTGGAATCGCGCAGAAAGAACAGTGGTTCGAGCAACCTTCCGTGATTTTTACAAATGCGCTTCCATGGTACGAAAGCAAAACCCGACGCTCGCCGACGCAAACGCCTTCCTGTTTATACGTTTCAACCGGGCGTTCGCCTTTCAGCATGGATTTTACAGTTTCATCGATTTTATCAAGATTTCCGTTTCCAAAAATTGCGTCAGCTTCAGGCAGCTGTTCTTTCAGCGCATTCGCATAACGCTCGGCAAGGCAGCCAGTCAAAAGAATTTTCGCATTCGGATAATGATTTTTTGCTGAATAAACAGCGTCCAGCGATTCTTTTTTTGCAGACTCAATAAATCCGCACGAATTTACAATTATAAAATCAGCCTCAGCCGCGTCAAAAGTCTGTTCCATTCCAAGATTCAGCATCCGGCTGATTATAAGCTCGCCATCAACCTGATTTTTTGCACATCCGTGCTGATCTATAAAAAATTTAGTCAAGTTCAATTACCACCAGTTTATACTTTCCGTCTGTATCTTTTATCCATTTAATATCTTCCGCCAGAACCTGTCCGGCCTTTCCGATTTCCAAATCATAAGTTTTTGAATCCGCGACAATTCCAAACTTGACAGTATTGCAATTAGACATCCAAAGACGAACACCGTTGTTCGCCGTGATAGTCGCAATTTCACCGCTCGTAAAATACGCTTCAACCGCGCTGCGACGGTCAATTTTATAGCGGAATTCACAGGCACCGCGGAAACTTGCGTTAATCGTGAACGGATACGCACGGTTGTCCTCAAGAATGACAGTCTGCTTGTACTTCGCCTCAACTTCTGTGGCAAGCGGAATTTCATCCTGGCTGACTGCGGAAATATACGCGCCTTCACCGCGCTTCACAATTCTGACTTCCGCGCCGCGCGCTTCATTTGTTGCTGAAATATCTGAAACGTAGACAATCAAATCTGTGTTTGAATCGCCGTCAATGTCAAGCTCCGACTCTTCCGCCAAATCTGTATACAAAGTTCCAACTGGACACTGCAAGCCGAACTGGGAAAGCGTATCGCTTACCGTAAGCACAACCTCGCCGTCAGCACCCGGAAAAATTATCTGGTCGCCCTTGTAAAGCCTGGTCGTCAACGCCTTGTCGGTAAGCTCATATTTCCGGGTTGTATTTTCCTTGTCAAGAACAACATCGCCCGTAACAGTGTTTTTTTTCTTCATTATAAAAATGAAAAGAACGGCAAAAATCGCAATTACAACAAGCCCGATTCCACACGAAATCAGCGGCCAAAAATAACCGGGCTTTTCGTGGACATAAAGATTTTCTGGAACCGGCGACTCCTGAAGCTTCTTGTTCTTATACAAAGTCAGAACGGTCTCCGGGTTCACGCCAAGATATTCAGCGTAATTCCGCATAAAACCAAGCATATACGCTTCGCCTGGAAACGCGCTGTCATCCTCTTCTTCAAGTCCTACAATATATGGATAAGTAATTGATGTCTCGCGGGCGGCAGTTTCTCTGTCAAAATTCTTCGCTTCACGAGCCTTTTTTAAAATTTCGCCATAACTTTCCATCAGATTCTACTCCGAAAACAAAAAGTTGTTGTAATTGTTCGCTGATGACGGAGGATCATAAATAAACCGCTGGTCTGAAAGATCTGAATTCAGCTTATATCCTGTAAAATTGAAAACAAAACTTTCTCCATGAGAAGTTACGGCTTCAACGCGCCTGATTAATTTTGTTTCCGCATTAATTGCAAGCTTGATATAACGGAACGCTTCGGCGGAATTTCTTCTGGAAAGAACAAGTTTCACAACTTTTTCAGAAGAGCCTTCCTCCAGCGGAAGCGGGTCCTGGCCAACTTCATACGCAACAACATAATATCGGCTCAAAAGTGAAAGCCCCTGCGCTGTGTTCAAATTCGCCGCGTTTCCAGAGCCTTCAGACTTAACAGACTGCTGAAGGACAGCCGCTTCTTCCGGAAGATAAACCGTGAGCATATCGCCATTGAAAACAATCACCTGGTTTTCCGGCGAGGAAAAATCCATTCTAAGAAGATTCGGCTTTTTATAGGAAACTTTTCCGGACATATCGCGTTTGTCTGCCCGGATATCAAAATCAGCCTCATAATCTTTTAAAGTCGCATAATACTCAGAGACAGTTTTAAAATATGCGCTTGCAGTTGTAATCGCCTGCGCAGAAAGTGCCGCCGCAAAAACAAGGGAAACAACACCGGCGGCTATGAATTTTGCGTATTTTTTCATAAATTCTATTTTATTATAAGTAAATAACGCGGTCAAGTAAGCGGAGCCGCAAGTTCATCGCAATGCTTTGCGCCGTTCACAATGTCATAAAATTCCTTGCCGTCCATAGTTTCCTTTTCACGCAGACGTTCAGAAATATACTCGAGCAAATCTTTGTGTTCTTCCAGAAGATTCAGAACATATTCATAACGCTCTTCCATAAGTTTTGCGATTTCATTGTCGATGTAATTCTGCGTTTCCTCGCTGAATTCGCGCACAAGATTCGGGTCGCCGCCACGGTTTCCAAGAACGCCTTTTCCAAGAGTCATATTCTTGAATTTATCGCTCATTCCGTAGTCAACAATCATCTGCTTCAGAATATCTGTCGCGCGGGCAATATCGTTTGAAGCGCCCGTAGAAATATCACCAAGAATTATCTGTTCCGCAGCACGTCCGCCAAGCAGCGTATCAACTTCATTCATCATATCCTTGCGGGTAAGCGCGAATTTTTCTTCCTTGTCGCGGTACTGCGTAAATCCGCCGACTCCGTTTGAACGAGGAACAACTGTGATTTTATTAACCGGCGGATAATCCGGAGTGAACGCGCCCACGAGCGCATGGCCTGTTTCGTGAACAGAAGTAAGCCGAAGCTGCTTTTCCTTGTCCTTCCTGGTTTTCTTTTTCAATCCGATGCTGACTTTATCAATCGCATCGTTAAAATCGTCCATTGTTACAAGTTTATGGCCGTTTCTTACAGCAAGCAGAGCCGCCTCGTTCACAACGTTCGCAAGATCCGCGCCGGCAAAACCGCTTGTTCCATGCGCAATTGAAACAAAATCAACGTCGTCCGCGATTTTTACGTTTTTCGCATGAATTCTAAGAATCGCCTCGCGCCCTTCAACATCCGGACGTTCAACAGGAACCTGACGGTCAAAACGGCCAGGGCGGAGCAACGCCGGATCAAGAATATCCGCACGGTTTGTAGCCGCAAGGACAATCAATCCCTTTTCATTTTCAAAACCGTCCATTTCAACCAGAAGCTGGTTCAAAGTCTGCTCGCGCTCGTCGTTTCCGCCGCCAAAACCGTTCATTCGGCTTTTTCCAAGCGCATCGATTTCGTCGATAAAAATAATGCAAGGAGCTTTTTCACGGGCCTGCTTAAAAAGATCGCGGACGCGGCTAGCACCAACGCCGACAAACATTTCAACAAAGTCCGAACCGGAAATGCTGAAAAACGGAACACCAGCCTCGCCGGCAACAGCGCGCGCAAGCATTGTCTTTCCAGTTCCCGGAGGTCCAACGAGCAAAACGCCCTTCGGGATTTTACCGCCGATGTCAGTGTATTTTTTCGGAGACTTCAAGAAATCAACAACTTCAACAAGCTCCTCTTTCGCCTCGTCAACGCCGGCAACATCCGCAAAACGAGTTTTCACTTTTCCTTCTTCAACAGCTTTCGCCCTTGAGCCGCCAGCCCCGAAAATACTTCCCATTCCGCCTGAGCTTCCGCCCATTTTCCTAAACAGAATGAACCAAATTATAACGAAGAAAAGAATCGGACCGGCAAGCGAAATCAGCATTGAAATAAACGCGTTGTTCTGCTTTGTGGCAAAACGGTAAGTAACCTGCTTTTCATCAAGAAGCTCAATGAATTTTGAAAGCGGATAGCCACTCGCCCGGTAAACCGAACGGATTTCCTTTGGCGCAACCTCTTTCGCAAACACACGGAAACCTTTCTCCTTTTTTTCGTCCTCAGACTTTAAAGGTGAAATAATTGTTTTCGGGCCGTAGCCAAGATAATAATTTTCGCCGATTTCAACTTCAACAATCTGACCGTCAAGAACCATTTCGCGGAATTTTGAAAATTCAATTTCTGAGACAGAAAATTTTCCCGGCAGATTCAGCTGAAGAATCGTGAGTCCGACCAGCAGAATCAGAAGAAATCCCAAAAACGAAAAATTTCTTCTAGGCTTTTTATTTCTTTTTTTCTTATTTTTGTCATCTTCCGGCCCTTCAAGCTTGAAAAAACTGAAAGGATCAAAATCATTCATATCATCTTTTTTTGAACCGTTGTCTTTGCTCATCAAAAATTCCTGTAAAAATAAAAATCTCTTCTTTTAATATACGAAGTATTGAGCAAATTGTCGATAAATTTCAGTTTTTTAATAAAGTTTTTTTTTCATCTTCCGAAAATGAAAGAGATTAACTGGAATTTTCCAGGGAGGCAAAATTTATGGCATTCAACCAGGCATATTCAGCGTATCAAAAAACAAACATCACAACAGCCAGCCAGGGAAAACTTGTTGTTCTTCTTTACGAAGCCGCGGTGAAAAAATTAAATTCCGCGCTTGCCCTAATGGATTCAGAAGGAAATATCAAGCCCGGCGACATTGAAAATTTCACGAAACTGATTCAGAAGGCTCAGGCGATAATTACGGAGCTTCAGGTTTCGCTGGACATGGAAAAAGGCGGCGAAATTTCAAAAAATCTTATGTCGCTCTACATATATTTCAACAACGAGCTTACCGACGCGATTTTCAAGCACGCAAAAGAAAAAATTGAATTTGTAGTAAATATGATGAACGAGCTTCTTGGCGCATGGAGAACGGCCTCGAACAGCGTGGCGAACGCGCCGGCAAACACTTCTTTAAGAGAATCAACGCTTGACATCACGGGCTAAACGGACAAAAAACAGAAAAAGCGGGAGGAAATCATGGCAGAACTTACCGACGAAGAACTGAACGAAAGAGTTTCAATTTTACGAAAATTCCGGACACTTCTTGAACAGCAGCGGACAAAATTCCAGGAATATCTGAATGTTCTTGAAAAGCAGGAAAATTCTATTTCAAAAGAAGACACAAACGCAATCATAAGCCATGCGGAACTTGAGCAGCAGGTTGTGGCAGGAATTAAAAATCTTCAGAAAGTTATTGTTCCGCTTTCTGAAATGTACAAAACTTCGGCGGAAGGAATAAATTCCGCGGGCGACAAATCCGTTGAGTCAATTCAGAACGAGCTTGAAAATCTTCAGGAAAAAGTCCTTGCGCAGAACCTGAAAAACCGCGAGCTTCTGAAAAAACATCTTGTGCAAATCCGGACGCAGCTTGAAAATTTCAAGAATCCGTACAAAAAAAACAGAAGCATCTACGCTTCCGCGCAAAACGCACACGGCTCGCTGGTCGCAGTTGAAGTTTAGCAAAAAGCGCAATTTATGGAAGAAATTTCAATAATTGCGGCGTGCGCAAAAAACCGGGCAATCGGCGAAAACGGAAAAATTCCATGGAAAATTCCTGAGGAAACCGCGCATTTTAAAGCCACAACGATGGGCGGAGCCGTAATTTTCGGAAGAAAAACTTTTGAAGGAATCGGAAAGCCGCTCCCGGGAAGATTCAACGTTGTAATTTCCCGGACAAAAAATTTCGACAGTTTAAATTCTGCGGAAAAAACAGAAAACGCCGAAAAAATAAAGACGGCGGATTCGCTGGAAAACGCGGTTGCACTGTGCAGAAACGCAGGATTTTCAAGGATTTTTATATGCGGCGGGGCGCAGGTTTACAGGGAAGCACTTGAAAAAAAAATCTGCGGCAGGCTTATAATTTCTGAAATCTACGAAAAATTTTCCGGCAGCGCAGAAAAAGCCGACGCATTTTTCCCGGAAATAAAAAAATCAGAATGGAAATGCGAAAAAAAAGAAATCCACGAAAAATTCACTGTTTTTTCTTTTGCCCATATCGAAACAATTCATTAAAATCAAGGAATGAAAAAAAGAAAATTCATTTTTATTATTGCGGCCGCAGCAGTTTTAGCAGCCGGCGCATATTTTTTATTTTTTGAGCAAAAGCCCGTTTCGGTTTCCTACAAAAATTTTTATGCAGAAGCCGCGGAAGGAAAAATTTCAGAAGCGACAATTTTTCCAGACAAAATAAATTTCAAATATGCAGGCGGAGAAAGCGTTTTTTCCACAGAAAATCCAAATTCGCCAAATTTGAAAGAATTTCTTCTATTAAATAACATCAAAATCAAAGAAGAAAAAGATTTTTCAGAAATCATTTCAGCCGTTCTGGACGTTGTGTTTTACATTATTTTTTTCGGAGTGATTATTTTCGCTTTCAGAAAATTTATTTCACCAAACACATTCAAAACTGTCCGCAAAACCGGCGTAAAATTCAGCGATATTGTTGGAATGGAAAATTTGAAGAAAGATATGATTCAAATCGCCGACATCATGAAAAATCCGGCCGCATACAAAGCAAAAGGAATAAGAATGCCGAAAGGAATTCTGCTTGAAGGCGCGCCTGGAAACGGAAAAACGCTTTTTGCACGCGCGCTCGCAGGAGAAGCCAAAGTGAATTTCATTCCGGCCAAAGCGACTGATTTTGAAAGCATGTTCATGGCAATCGGTCCCGCAAAAGTCAAGCTTCTTTTTGCAAAAGCCAGAAAAAACACGCCTTGCATCGTTTTTATTGATGAATTTGACGGAATCGGCACAAGAAGAAATTATTCAGGCTCCGCAATCGAAACTGAAAACACAAGAATTGTCACAGCGCTTTTAAACGAGCTTGACGGATTTACGCCGCACGACGGAATTCTTGTTCTTGCGGCAACGAACAGCCGCGCCGCCCTGGACGAAGCTCTTATCCGTCCCGGACGTTTCGACGCAAAATACACAGTTCCGTTTCCGGATTTTGAAACACGCGAAAAACTTATTGAAAAATATTCAGCCGGAAAAAAATCTTCATGCGACAAAAAATCGCTTGCAGAAAAATTCAGCGGTTTCAGCTGCGCGCAGATTGAATCAGTAATCAACCGAGCCGCGCTTATCGCAACCCAGAAAAACCGGGATGAATTTTCAGCGCAAGATATTCAAGAGGCTTTGAAAGAAATATGACAAACAACGCAAAAAACAAAATCGATATGCTGAACGGCTCGCTCTGGGACAAAATTCTTCTTTTTGCAGTTCCAATAGCGGCGAGCAATATTCTTCAGCAGCTTTTCAACTCCGCGGATGCCGCTGTGGCAGGACGTTTTGCAGGAAGCCAGGCTCTTGCCGCCGTCGGAAGCAACGGTCCGATAATCAATATTATCATCAGTCTTTTTGTAGGAGTTTCGCTGGGCGCAAACGTAATAATTGCGAATTTTCTTGGAGCAGGCAAAAAACAGGAAGTTCAGAACGCGGTGCATACAACTATAACTTTCGCGCTGATTGCAGGATTTGCGCTGATTTTTATCGGATGGTTCATTGCAAAGCCGATTCTTATTTTAATCCAGACTCCGGAAGACGTAATTGACCTTGCGACGCTTTACCTGCGCATTTATTTTGCCGGAATGCCGTTTTTTATGCTTTACAACTTCGGCGCATCAGTTTTAAGAAGCAAGGGCGACACAAAACGTCCGCTTTTTGCGCTCATAATCTCCGGAATTTTAAATGTTTTGCTGAATCTTTTTCTGGTGATTGTTTTCAAGCTGGGAGTTGCGGGAGTCGCCATTTCAACTGTAATTTCAACTGCGGTCAGCTCCAGCCTGGTAATTTCATTTCTTCTGCGGGAAACGGACGAATTAAAACTTGACCTGAAGCGGCTCGGCATCCATCCGCACATCCTGTCAAAAATGCTGAAAATCGGCATTCCGTCGGGGCTCCAGTCGGCGCTTTTCGCAATTTCAAACCTGATTGTGCAAAGCTCAATAAATTCATTCGGCTCAAAAGCCATGGCCGGAAACGCAAGCGAGCTGAACTACGAGCTTTTCAGCTACTACGTCGTTCTTGCATTCAATATGGCGACAACGTCTTTCACAAGCCAGAATCTTGGCGCGCAGAAATTCGACCGCTGCCGCAAAGTGAATTTCCTGTGCATTTTCTTCGGAATATTTTTCACCGGAATCATGGATTTTTGTTTTGTCGTTTTCAGGGATTTTTTCATCGGAATTTACACAACTGATCCGGAAGCCATAAAATTCGGCGTTCTAAGAATGCTCGTTGTTGTTTCGTTCCAGTGGCTCGTTGCAACCTACGAAATTTCAGGCGCGACAATCCGTGCGCTCGGTCATTCAATGATTCCGGCGGTTCTGAGCATTTTGTTCATCTGCATTTTCCGAATTTTCTGGGTCAGATGCATTTTTCCGAACAACGCGCTTATTCCGCTCCTGAAAAATTTTTCACGCTGGACAAGCCTTATGCTCGTCTACCCGCTCAGCTGGATTATAACAGGAATTGCGATGCTTATAACCTACAATGTCATTGCAAAAAAGACATATAATTAGTATAGTATAATTTATATGGCAGAAAAAAAATTCACAGTTTTAGATTTGCTTGACCTTGATTTGCCCGGCCACGATGCGCTTGAATTAAAATGCATCGCCGGACGGCGCGGACTGCCCAGAACAATCTCCGTTCCAGACATAAACCGACCAGGGCTTGCAATTTCTGGATTTTTTGACGCGTTCGCTTTTCAGCGTGTGCAGTTGTTCGGACGCGGTGAAACTGCATATTTAAAGAAACTGCACGATGAAAACAAAACCGACACACTCCGGCAGCTTTTTGAATACAAAATTCCTTGCTGCATTTTTTCAAGCAGCCGCGAGCCTACAGAGGATTTTTCAAGGCTTGCGGAAGAAGCCTGCTGCCCGATTCTTTCAACGCCGCTTGACACAACTGATTTTTCGAAAAGACTTATCCGGGTTTTCACAAATACATTTGCGCCCACAAAGACTCTTCACGGAGTTCTTGTTGAAGTTTACGGCATCGGTATTCTTCTTACAGGGCATTCCGGGGTTGGAAAAAGCGAAACTGCGCTGGAACTTGTTGAACGCGGGCACCGGCTTGTTGCGGATGATATTGTTGAAGTCCGCTGCGTGAACGGAAACACTGTTCTTGGCCGAGGCGCGAACACTTTGATAAGCCACCACATGGAAATCCGCGGGCTTGGAATCATAAATATTTCAAAGCTTTACGGAGTCGGCGCAATCCGCGACCAGAAGGAAATTCAGCTGGTTGTGCGCCTTGAAGAATGGGATCAGAACAAAATTTATGACCGGCTTGGCGTGGACGAGCAGTACATGGATATCCTGGGAGCAAAAGTTCCTGCAATTGATATTCCTGTCCGCCCTGGAAGAAATATGCCGATTATCATTGAAGCCGCCGCGATGAACGAAAGACTGAAGAACATGGGCTACAATTCCGCAAGAGACTTCAATCAGAATGTCCTGAAATGGATTGAAAACGGCGTTGTTAGAAACGCCCTCACAGATTCAGATGATTCATATTGATAAAATAATAGAATAAAAGGAACAAATTATGACAGAAAAAATGCTTACCGTAAAAAACCGCGCCGGAATTCACGCTCGCCCAGCAGCAATCATCGCGCAGACCGCAAACAAATACCAGTGCGAAGTTTCTCTTTCCAGGGATGACACAACAGTAAACGCAAAATCAATAATGGGCGTAATCACAATGGCGGCCGGCTACAACACCGTTTTAACGCTCCGAACAGACGGCCCGGATGAAGTTGAATGCGCAAACGCAATCGAAGCGCTTTTTGACTCAAGATTTGAAGAAGAATGAGAAAGGATAAAATATGAAACAAATAACAGACAGACAGAAAGAAGTCCTGGATTTCATCGCGGACTTTACAGAAACAAACGTTTATCCGCCGACAGTAAGGGAAATCAGCGAGCATTTTGGCATTTCGCTCCGTGCAGTTCAGGATCATCTTGCGGCTCTCCAAAAAAAAGGCTATCTCACAACAGAACAGAAACGTTCGCGCTCAATCAGAATTCTTATTGACGAGCGGCAGAAGGAATCAAAACCGTTTGTAAGCAAAGTTCCATTGCTGGGAACAGTCGCAGCGGGAAGACCTTTGCTCAGCGAAGAAAATCTTGACGGTTACGTTAATCTAACAGAACCTTTCATCCGTCCTGGAAAAAGCTATTTTGCGCTCAGAGTACGAGGAACAAGCATGATAAACGCCGGAATCCTTGAAGGCGACCTTGCGGTTGTTGAACAGGCGGACACTGCGCTAGACGGACAGATTGTAGTCGCGGTTCTGGATGACGCAATCACGCTGAAAAGATATTACAGAGAATCCTCAAGAATTCGCCTTCAGCCAGAAAATCCAGCAATGCAGCCGATTTACTGCACAGACGTACGCATTGTCGGAATTCTTTCAAATATTGTGCGAACTTACTAAAATGGCAGCAGTTTACCTTTACACAGGCCCGGAAATCGGCGAAAAGAATGATGCGATTAAAAATATCATTCAGTCTTTAAAGAAGAAATTCGGCGAAATTGAAGAATACAGTTATTACGCCTCTGAAACGCCCGCAAAAGATTTCATGGGAATTCTTGAAAACGAATCTCTTTTTGCAAACGCAGTCTGTGTAACCGTAAAAAATGCTGAAATGCTCAAGAAAAAGGAAGATGTTGAAACAATAACAAAATGGATTTCGACATCGAACTCGGAAACAAACGTCCTGATTCTTACAAGCGACGAAATTTCAATTGACACAAAAATTGAAAAATCAGTTTCCGCCGCAAACAAAAAAATCTTCTGGGAAATGTTCGAAAACCAGAAGCTTCCATGGCTTCAGAATTTTTTCAGAAAAAACGGCTATTCAATCCAGGAAGAAGCCGCCGAAAACATTCTTGAAATGATTGAAAACAACACCGAAGCCCTGAAAAACGAATGTTCCCGCTTTTTTATTCTTTTTCCAAAAGGAACGCAAATCACCGCCGCCGACGTAGATTCCGTGCTTTCGCATTCCAGGGAAGAAAACGCATTCACGCTTTTTGAGGCAATGACCGAAGAAATCTCGGTGCCTGGCAAACGCCTTGAAAAATCACTTGACATCCTGCAGAAAATCCGGCTTTCAAAAGAAAATTCTTCCGTAATGATTATCGCGGGGCTTACGTCCTGCTTCAGAAAACTTCTGATTTGGCACAAACTTCGCATTCAGGGACAGAATGACGATTTCAACCTGAAAATAAACGGATTTTCCAGCAAAAAACTAAAAACTCAGTATTCAAAAGCAGAAAAATACTGGACTTCCGGGCAGACAATGGCGATTCTTGCAGACCTTGCAAATTCCGACATGGAAATCCGCTCTTCCGGAAGCCTTCTTGAAGATATAATCCTTCAAAAGCTGATTTATGAAATTATTATAAAAAAAGGAGCAACCTGCGCTTCCTGCGATTTTTCAGCCGGCTGAAAAATTTACGAAATTTCAGAAAGAAGTTTTTTCAAGGCGGCAAGCTCATCGTCATTCAAGGTAACACCCTTTCCCATTTTTGAATGTTCCGGCGCCCAGCTTCTGAGGTCGTACTTTGCAGGCCGCCCGCCCCAGCTGACCTTGTTAAGCTCAAGAGTCCAGCCGCTTTTGCTTGTTGAAAGAATTCCTAGATTTTCCGTTATTTCAAAAGAAAAGTCATCCGCCATAAAAACTCCTTGCTGTCTAAAACTGATTTTATCAGCCTGAATCCCGATTTTTTTTGCAAATTCTGAAAAATCGCTTTCGGCATATTTCCAATTTGCTCAGATGGATTTGGCTCGCGCTACGCTTGCATTAACTCGGGTGCTTCGCACTTTAATTAATTCAATCGCCAAAAATCTTCACAAACTGAAAATCCGCCCGCGCTTTTATTTTTTTTACAAAAAACCCGACATCCAGGCTATAAAAAACTCTGATATTCAATCTGAATTATTTTACCATAAAAAATATTTTTTTGTATTTTTTTTCTATATTATTGCCCAAATATTGCGAATGTAAAAAAGTTATTGTAAAATAAAAGCATAAAAGAATGGAGGTTTATTCACTTTGAAAAAAATCATTGTTCCAGTTTTGCTCGCAGCGGCTTTTTCTTTCATGATTACATCATGCGGCTCAACTCCAAAAACTGAAAATACAACACCGTCAGAAATTGAAGACAAGGTAAACGAAATTGAGGAAAAAGCTGAAGAAGCGGCAAAAGTTGACAATTCTTCTGCAATTGAAAAAACAGAATCTGCAAGAAATTCCGCAATTGAAGCCGGAGCAGACAAAACAGCAAAAGAACAGTTCGATGCCGCGGATGCAATTTTTGAGGCACTGAAAACCCAGTCGGAATCAGGACTGGACATTTCAGTTCCGCTTGCTGACGTTGAAAAAAGATACCAGGCGCTTGAAGCATACACAAAAGCTTTGGAAAACAAGAAAAAAATCGAGGACAACAACCTGGTTTCCTACGATGAAAATTCTTACAACGAAGGCTGCACCGCTCTTTCAGAATTTGAAAACCTGAACAGCTCAACAAATCTTCTTGGAACATTAATGCTGGACAAAGCAAATATGGCCAACGGAAAATTTGTAAACGTCCTGAACAAAGCCTACAGACAGCTCGCAAAGGAAGCGCGTACAAATGCGTTCAAAGCAAAAAAAGATGCTGACTCAGTAAAAGCAGGAGTTGCCGCAAAAGCTGAATACACAAAAGCCGCCGAGGAATTCAAATCCGGAGACCAGAATTATTCAATGCAGAACGCGGAATCAGCTTACGGTCATTATTTGAAAGCGCAGGAGCAGTTTTCTGCCGTAGCCGCAGATGTTTCAAAAAAACGTGAAGCCGCGCAAAAAGCTATGGACGAAGCGAAGGCAAAAGTTGAAGCCGCCGCAAATTACGCCGCAAAAGCTGACCAGGAAAAACCTCTTGAAGGCGAAAATATTGAAGGAATCGAATCGGATGACGCAGTTCTGCTGGAAGCGGACTCATACGAAACTCCAGAATCTCAGGAAGCAGAAATTCCGGAAGAAATCGAAGATTTTGAAGTAAAAGAATTTGAGGGAAAAGATTCATCCCTTGAAAGTCTTATAAAAGACACAGCTGACTCAATCAAAGAAGCAGCTGAATCAACATCGGAGGCAAAATAATGAAACGACTTATTGCCGCAGCGGCATTTTTGATTGCAGCCGCTTCAATTTTCGCTGTTAGCTACAAAAACAACACTTACCAGAAACTCGCTGATGAATACGAAAAAAAAGCGCGCATCGCATTTGACGCAGGACAGTACGACGACGCTGTTGAATATTCAGCAAAAGCAGCTGAAAACGCAGCACTTTCCCAGGCGTACATCGATTCAATGATGGCGCGCTACAACGCGGAGCAGCAGCTTAAACTTGCTGAAAACAAAATAAAATGGGCGGAAGGAATCGGCTGTGAAAAAACATTCCCGATGGCGTACACCGCCGCAAAAGAAGCATACGGAAACGCAGAAACTTCTTTTGGCAAGGAAGATTACGCCGCCTCCACGGACTACGCAAAACAGGCAATCGCCGCATTGGACGGAGTTTATGAAGTAACTCCGCTTCCTGAATACTACATTGTGCGTCCATGGGCAGAAACAAAGGACTGCTTCTGGAATATTTCCGGAAGACCTTACGTTTACAACAATCCGCTGCTTTGGGAAAATCTATATCAGGAAAACAAGAACAACATTCCGCAGGCGAACAATCCAAATCTTATCATGCCAGGAATGAAAATGAAAATTCCTAGCCTGACAGGCGAATACCGCGAAGGAACATATTCTCCTTCAAAGAAATACGACGCTTACGGAACAAAATAAATAACCCAAATGTCGAGTTTTTTGTGAAAAAAATAAAAGCGTAGGCAGATTTACAGTTTGTGAAGATTTTTGGCGATTGAATCAATTAAAGTGCGGAGCACCCAAATTAATACAAGCGCAGCGCGAGCCAAATCTATCTGGAGCAAACTGGAAATCTGCTGAAAGCGATTTTTCAGAATTTGCAAAAAAACTCGATATTCGGGCTAAATAGCCTTTACGAAAAAACTCCGGGTTTAATGGAATTCCACAAGCCCGGAGTTTTCTGAAATTTCAAAAGGCATCTGCTCTAAAACAATTTCTTCAGCTGTTCAACAATTTCCTTGAATGTATCGCACGCAGCCTGAACCGGTTCAGAACATTCCATATCAACACCCGCAATACGCAGGCTTTCAATCGGGTAGCGGCTTCCGCCAGACTTCAAAAATTTGAAATAATCTTCGCGTTCTTTTTCGCCGCCGGAAACAACACGCTTCGCCAGAGCCAGCGCCGCTGAAATTCCTGTGGCATATTTATAAACGTAGAACGAATTATAAAAATGTGGAATTCTCAAACCTTCCATGTCGCTGTTTTCTTCAAAGTGCATTTCCGGCCCAAAGTAAAGCTCCAGCAGCTCGCGGTAAGTTTTCCGCAGAAGTTTCGCTGTAAGCGGAGTTCCGTTTTCAACAAATTCATGGGCTTTCAGTTCAAATTCAGCAAACATTGTCTGGCGGTGCAAAGTCGCAAGAATATCGTCAGCACGCATCGCAAGCAGATATTTTTTTTCATCTTCAGTTTTGGCGTTTTTCAGAAGATATTCAAAAACAAGCTCCTCGTTGAATGTGGACGCAACTTCTGCCTCAAAAATTGTATAATCATACGAAAGGAACGGATTGTTATGAACAGAATACCAGCTGTGCATTGAATGACCGCCCTCGTGCGCCATTGTAAACACATCGCGGATGTCATTTTCATCATAATTCAAAAGAATGTACGGATTCCCGATATACGAGCCGCTTGAAAAAGCGCCGCTGCGTTTCCCGACATTTTCATAACGGTCAACCCATCCGTTCTTCAAGCCTGAACAAAGCCGGTCGGTGTACTCTTTTCCCAAAGGCGAAAGCGCATTTCTTACAATTTCAACAGACTCATCGTAAGAATGATGCATTTTCACAGTTTTCACCAGCGGAACATAAACATCGTAATGACGAAGTTCCCGCAGCCCCATAATTTTTTTTCGCAGGGAATAATATTCGTGCAGCGTGTCCAAATTTTTGTGGACGCAATCTATCAAATTGTGATAAACACTGAGCGGAACTTTGTTTCCATACAACGCAGCCTGAAGGCAGGAATCATATCCACGCGCGCGGACTCTGAAAACATCCTGGTTTACATTCCCTGCATACAAAGCCGCAATCACATTCTGAAAATCCTCAAATTTCTTGTAAAACTGCTTGTAAGTTGTCTCGCGGATTTTTCTGTCCTGATTTTTGAGCAAAGTTGTAAAAGTCGTCTGGGTCAGCGGCATTTCCTCGCCGTTCACTTCCACCGTGCCAAACTGCTTGTTCAAGTCTACATTTTCAAGAACGCTGAACGCATTGTACGGAGTTTCCGCCGGCTGCGCCTGGAGAGAAAGAAGCCTTTCCTCTTTTTCGCTCAAAGTGTACTTGTTGAAATGCAGAAGTTTTTCTATATAAACCTTGTAATCCTTAAATTCCGGCTGAGAAATCCAGACCCGCAAAGTTTCTTCCGGAATCGAAATCAGCTCCGGATCCATAAAACTGATTTCAGACTGAAATTTTGTGTAAGCCATCATTGCGCGCCCTTCACGGTCAGTTGCCTCGCTGTCATCCTCGTCGGCTTCGTGCTGAAGGCTCGCGTAATGGTAAACCGTTTCAAGCTTCAGTTCAGCCTGTTCAAGAGCTTTAAGCGCATCCAGCAAATTCTGCGCCCCCGCACCAAGTTTTCCCTTGAACTGCACAACTTTTTCAGAAAGCGCAGGAAGCTCCTTCAAAGCGGCTTCCCACTCGTCATTTGATTTATAAATTGAAGACAAGTCCCATCTGTCAGACTCAGGGACTTCTGAACGTTTTGGAATTTTATTACTCATACAAAAAAGTATACAGCATTTTCCAAAAACATTTCTATTGAATTCAAGTCAAACTTAAAACAAAATTTTTATCCGGACCGAATTCAAAACAGACTGAAAAAACACCGCGAACGAAAAAGTCCCGAAAGTTGCGCCGGGATTTCATCAATTCAGCGTTTAAAAGAAAAATTCAGCAAGAGCCACGCTCAAAGGCAAAGAAATTACGCAGAACAAAGAAGTTACAAGAACGCCGAGCCCCGCATAAGATTCATCCTTGTCAAAAAGAACAGCGAAACTTGAAACGCTCATCGCAACCGGGCAAAGCGCAGCGATGTAAGTCACGTAGCAAATCAGGCGGATATCCTGAATTCCGGAGAAAATTCTTGACGCGGCAAAAATTATTCCAAAAACAAAAACCAGCACAACCACAAAACGAAGAACGCAAAGTTTCACAATATGCAGAACGTATGATTTTTTAAATCCGTGGAAAGTCGCAAAAAGCATTCCCAAAAGGAACATCGCAAGAGCTGTGTTCATTCCAGAAATCTGCTGCAGCGGAATTGAAATAACCTCGTGAAGGCGGAACGGACAGCAGAAAAGAACAAAACCCGCCAGAACTGCCAGAATATTCGGATTCAAAAGAAGCTTTTTTACGTTTATCTGCCCGCAGAAAGTTTTGTAGCCAAAAGTCCACAGAAAAATATTGAAAACCACAATAAACGGAAGAAGATAGAAAATCGCGTTTGTCCCCGGGAAAATTCCGTCAATAAGAGGAATTCCTATAAAACTACAGTTCGTGAAAACAACGCTGAGCCTGTCAATCTGATCAAGTTCCATTTCACCTTCGTTCTTTGTGCGGCAAAAAACAAGAGAAACTGCGACCATCACAAAATGAATAAGAACCGCCAGAAGAAATACAATCCCGAAATTTTTAAGGCTTTCGTGGTCAAAATCCATGTCAAACCGGCTGAAAACCAAAATCGGATTTATAAAATAGATAAGAATTTTAGAAACAAACTGCTGTTCCTGATTGCCGAATTTAAATTTCCTAGTAACAAAAAAACCGCTCGCCGCAATCAAAAACATAATAAAAAGCTGCTTAATAACAAGTAAACACATACGCAAAGTATAGCGCAAACGAACAATAAAAATCTATAAAATTCCGTATTTAAAAAATTAGAAACAGCCAGAATGTCGAATTTTTTTTACAAATTCTGAAAGAACACTTTCGGCATATTTCCAATTTGCTCAGATGGATTTGGCTCGCGCTGCGCTTGTATTTATTAGGGTGCTTCGCACTTTAATTAATTCAATCGCCAAAAATCTTCACAAACTGTAAATCTGCCTACGCTTTTATTTTTTTCACAAAAAATTCGACATTCAGGCTAAACAACTATATTTTTTTTACAAGAACTGTTAAACTTCTGCCGAGTGGGAATTATGAAAAAATTATCTGTGATTATTTTCGCCGCAGCCGCATTTCTTATTTTTTCATGCGGAAAAAAAACTGAATATGATTTTTCAGACTCAAGCCTGATAACTTTGTACGAAGCCCAGGAAGATGCGGATGAGCTTGAATTTCAAACCCAGAAATGGCATAAATCGAATAAAAAAACTGTTGTCTTTTTTGGCTACGGCTACAATGACCCGGAATTTGTTGAAAAAACAAGGGTAAAACTTTTCCAGGAATACGGTGACGCTGAAAAAGACGGCAATCTGATTGCGCTTGTTTTTCCTGATGATTTTAAGCATGGAACCCGCTCCTACACAACGAATCTTGCAAATATTCTGGATGACAAGGAAGTCGCCGGGCTAGTGGTTCTTGGTGCGCCGGAAGGAACTTTCAGGGCGATAACGCGGATTCAGGATGAATACAACGGAACTCTTCCATTTCCGGTTATTTCGCTTTTCAGCCAGGATGACATTCTTGGCACTGAATACACTTCCGACATTGTGATTGACAAAAAACAAAAAGCCCAGCTGAACGGAATTCTTGAAACGGAAACCGAACAGGAAATTTCCGAAGAAACGCAGGAAATAATTGAAAGAGCGGTTTTTCTTGCCGGAATTGCTGAATCGCCGTTTGAAAAAGATGCGAAACTTTTCAATATTGCAAAAATGATTGCAGAAAACGCAAAAATTTCAAGATACGTTGACTCGGAAACAGGTTTGATTCCTGTAAATCATTTTATAATGGACTAGCCGCATGCCTTGCATTTCTCAGCTTGAAAACGGAATTCTTGCCACAAAAAAAGATTTCGAGGAATTTTCAAAAAAGGAAAACTCAAAAATTCTGGTGATTTCGGACAGCCACGGCGCGGCGGAACTTCTTCTTTCAATTCTTCAGCAGTTCGGACCGCAAGTTGACGCGCTGGTTTTCGCCGGAGACGGAATTTTCGACATTTTCTACGCAATTGAAAAAGCGAAAAAGCATTTTTCCTCCGAAAAATGGATTCCGCCTGTAATCGCATTCGCAAAAGGAAACAACGACCCTTCATCATGCGAAACAGAATTTTCAAAAAAAATAATTGTGCCGCCAAAAGTCGTTTTCAAGGCTGGCGCAAAAAAAATTCTTGTAAGCCATGGCAATTCAGAAGGCGTTTACTACGGGCTTTCAGCTTTAGAGGCGGCGGCTCAGGAATACGGCGCAAACGCTGCGATTTTCGGGCACACCCACGTTCCAGCGGAGATCATGGGAACGACATACATTTTGAACCCGGGAAGCATTTCCTTGCCGCGGCACAGAAGTTTTCAGAGTTTTGCCGTCCTTGAAATTTTCGGAAAAAACATGACTTCAATTTTTTATAAAATCGAAAACAAAATGAAATATGAATTTACGCCGTACCATCCTGAATCGTTCTATGGTTTTTAGCTAGAAATTTTTGCCGAGCGGAAAACCTGCGTAATCATGCCCCGGAAAAACAATCACATCCTTCGGCAGGGAACTATAAATGCGGCTCAAGGATTTCATCATCTCGGGCTCGCTTCCTCCAGGAAAATCCGTCCGTCCCCAGCTGTGATAAAAAATCGTATCGCCGGTAATCAGAGTCTTTTCTTTTTCGTTGTAGTAGCAGACCGAACCTTCCGTGTGACCAGGCGTATGAAAAATTTTCCAGTCTGAAAGCGCCTCTTCAAGCTCCGCATCAGAAGTTTTTACAATTGAACTAAGCAGCGGCTCTCCGGAAAAAGCGACATCCGGCTCAGGAAGATTTTCCAGCGCCGGCAGGAATTTTTCAAATCCCATTGAACCAAGCAGCCGAGCCTGCGCGCCCGAGGCATTTTTTCCGACCATTTTCAAATCATTCTTATGAACCACAAGAGGAACATCCGGGTAAACCGACTTGCAAATTCCAGTTCCCGCAATGTGATCAAAATGCCCATGAGTAAGCAGAAACGCAGCCGGCTCAAGATTGTTTTCTTTCAGAAAATCAACAATTTTCCCGGAATCCCTTGTGAATTTACAAGCCGCCGGGTCAAAAACGAGAACTTTATTCTTGCAAATTTTTACAATCCAGGTATTTATACTGAACGGACCGGTATTTAAAACAGAAATATCCATAGCAAAAAAAATGCCATTCTTAACAACAAGAATGGCACAAATAATTTACATTTCAGAATCTTCAGAAGGTTCTACGTGCGGTGCGCCGAAAGCTTCGTTTCCAGAAGCCTTTGTAGCAGCTGCATAAGCGGCTGCATCTTCAGCGGCAGCCTGGTCATCCAAACCTGCTGACATTGGAACTGTTTCATCGTCCATAAGCTCGTCGTCTTTTGTGCGGCTGTAGCTTACAGCAAGTTTTCGTCCACGGTAATCATAGCCGTTCAGCACAGAAATTGCCTTTTCAGCATCTTCCTTGAAAAGCTGAACAAACGAATAGTTCGCCAAAACGCGGATATCGCCGATACGGTCGCGGTCAAGTCCTGCGCCGCCAACCAAAAGACCTACCAAATCACGCGGGAAAACACGTCGGTTTCGTCCAATGCTGATGAAAATTGTCGCCGCAAGCTCCGGGTCAATCTGAACACGAGGGCGCGGAGTTCTTTCTTCAGCAGTTATTTCCGAAGTTTTTGGCTCGCGAACACTTCTGTCGCGGAAAGTTTTTTTATTGTCTCGGAAATCGTTCTTGCGCGAACGGTAAGTTCCGTGGAAGTGCTTCACAGTTTCTTTTACAAGATACGCTGCCACATAATTTCTAAGCGTAAGAGGAACGTTTTTCTTAAAAACTTTTTTAAGTTCTGTAAGAAGATCAAGATTTTCCTGAGTCTTAACCTTATCAACAGCATCCTGAAGGAACGCTGCAACTGAATTCATATCAATTTCTGAATCACGTCTGTTATACATAATAAATTGCTCCTAAGCAAAAATTTTAAAGTTCTGCTACAAAACCAGATCCCATTCTTTCAAAACCGTTTCTAGCCAACAAAGGAATCAAAGAATCGGGAATAATTGTATTGGTCAGCAAAACCCATTTTTTATTCTGATCTTTCAAAGCATTCATGAACAGTTCTAAAAGTTCACTGCCAATGCCAAGACCTCTAAATTTTTCCAGAACATAAAAACTTGTCAAAACCACAATTTTATCTGTTCCATAAACAGGCTTTCCTGTAATACATCCGGCAAACTCATCAGAATTTGAATGGCATACAATTCCAGTCTGAAGTTTTGAATTTTCTTTTTCAAACTGCTGCATCCATAAATCAAACAACGCTCTCTTTAATTCTTCTGATGCCGAATTTTCAATTCCGCCTGATGCTGCATATTTTAAATTTAAAAGAACCTCTTCATGATTTGATGATGAATAACTTTCAAAATTAAAGTCATCCTGAATCAAATCTCCAGTTTCTTCCGGCTCATGATCTAATTTTTCCAAGCCCCATATTTCACGCAGCTGATTGTACCATCCGTTGATAAAAAGCCGCATTTTTCTATTCTTAAACCGATGCCAAAGCTTTTCAACTTCAGGATATTTTTTCAATTCATCTTTAAAATTCCTGAAAACCCCCCTCCCTGAATGAAGAATCTGCTGAAGCTCATCTTTTGCAACCGGAGAATGCAAAACGCTCACAAAATCTTCCATAAGATTAAATCCGTCGGAAGAATTCCATTCAGGCAAACAATAAAAACTGTATTCATCGGCACTGAACTTTTCAGCAGGAACTAAAATCAAATTTTGAGCGTCAACTAAAAATTTTTGTTCCTGGTTTTCCAAAGCCCGAAGAATTTCCTCTTCAAGCTTTTCGTTCAGTGCAAACACCATAAATTATTTCACCAGTTCTTTTCTGGAATTCACAATTTTTGAAACAAGCCCGTATTCAACCGCTTCTGAAGAATTCAGCCAGTAATCTCTGTTTGTATCCGCGCAAACCTGCTCAAAAGATTTTCCAGTCTGCTCAGAGATTATCTTGTTCAGAACGGCTTTTGTCCGCTCCATTTCCTTGGCATGAATTTCAATATCCGTGGCAACACCGCGCATTCCAGAAGAAGGCTGATGAATCAAATAACGGCTGTTCGGCAAAGCAAGACGATGCTCCTTGTCAACCGCAAGAAGAATCAAAGCCGCCGCGCTAGCAATAAGTCCCATTCCAATAAGAAAAACAGGGCAGCTTACAAAACGAATCATATCAAAAATCGCAAATCCTGCGTCAACATCGCCGCCAGGCGAATCGATATAGATATAAACCGGCTTTTCTGCATCATCAGCTTCAAGAACCAATAGCTGGCGGACAATTTTTTCAGCCAAATCCTTGTTGATTTCTCCAGAAAGAATAATCTGGCGAGTCTTGATAAATTTTTCTGTCAGAGGATCCGGCATTTCCGGAGCTTTCTTTTTTGCGTCCTCTTCTTCGTCAAAACGAATTTCTTTCATTTAACATCCCGAAATATTATAATATTATATTAAATATAGCAAAAATCCGAAGCGTTTTCAATTAAATCAGTTTTTTCTTGCCCCATTCCTGCAAGAATTTTTCAGGCTCCTTGCTGAACAGAACTTTTGCAAGCAGCTGCGCCGCCTGCGGAAAAATCTGGCTTAAAATAATCTGCTCGTCCGCGGAAAACTTTCCAAGAACATAATCGGCAATGTCGCGGTCAGAAGGCTTTGAAAGCCCGAAACGCAAGCGCCAGAAATCAGCTGTTCCAAAAACCTGCTTCGTTGAGCGCAATCCGTTGTGCCCGCCAAGTCCGCCGCTCCATTTCAAGCTGACAGTTCCCATCGGAAGCTCCAGCTCATCGTGAACAACAAGAGTTTCCTCCGGCTTTATTTTATAAAAACTGCAAATTTCAATTATGCTTTCACCGGAAAGATTCATGTAAGTTTCAGGCTTCAGAAAATAAATTCGTTCCATTTCCGGGGGAACAACAACCGGCGAGCCGTCTTTTTTTGAAAGAATTCCAAATTCCGCGCACCATGAGGCAAGAATTTCAGGCTCAACCGCCGAAAATTTTCCTTTGAATTTATTCTGCCAGCTCAATCTTCCGGCGAACGGCAAAGAATCTTCAAACTGCCAGGCGACATTGTGCCGGGTTTTCTCATATTCCTTTCCGTAATTTCCAAGAAACGCAACTAATTTTATCATGATTTCAGTATACTGAATTTTCAAAAAAAGTTGAAATGGCAAAAACGGCGGAAAAACTGAAAAACGAGCGGTTCAGTTTTCAGTTTCTGACGTGGCAAGGATTGGAAGGTCTGGCGAAGCCAGTTCGTGCGCCGGCTGAAAATTTCTTTGCCTGCAAGTTTTTTTTAATTTGCTCCTGAATCTACAGTTTTTGAAAAACAGCTTGCAGGCGCAGGAATGGAGGCGAATGCCGGAAACCTGGAAAGCCTGGTTTTGATTGGTGAGCTTAGCGAGCCAATCAAAAGCCACCCAAATATAAAAAAGCCTGAATGTTGAATTTTTTGCAAATTCTGAAAAATCGCTTCAGGCAGATTTCCAGTTTTCAGTCCAGCGCCTGGAGCTCAATCGCAATTTCTTCCATTTCGCGGTCAGTCATCGCAATTGTTTCCGCAACCCTGAAAAGCTCGCGGCGCACAGAATCCGGAATTTTCTGCTCGTTTTTATATTTCAGCTCATGCTCAAGGCTCGCCCAAAAATCCATGGCAATCGTACGCAGCTGAAGTTCGACCTTTACGCGGTGCTCAGTCTGGCTAAGATAAACAGGAAGTTCCACAACAAGATGAAGACTTCGGTAGCCGCTCGGCTTAGGATTTTCAATGTAATCCTTCTGCTCAACAAGCGTTATGTCAGGCTGCTTCAGCAAAATGTCCTTCACGTTGTAAATATCCGAAATGTACGGGCAAATCACGCGCACGCCGGCAATATCCTGCAAATTTTCAGTCATTGTCTTGAAATTCACAGAAAGACCTTTTTTTTCAAGTTTTTTTGCAATGCTGTCGGGCGATTTTATCCGGGATTTTATTGTTTCAATTGGATTTCTACGGCCGGTAACTTTGTATTCCTTGTTCAATATTTCAAGTTTCGTTTCCAGCTGCTTTATGGCACTTTCATAAATCATCATAATTTCCTGAAACTGGAACGCCATTTTATAGAAATCTTCGTTGCTCTGAAGCCCTTTTTCAACCACCGAAGGCAAATCCGTTTCCTTCTCCATGGCCTCAGAAATCTCATCGCTGGCTACATCAACGTCAATCTCTTTCATAATTTTTTTCATACATTTAAAAAATAATTATAAAACGCAAAGGTTTCAATTTTTTTCAATAAAAAAAGTGGATTCCCGCAAAGAAAATCCACTTTTCAGTTTTCACGCTATAAAAATTTCGCAACGCTAAAACAACTGCTTCAAAAAGCAGTTATTTCATCAGCTCGCGGTATTTCAAGGCAAGCCGCTTTGACTTAACAGCCGCAAGGCCGCAATAGTTTGAAGGATGCTCAAAGAAATTAGCCGGATCAGCAACGCCAAGTTTTTCAAGCTGGGCAGTGATTTTTTCAAACGCCTCTTTGTGAGTTTTCAAAACCTCAAAGAAAGTTTTTCCAGACTGCTCCGCTTCAAGCGTAATCTTTCTGATAACCTCGTGGCCGTCGTTCACGCCAGCTTCGCCCAGAAGAATATACGCAGGCTCAGCAAGAACGCCGCCCTTAACCTTTCCGCCGGCATTCTCAAGATTTTTCGCCATATTTTCGCGGTCAGCCTGAAGACCTTTCACAACACTGTTCATTCTTGCCACAGCCATTGTAAATCCGCTTACGTAATCGGCAATAAACCGCTGGCTCGCGGAATTAGTCAAGTCGCGCTGATGCTCAGAAATCTGATCCATATAGAACGTAATCACGCGCGGACACATCGCCTTCCACAAAGACTTAACATGCTCGCTGTTCCACGGATTTCGCTTCTGCGGCATAGTCGAAGAACCAACCTGAGTCGAAGCAAAATATTCAAAAACCTCGCCGATTTCAGAACGCTGCAAATTGCGCAGGTCGTCAGCAAGATTCGCAATAATTCCAAACGCAACATTCATCTCAAGCAAAAGACGAAGAACATATTCCGGCTCAACAAGCTGGTTCGAATATTCAGAAGGATGAAGCCCCAAAAATTCAACATAAGTTTTTTCAAGAGCCTCAGGATCTTTCACAATCATCGAAGGACCGTTGTACGAGCCAACCGGGCCGGCAAGTTTTCCAACCAGCTGATTAGAAAGCTCCTCGATGCGCAGAATCGATTTTCCAAGCCGGCTTACAAATTCCGCAATCGACCAGCCAAAAGTAATCGGAACAGCGTGCTGCCCATGAGTACGGCCAACCTGAGGAGTCGCGCATTCCCGCTCAGCAATATCGCAAAGATAATTTTCAAGTTTTTTCAGCTCCGGAAGCACAACATTGTGAGTCACATCGCGCATTCTGCAAGAAAGAGCCGTATCCAGAATATCAACCGAAGTCGCGCCAAGATGAATCAGAGGCCCGATTTTTGAGTCAACCTTCGTTTTCATCACATTTACAAGCGCCCTGATGTTGTGCTTAGTTTTTTCCTCCTCCGCATAAACTTCCTGCGGATCAATCGCCGCCGCAACATCATCAAGTTTTTTTGCAGTCGCATCATCCAGCTCGCCGCGAATCTTCAGATGAGCCTTAACAAGAGCCGCCTCGCACTTTGCGCAAGAACGAATGCTCGCCTCTTCAGAAATATACTTAGAAAGCCCGGCAAACGCGTCAGCTTCCGACAAAGAATATCGATGATCGATACAAGAAAGATTTTCAAAAATATTACGAGTTTCCATAAACCCATTATAAAGAATTGCGCGCAGAATAACAATGACAACAAAACAAAACCATGGGCGTGCCGGCTCGCTCCGCTCGCCGTCGGGCTTTCCAGGGTTGCGGCCTCCGCCTCCATTGCCCGTTCCGCTCCGCTTCCCGCGCAACGCGCTCCGCGCGCCCTTCCAATCCCTCACGCTGTAAGCTCGCAAGCAGGCCGCCGGGGCTACAAGTAGTCCCTTACGCTGCAAACTCGCAGGCAACCGCAATTTTTTTTCATTCATATTGACACGCCCCCCCCAATGATAAAATGCAAAATCTTATTTTCATACAAAAAAAAGGAGGCATGATAAAAAAGTAAACGAACAAGCGGTATTGTGATACGCTGAAGAGATTCAGCGGAACCCAGGCG
>CAKUZR010000020.1 GCA_934718065.1 uncultured Treponema sp.
TTCCATCGTTTTCAACTTCAGCATTTATTTTCTGCAGAAGCCGTTCAATTTGTTTTTCAAGAAGATTCAGTCTTTCTCCTATGATTATTGTCAATAAGACAATTAGTTTTTGGGGCTTTCCAGCCCTCTTATTAACTACATTCAAGAGCATCTTCTGCTAATTTTGAAATTTTTAACTTTGGAGTTATAAACTTTTGAGGTTTATACTCCTGATCAGTTTTCAAAATCAGATAAAGCAGCTCACCCAATTTTCTGGCAATCGTAACAATGGATTTTCCTTTTCCAATGCAACGTGACTCTGCCATGTATTTATACTTATCTCTTAAAGCTCCGCCATTCTTTGACTTTACGGTTGACCATGCAGCCTGTACTAACAAAGACCTTAAGAGTGGATTGCCTTTTTTAGTTGTATGACCTGACCTGCATATAGTGCAGGAGTTATCAACTTTAGGTACAAATCCAATAAAATTGCTTACCTGATGTGCATTATCAAACCGGTTTACATCACCAACATAAGCTACATAAGCCAATGCTGTAATCGGACCAATTCCCGGTACAGTCATTGCCTTCTGTATTTTTCCATCGTTTTCAACTTCAGCATTTATTTTCTGCAGAAGCCGTTCAATTTGTTTTTCAAGAAGATTCAGTCTTTCTACAAGTCTTTCAGCCTCTTCTTTTTCATATCCTTTAAGCAGCGGAAGAATATTTGCCCTGTTCTTTTCACTGCACATATCTTTTCGCACAAACTGTGTGTAACCATTGTGTTCAAAGATTGCATGCAGTTTGTTTATCTCTTTAGTTCTCTGACATTTAAGCGAACGGTATTCACTTAAAAGTTTTCTTCTTTCCCATTCTTCATCACTTGGAGGTGTAACTATCGGCAGTTCATCTTCATCGTGAGTTTTAAGAAGCTTTGCAAGTTTCAATGAATCTTCTTTATCTGTTTTTCTTGTGCTCATATAAATGACTGCAAGTTTTCCTGCATTCATAATACAAACTTTACAGCCAACAGATTTTCTGATTGCCCGTTCAATTCTGAATGCCAGATTGCAGGCTTCTATTGCCACTGCATCATCACCATTCAGTTTTTCGCACAATCTGTCGATTCCGGCAAAATCGGTTTTACCACCGGTTCGGCTAATTTTGCCTTTCCGGTCTACTATACACATCTCGTATGTACGTTTGCCCAAATCGATTCCCACAAATCTTCCTGCTACTTCCACTTTTGTCCTCCATGATATAAAATGAGGACTGGAGAGCTATACGAGTGCGTTGAATCACCGTTCTCCTATTCGCGGTCTTGGGGATATACCCCAAGCCGCATTTTGTTATACGATGGCTGGCTTAGACACAGACTCCTTAACGAGCTCTTCCGCTCCTTAACGAGCTCTTCCGCTCCCTAAAAAATTCTGCCTTCCACCGGCTCTCCAGATCCGTCAATCTAGAGTACTACGCTTTTCTCGTTTTTTCTAACCTATCTAATCGTAACAACTCCTTTTACATAGGCCCAGCTTCCGATTTTATTCTTTGCAGACAATCCTTTATCTCTGCAAGCTGTTTCCTGTTCATCTGCGACAAGTCATGCGCAAACTGAACAGCAGTGTCCACATATTCAGGAAGAATCTCCTCCTGAATACCCGAAAGGCCGATTTCGACCTTTTTCCTTGATTCTGCAACAAGCCGCGCAAACTCAAGCTTTTGTTCCTCTGAAAGGCTGTAAGCCTTGTAAAGGTTTTCCTTCATATCTTCCGGCGCAGTCCTTTTGCTGTTTTCGATTGCCGAAAGATAAGCGGCGGAAAGACCAATTTTTTCCGCCATATCGCCTAAGCTCTCGTCGCAGTCAATGCGAATCTTCCTAAGAAACTTTGCGATTTCTGTAGCCATATTTACCTACCCGTTTTACGGTGAAGCCCGTAGGATTTTTTATTAGCAAGGCGGCTTGCTACTTCCGCCTGCCCCTCCAACTTGTCTGCAGAATATCACAGCTATTTTATGCTGTCAATACTAAAATATTAAAAATATTTACAAAATGTGAATAATAGTAAATCTATTGTGTATATTACGGCGGTTCTGCACCCTGTGGAACGGCGGTTCTGGGGTCTGTGGAACGGCGATGGTGCAGTGTGTGGAATGGACTGTCTGCGGAAATCAGGCGGCCTGTAAAAGTGATGTTGCAAAGTCCTTCGGATTTTCGTTGGCGACAAAATACTCTTTTGGTGTTATAATATAATAGAAAATATGAACACTAAAGGCTCTCTTTCCGAACGCGACATTATTACAAAATACATTCTCCCCGCAATTGAAGCTTCTGGCTGGGATAAGCGAAACCAAATCAGAGAAGAGGTGTCCTTTACTGCCGGCCGTATTTTTGTAAAAGGCAAACTGACTAAACGCGGTGAAAAGAAGCGGGCAGATATTATCATTTACTATAAATCAAACATTCCTGTTGCTGTTGTAGAAGCAAAAGATAATAAGCATGCTGTTGGAGCCGGAATGCAGCAGGCTTTGGAATATGCGGACACGCTTGATATTCCGGTTGCAATTTCAAGCAATGGTGATGGTTTTGTAATTCAATACCGCAGGAATTGCGGATGTCCAGACGCTTCTGGCAAGGCGGTAATTTCGGAAACTGCAGATCTGGAGCACTTTCCGACTCCTTCAGAGTTCTGGAGCTGCTACAAACGCTACAACAACATTGAATCAAAAGAAGCGGAAGAAACATCTCTTTGCTCATATTTTTTTGATTCAGAAGGAAGAACTCCGCGCTACTATCAGCGGATTGCGATTAACCGTGCTGTAGAAGCAATTGCCCGCGGTCAGAACAGAATTCTTCTTGTCATGGCTACAGGAACAGGAAAGACTTACACGGCTTTTCAAATCATCTACCGTCTCTGGAAAGCTGGCTGCAAAAAACGAATTCTATATCTTGCAGACCGCAACAATCTTATCACTCAAACCAAGAAAGGCGACTTCAAACATTTCAAAGATAAATGCCATATCATCAGGCATAAGAAAATCGACAAATCCTATGAAATTTATCTTGCTCTTTATCAGGGGCTTACAAATTATGATGAAGAAACTGACGCTTACAAAGAATTCAGCCCGGACTTTTTTGACCTGATTATTGTAGATGAGTGTCACCGCGGTTCAGTTGATGAAGACAAAGCCTGGCACAAAATCTTAAGCTACTTTAGTTCTGCAACTCAGATTGGCATGACGGCTACTCCAAAAGAAACCAAGGCTCTTTCAAACATAGAATATTTTGGTGAGCCTCTTTACACCTACTCACTAAAACAGGGAATCGATGACGGCTTTCTTGCTCCGTACAAAGTTCTGCGAGTAGGAATGAACGTTGACCTTGAAGGCTACCGCCCGGAACACGGCAAGACGGATATCAGCGGCGAGCTTGTGGAAGACCGGCTTTACAACACAAAGGATTTTGACCGCAATATCGTAATTGATGAGCGAACAAATCTGGTTGCCAAAAAAATTATGGAATATCTTAAAAAATCCGACCCGATGGCAAAGACAATCGTTTTCTGCGTTGATATTGAACATGCGGAAAGAATGCGACAGGCTCTTTTGCAGTATGCTCCGCGCGAAATAACTGAAAAATCAGACAAATACATAGTCCGCATTACTGGCGATGATCCTGTTGCAAAAGGATATCTTGAAGATTTCATAAACCCGGAAGAACGATTCCCTGTGATTGCGACGACTTCAAAACTCATGAGCACAGGAACAGATGCCCAGACCTGCAAGCTGATTTGTCTTGATGAGAATATCGGTTCAATGACAGAGTTCAAGCAGATAATAGGCCGTGGAACACGAATCAACGAAGACTACGGAAAGCAGTATTTTACGATTATTGATTTCAGAAACGCTACAGACAAATTTGCGGACAAAGATTTTGACGGCGCTCCTGTAAAAATCAAAGAATCAAAACAGGACGACCAGCTTTCAGAAGAGATTATCGACGACGGAACTGGAGAAGAGCAGATTGACCCGGTGACAGGCGAGCAAGTTGTTTTTGCCGAATACAAAATTGATGAGAATTACGGATTGCAGAATGTTGCGGAGCCTGCCGAAACCAAAAAAGAAAAAGTCTACATCGCTGGTGTTGATGTAAGCATCCTGAGTGAACGCCGCCAGTTTCTTGATTCAAACGGAAAACTCATTACAACAAGCCTCAAAGAATACACAAAAAACGGAATCCTGACATCATACCGAAGCCTCGACAATTTCCTGCAGGCCTGGAACGATGCCGAAAAAAAGCAGGCAATCATAGATGAGCTGGAAAACCTGGGCCTTGTTTTTGAAGAACTAAAAGAAGAAATAAAATCTGACTTAGATATTTTTGATTTAATCTGCCATATCGCATGGGATGCGCCGGCGCTCACCCGCCGTGAAAGAGCTGAGAATGTCCGCAAACGAAACTACTGGACAAAATACGGAGACAAAGCGCGCACAGTTCTGGAGGCGCTGCTTGATAAATACGCAGAAAACGGAATTGAAAATATCGAAAGCATGAGGATTCTGACTGTAGACCCGCTGAAAGAGCTAGGAACGCCAGCAGAGCTTGTAAACGCATTCGGCGGAAAACCGCAGTATCTTGCCGCCATCCGGGAACTGGAAGCGGAGATTTACCAGGCGGCGTAATAAGCACAGAGTTGCTAAAAAAAAGATATACTGTTATTCTTTAGACTAAAGATTTTTGCGTATAGTTGCAAAAATCTTTAGTCTAATAAAAATGGTGGACAGATGATTAAAAGACCTGTTTATTTGGAAAAACTGATTCTCAGAAAAGATAATGGACTTGTAAAAATAATTACTGGTGTGCGACGATGTGGAAAGTCGTATATGCTTTTTACAATTTATCATGACTATCTTTTATCTCAAGGAGTTGATGAATCTCATATCATAGAAATCTCTCTTGAAGAAACAGAAAATTTTATTTATCACAATCCGTTAAGACTTTCAGAGTTTATAAAATCAAAAATTATAGATAAATCAATTTATTATATTTTTATTGATGAAATTCAATTTGTTCAGAATATTCAAAATCCAGACAAAGCATTACCGGAGGCAGATCCTATAACTTTTTATTCTGTAATCAACGGTCTTTTAAAAAAGAACAATGTAGATATTTATGTGACAGGCTCAAATTCAAAAATGCTTTCAAGCGATATTTTTACGGAATTTCGCGGACGAGGTGATGAGGTAAGAATTTATCCGTTTAATTTTGCGGAGTTTATGAGTGCCTATGACGCTGATGTGTATGACGGCTGGCAGGAATATCTGGAATACGGTGGTATGCCTCTTGCTGTTCTTTCAAAAAGCCATGAAGCAAAGAGCCGTTATTTGAAAAATCTTTTTGAAGAAACTTACATTAAAGATGTGCTGGAACGAAAACATTTTACTAATGTTGACAATTTAAATGATGTTCTGAATATACTTGCTTCAAGCGTAGGTTCGCTTACAAATGTTCTGAATATACAGAATACATTTAAAACCGTAAAAAAAGAAGGTGTCAGTGCTATTACAATTTCAAATTATATAAAGGCATTCACGGAATCGTTCATCATTGAGGGAACAAACCGCTATGATGTAAAAGGCCGCAAATATATTTCCACTCCATTAAAGTATTATTTTGTTGATACAGGACTTCGCAATGCAAGACTGAATTTCCGTCAGTTTGAAGAAACGCATCTTATGGAAAACGCTATTTATAACGAGCTAAAAATACGTGGGTACGATGTTGATGTTGGGGTAGTGAAAATTAACGAAAAAAATGAAAACGGAAATGGAGTTCGCAAACAGCTTGAAATTGATTTTATTGCAAACAAAGCCGAACAGAGACTGTACATCCAGTCTGCCCTTTCTATAGATGATCCCGAAAAGGCAAAAACTGAAAAACGACCTTTTACAAAGCTTAACGATTCTTTTAAAAAAATAATTCTTGTAAAAGGCAGGCAGAAGCCTCATGTTGACGAACAGGGATTCATTACAATGGGAGTAATTGATTTTATGCTTTCCCAAGAGGAATAACAGATGAGCCAATGGAAAAAAGTAAAAATAGGTGACATCTGCCGCATCGTAAAGGGCGCAACAGGAATTGCAGGTGCCGAGCCGGGCGAATATCCGCTGGTTGTCACCGCGGAAGAAAGAAAAACCTGTTCCTCATATCAGTTTGATTGGTGGATATATAATTATTGTATGGAGGGAATATGGAAAAAATGACAGTTCAGAATCAGTTGATTGGAGTAATTTCTGAAAGGAATATGGATTTTATATCTCTAACTGATATGGCTAATGGAAAAGAGAGTGAAAGCCGTGCTGCAGATATAATTAAAAATTGGCTTAGAAATAGATACACTTTAGAGTTCTTGGGAACATGGGAAATAATTCATAACGAGAATTTTAAAGTGGTCGAATTCGACCACTTTAAATCTCAAGCTGGATTACCAAATTTTGTTCTTAGTGTTTCTGAATGGATTGAAAAAACAAATGCCATAGGAATTATTGTAAAAAAAGGAAAATATGGTGGAACTTACGCTCATAAGGATATTGCTTTTGAATTTGGTTCTGCAATTAGTGTACCGTTCAAGTTATATTTGATAGAGGAATTCCAGCGGCTAAAAGAAGAAGAACAAAAACTTCTTGGTTGGTCTGCAAAACGAGAACTGGCAAAAATCAATTATAGAATCCATACAGATGCCATTAAGAAGAATCTTATTCCAGAAAAAATTACAGCTGCACAAAAATCTATTATTTATGCTGATGAAGCAGACATGTTGAATGTTGCAATGTTTGGTGTTACAGCAAAGCAATGGCGTGAATCAAATCCTGATTCAAAAGGAAATATCCGCGATTACGCTTCAATTAATCAGTTGATCTGTTTAAGCAATATGGAAAATCTGAATGCAGTTTTTATAAATGAAGGCATTTCTCAGGGTGACCGCCTTGAAAAACTGAACAAAATTGCAATTCAACAAATGAAAGTCCTTGAAAATATTGAAGACAGAAAATTGCTGACGGATGAAAATAAATGAGTAAATTTAAGAAAGTAAAGATTGGAGACTTTCTTACAGAACGAGAAGGTCGTTACAAACCAAATAATGAATCAGTTGCAAATTTAAAACGCCTCGAAAAAATTGATTTTTCTGGAACAGTTCATATTTCTGAAAAACCTTCCAAAACAGATATGATTATTGTTCATCCAGGGGATTTAGTTATTTCTGGAATTAATGTTTCTAAAGGTGCAATAACAGTATATAAAGGAGGTGAACCAGTTGCTGCAACTATTCATTACTCATCATATATTTTTAATGATTCAATTGTTGATTTAGATTATTTCAAATTCTTTGTAAAAAGTCCGGCTTTTATTGAAACCTTAAAACAGCAGGTGAAAGGTGGAATTAAAACAGAAATTAAACCAAAGACTTTTTTGTCATTGGAAATAATACTTCCTGATTTAAAAACTCAGAAAGGAATTGTTAAAAAGCTTTCTAAAGAATTAGAAACAGTTTTTATTCTTCAAAACGAAATTGAATCTCAAAAAGAATATACAAAGCAGCTTCGCCAAAACATTCTGCAAGCCGCAATTGAAGGAAAACTCACCGCCGATTTTCGTCAAAAGAATCAACATAACACAAAAAACTCTAAATCTATTAAGAATAGTATTGATAAAAAACTAAGTTCTTTACCTCCTGTTTCTAAAGATGAAATACCGTTTGAAATACCAGACACATGGAAATGGCTGCGATTAGGAATGATAATAGAATCTGCTCCTCGAAATGGATATTCTCCAAAAACAGTTGATTATGAAACTCCAATAAAAACATTAAAACTTGGTGCTGTAACTTCAGGCATTTTTGATTCTTCAGAATGTAAATATATAAATGAAGAAATTCCACAAGATGCATATTGTTGGTTAAAAAATGGTGATATTCTTATTGAACGAAGCAATTCTCTTGAATATGTAGGAATGACCGCAATTTATACTGGAAACGATAAAGAATTCATATATCCAGATTTACTAATGCGTTTTCGTGTTTCAAATGAAGCTTTAACAGAATATGTTCATAAAGCATTGATTGCACCATTTAATCGTTTATACTTCATGTCAAAGGCAAAAGGTGCTCAAAAATCAATGCCAAAGATAAATCAAGATTGTGTTATAAACACCTTGATTCCTCTTCCCGCAATTCCTGAACAAAAGGAAATTGTCGCTCGTGTTGAAAAGCATATGCAAAAACTCTCTGAACTTGAAAACCAAATCCAAAAACGGGAAATATACACAAAACAATTAATGCAAAGTATATTAAAAAATGCTTTTGAGGAGAAATAAATTGTCACACGGAGAAGTTGCTAACGCAAATCGCCCGACGGAGATTTCAAAAAAGGAGCTAGTTATCGAGAAAAACTCGGAAACTGAAACTAAAATGAGTTATTCTAAATTTTCGAACAACTGAACTATTAAAAATTTTTTAATAGTTCAAAACGCCGAATTTGCGTTTTAGATGACGTTTCGGGGCGTTGCGGGGTGTCCCCGCTGGAAGGGGGAGCGGACAAGCGACTTGCTTGGGAGCGAGGGGAAGGCTTTCCCCTCCTAAAAGAAAATAAAGGAGCAAACAAAAATGTCAAACGAACTTGTAAAACAAATATCATATATTCTCTACAGCGAGCCGGAAGAAGATGTCAAAATCAATGCTGTTATAAACGATGAAACAATCTGGCTTACTCAAAAAGCTATGGCGGAATTGTTTGATTGTTCTACTGATAATATTGGTTTGCATTTAAAGAATATTTTTTTAGCTGGAGAACTTGTAAAAGATTCAGTTACCGAGGAATTCTCGGCAACTGCTAGCGATGGTAAAAACTACAAAATGAACTTTTACAATCTTGATGCAATTATATCAGTCGGCTATCGGGTTAATTCTGCAAAGGCTACAAAATTTAGAATCTGGGCAACAGGTATCTTAAAGGAATATATCAAGAAAGGTTTTGTGCTTGATGATGAGCGATTAAAGCAGGGCGAAACTGTATTTGGAAAAGATTATTTCCGCGAGCTTTTGGAACGGGTTCGCTCTATTCGTTCAAGCGAGCGGCGAATCTGGCAGCAGATTACTGATATTTTTGCTGAATGTTCTATTGACTATGACCGCAATTCTGAAACTACAAAGCAGTTTTATGCGACTGTTCAGAATAAGTTTCATTATGCAATTACCGGGCAGACTGCCGCAGAAATTGTATATGACAAGGCTGACCATACGAAAGAGCACATGGGACTAACAACATGGAAAAATTCGCCTGCTGGTCGCGTTCTTAAAAGTGATGTAAATATTGCAAAAAACTATCTTTCAGAAAAGCAAATCCGCCAGCTGGAGCGTGCTGTGAGCGGTTATTTTGACTATATTGAAGATTTGATTGAACGTGAAATCCCATTTAATATGAAACAGTTTGCAGCCAGCGTAAACGAATTTCTTGAGTTCCGCAAATATGACATTCTTGAAGGAAACGGAAGAATTTCTAGAAATGATGCAGATAATAAGGCTTTTGCCGAATATGAGATTTTCAACAGAACTCAAAAAATAGATTCTGATTTTGATAAGATGATAAGAAAAATTGAGAAAAAATAGGAGACAAACAAAAATGCCAAACATATCAGGAATCATAAAATCTTTGCAGAACATTATGCGCAAGGACCAGGGCGTTTCCGGCGACGCGCAGCGCATTGAGCAGCTGGGATGGATGATTACGCTCAAAATTCTTGATGACAAGGATGCGGAGATGGAGCTTTTGAGCGATGATTATGTTTCTGTGATTCCTGAAAAGTTGCGGTGGCGTTCATGGGCTGGTGACAGCGAGGGCATTACCGGCGACGCTATGAAGGAGTTCGTGGACGGCGAGCTTTTTCCGGGCTTGCAGAATCTTGATGTTTCTGATGGCAGCGACCTGTCTGACGACAGTCATGGCGGCGTAAACAGGCGCGCGGTTCTTGTGCGTGATATTTTTGCAGGCACCAACAACTACATGAAAAACGGCACGATTATCCGCCAGGTTGTGAACAAGCTGAATGAGATTGATTTTAACGCCAGCGAGGACCGGCACACATTCGGCGATATTTACGAAAGTCTTTTGCGCGATTTGCAGAGTGCCGGCAACTATGGAGAGTTTTATACTCCGCGGGCAGTTACAGAAATCATGACGGAGATTATCAATCCCCGCCTTGGAGAAAAGGTTTTAGATCCAGCCTGCGGAACCGGCGGATTTTTGACGAGCGCGATTGAAAATATCAGAAAGCAGGATGTTCATTCTGTTGAAGATCTGAAGACTCTTGAAAGTACGATTCGCGGCCAGGAGCTTAAGCCGCTTCCTTTTATGCTTTGCGTTACAAATCTGATTCTTCATGATATTGAAGTTCCGAATGTCATAAACGGCGACAGCTTGAACCGAGAGTACACAAGCATTGGCGCAAAAGACAGGGTTGATGTGATTCTTGCTAATCCGCCTTTTGGCGCGAGTGTAAGCGACGGCGTTGAGACTAATTATCCGGCTCAGTTCCGTACTACAGAAAGCGCCGATTTGTTTTTGCTTTTGATGATTCGCTGTCTCCGTGATGGCGGACGCGCCGCAATTGTTCTGCCTGACGGTTCTCTGACAGGCGACGGCGTAAAGCAGAGAATCCGCGAGGAGTTTTTGAAGCAGTGCAATGTTCATACTATCGTGCGGCTGCCGAACTCTGTCTTTCAGCCTTATGCTTCAGTTGCGACAAATCTTTTGTTTTTTACGAAAGGCGAGCCAACAAAAGAAATCTGGTATTGGGAACATAAACTGCCGGAAGGTCAGAAATCTTATTCTAAAACAAGGCCGATTCAAAAGGCTGAGTTTGCTTCGCTAAAAGAATGGTGGAGCAACCGTGCTGAAAACGAGCAGACCTGGCGGGTTCCTGTTGAGCGCATTGCTGAAAACGGCTGGAATCTTGATATAAAAAATCCGTTTGTAAAGGAAGAGAAATCTGCCCATACTACGGCTGAACTGCTGGATATGCTGAGCGCGTCGTTTAAGAAGAGCGATGCGCTGGTTGCAGAGTTACGGGATTGCCTGGCACAATGACGCACAAGACTTCTGAATCAAAACACAATTCATCCGATTTCATGTTACGACAATGAAATCTATGTAAAACCGACTTTGAAAAATCTCCAAAAAATTTTCGCCTAAAGGGTATACCCTTTAGGCGGTTGACAAAACCGCCTAAAAAACTTTTCTTTGCTTCGCTTGAAAAGTTTTTTACATATTTATGGGGGATTTTTATGAACGAATTAGCTGAACTTCTTGACGATGATAAAAAAAAAAAGTAGTTAAAAACACTGGTTTAGTAGGTGGTCCTGCAGCTGCAGGAGCTGTTGTTGGTACTTTTATATGTCCAGGTTTTGGCTCTGCTATTGGAGCTGCAGTAGGTGGTATTGTGGGTGGAACTTCTCTAATTGTAAAAACTGTAAAAAACAAATTAAAAGATAAATAAAATATAGCAATGAAAATATAGCCAGTTTTTTGAACTGGCTATATTTTTATAATGCAGCTTAATTTTTATTGGAAAATCCGCGGAATCTGTGTTAATCTTTCTGCATGGTGGAAATGTATGTGCTGAACGAGCTTGCGGCGTTTGCTAAGTACGGGACGCTTACGGCTGTGGCGGAAAAACTTGCGGTTTCGCAGCCGGCGCTCAGCCGTTCGATGAAGAAGCTGGAAAATGATTTGGGCGTGAAACTTTTTGACCGCACAAAGAACAAAATCACTTTGAATGCAAACGGAAAGGCGGCGGCGGAGCTTGCAAAGAAAGTTATTGAGGCGGAAAAAAACTTTGAGGAAAAAGTTGTTGAGTACGAGATGAAGCACCGCGTGTTCAGTTTTGGTTCGGTTGCGCCTATGCCGATTATGGAGCTTGGCCCGATTATTTCGCAGGTTTTTATGGGAATGACGGTGAAGCACGAGCTTTCTAGCAGCGAGAAGGAGCTTTACAGGAAACTTGATTCCGGCGCGTTCAGAATGATTGTTACAACGAAGCCTCCGAAAGACGCGGAAAAATATTCATTTCACAGGCTTTTTGAGGAGGATTTGTACGCGCTTCTTCCGAAAAACCACCGGCTTGCGGACAAAAAAGAGGCTTCCATAAAAGAATTTGACGGCGAAAAATTTCTTGTTCACAGCAAAATCGGTTTTTGGTACGACATAAAAAAGAATCTTATTCCCAAGGCGGAATTTTTTGACCAGAATGATTTGGATGCCTTGAAAAAACTTGTTTCTCTTTCAGACATTCCGGCGTTCGCGACAAATTTTTCAAGCCATAGATACAAAGTCCCTGAAAACCGCGTTATGGTGCATTTTACCGACCCTGAGCTGAACGTAATGTTCTACTGCGTCTGCCTGAAACGCAACGAGCCTGAATTTGCCGCTCTTTTTTCTCAGATTGACTTGATTTATGGAAAACAATCACTATAACTAAAACTTATACTGGCTAAAAAAATCTTCTATTTTATTTATTTTTATTCCTCTGATATTTTATTTGTAACGGTGCGTTAGCGCTGGTAGGGGCGCGCCTGGCGCGTTGCGGCTGTGAAGCAGACGCAATGGAGGCGAAGGCCGTAACCCCGGACATAGCGACCGCGGTTGAGCGGAGCGAAAGCGCGGAAACGCCCTTGTGATTTTCTGGAGGATTTTATGGATTTTGTTGCTTTGAACAATGGTGTGAAGATGCCTCGGCTGGGGTTTGGGGTTTTTCAGGTGCCGGACGGAAATGTTACGGAGCAGGCGGTTTATGATGCGATTTGTTCGGGCTACCGGCTGATTGACACGGCGGCGGCTTATCAGAATGAGGAGGCGGTTGGCAAGGCTGTTTCGCGTGCGGTTTCTGAAGGGCTTGTGAAGCGTGAGGAGCTGTTCATTACGACAAAGCTTTGGGTTCAGGATTACGGCTACGAGAATACGAAAAAGGCTTTTGAAAAGTCGGTGAAGGCGCTTGGACTTGAGTATCTGGATTTGTATCTTTTTCATCAGCCGTTCGGCGATTACTACAGTTCTTACCGTGCGATGGTGGATTTGTACAAGGAAGGAAAAATTCGCGCGGTGGGCGTGAGCAATATGTATCCGGACAGGCTCTGCGATTTGTGCGAGAATTTTGAGGTTTTGCCGGCGGTGAACCAGGTTGAGCTGCATCCGTTTTTTCAGCAGGAGAAGGCTCTTGAAACGATGAAAAATTACGGCGTTGTGCCTGAGGCTTGGGGGCCGTTTGCGGAAGGTAAGCACGGAATTTTTACAAATCCTGTTCTGGCTGAAATTGCGGCGAAGCACGGAAAAACGGTTGGCCAGGTTGTTCTGCGGTGGAACATTCAGCGCGGCGTTGTTGTGATTCCGAAGTCGGTGCATAAGAACAGAATGGAAGAAAATATCGCGGTTTGGGATTTTTCGCTTGACGGCGATGATATGAAAAAAATTGCCACGCTCGACATTGGGCACAGCGAAATTGTGAACCACTCTGATCCAGCGTTTGTAAAGATGATAAATACCTGGAAAATCCACGAGTAGATTTTGATTTTTTATGGGAGGAAATATGAAAAATATTTTGTCTGGTCTGGCTTTTTTGGGAGCGGCGATGGCTCTTTCTTGCACATCGGCGTTTGCGGATTCAAATAATTCAAAGGAAAACAAGGGCGGCTCGAAAATTCTTGTGGCGTACTATTCTGACACTAGAACGACTGAGGCTGTCGCGGAAAAAATCGCGGCTTATCTTGGGGCGGATTTGCTGAAAATTGAAAGCGAAGTTCCGTACTCAAGCGCGGATTTGAACTATGGAAACAGGAGCAGCCGGGTTTGCAGGGAGCATGACGAAATTTTCGGCGGAAAGGGAAACGGCCAGGCGACTGCGGAAGATATGAAAAAAGTTGACTCGAAAGTTGCATCTTCTTCGGTGGTAGACCTTAGCGGCTACGACACGGTTTTTGTTGGCTATCCAATCTGGTGGGGAATGGCGGCGTGGCCTGTGAACGGCTTTGTGACTCAGAATGATTTGAGCGGAAAAACTGTCGTTCCGTTCTGCACTTCGGTAAGCTCCGGGCTTGGAAAAAGCGACAAAGTTCTGCGCGATGTTGCGGGCGGAACAGGAAACTGGCTTGACGGAAAAAGATTTGGAACAAGGGCTGGCGAGCAGGAAGTGCGCTCATGGGTTGATTCAACAGGAATAAAAAGATAGAAACGGTTTTTTCCGGGCTGGAAAGCTGGCGGGCTGAAAAGCTGGCGGGAGTTGAACTTGGCTGAGTGAAAGTTTGTTGAACGGCTGAATTGATGTCCGGCTGAAAATTGATTCAAAATTTGAAAAAGGCGGCGTTTTATGAAAATGAATTTTATTGGTGCAAAAAATATTTTTTTGACGGCGGCGGCTGCGCTGGTTTTGGGGAGCGGCGTTTTGCATGCGGAAAAACCGCTCAGCATAAAAAAACAGGGATTTTTCGCTTCGGGCGGAACTGTAACGGCTCCGCTTCCTGGCGAATATGACTATAAGACGAACTGGCTTTCAGCAACACGCGAGGGAAACACGGCGCACGTTGACCATGCGAGCACATTTTTCCAGATTCCGGCAAAGGAAAAATCTAGCCCGGTTGTTTTTCTGCATGGCTACGGACAGAGCAGAACCGGCTGGATGACAACTCCGGACGGCCGCGAAGGCTGGAGCACTTTGGCTTTGCGGAACGGAAGAGCGGTTTTTCTTGTTGACCAGCCGCGCACTGGAGAAGCTGGAAGCTCTGTGAAAATGACTTCCGGTTTTCCAGACGTAAAGGCGGACGATCCGTTTGCGTATCTTCCGGGCGATCAGGCTTGGTACACGCATTTTAGAATCGGGCGGGTCGCTCCGGAGCGTTACGAAGGAAGCCAGTTTCCTGAAGGAGATGCGGCTCAGAACCAGTTTTTCAGGCAGATGACGCCGAACACCGGCTCTTACGATGAAAAGCTTTTCGGCGGCTCGTTGAGCGAAGTTCTTTCAGACGCTGCAAAAATGACTGGAAAAAAGGCTGTTTATGTAACACATTCATGGGGCGGACGCGTCGGCTGGCAGACAGATGCTCAGAACATGGCAGCGCTGATTGCGGTTGAGCCGGGCGGAACTCCGATTGTCGGCTCAGAAGAATACAAGAAATTTCTTGATGCGAAAATTCCTATGCTTGTGATTTTCGGCGACTACATCGGTGAGCGTGGCCCGGAAGACATAAAATCAAGCGAATTCTGGAAGAACATCCGCGACCAGGCTTTGGATTTTGCGGCTCATTACCGCGCGGACGGCGGCGATGCGGAAGTCTGGGATTTGCCTGAGATGGAAATCACCGGAAACAGCCATTTTATGTTCCAGGAAAAAAACAACGCGCAGATTTGGCAGCTGATTGAAAACTGGCTCAAAAAGCGAAAACTGTAGGATTTTTTCAGCGGTTTGCAGAATGAATCATCGCAATCATTCAAATTTTATTTTCAGGGAGAATTTTTATTATGAAAAAAACTGTTCTTTCAATTTTTCTTGCCGCGGCTTTCGCACTTTCGGCAAACGCAAAGTCGCTTGTTGTGTATTTTTCTGTTCCGGAATCAACAAAAACCAGCGGACTTACCCGGAACGAGGAAAACAGCCTTGTTGTGATTGACGGAAAGGCTCTTGGAAACGTTCAGTACGTTGCACAAGTGATTTCTGAGGAAACCGGAGCTGATATTTTCCGTCTTGAGCCGGTAGATGCTTATCCGACAGACCATGCGACTCTTCTTGAAAGAGCTGCTAGGGAACAGCGTGCAGATGTGCGTCCTGAAATCAAGGGAAATGTGAATCTTTCAGGCTACGACACGGTTTTTGTTGGCTATCCAATCTGGAATGCGGATATGCCTCCAATTCTTTATTCATTTTTTGACGGCTACGATTTAAGCGGAAAAAGAATTGTTCCGTTCACAGTTCACGGCGGAAGCGGACTTGTGCGCACTGTGCAGTCAATTGCGGCGGAAGAGCCTAAGGCCAGCGTTGAAAAAAACGCATTTTCCGAATCGCGCAACACAGTAGACAAAGCCCGCGGAAGAATTGTCGCCTGGCTGCAGAAAATCGGTGAAATAAAATAAAATTTTGCGGAGGCTGGAAGATGAACAGCGAAATTCACAAAAAACTTGATGACTTGCGCTCTTATCTGCGCTCGCTCGGAAGCGTGGCGGTGGCTTTTTCAAGCGGAGTGGATTCAACTTTTCTTTTAAAAGTTGCACACGATGTTCTTGGCGAAAATGCGGTCGCCGTTACTGCGGTTTCCTGCTCGTTTCCAAAACGCGAGGCTGACGAGGCTTCTGAATTCTGCAGAAAAAACGGAATCCGGCAGATTGTTGTAAAGTCCGAGGAGCTGGATATTCCTGAATTCCGCCATAATCCTAAGAACCGCTGTTATCTGTGCAAAAAAGAGCTTTTTACAAAAATCATTGCGCTTGCAAAGGAAAACGGAATTGAAAATGTCGCCGAGGGAAGCAATATGGACGACAACGGCGACTACAGGCCTGGGCTTTTGGCGGTCGCGGAGCTTGGCGTAAAAAGTCCGCTGAGGCATTGCAATCTTTACAAGGATGAAATCCGCGCTCTTTCAAAAGAAATGGGGCTTTCAACTTGGAACAAGCAGAGTTTTGCCTGCCTTTCAAGCCGTTTTGTGTACGGCGAGGAAATCAGCGAGAAAAAACTTGGAATGGTTGAAAAAGCGGAGCAGTTCCTTCTGGACATGGGCTTCCGTCAGCTTCGTGTGCGGATTCATGGCGAAAATCTTGCCCGGATTGAAGTTCTTCCGTCCGAGCTTGAAACGATTCTTTCAAAACGCGAAAAAATTGTGGAATATTTCCGCGGCATTGGATTTTCGTACATCACTCTTGACTTGCAGGGCTACAGGACTGGCTCGATGAACGAGGTTATAAAAAAATGAACGGCGCGGCTGGAATGAATTTTGCGGATTTGGACACGGAACGAAAATCACGTACTGGATTTCCGGAAACCGTGTTCTGCCAGGGAAAAAACGATGCTTTTCTTGCGGAGATTTTTGAGCGGCTCTACAAAGCGAACGGCGAAGTGCTTGGAACAAGGGCGACTCCCGGACAGTTCAGGCTTGTGAAATCAGTTTTGCCGGAAGCGGAGTACGATGAAATTTCAAGAATCATAAAAGTTCAGAAAAAGCAAGATGAAAAAAAATTGATTGGAAATATTGCGGTCTGCACAGCTGGATCTGCTGACATCCCGGTTGCGGAGGAGGCGGCTCAGACTGCTGAATTTTTTGGAAGCCGCGTTGTCCGCGTTTACGATGTTGGCGTGAGCGGAATCCACAGGCTGCTTTCAAAAGTTGATGTTCTGAACGCGGCGAACTGCGTTGTTGCGGCCGCCGGAATGGAAGGCGCGCTTGCAAGCGTAATCGGCGGACTTGTTGGCGTTCCAGTAATTGCAGTTCCGACTTCAGTCGGCTACGGGGCGAGCCTTGGCGGAATTTCAGCCTTGCTTACGATGATAAATTCCTGCGCGAACGGAATAAGCGTTGTGAACATCGACAATGGCTACGGCGCGGGCTACATTGCAACTCAAATAAACCGGCTTGCGGAAAGGGGAAAAACAAAATGAAAGGCTTGTATCTTGAATGTGCTTCCGGAATTTCAGGCGATATGGCGGTTGCCGCATTGATTGACGCAGGGGCGGACGCAAACGCTCTTCAGGCGGCACTTGATTCAATTCCTGTGTCCGGCTTTAAAACTGAAATTTCACGCGTAAAGAAAAACGGAATTGACTGCGCGGATTTCAATGTGATTCTTGACGGCGCGCATGAAAACCACGACCACGATATGGAATATCTTTTCGGAAAAAAATCTTCGGACCGCGGAAACGGACATCATTCCGGAAACGAGCATTTTGAACATCACGATGAAGCGCATTCCCACAGCGGTCAGCTGAATGAGCGGCATGAACATCACGAGCACAGAAGCCTTTCAGATGTGATTTCTGTCATTGAAAAAACAAAAATGGCGGACGGAGCAAAAAATCTTGCAAAGAAAATTTTCCAGATTCTGGCGGAAGCGGAAAGCAAGGCGCACGGAGTTCCTCTTGAAGAAGTGCATTTCCACGAAGTTGGCACAGTTGATTCAATTGTTGATGTGATTGCACTTTCAGTCTGTTTTGAAAGCCTTCACGTTGAAAAAGTTTTTGTTCCGGTTATTAACGAAGGAACAGGCACAGTCCGCTGCCAGCATGGAATTCTTCCAGTTCCAGTTCCGGCGGTTGTGAACATTGCCTCGGAATATCATCTTCCGCTTTGCATAATGGATGCGCGCGGAGAATTTATAACGCCGACCGGAGCGGCATTTGCGGCGGCAGTGATGACAGACAGAACTCTTCCAGAACATTTTATAATAGAAAAAATCGGCATGGGAGCCGGAAAGCGCAGCTATGAGCGTCCGAGCATTCTGCGTGCCTTTATAATAGAAGAAAATGAGGATTTTTCAAGTATGAATTCAGATTCAGTCTGCAAGCTTGAAACAAACATTGACGATTCAACCGGCGAGGCTCTTGGCTTTGTGATGGAAGAACTTTTGAAAAACGGCGCGCTTGACGTACATTTTGTTCCTTGCTTTATGAAGAAAAACCGTCCTGCGCAAATTCTTTGCGTTCTTTGCAAGCCTTCCGACCGCGAAAAAATTGAAAAAATAATTTTCGAGCACACTTCCACAATCGGAATCAGGCGGAGCGTAATGAGCCGCACGGTTTTAAGCCGGAAAGAAATTCAGCTTGAAACGCCGTACGGAACGGTCCGCGCAAAAGAAGCTGAAGGAAACGGCGTTCACCGCATTTCACCTGAATACGAAAGCGTTGCCAAGATTGCCAGAAAAACTGGAAAAACGTTCAGCGAGGTCTACAATGAAATTTCAAGTCTTGTGTCAAAACTAAAGGCTGAAAAAAATAAATAGCCTGAATGTCGAGTTTTTTGTGGAAAAGAATAAAAGCGCAGGCAGATTTACAGTTTGTGAAGATTTTTGGCGATTGAATCAATAAAAGTGCGAAGCACCCGAATTAATACAAGCGGAGCGCGAGCCAAATCTATCTGAGCAAACTGGAAATATGCCGAAAGCGTTCTTTCGGAATTTGCAAAAAAACTCGAAATTCAGGCTAAATAAAAAACTGGAGGAAATTATGGCATGTTTTGCAGTTCCATTGGCTGAAGCTGTTGTTGTTACGGTTTCAAAGAAAATCCTGCTCCGTAAAAACGCGGACGCAGTTGTGAGCCAGGCAAAGGCTCGGAAAATTGAAAGTTTCCGTGAAAAAATCGGGACTCTTGAAAAAATGCTCTACGGAGGAAGTTTCCTGCTTGCGGCGGAGCATTTGTACCACGGCGAAATTTCATTTCTTCCGCCTTTTTTAACAGCTATGAAAAATCCTGAAGAAATTCCTCTGATGCTCCACGAAATGGCAACCGTTGGCGTTGGAATGGCGGCGGCTGTTACAGCTGTCTGGGTCGTTGCAATGGGCATTTCCGCGCTGGTAAAAAAACTTTGCGCCGGGTCAAAAATCTTGGAAGCGGAAAAACTTTCCGGGGAATTTGCCTGATGTGTCTGATAATTACAGTTCTTGCGGCGGCAGGATTTTCAGCCGCATATATAATTTCAGGAAAAAAAGGCTCGGCTAAAAAAAGCGTCGGCACTTCAATGCTGATGTTCTGGTCGGCGGCGATTATGTGGAGCATAGATTCTGTTGCCTCGGTTGCTGGCGGCGGAGCGTTTTTCGACATAAGCGTTTCAGACACGATTCTGGGCTTTATCATCCTTGCGCTTGGACTTTCAGTGTTCGCCGTTCTTTCCACACGTGAAAGAATTGCAAAAAAGGCATAAAACTGAAATTTCATCCTGGCTTTAATTGGAGAATAAAATGAAAAGAAAAATATTTTTTGTATTTGCGGCATCTGTTTTCATTATTGGATGCGCTTTTGCCGCGCCGAAAAAAACACAAGATTCAAAAGGCAATATGGCGGTCATCCAGAAAATTGACGTTTCAAAACTTCCTCACAGGACAGATGACAAAAATGCGCCTGTTGTTTATTTTATTCGCGACATTTCGTCTGCTTCAATGCTGAAGGCTTACAATGCACTCGGCTGGACTCCAAACGGAAAAAACGGCGTAAAAATCAGCACGGGCGAGCCTCCGGCTTCAAACTATCTGCGTCCTGAGCTTCTGAAGGAAACTGTTCAGAAAGTGAGCGGCACAATCGTTGAAAGCAACACCGCTTACGGCGGAAGCCGCGCCTCTAACGCAATGCACAGGCAGGTTGTAAAAGACCACGGATTCCTTGAAATTGCGGATTTCGACCTTCTTGACGAGGACGGAAGCGAGCCGATTCCAGTTCCAGGCGCAAAAAGGCTGGTGAAAGGCGATTTTGTCGGAACACATTTCAAGAACTACGGCTCATATCTTGTGATTTCCCATTTCAAGGGCCACGCGATGGCAGGATTCGGCGGAGCGATTAAAAATCTTTCAATCGGATTCGGAAGCGGGCAGAACACAAAGGAAAGCGGAAAAGTCTATATCCATTCAGGCGGAAAGCAGACTAGCGGCTCGATTTTCGGCGAGCAGATTCCGTTTCTTGAGTCAATGGCGGAAGCCGCGAAAGGCGTCTGCCTTTACATGGACGGCGGAAAAAACATCGCGTTCATAAACGTTCTGAACCGCCTTAGCGTTGACTGCGACTGCGACGGAAATCCAGCCGAGCCGGATATGCACGACATCGGAATTCTGGCATCGCTTGATCCTCTTGCAATCGACCAGGCCTCAATCGATATGGTTTACACCGCTCCAGATTCTGCGTCGTTAAGGCAGAGAATCGAGTCGCGCCAGGGACTTCACACTCTGGACTACGCGGCAGAAATCAATCTTGGAAACCGGAACTACCGGCTTGTAGAAATTAAGTAAAAATCTCGCCTGCCTGAAAAGTCTGGAATGTTGTGTTGTTCCACGCTTTTTTAGGCGGCTGGTGACAGCGGAGCGGCAAAATGCTTGAAATCTTTAAGCGTGAATTTATTTATATCTGGTATTATTTTGACCTTCAGTTCAGGCAGATTTTCGGCTACTGGGTTCTTGGAATCATAATCGGCTCGGCGGTCTCGGTTTTCGCAAAAAACTGGATTCATCTTGCGGCGGAGAAAATCGGGCGGAAAGTTCCCGGAGTCCTGGGTCTTTTTTTTGCAAGTGCACTTGGAATCGCAAGCCCGCTCTGCATGTACGGAACAATACCAATCTGCGCGGCTTTTTCACGCAAGGGCATAAAAGATGATTTTCTTGCGGCGTTCATGATGAGCTCAATTCTTCTTAATCCCCAGCTGATAATCTACAGCACGGCATTGGGCTGGCAGCTTCTTGCGGTCAGGATTCTTTCAAGCTTTGTGTGCGGAATTGCAGCCGGGCTTCTGGTGCGCGCATTTTACTGCAAGGGCGGACGCTCCGCAAATGAAATTTCCGCAAATGCAAACGGCTCAAAAAAATACTTTGATTTTTCCTCGTTCGACGAGCCTCATAACCGCGACACAGACCCGAATATCTTAATCCGGCTTTTAAAAAACATCTGGCGGAACATAAAGGCAACCGGCCCGATGTTTCTGCTTGGAATCGCGCTTTCGGCTCTTTTCCAGCGTTACGTTCCGGCGGAGGCGATGGCAAGCCTTTTTGGAAAGCAGAACGAAGGCTTCGGGCTTTTGATGGCGGCGACCGTCGGTGTTCCTCTTTACGTGTGTGGCGGCGGCACAATTCCGCTTATTCAGCAGTGGCTTTCCGACGGAATGAGCGCAGGCAGTGCGGCGGCATTTATGATTACCGGCCCCGCTACAAAAATCACAAACCTTGGCGCGCTGAAAATCGCCCTTGGAGCAAAGAATTTTGTGATTTATCTGGCGTTCGTGGTGTTATTTTCGCTCGCTACCGGGTTCGCCGTCAATTTGGTTCTATGATTTTGTCTAAAAACCGTTTCCCGCTTTTATCTTTCTGCGGTAGAAAACGAAAAACACAGTGTTCAGAATAATTCCGAAAACCGTAGCAGTAGGAGCGGCCAGTCCAATCATTGCAAGGCTCGCTTCCGGCTGAACTGACATTATGTATGACATTGGAAGCCGCACCAGGAATGACTGCGCAAGCCCCTGAATCAGCACCAGCATTGTCGCGCCGTGTCCGTTGAAATATCCGATGTAGCTGAACAGAACTGAAGTTACAACCGCCTCCACAGCAAATCCGCGCAAGTATTCAAACGAACGTTTTATTACAGCCGCATTGTCTGTAAAAAGCGATGAAACAAAATCGCCCTTGAAGAAAATCAGAATAAAAACAAGAACACCGATTGCCGCACCGACCGCCATTCCAGTAAGCATTGAGCGTGTGGCGCGCCTTTCGTTTCCTGCGCCAACGTTCTGCGAAACAAAGCTTGACATCGACTGCATCAGCGAGCTTGGAACAAGCATTACGAACGCTACAATCTTGTTCGCAATTCCGTAGCCGGAAGAAGCATCCAGCCCTAGCCGGTTTATAAAAGCCACAAGGCACATAAATGAAATCTGGGTCAGAAGCTCCTGAAACGCAATCGGGGCTCCGATTTTCACAACGGACTTGATTTCCTTGCTGAATCTGAAATCGCTCTTTTTTACGGAAACAAGTTTTTTCTTCCTTATAATTACAAGCGAAAGAAGCACAGAAACAGCCTGAGCCGCTACAGTTGCAAGAGCCGCGCCAGCGACATTCATTTTGAAACCGGCAATCAGAAGCAAGTCGCCGAAAATATTCACCGCGCACGCAATCGCAACGAACAAAAGCGGACTTTTAGAATCTCCGAGTCCGCGGAAAATCGCGCTCGTCAAGTTGTATGCAAGAATAAAAACAAAACCCGCGCCGCAAATCCTGATGTACTGAACGGTAAGGTCAAGAGCTTCTGCCGGAGCCTGCATCATAACCGCAATCGGACGCGCAAAAACAACAAGCAGAACTGTAAGCGCAATTCCAACCGCAAGGAAAAACATAACTGCGCCGCCAATCACTGCGCTGATTTTTTCGCTCTTCTTTTCACCAAGATATTTTGCAATCAGAATAGTAACAGAAGTTGCAAACCCGGCCAGCACAAAAGTAAAAAGATTCATAATATTCGAGCCGGTGGAAACACCCGAAATTCCCTCGGTAGTTCCAAACCGTCCGACAACAAGAATATCCACCGCACCATAAGCGGCCTGAAGAATCAGCGCGCCAAGAATCGGAAGCATGAAGCGCAGCATCTTCGGAAGAATCGCCCCGCAAGTAAAATCATTTGCGGCCATCAGTTTTTTTTCATTATCCATGCCACTATTTTATTCACCCGGAAAATTGTTTCAATGGGTTTTTCTTTTTATGAAATAATTGAATCCAAAAAATCAGCCAGCTTTTTCTGCTGTTCCTTTGTCAGTCGGCTCCAGCGTTTTAAAATATCAATCTGTTCCTGCGTAAGTTTTTCTGAAAAACTTTTGTCCTCAAGAAAGAATTGAGAAAGCGAAATCCCGAATGCATTGCAGATATGTTTCAATGACGGAACTGAGGGAATAAGTTTTTTTCTATACCAGGAAGAAATAGTGGACTGCGTTAATTCTGCGCGTTCGGCAAGTTCGTATTCAGTCCAGCCTTTTTCAATCCTCATTTCTGTAATTTTTTGAAGTATGTCCATAGTTTTACGATTATGCGTTATTTATACTTCAAAATGTCGTTGCTTTTTAATATGAATTATCGTATAATTATTAACGAATGTTCAATATAAATGTGCATTGTAAAAAGGTTGAAACCTAAAACTTCGGGAGGGAGAATCAATGAGCAAAAAAGAACTTCAAGAATTAAATAGGGGAGAAAAAATGAAAAAGATTAGATTTGCAATTATTTTGACTTTAAATTTTATTTTTATGTCCTTTGCGTATTCTCAAAATCTTATAGAAGGAATACAGAATTACGATTTTCCGACTGTGGAAAAGTATGTCGAAAAACTAGGAGCTGATTTAAACAAACCGGTTTCACAATGTATAGATAATGTTGAAAATCCTTCATATTTGTTTCTGGCGCTAAAACAAGATAAAAGAACTGATGTTGAAAAAAGGAAAATGGTAAAATATCTTGTAGAACACGGTGCAAAAATAGATAAGAACAGTTTGTTCTATGTTCTTGAATGGCAGGACTATGAAATGCTCTATTTTTTTTATATCCAGAAAAAATGGAAAAAAAATTTTACTTTTACATTGGGAAATCTGGATACAAAACATACTCCGATAAACACTTTGGCGAATACCTTTGGATGGCTTGTTAACAGTAATCTCAAAGAACAAAAAGAAGAACTTTCTCAAAAACGATGGACTTTGCTTGATTATTATCAGTCGCCGTTATTGCATAAGTGGCAGCCTGGCTATGTATATAATGCTGTACGCGATTATTACAAAGGTTATTATGTAGCAGAAGGGATTTTGTGGCATAACGATTCAACAGAAGCATTTTATACATTGGAATTGCTTGCAAGAATAAGTGAAACAGCAGATTATGAAAAATGTAATCACACTTTATGGCTTATTGCAGAAGATTTGGAACACACAAAACAATATCTTAGAGATGGTGGTGATTTTTGTGAAGTTGATTACATGGCTATGAACCTTTTAAGAAATGAAGAATTGATTTCTTTTCTAAAAGATTTGGATTTTTATAAACCGTGTAATCTTAAGACAGAGAAGTTAGGAAAGTTTTCTATTTGGGTGCTGAAAAATTATTTTTCAGACAAAATTGATGGCAAGGTGATTGATTTCTTGAATGCCGTTTATCTTGAGAGCGTTCAGGGCGTATCCGAAGAAACAACAGAAATTATAAAGAATGCACTGAACGGCGGAATTGATTTAAACAAACCGCTTGATAATTTTTCAGAAAAAACACCATTAGACTTTGCGAACGAATATTGTGCTTCAGAAACTTTGGAAAAATATTTTCCTTAAAATTACACAGTAAAATAAAAAGACTGTTTAAACAAATGTTTCTTTTTTAAAGACGATAAAATATTAAACTGTAATTTAGTGCCAAAGTGCATTAAAATATATAAAAAGGAGGTGCAATAATGGGTGTTGCATCATTAATACTTGGAATCATATCTTTATTGATTTCAATCGGAGCTGGTGTTACTGGAATGGGTTGGATTGGTTCAATTTGCGGAATCATTGCAATTATTCTTGGAGCAGTTGCTAAAAAGAAGCCGGAGCAAAAAGGAACTGCAACAGGCGGTTTAGTTTGCGGTATCATATCTCTTACATGGGGTATTATTGCTACAATAGCTTGTGTTGCCTGTCTTGGTGCCACAGGCGCTGCTTTGTCTGGTTTATAATTAAATAATGGGTTTTGAACTCTTTGGCACATTCATTCCCTATTATGGTTTTTTCATTTTAATAGGGCTTGTTTGTGCTAGTATACTAGGATATTTTCTCTGTAAAAAATTATTACTGGATATTGATGATTTTATAATTATTTGCGCTTATTTATTAGCTTTTGGATTTGCAGGCGCAAAATTATTATATATAGCAGTTTCATGCAAAAATATAGATTTTCGTATTGTCTTTTCAAGTTTAGAAAACTTTAATCTGTTTTTTAGTTCAGGTTTTGTTTTTTATGGCGGACTTATAGGTGGATTTTTAGCTTTATTTTTTGTAAAGAAAATTCATAAGATACAAGTGAATGAATATATAAAAATTCTTGCGCCATGCCTTGCTTTGGCTCATGGTTTTGGGCGTATTGGCTGTTCATTTGCAGGATGCTGTTACGGAAGAGAAACTGATGGCAATATTTTTTTTGAGTATAGCGACAGTATCATTGCTCCTAATGGTATTCATCTTTTCCCTGTCCAAGCGGTTGAAAGTCTAAGTCTTTTTTGCTTATGTATTGTCCTTGTGGTTCTTCTGCTCAGAAACAATAAAACAAATACTTGTGTTATATATATCATTTTTTATTCAACTGCTAGGTTTGTTCTTGAATTTTTCAGAGGTGATATTGAGCGGGGAATCTTAAAATGCTTTTCAACTTCCCAGATTATCAGTCTGATACTTTTTGTTTCTGTAATTGCTTATCTTGTAATAACAAAAATAAAAAATCGGATGAGTGTTAACTAAAAACTGAAATATCAATTTTAAGGAGGCATGATAAAAAAGTAAACGAACAAGCGGTATTGTGATACGCTGAAGAGATTCAGCGGAACCCAGGCGAT
>CAKUZR010000021.1 GCA_934718065.1 uncultured Treponema sp.
AAAGGCTCAAAAAAAGGAGCGTTATCTTTTTTTCAACCCTTAATCTGATACCCAAGATAACGCATAAAATTGGCATTTTCAGTATATAAAATATTGACACAAATCAATAAAAATTATATATTATTAACACGTTCGCAAGAACAAATGGTTGCTTAGCTCAGCTGGTAGAGCAATGGACTGTTAATCCATGTGTCGCAGGTTCAAAACCTGCAGCAGCCGCTAAAAAAGTCTTCCACATCGGAAGACTTTTTTATTTTAACGCGGATATTCAAAATCATTTCAAACTAAAAAGCGGCTCCAAAAACAAAAAGGGCTTCCGCAGAAAATCCGCTTCCACCCTTTCAACGTTTTTTGCAAAAATCAATTCAGCAGAATCTATTTTTCAAGAATAAATTCAACACGCCTGTTTTTCCAGTTGTTGTCCTTGTCCTTGTAGTCAACAACAAGCTCAGTGCCGCCCTTTCCAACCGTAGAAAGCCGGGCTGCACTGATTCCTTTTTTAACAAGATAATCTTTTACAAATTCCGCGCGTTTTGCAGAAAGCGGAATCAGAGCCGGTCCCCACTGACGCATATTGTCTTCCGTTTCCTCCGCCTCAAGATCTGTAAGCCGGTTCGCATGACCTTCAATCGTTACTTTGTAATCCTTGAATTTGTTCAGAATTTCCGCAATTCTTTTCAGGACGCGCTCGTTGTTCGCGGCAATCGCCGGATCAAGTCCGTTGGAAACTTCCTTTGAAGTCTTGAAATCAGCATTGTCCGGGCGGAATATTATAGAAGGAACTGCCATTTTCAGCACATCGCCGTCACGAATTACAAGAACATCAACAGAAATAATTCCCTTCACACTGCTTGTCATTCCAAGATTGTCAGAAACCGTGAAAGTATACGGATAATCCATCGCCGACTGAACGCGCTCCGCATAGCCTTTTGAATTTTTCTGGGTGTTGCTCAAACCATCCCAGACAATTCGTTCTGTAATATTTGAATTTCCTTTTATCTGCCAGAAAACCTTGCCGTTCGGATCGTCAATTCTGAATGACCAGTTTTTTATCATCGCTTTTGAAGTTCCGCTCAGCTTTATGAACAAATCGTCATCCGTTCCGTCGTTGTCCGGGCTGAAATATTCCGGCGCAGTTTTTACGCTAAGAACCGGCGGAATCGCAGTGCAGATGAACGGCGAAGAAACCGCCTCAACTTTGTTTCCTTTTTTGTAAGTCACGTTCAAAGTTCCGATGAATGTTCCTTCAGCAACTTTTCCGTCGCTGTCAAAACCATCCCAGACAATTGTTGAAGGAAGATTTTCGCTGTCTTTGTCTGACCACGAGCGGACAGAAGTTCCATTTTCGCTGCGGATGTCAAATTTCCAGGTGAGAATTCCATCCGGAACGCTTGCTTTTATGCTGAATTTCTGTGTGTCAAGAATTTTGTCGCCGTTCGGAGAAATTCCTTCGTTTTCAGAAGTCAGATAAATTTTCGTTTCCCGAGTGTCAAGGGCGAAACCGGACATTGTTGTGCTGAATGAATTTCCAGCCTCGTCAACAGAAGAAATCACAATTGAATAATTTCCGTCCGCAGCCATGTTTCCTGACTCATCAGTTCCGTCCCATTCAAAGAAATCTTTTGCGCCTGTCCGGATTTTGCCTTTCCAAGTGAAGCGTTTTACAACTTTGTTTTTTGAATCCTTGATTTCAGCAGTCCACAGATTTTCCTGGGTGCAGCCGGTTATTGTCACAGGAATTGAATCCTGGTTTCCGTCTCCGTCCGGGCTGAATGAAGACCAAGGCGCGCTTGCAGAAAGCGAAGGAGCAACTGTATCAAGCACAAAATTTGAAGAGTCAACCGAAATCATATTTCCGTTTGTTGTCATTACAACCAAAGTCGCATGATAATTTCCGTCCGCGCTGATGATTCCGGAAGAATCTTTTCCGTCCCACGAAATTGAAGCCGGAAGAGATTTTGCGCCGTGAATTGTCCGGATTGCCGTGTTTTTTGAATTTCTAATCACAAGGTCATACGAATCAATTCCAGAAGCGTCTTTTATAACCGGAAGGAACTGGATCGAATCCTTCACGTTGTCGTTGTTCGGGCTGAACGCAGAATCGCTCAAAGAAAGAAGCAAAGTCGCTTTTTTTGTGTCCAGCGCGAAAGAATCTTTTGCAACCACAACGCCTTTGTTTCCTGCCAAATCGGCTGCGGAAAGCTCGAATTTATACTTCGCGTCGGAAGCAAGTTTCCCGTTCGCGTCAAAACCGTTCCACAAAATATTATCCGGAAGATACTGGCCGAAATTATACTCGCGGACAGTTTCTCCAGTTTCAGCGTTGAAAATTCTTCCATGCCAGACAGGAACTGCGGCGTATTTTCCAGAATTGTCGTCGAGCATTGAGATTTTCACATTAGGCTTGTCCGCGCCGCCAAAAATTGAAGCGGAAATTCCAATCTGAGCCGAAGGTTTTGTTGTGTCCAGAATGAATTCCGGAGATTTCAGAAGAGCGGTTTCAAATCCGTTAAGGTAAGACGCTTTTACAAAAGCCTGATATTTTCCGTTCGGCAGAATTTTTCCGTTTTCGTCTTTTCCGTCAAAAATAATTTCTGAAGGAGGAATTTCGCTTTTTGAATTATTGTATGAGCGGCAGATATTTCCCGCGGCATCCGCAATTTCAACAGACCAGGCGGTGAGCTTGTTTCCGCTCGACGCTTCCGGCACAGGAATTGAAACTTCAAATTTTATATTTGAAAGCGCAGAATCTGTTTCCGGTGAAAAATAGCGGCTTCCGGCAATAAAAATATTTGTAGCAGGTTTTTCCGCGGAATAAATGATATTTGAAATCACCGCATTTTCAGAAGTGTTTCCAGCCAAATCAGTTGAAGTGATTTCGTAGGAATAAACGCCGTCGGAAACAGCTTTTCCAGAATCATCCGTTCCGTTCCATTTGAAAGGCTCAGGAGAGCTGTTCTCCCAGGTTAAAGTTTTTACAACCTGCCCCTGCGCGTTCTTGAAAAATCCAGTCCATTTCAGTTCTTCCGAGCCGGACTGCTTTATGTAAAAATCAGATTTCGCGCCTTCACCGAAAATTTTATCAGACGGCTGGGAAAGCGCAATTTCCGGAGAATTTGTATCAACCACAACTGAATATTTTTCAGTTTTTCCAACATTTCCGTTGTCATCCTCGGCAGTGAAATAATAGAAATAAGTTCCGTCCGGAGCAGTTTCACCGTTATCCATCGCGCCGTTCCATGCAACCGAAGCTGGAACAACAACGCCTTTTTTTGGAGTTACAAGCTGCTTGAAAAAAGACTTGGCGTTCACTTTTTCCGGAAGAGCGACTTTGTTTCCGATTGTGCGAACAACTTTTCCGTTCGAATCTTCAACAACAAGGCTCCAGGATTTTATAAGATGCCTGTCCGAAATTTTCAGCGGAATCACAAGGTTGTCCTGAATTCCGTCATTGTTCGGAGAAATGTATTTCACGCCAGGCTCAGCCGCAACGTAACCAGCGGCAAAAGCGGAAGCCAAACAAAGCACAGCAAATTTTACAAAGGAATTTCTTTTCATTTTTATCTCCAGTTCAGCTCGATTATTCTTCATCCCAAATTTTAATCACAGGCGGCTCAACATCTTTCTGCCCAAGCTTGATTCGCAGGCCGGCCGAAACAACTTCTATATTTTCGTATTTTTGCTGCCATGCCGCAGAAGCCAGCATTTCGCTTTTTTCCCAGTTATGCGCCGCAAGATAAGAATTGTTCTTTGCGTTCAGGTTGAATTTCACGCTTACACCAACCGCTGGAAGCAAATCCGGACTTCCATAGGCACATTCAGAAACGTCAATCCGCTCGGCAAGATTTATGAAAACAAGATTTTTTATGCCAAGCTGAAGCCCAAGGTCGAACACAACATTCTGAAAGCACTGCGTTGTAATATCAAACGAGCCGCCAAGAACAACTGAATCATTCTGAAGAAAATTCGCGCCAACACCAGTTTTCAGCGTTACAAAACTAGGAAAAACAGTTGAATTTGAAGATTCGTCAATTCCGGTTATTTTTTTTGCGTTGTAATATTTTCCCAGATTCAAAAGCGAAGCGCCCACGCGGAAATCCTTCAGCGCGCCAAGCGATTCTCTTCTATAAAGTGCGCCAAGTCCAGCGCCCAGAGACCAGTCCGAACCGTTTCCCCACAGATATCCTGAGTCAAAATTAAGGCCGACGCTGAGCCGCTCTGTGATTTCCTTGGAAAAACCAGCCTTCACGTTCAGCGAATTTTCAAGCTCCATATCGTCCGCGCCAAGAAAAACTCCGTTTAACAGCCCGCTGAAATTGAACATTTTCATCGGAATCAAAATTCCAGTCTGAAAAGCCGCGCCGGAACCGCCTTCGCCCTTGTTGGCTAGAACAGAAAAATCCGCGTCAAGCTGAACTCTTTCCTCAAAGCTCGGAAGAGCCGGATTGAACGCGATTGAATCCGGTCCAGGATAAAAAATTCCGCCTCCAGCCGCGGAAGAAGCGGAAGTCAGCTGCGTAGGACTTGAAATATTAAAAATGCTCTGGCCGCCGGCAGGAGGATTGTAAGCAAATAAAGCGGCAGAAAACAAACTTGCCGCAAGCGCAAAAACTGATTTTTTCATAAAATACCTCTCGAAATCAGCAAAATCAAAAATCTATAAGCATGAAAAATTAAATTTTCATCCACGTTTAATATAATCAATTTCTTGTAAAAATTCTATGTTCTTGACAGTCTCTTAAAATCATTTAAAAATAACGTTATGGAAAAAAAAGAAAAATCTGGATTTTTTGCAAATATACTGGCCGCTTTGTTCGGCGGAAACGATTCTGACGCAGAAAAAAAACGGCAGCTGCGCTCAATTGCGAAAAAACTTTCAAAAAGCCGGTTCAATAAATTTTACAAATACAATGGAAACGAAATTCTTCCGCCGCTCGGAAAATTATTTTTTGAAATTTACAAGGCGGTCGCGCCGCTTCAAAATCTTTTCAATTCAATTCAGAACCAGAACACGCTTAAACATCTTGTGATAAATTTTTCTATGCCGGAAGAAATCCGCGCGCTTGAAGACAATCTGAACGAGCAGGTTATCGTGGGAATGAGCCGGCAGATTCCGCTCGACCATCTGAAAGCGCAGGTTGAAGAAAAACTTTCCAAATTCAACGATTTTTTCACGGTTGAAAAAATAAGCGAAATCGACGGGCTTTACCGCCAGATTCTTGCGTTCAAAGCAGTTTCAACTTTCGACTATTATTTTTTCCTGAAGAAATTCGACAAGCAGATCCGGGAGAACAATTTTTCAGCAATGCCGCGGTTTGAGCACGTGAACGCGGAATATCTTGTTGACGACCTGAAGGATTACATTGAATCAATCTGGGACATTCCGTTTGACTCCGACTGGACGAACGCGCTGAAACTTCTGAAATCTTTCAAGGGCGGCCAGGAGCCGATTTCGCTCGGACTTTGGAAAAGAATTATTTCCCGCATTCTTGCTTTGAAAAACGCCCAGACTTTTGAAATGATTATCAGGCTTTCTTCTTCCGACCCGAATTACACGCCGAATGTTCAAAGCTTGAAGGCGAATATCGTTGAGCCATATCTTGACAAACTGAAAAACGACGTTGAAAACACAATCGACTCGCTGATTGAAAAGGAACGCTCCGACACAGAAAACAATTTTGCGCACCAGCTTTTCGGGGAAACGGAAATAATCCCGCTGAGCAACTACGTTTATTCACGGAACACAATCCTTGAACAGAAGAAACTGAACCGTTTTGACAACTGCCAGGCGCTTTCATATTTAAAGACATTTTTGATTGAAGTTGTGAAAAAAGATTTGCGCGAATTCTACGATGTTGTGGTTGTGCGCGGAACCTGGGATTCAACAACGCTGACAACCCAAATTTCGGACTGCTACAACAATCTTCTTCTGACTTCCGACAAGCTCATAGATTTTGACAACAGCCTTGCGGAAGACGCGATTATTGGTATAAAAATAAAAACGCTTCTTCCAAAAACAGAAAGAGATTCAAGCTCCAGAAATATTGTGAACCGGCTTGTTTCAGAAGCAAACGAAACTGCGTACAATTTTATAATGGAAAGCTCGCGGGATTTAGTCACAATTGGAAAAATAATAAAATCCGTTGTTGAAGACCTGCAGAAACAAAAACCTACGCTGATTTCAAACTGCAAGGAACTTGAGCATTACATCGATGTTCCGCTGAGAGATTTCTGCATTTCAATCTACAAGAAAATCTATCTGTTCGCTTCGCTTGTAAAAAGCTGCATTGTTCACAATGACTAGCAGGAATGATTAATGGATTACAGAATCTACAAGTTTTTTGAAATCCTCATCAATCGGCATTTCAACATTTGCCACTTCTGATGAAATATGAAAAACTCCGTCTTCTCCAAGAACGATTGCATCCAAAGGCAATTCTGTAATATCATTTTCATTTTCTGCGAAAGTTGTAAACATAAAACCATCCTTTTCAAAAGAAAGCTCTTCCAAAGGCGAAGCGTTTTCCTGCCCGCCGGGATTTTCTTCCTGATTTTCTGAATCACTACTTTCAAAATCGGAATTTCCAGAATTTTCTTTAGCAAAATCGAACGGATTATAAATAATAAATTCTTTTTCAACGTTTCCAGAAGGCTCGTTCTGCGCGGAAACGGTTTTATCGCTTATTTCAAGCGGCTCAGAGCCTTCAAACTTTTTTCTGTCGCATTTTTCAGAAGGCACAAAAGTTACGCTGCTGTCCTTTGTGCTGATTTTCTGTTCGTAGCCCTGAAGCTCAATGGGTTCAGATTCAGAGGAAGCGGGCGTTCCTGCGGAATTTTCAGTTTCTGCTGAAGAATCCAGGGATTTCGCCGGCTCAAGCGATTCATCCAGCGGCGCGATTTCCTCAAGCTCTTCAATTTCATCAAGTGCGGCGGCGTCTTCCAGCGGCTCCAACGATTCCAGCGGCTCGGCATCCTCAACGATTTCCGCATCCTCAATTTCTTCAGCTGGTGCAATTTCTTCCAGCTCTTCAAATTCTTCCAAAGATTCGGCGTCTTCCGGCATTTCCGGAGAATCAAGCGTTTCAAGTTCGCTGACTTCCTCCAGCGGTTCAATGCTTTCAACCTCATCAAGTTCTTCAACCGGCTCGGCATCCTCAACTTCATCCAGTGGCGCGATTTCTTCCAGCTCTTCAACTTCTTCCAGAGCGGCAGCATCTTCCACCGGCTCAATTTCTTCAACGGTTTCAATTTTTTCTGCCGGCGCAGGATTTTTCCGCGGCGCGGTTTCTTCCGGAGATTTCAGGTTTTCGACTTTCAAAGTGCTGGCGGCAAGAACTTCCTCGAAAATTTTGCGGATTTCGTTCATGCTTTCTGGCGAAATATCAGTTTTTGAAGAAGCGGAAGCGCCGGAAAGAATATTTATAATATCTTCCCAGCTTTTGTTCAAAATCAAGTCCAGGTCGTCGCCGTATTTTTTTCCGCGCCGCCCAAGCGATTTTTTGATTTTTGAAGTCAGCTCGTCTTTCTGGGCTTTTATCATTGCGGCAACTTTTTTGCGGTCAACATCTTTTTCAAAATATTCGTTCAAAAGTCCAACCTGAATTCCACGGATTTTTGACTTTATGACAACAGAATCGTCTTTCCGGATGCTGAAAAATATCACAACAATAAGGCAGACCGTTACAAACGCGCACACAAGAAGAAGAATTCTGACGTAAGACGGCATTTTCAGCATATCGCTGGAAAAAATTCCGCCGATGTGAAGAAATTCCGCATTCCGGCTTGAAACCAAGCTCCAGGAAATATTTTCGCCGGAATCAGAGGAAACAATTTCATCCGGCCCGAAAACGCCTTCATTCCATTTTTTCAAAATTTCCGAGTCAAAAATATTTTTTCCAACATTTGGAAGCCCGAAAACAAATCCGCCGATTTTTCCGTCAGAAGACGAAACCAGCGAAAACTGCTCGTTCACAGAAATAATATGATTTTCAACAAGAAGATTTGCAAAATCAGCAGGATTTATATAAAAAATCGCGCTGCATGGAACAGATTTTTCATCAGAAGTCTGAATTTTATACGAAAAAATCAAACGCTGGCCGCCGCCGTCAAAAATAATTTTTGGCAAAAGCTCCGAATTTTCCGCCGCTGGATTTTTGTCATCCTCATACGCGGAAACCACAGGATATTCAAGCTCGTTTTTTCCGTTCGGAGCGTACAAATTCCCGTAGTTTGAATAAATTCTGCGCTGAACGCCTTTTTCTGCCTGAATTACGTAGTCACCGCGGAAGGAACTGTAGAAAACCCGCTTTCCAGCCGAATCAACAATCCTGAAACCTTCCAGCCCGGCGCAGTTTTCCTTCAAGGATTCAAAAAGCTGCAGCGCTTCCGCAGAAGGATTTTGCCCCGCAAGCGAAAAAACGCTTTCATGGCTCAAAAATCCATCTTTTTCAGCGCCAAACAAAACGAGAAGATTCTGAATGTATTCATTGCCGCAGTTTGCAACGGAATCAAGCTTTTCATTTATGATTTTCAGCCTGGCCGGCTCGTAGAACTGCTGCTCCACCGAAGAAAACAATCCCAGCGAAGAAGCAACCGCAATGCCGCCAAAAATCAAAATGGCAACCAGCAAACTTACAGCAGCTTTTATTCCCGATTTCATTCAATACCCTTAAAATCCAGAAAAACCACTATATCACTTCTATATCGGCCGGTTTTATGAATTTCTTGAGTGAAAAAATCAGTTTGAATAGAAATTAATTACACAAACTTTTATCTTTTGGGTTTTAAAATATTCTTTTCATATTAATCAATAGGCTCAAAGCTATTTTTATCACTTGCAGATGCAAGACTTCTATAATTCAGCATTTCATTTTTACACGAAATTTTATAAGCTCTATGGTTATAATCAAATTTAGAAAAGAAAGAATTGCTTCCAGATAAAACGTCTTCTTTTTTATCTAAATTTTCCCATGGATCTATAAAAACAAAATCCTCAATCTTTGAAGAATTATTAAACACAGAACGAAAATTCTTGGTATCTATACAATACTTCCAGCAAAAAATAGGATCTATCGTATATTCTGTTCCATCATAATAATAAACGGCTTCAATGTTTTTAGAATTGTATGCTAACCTAGAAACATAATTCTCAGCTTCCTCTGTCGAAATTATTTTCAGTTCATCAGAGTTGTCCTCTAATAAAGAAACTCCATCTAAAAGTTCTCCTGTATAGGCATCAACAGTTTGAGCGGCTAAAACTTGCCCTGAAGGAAGCACGCCATTTATAATATAATATTTCGTTTCTTTCTTAAATAATTTCCCATCAGGAATGACATTTACCAGCACAGTTTTTCCCCATGAGATATCATACACACGCTCATCAAATTTCTCTGAATCAAGAACATAATATTGCTGATAATAATCAGACTCTGCTATCTCTTTTGCAACAATTTCTTTTGCCTTAGCCTCTGAAATAATATCCTTACCAACTGATACAGAAGAAACATTTTTACATGAAAATATCAAAAACTGAAACAACAAAAATAATAACAAATTTTTCATTTTCACTCCCCTTTTTTAATTCAAACTGCGCCTTGTTCTTAACATATAAAAAAAGTATACTATATTGCAATAGCAGATTTTAAATAACCCCAATGAATTTTTTTTACAAAACTTTTTTAGAACGGATTACGTTGAACAAGGTTCTTCTGGCGGTGGCGGTTTTTATGCTGGCGATTATTCTGGGGACTACGGTCGCTGTGAAATCCAGAAAGAATGCGGTGCCGCTTGTTAAAGCCGAGCCCCAGCAGATGCGGCTCAAAGATTCTGTGTCATACAAGGCGCTCGGAAGGCTGAGGGCGGCGACGCTTCCTGAAAAAGACAAAAAATCCGGAACAACTGTTGTTTTCAGCCCGCTTGTTTCTTACAAAAAAGACGACAAGGAATTTCTAGAGGAGCTTTCCCGCAAAAATTCAATGATAAAATCAATTTTCGTGAAATATTTTTCCGGCAAAACTCTTTCCCAGCTGAAATCAAAAACCGACCAGCAGATAAAAAATGAACTTCTTGCAGAACTGAACGAAATTCTTGTGCTGAACAAAATCCATGACATTTATTTTGAAGAGCTGATTTTTCTTGATTGAAAGCATATTTTTTTGCAACATTTCAGGCTTTTCAATGTCAAAAAAGTGAGGAATAAAAATGAACCAGATAACTTCACCGGCCGCGCAGGTAATAATTTCAATTGTTCCAATTGTTGGAATCTGTTTTGGCGCTTTAATTCTTTTTTTCTATATTTTGTGGAAACATCACGAAACTAAGCTTCAGATAAAAACCGGGACTTTTGTTCCGAACAAATTCAACTACGCGGCTTTTTCTTTGCTCACAGGGCTTCTGCTTACGGGAACCGGACTGATTCTTACCGCGGTTTTTGCAATAATCGACGGATTTTCCTATGCGATTCTTGGCGGGCTTCTTCCTATGGTCGTTGGAATTTGTCTTCTGATATTTTTTTACACGTATCCTGATTTTCACAAGAAAGATTAAAAATGCTTGAGCAGCTCGAAAGAGAACACATAAAACGAAGAGATTTTCACCTTGTAAAAAGCGTTTTAGCCGGAAACAAAGCTGCTTTTTCAAAGCTGATGACGCTTTACAAGGCGAGAATTTTCAACTTCGGGAAAAGTTTTTTCCACAACGAATCCGACTCGGAAGATTTTGTCCAGGATGTTTTTATAAAAGTTTTTACGCATCTGGATTCGTTCAAGGGAAATTCAATGTTTTCAACCTGGCTGATGAAAATCGCCTACACAACCGCGATAAATTCTGTAAAAAGGGCGAAAAATTCGCTTCCTATTGAAGATGAAACGATAATTCCTGATTCTGCGTCGGTCACGCCGGAAGAAATTCAAATCAGGAAAATTACGCAGGCTGCAATCCGGGAGGCAATTTCCGAGCTGCCAGAAAAATACGAAGTCTGCATTGAAATGTATTTTTACTACGATATTCCTTACCAGGAAATCAGCGAAATCACCGATTTTCCTGTGAACACAATAAAATCGCATATTTTCAGGGCGAAAAAAATTTTGAAAAGCAAACTGGAGAAATATTATGGAAAATAAAATGAATGACAAATGCGAAAATTTTATGAATCAATATCTTATGCTGGACAAAGGCGAACGAGTTCCTTTGAAGATTTCTGCCCATCTTCTGTGCTGCAAAAAATGCCGGGAGCAAATCAAGCTTTTAAAGCTTGCTGAAAAAGAGATTTCCGCGCCGCTGAAAATTGAAACGCCGGTCACAGACGCTTCGATTCAAAAAATTCTTTCTGAAATTCATATTCCGGAAAAAGACAAATTCTACAAGCCGCTTCCGTTCGCGGGCTGGATTATCGGCGGAATTCTTATGGTCGCGCTGCTTTTCAGCTCCCTGATTACAACTCAGGAAATTCAGAACCGCTCGCTTTCAATCTGGTACGCGCTTACAATCGCTGGATGCGTAACGGCTTACGGCGCGGTTTTTGTGTGCAGCCACATTGATTTGTTCATCAAAAAACTTTCAACGGTTGCAAAAAGAATTTCGTAGGGGCAGATTCAGCTTTTATTTCAGCATTGAATTCGGATTTTTCGGCAGGATTTATTTCCACAAGGCCGCCGGATTCACCGTTTTTCCAAATTTATAGACCGTAAAATGAAGATGCGGGCCTGTGCTCAATCCTGTGCTTCCAACAAGCCCGATTCTTGTGTTTGTGTCGACCCATTTTCCGCGGGCAACAAGCTGCTTCGACATGTGGCCGTACAAAGTTTTATATCCGGAATGATGAGTTATAATCACATAGTTACCGTAAACGCTGTTATAGCCAACAGAAGTTACAGTTCCGCCAAGCGCCGCATACACCGGAGTTCCCTGCGGACAAGCCATGTCAATTCCAGAATGGTAGGAACGCTTTCCGCTGAACGGCGAGCTTCTCCATCCGTAATACGAAGAAAGATAATAACGCGAATGAATCGGCTTATGAAACAAATCTCCGTTGATTTCCTGGCGGGTAACCCAGTCAAGAAGCGCATCCGGCGCAAACAAAGTCTGTCCGGCAACAAGGCTCTGATTTTCCTGGATATTGTTCACGCGGGCAAGTTTTTCCGCGCTGATTTCAAATTTTTCCGCGATTGAATCCGCCGTCTCACCGTTCTTTTTTACTGTATAGACAATTCCCGGCATTGAAGGAATTTTTAAAATCTGGCCAATCTGAATCAGCCTTGACTGATGAATATTGTTCACGCTGATAATTGTGTCCTGTGTAACATTGAATTTGTCCGCAATGAATCCAATCATGTCGCCTTTTTGAACGCGGTATGTAAAATAGCAAAGCTCAAGTCCTTCCGAAGAATATGAATCATGGTTCTGCACCGCCTGAGAATCCGTTGAAGCAGTGGAAGCCGGATTTTCAGCATTTTCAGAAAGAGAATCTATAAGCGCAAGCTCGTCAAGCTCGGCGAACGCATCGTCTGAAAGCTCGCCCGTCCCCAACGCGGCTCCCGTCTGCGGCAGATTTTTTTCCGCGGCAGAAACGGCGGATGCTTCTGAAACAGCGGAAGGCTGCTCCGGATTTTCCTCAACATATTCAGCAGGAACAGAAGTTTCAAAACCGCCGACACCTTTTTCAACGTTCAAGTTCGACGCGATACACAAAACTCCCCAGGACACAAAAATTCCGCAGGCAAAAGCAATTACGCTGTTGAAAACAATTTTTCTGAGCCTTGTGCTGAACAATTTTTTATATAAATTTTCTAATTTCATAATTAAAGTCAATTTTTTATAGTTGCTGTACTTTTTCATATTTTATCACCTATTTGCGTGAAATTCCAACAAGAAAAGTTTCAAATGACTCAGAACGACACGCCTCCGGCTTAAAACCTTTCGCGCTTGAAAAAAGTTCCCTTAGCTTGCGCAGGAATTTCTGCTGGTCACCGTTCTGAAAAATTTTCACACAGAAATTTCCGCCCTGCTTCAGCATTGTTTCCGCATACCAGATTGCCATTTCAACAAGCTGCTCAGAGCGCGCCGTGTCAACAATTCTGTTTCCTGTGGTCAGAGGAGCCGCGTCGCATACAACCAAATCAAAAGGTCCAAGCGCCCGGATTTGCTTTCTTATGGCGGAATCGTTCAAATCGCCCTGAATAAAAGTCAGATTTTCACCGCGCACTGACTTTGAAAGCGGATTCAAATCGCAGCTTACAACTTTGCTTTCCGGGCCAAGATTTCTTAAAAGAAAAGTCGTCCAGCTTCCTGGAGCCGCGCCCAAATCCAGGACATTGCAGCTTTTCTTCAACATTCCGAATTTTTCATCCATTTCCTTTAATTTATAAACTGAGCGCGCCGGATATCCTTCTGAGAACGCTTTTTGAGACCAATAATCGGGTTTTTCGTAACTGTTTGCTGCCATAATACTTACTTTTCGGAATTTTTGATTCAATGATTAACAGATTTCGTGTATAATATTCAAGATATGAAGAAAGAATTTGCAGAAATACTGGAAAATATAGAAAACGCCCTGAAAAACTCGCTTCCGGAAAAAACGAATGCGGAGTGGCAGCCGCGGACATTCAGGGAGCTTTCGCCCTGCGTTACAGACGAGCATTTAAAAAAACTGATAAAACCGTGCCGGAACCTGATGGACTTGGGCGGAAAACGCTGGCGCCCGCTTCTTCTTGTGCTTTGCTCGGAACTTTGCCGCGAATCAAAAAAAACTTCTCCGCTTACACTGGAGCAGACTTACAGCATAACTCCGCTCGTTGAATTTGTTCACACAGCGTCGCTTATCCACGATGACATAGAAGATTCCGCTGATTTCCGCCGTGGAAAGCCAGCCGCACACATTTCATTCGGGCTTGATGTGGCTTTAAACGCGGGCTCGTGGCTTTATTTTCTTGCCCCGGAAACAATTGACCAGCTTGAAGTTTCCGCTGAATTCAAAAACCAGCTTTACAGCTTATATACCTTGGAACTGAGAAGGCTTCACCTTGGCCAGGCGATGGATATTTACTGGCACAGAAATCCGGAGTTTTTTCCAACCGTTCAGGAATACACGCAGATGGTTCATCTGAAAACCGGAACTTTGGCTTCGCTTGCGGTTCAGGCAGGAGCTTTGGCTGGAGGCGCGGAAAAGGATGAAGCGCTAAAAATGGGAAACGTTGCGGCGGCTCTGGGAGAAGGATTTCAGATTCTTGACGATGTTCAGAATCTTACAACCGGAAATCCAGGCAAAAAACGCGGCGACGATATTGTAGAAGGCAAAAAAAGTCTTCCCGTGCTTTTTTATATCAATGAAAATCCCGAAAACAAAAAAACAATCGCCGGACTTTTTGAAAAAGCCTCAAAAGAAGGAATCGATTCACCGGCCGTGGAACAATGCATTGAGCTTCTGGAAAAAAGCGATGCAATTCAATCGGCAAGAAAAAAAGGCGTTATTATAATAGAAGAAAACACAGAAATTCTTGCAAATTTCTTTAACAGCGCGGATTCTTCAAAATCTGCAAAGCTGATAAAAGAACTTTTTGAGGAGATGATTGCAAAATTCAACGCAGAAAAAATTAATGCTGAAAAAACGCATTAATAACTGCAAAAAATTTTGCACAACAGGAACTTTATGACTGAAACAGCTGTCCGCTTAAACAACCAGGCAATTCTGCTCGCAAATTCCGGCTCCTACAAAGAAGCAATCGCCTGTTTTGTAAAAGCCATAAAAATTGAAAAAAACAACGCGCTTCTCTGGTTCAACCTGGGACTAACCTACCGGGATTCTGGAAATTTACCGCAGGCAAAGGAAACGCTTGAAAAAGCGCTGGAGCTTTCCCCGGAAAATTCGGAGATAATAGAAGAACTTGCAATCATTTTGTACTCACAGGGACTGCTTGACGAAGCACAGGAATATTGTTTCAACGGGCTGAATATCAATCCTGAAAACTATCATCTTTTCAACATAGCCGGAATCATATATTTCAACCAGGAATTGTATGAAAACGCCGCATACGCATTTGAAAACGCGGTGACAATAAATCCGTATTACTACGATGCGCTCTACAACCTTCGGGACACGTACAAAGAATTGAAAAACAAAACCGGGGAAGAAGAATGTTCGCGGCGGCTGAAGCAACTGAAAAACGCAGGAGAAACAATTTGAAGCAAATATATATTGTCACAGAAATTCAAAATGATGAAACAGTTATTGTTTCTCCGGAAATCCATTTTGAACACAACAAAAAAAACAGACCGAACATTGTGGTTTCAAACCCAAAAAAACTGAAAATTGAAAAAGGCTCAAAAGTTACAATCGGGCTGCCGCAAAAAAAAGAAGCCGCCGCCGGAATTTTTGCGCTTTTAGCCCCGATTGCCTGCGCTGCCGCCGGACTGATTTTTTCAAGACAGGCAGCGGATTTCCTGAAAACTGAATGCACAGAAATTTTCAAGGCGTTTTGCGCTTCAGCCTGCTTTTTAACCGCCTGCATTTTTATATTCGCGTCCTCAAGAACCGCGCCTACAATCGCAAAGCTTGAAATCAATAAAATTGTGCAGAACTAGCAATGCTCGCGGGCAAGCCGGCTTATTTCATCCGCCATTTCCATAAGCGGAACTTGCTTTTGAACGCCGCCCAGCTCCCAGCCGACTCTAGGCATTCCGTAGACAATGCTAGTTGCCTCGTCCTGCCCCAAAGTCCACGCGCCCTGCCTTCGCATTTCAGCAAGCTCAGCAGCTCCGTCGCGCCCCATTCCAGTCATAATCACGCCAAGCGCATTATTTTTGTAAACTTCCGCAATGCTTTCAAAAAGAACATCCGCGCTAGGCCGGTGTCCGTTTCTTTGCTCCGTCTGAGTTGTGCGGATTACATTGCCGGTCAGACGCGGCTCCACGATTATATGGTAATTTCCCGGCGCAATATACACATGGCCGCTTTCTATAGGCATCTCATCCTGAGCCTCGCAGACTTCAAGAGGGCAAATCCTGTCCAGGCTGCGCGCAAATTCAGCGGTAAAACCAGCCGGCATATGCTGAACAACCAGAATCGGCTGCTTCAAGTGCGGATCAATCATCTTGAACACATCCCGCAACGCATTCGGCCCGCCGGTAGAAATTCCAATCGCAATAACTTCAATTTTTCCGCCTTCCCGAAGCGGCTTCACCACAACAGGCTCTTTTTTCGCCGGCTCTTTCCATCCAGACAAGAGCGGTTCCAGTGGCACCTGAACTTCCTCAGTTCCTTTCTGCTTCGCGACAAATTTTTCAGCTTCCCGCATTTTTATTGAACGCAGGAAAAAATCCGTTGAAGGAATAAATTTTCCTTTTCTGCGCGCATACGAGCCGCCGTAAGAAGCAATTTTTTCAACAATCGCTTCCTTCACGTCCATAACTTCAGTTGTAACAGAACCGCCAGGCTTTGTGATAAAATCCATCGCGCCAAGCTCAAGGCACTTTACAGTAACCGCCGCGCCCTTTGTGGCAATCGAAGAAAGAATTACAACAGGAATATCCCACTTAAGCTTTTTCCGCTCCTGAAGAAATTCAACTCCGGTCATCACAGGCATTTCAATATCAAGAAGAATTACGTCAGGCTTTATGAACGGAACTTCATCCAGAAGCATTTTTCCATTCATCGCTTTGCCAACAACTTCCATTCCCGGCGTGTCATTTATAATTCTAGAAACAAGATTTCTCATCAACGCTGAGTCATCGCAAATCTGAACTTTCAGCGTGTCGTATTTTGAATCCTTAAGCTCCATTTATTCCTCGCAAACCAATTCAAAGTGAATCAAGAATTTTTCTGGTAAAGACAAGCCCAGTCCGTTTTCAAAAATTCAAATTTTGTGCGCATTCCAAACAACGACTCCGAATGTCCTATGAAAAGATACGAATGTTTCGCCATTGAATTCCAGAATCTGTCCAGAACAACAAGCTGGGCTGGCTCGTCAAAATAAATCATCACGTTCCGGCAGAAAACAACGTCGATATTCCGCATTCCAGAGTCATTCTTCAAGTTGTGGTAGTCAAATTTAACGGAATCCATTATCTCCTTGTTAATCTGATAGCCTTTTTCCTTCTTTGTGAAAAACTGTGAAAGATAATCCGGCGGAACTCCATCAACTTTGTTTTCCGCGTAGAATCCCTGCTGGGCAACCATCAGAGACTTCAGCGAAATGTCAGACGCGGTAACAGAAAAATTGTATCCAAGCGGAAGAATCCGTTTCAAAATCATTGCAATTGTGTAAGGCTCCTCGCCTGTTGAACATCCGGCGCTCCAAACCCGGACAGTTTTATCGCCGGTTTTCCGTTTTTCTTCCAGAACGTGCGGAATTACATATTTTTCAAAAGCGTCAAAATGCGGCTGGTTTCTGAAAAACCTTGTAAGATTCGTTGTTACAGAATCCAGCATTTTTTTCATTTCCTCGTGGTCCTTCAAAATCAGCGAATAATATTCCGCCGCAGTTCCTATTTTCTTTTCACGAAGAATTTCTTTTATCCGGCTGTCCAGAATCGGACGGTTTGTAGCCGAAAAAGTTATTCCGCTTTCATCGTAAATTGTTTTTCTAAATTTTTCAAAATCCGCATCATTAAGAGCATCGTTCATAGCTTCAATTATACACTTTGTTTTGATTACAAGCAAATTTTCCAGACTTCTGAACTGAAAAAAAACACAAGAATGAGGCGCGTAACTTGTAAAGAATAATTCCCCAGTTTTCTGTCAGAAATTACAGCAGTTTATATATATCATGGCGGGAGTTTT
>CAKUZR010000022.1 GCA_934718065.1 uncultured Treponema sp.
AAACTCCCGCCATGATATATATAAACTGCTGTAATTTCTGACAGAAAACTGGGGAATTATTCTTTACAAGTTACGCACGCCAGAAAATATTACTTGTACAAAACCCGGAAAGTCTGAAAAATTATTTTAAGTTCCGGAGAAAATTTAAATCCGACAATTTCTCCCTCTTCCTCAAGGTTTTCCTGCTGGCGGAGGCGCCATTCTTCAAGAGTTTCATCCTCGCCTTCTTTTTGCGCCATTCCCCAGGTAATTTCATTGAACGGCAAAATGCTCACAGATTCAATTTCTATTACCGCGCGGGGATTATTTCCGCGGTCAAAAACAAGATAAAGCTCCCCTGAAACCGGAAGCGGCTCGCCGTCAACTGAATAAGACGCAAACGTTGAAAAAATCGCCGTGCGCTGGCCGGAAAGAATATTCGCAACCTGCGCATCGTTTGTAAAACCAGCGGATTCAAAAGTCAAATCACCGGCGCACTTTGACTCCGGGTCGGCTCCAGTTTCATTTATAAATTTTTGCCAAAATTCATCAGCAGCAGACAACGCCATAAATTCCTTCTTTTATATGAATTCAACTATTTCTTTTGAGCATTAAAACAAATGCCGCAATAAAAAAAACATCCGGCAAAACCGTAAAAAACAAAGTTGAAACTGGAATTCCCCACAAAACAGCGTCCCAAGGCAAGGAAATTCCCAAAACTGAAAGAATTTCATACACGATGCCGGCATATTTTGAAACAACAGCGGCAACAAGGCACATCCAGACGGAATCTTTTGTTTTTGACCAAAGCAAAATTGAGCAGAAAGCAGCAATTCCGCCAAGGACGAGCTTTACAACGTATAAAATCACCTGGGACTGCGTCATTACAAAGCCTCAAACGGACTGTTTTTCAGTTTTGTGAAGACTCCAACATCCGCGCCGAAAGGAACAATCGAAGGATTTGAAAAATCCGGATTCACAACAAGACCACATTCAAGACAGTGAAGAACAAAATCCCTGTATTTTTCCTGAGGAATCTTCGGGAAAAGATACGGTCCTTTCCGCTCCCAGTATTTTGAAAGGATTTTGTCATACAAAAACCAGTCTTTTTCAGAGCGCGCCTGAAGCGCATAAATCAGGTTATAAATTGAGCGCGCGGCCGCAGCATGAAGCGGAGCTGGAAGTTTCTTTCCCGCAGAAAAAGCCGCTCCACGTTCAAGAGCCGCCTCAACGCAATCCGGTTTTGCCGCGACAAAATAAATCGGCTCAGCCCAAGGAACAGGCGGAGCAAAAACAATTGAATCAATCTTAGGCCAGCTGACTTCCGCAGAATTCCACGGCCTGAAGAAATTTGTTCCAGCCGGAGAAATCGCAAGCGCGGCTTTCAACGCTTCTTCCTTGGAATAGTAAATAAAAATTTCACGCTCCGACGCAAACAGCGACTGAACCGCTTTTTTTGTTCTGTACGGAAAATCTGTTTCAAAACTTCCGGCAATTCCGCGGGAAAGCACGTTTTTCAGCATTGTGAATGCAGAACCGCCTTCCCAGCCAAGAATCGCGCGGCCGTTTTCCTGAAACATATCAACAAGCCGCACGCCTTTCGCCGTATACAAAAAGCATTTTTTCGCACGTTTTACAGTGCCGAATCTTGAAGAAATTTCCGAAGCCAAAAAATCTATATCTGACATTCTGTTTCCATTTGAAAAATTCCGCAAAATTAAAGTTTCGCGAGCTTTTCGTTTATCATTTTTGTAGCCTGGCCAGGATTTGCCTTGCCATGAGATTCTTTCATAACCTGCCCCATGAGCCAGCCCACAACATTTGTTTTTCCTTTCTTGAAATCGTCGATTGCCTTTGGATTTGCAGAAATAACTTTGTCAACAATCGCTTCGATTGCTCCGGCATCACTTACAACTTCCATTCCTTTTTCTTTTATAATCTCCGAAGGAAGTTTGTTTGTGGCAAGCATTTCCGCAAAAACGTCTTTTCCCTGCTTTGAAGTGATTTTCTTTTCCTCAAGCGCATCCGCAAGCTCCGCAATGTGCTTCGGAGTGATTTTCACGTCGTTTATAGTCTGCTTGTTCTCGTTCAAAACCGCAAGCAGTTCAGCAATTATAAGATTTGCAACGCGCTTAGGACTTTTTGAAGCGTCGGCAGCTTCTTCAAACCACAAGGAAAGATCGCGCGAACTTGTAAGAACTTCAGAATCAAACTGAGTAAGCCCGAATTCTTCCTGAAAGCGAACTCTTTTCTGCTCAGGAAGCTCGCCAACCTGCTCGCTGGCTTTTTCAACAAGCTCTGTTCCAACTGAAAAAGGCTTGATGTCCGGTTCAGTTGTAAAACGGTAGTCAACGAATGAATTCTTCGTTCGCATAACCTGAGTAACGCCCTTGTCTTCATCCCAGTTCATTGTGTTTTTTAATCCAGGATTGAATTCCTGGCGGTTTTCAACAAATTCCTTAAGCTGACGCTGCGCTTCGTATGCGCAAGCCTCGCGGATTGACTTGAAAGAGTTCAGGTTCTTGATTTCAGAAATCGGAGTATGATAGAGTTTTCCATCTTCCCAGACGTTAAGGTTTATATTCGCGTCGCAGCGCATATTTCCTTCTTCAAGATTACCTTTTGTTACTTTCACGTAGCGAAGAATTTCCTGAACGGTCTGCATGAAAAGCGCAGCCTCCTCAGGGCTTGTCATATCCGGTTTTGTAACAATTTCAATGAGCGGAGTTCCACAACGGTTGTAGTCAATGTAAGAATGGTTTCCTTTCAGGTGGAGCGACTTTCCAACGTCTTCCTCCAGGTGAATGCGCTCAATGCGAACACGGCGGTATTTATTGTCAACAATGCAGTCATCACCAACAAAATTTTTCGGACGGAATTTTTCTCCGCCAGGCTGCTCGTCCTTCGGATAATGAATCAGCGGAAGATCAACAAATCCGTCTGTGCAGAGCGGCAAATCGTACTGAGTAATCTGGTAGCCTTTCGCCAAGTCCGGATAAAAATAATGCTTTCTGTCAAACTTTGTAAAACGCGCAATATCACAGTTCAAGGCAAGACCAGCGACCGCGCCAAGCTCAACATAGCCTTTTGAAATGCGCGGCATCGCTCCAGGAAGACCGAGACAAACTGGACAAACACGAGTATCTGGCATTCCGCCGTAACGATTTTCGCAAGCGCAGAACGCCTTTGTTTTTGTAAGAAGCTGAGTATGGATTTCACATCCGATTACAATTTCCCATTTATCAATAGCCATATTTTTCTCCAGTCCTGATTATTTCAATTGAATTCCGCAGCCAGCATGGTCATTTTCCCAAACCTGCGCAATCTGAAGCAGCTTCGCCTCGCTGAACATCGGGCCGGCAAACTGCATTCCAATCGGCATATTTTCTGTGTTTCCAGCCTTTCCTGCAGGAACGTTTATTGAAGGAATACGCGCAAGGTTCACAAAAACCGTGTACATATCGCTCAAATACATTTCAAGAGGATTATCAACTTTCTGGCCAAGCTTGAATGCAGGCGTTGGACAAGTCGGACAAAGAACAATGTCGTAGCTTTCAAAAAGTTTTGCCATTTCACGCTGAATTCTCGCGCGGACAGTCATTCCTTTTTTGTAAGTATCGCCTGAAAACTGCTCTGAAAGAACATAGTTTCCAATAACAATTCGTCGTTTTACTTCCGGACCGAAACCATTTGAACGCGTGTCAACAAAAAGCTCGTCATAACCATGGCCATTGTCAACGCGCGCGCCGTAGCGGATTCCATCAAAACGGCTCAAATTTGAAGCCGCTTCAGAAAGCGCAATCACGTAATAGCTTGCAATCGAAGCGTCCAGAACCGGCAAATCCACTTCTTCAATTTTTGCGCCTTTTGTCTCGAACCATTTTCTTGTTTCATCAAAAACCGCCTTAACATCTGAATCCAGACCTTTTGTTTCAAGGAACTGGCGCGGAATCGCAACTTTCAGAGAATCCATATTGTTGTAAGGCTCAAGATTTTTCAGCTTTTCAGTTTCCGGAAGATTTGCAGAAGTATCATCATAAAAATCCTCGCCAGCCATTGCCGCCAAAGGAAGCGCGATATCCGAAGGCGTATGCCCCATGATTCCAACCTGGTCAAGTGACGAACCGTAAGCAACAACGCCCCAGCGCGAAAGAACGCCGTAAGTTGGCTTCAATCCATAAATTCCGCAATAAGAAGCAGGAAGGCGAACTGAACCGCCGGTTTCTGTTCCAAGTGAAAACAATGCCTGGTTTGCGCTGACTGCCGCCGCAGAACCGCCCGAAGAGCCTCCTGAAACATATTCACGGTTCACAGGGTTTCTTGTTGCCCCGTAAGAAGAATATTCCGTTGAAGAGCCCATCGCAAATTCATCCTGGTTGCAACGACCGAGCGGAATGGCTCCCGCAGCTTCAAGGCGGGCAATAACAGTTGCGTTGTACGGCGCAGTGTATCCCTGAAGAATTTTCGAGCCGCAAGTCAGTTTATGGCCTTTTGAACTGATATTATCTTTATTTGCAAAAGGAATTCCCAGAAGCGGCTTCTGCTCAAAAAGGGCGTCCAGTTTTCCTTCATTCTTTGCCTTTTCAATTTCTTTGTCAGCTTCTTCCGCTTTCTGAAGAGCATCGCCGTAAATTTCAAGAAAAGCATTCAGCGGTTTTTCAGAAGCCTTGTCTTTTTCAAACGTTTCAACGGCTTCCTTTACAAGAGCGACGCTTGTTTTTTTCCCGGATTTCAATGCTTCAATAGTTTCTTTTATTGTATACAACATAAATTTTTCCCAATTTGATTCAGCAAGTTAAATATTTGAATTTTAAGCGCCTTCGCCAAGAACTTTTGGAACCTGAAAATATCCGTCCATAAATTCATCAGTAATTTTTTTCACATCGGAAATATCAAGGCCAGGCACAACAGTATCACCGCGGAGTTTTTCCGCATCTGTTGAAGGATATGCGTCATACGGATTTTCGCTGTCGTCATATTTTGAAAGAATATCAAAATAGCCAACAATTTCATCAACCTGTTTTTTCAAGGTTTCCAAATTTGTGCTTTCAGGAGAAAGCCGCGAAAGATAAAGGAGATTGTTCAACGTCTCCTCGTCGATTTGTTTGTGAGTACTCATACAGTTATTATAAAAAAAAAATGCCGCTTATACAACAAAATTGCGGGCTACATTTTAATCAAAAATGCTTTCCCGGCAGGAACTTTCAGCACAAGATTTCCGTTTTTCACAGAAGATTCAAGCGGAGTTCCTAGCGCATCCGCTGAAGGAGCCGGCTTTTCAGCAAAATTCTTCCCGAAAATTCCAAGCGGAAGCTCAACAACTCTTGCCTCATCATCGCTGGAAACGACCGTGAACCACAATTCATCAGAAGTAAACCGCGCGAAGGCAAAAACGTAGTCGTTGTCGCTAACAACTTTAAAACCTCCGTCCTTGAAGGCTTCTGAAGAAGTTTTTATCCGGCACAAAGAAGAATACAATTTATAGGAAGAAAGATTTTCAATATCCTTGTTCCACGGCATCGGGTAACGGCAGCCTTCGATTGTCTCAATAATCCCGTCGATTTCAGCTTCGTCGCCGTAATAAACATTTGTGCAGCCCGGCAAAGTAAAAATCAGAATAACCGCGCCGCGCACAAAATCAGGCTTCATCTTCTTGTCGTTGTGGAAACGCGAAATATCGTGGCTGTCAAGCAGGTTGAACAAATTCTGCTGAATTACAAACGGAAGCCGTGAAAGATATTTTGTAACGCAATTTGCAAAATCCTTCGCCGTCCAGCGGAAATGCACGCAGTTCAGCTCTGGAACGTGGGAATTGTGAAAATCCACCTGTCCGTAAAAACCGCGGATTGCCCTGCACGAAATATAATAATTCATCGGACTGTCCCATTCATTTCCGTTCAAAAAAGAAGCGCAGTCCGTCCAGTCTTCCGCAAGAATATACGCTTCCGGATTTTCTTCCTTTATGCTTTTGCGAATTTCCGGCCAGACTTCATGGTGAAGCTGAATTTTGTCATTTCTTGCCATTGTGTCCGCAACATCAAAACGCCAGCCGTCAATTCCGTAAGGTTTTTTAAGCCATTTTTTTACAACTGAATCAGCGTCGCGGTAAAGCCGGTTTCTTAATTTCTGGCTCTGATAATTCAAAGTTGGAAGGGAAGGCACATCGAACCAGCATTTATAGCTGTTGTCCGAATTGAAAAAATAATATTCGCGCTCCTCGGAATCCGGATTGTTGTACGCGCCCTCTGACTTCGGGAAAAACACGCCTTCCTTGTTGAACCAGCGGTTTGCAGTTCCTGTGTGGTTTATCGACACATCCAGAATGATTTTCATTCCGTTTTTATGAAGCTCGGCAATCAGTTCTTCCAGGGCTTTGTCGCCGCCAAAATGCGGATCAACATGAAAATAATCCAGGCAGTCATATTTATGAACAGTCGCCGCATAAAAAATCGGATTCAAATAAATCGCGGTAACTCCAAGCTTCTTCAAATACGGAATTTTCTGCTTCACACCGATAAGGTCGCCGCCGTAAAAATCAAGGCAGAAAACTTTTGAATAATCCTGCGGAACTTGGTTCCAGTCCTTCACCTGAATCGAAGGATGACCTTCAAACTGATATTCATTGTCTTTAACGCTTATCTCCGGATTTCCGTTGCAGAATCTTTCCGGAAAAATCTGATAGAAAACCGCATTTTTCACCCATTCAGGCTGCTCGTAGTCGGTAAGAATCCTGAAATTCCTGCCTTCATCAGGAATAAAAGTTTTCACGCCGTCCTGAGTGTAATAGTAAAGCTGATTTTCTGTTGCAATAATAAAATAATACGAATATTCATCTTCCCAAATTTCAATTTCACCTTCATAGCGCACAAGCCCGTTTTTTGTTCCGGCAGGAAGCATTTTCACATCGCGGCCGACACCGTTTTTCTTTCCGCAAAAAAATATATTCCGCGCAGGTGAATTTTCCTGAATCCGCAGGGCGATTTTTATTTTTTCACCTTTTTTAGGACACGGATTGCTTACAAAATATTTTGAACCATCACTATAAACGCTGTTTAACCATTCTTCTGAATATTCCATGCTTTCAGTTTAACACGAAATTTAAAAAATTCAAAAAACAATTTTTCAGTCTTTTATTATGGGTAAGCAGTAAAATATAATTCCCCATAAAAAAGGTTTCCAACCATCTGTTATAATGAAATTGCAACATACAAA
>CAKUZR010000023.1 GCA_934718065.1 uncultured Treponema sp.
AGCTCTTACTGCCATGAATTAGTAATTTAAGAAAGTCGACTTGTTCGTTGACTTTTTATGGGAGATTTTTATGAAAAAATTATTGGCAGGCCTCGCAGTTTTAAGTGTTGCCATATTCAGTGCGGCTGCAAACACAGAAATTGACTTGAATTTCTATTCCGCTCCGCTCGCAAGCTACAAACTTGAACAAAACACAGATGTTGAGCTCAGACCAACCGCTCCATTCGGTTTTGAAAATCAGTTCGGATTTTATTTTGGCTCACCAGCCAAATGGCTTGACATTGGACTTGCACTTTCAGACGGACTTGATTTCAACGTAGGAACAAAAGTCTACTACAAAGAAAAAAAGCAGCTTTCAAAAGACACCAGCTTCGGTTTAAGCACATATTTAACACTCGGTCCTGCAGTCAGATTCAATCTTGGAAATATGCACTCTTTTTTTGTTTCAACAGGCTTAGGTGGTTCCTTGTCAATAACCGAAGTTCCAACAATTGAATACAATTCTTATAATGATGATGTTGAAATAGAATCTAGCAATGAATCTATAATTTCCCTAGATTACAATCTTGATTTAGGCTATCGAATTTGGATTGTGAATAAAACAGGATTCCATTTCGGATTTGATGTCGGTTACGATCTTACTCTTCCGCTGGCTTCAATCTCATCTTACAAAAAAGATATTAAAGGCTGCGAAAAGCACAAAATCTATTTTGGAATTGCTTTCAACTTTGGCGACAAAAGCCCTGACAAATTCTAAATTTTCTGAATGTCAGTTTTGATAAAAATTTTATAAATTGGCTGAATGTCGAGTTTTTGCGATTTATACAAGCGCATCGCGAGCCAAATCTATCTGAGCAAACTGGAAATATGCCGAAAGCGTTCTTTCATAATTTGCAAAAAAAACTCGACATTCAGGCTTTTTAGTCTTAAAAACGCAGCATTTTATTGAAACACTTTTCCTCTGAACAATGAACTTTAAAAACATCGAAAAACTCATTAAAATGAAAATATGAGCACTGTAAAAAAAACCAACGCAATCAGAATTCTTGAAACCTTGAAAATTCCATACGAAGCAAAAGCATACGACGATGACGGCGAGCATCCGCTTTCAAAAGGCGCGGCCGGCAGAACTGCGGAAAAACTGGGAATTGATCCGGAAAGCGTCTACAAAACCATCGTAATGCGCACCGACACAAAAGAGCTATGCGTATTTTTGCAGTCATCGCTGCACGAAATAAACCTGAAAAAAGCCAGAAACGCCGCCGGCTGCAAGGAAATATCGCCAATCAAACCAGAAGAACTTCTTTCAGCAACCGGCTACGTGCGCGGAGGCTGCTCACCTCTTGGAATGAAGAAAAAACTCCGCACCTTCATAGATTCCTCCGCAATGAACCTTGAAAAAATCCACATCAGCGCCGGAATCCGCGGAATGCAGCTTTCCATAGCCCCTGCCGATCTCGTAAAAGCCTGCGACGCCACCATCGTAGATTTAATTCTGGAATAACACGCTGCTCCCCTGCCACTGCGAAAAATGAACGAAGATTTTTTCCTAAAACTAAACTGTTTGCGCCAGCAATCCAGAAATTGAGAAAGTGTGGCCGCAACGAAACTTCGTTTCTATCGACCATGATTTCTTACGCAGAACAAGTTTTTTCCACAAAACTAAACTGTTTGCGCTAACAATCCGGATATCGTGAAAGCGTGGTCGCCGATTTTTTCGATTTGGCGGACGATATCCAGGTACAGAAGCTCGGACTTTACGTCGGCGCCGCTTTCAAGGCGTTTCCGGGCAAGTTTTTTCAAGTTCTTTCTATATAAATCAATGGAATCCTCAAGTTCGGTTGCCATCGCAATTTTATCTTCATTCAAGTGCCTGTTGATATTTATATGAATAAACTGCAAAAACTGCCTTGCAAGCTCAACGTACGGAATAAGCCGCTCCATATCTTCCTGCGCAAATTTCATTTTTTTCTCAATGCTTTTTTTCAGCAAAAGCCCCGCCGCAAGAACCTGATCCGTCATTGACTCAATTTCATCAATCACGCTTATCATTATCGAAACATTCGTGCGCTGAGGCTCAGTCAATGCCAGCTGCTGGCAGTTAATCGCATAGCGAACAAGCTGCTCGTGCATCTGATCGCAGTAATTTTCCTCATAAACCATCACATCAACATAATCATCAATAAAATCATCGTTTCTGGTTTTTATCCCGATTTGAAGATTGTCAAACATTTCCCTGGCAACATCCGTCATGTCCGCAATTTCTTTTTCCATTCTGATGATGTGCATGGCAGGATTTTCCTTGGTGAATGAACTTTCCGTAAATTCCAGGTGATACGCAGATTTTTCCTTCGTCTTGTCATTTTTGATAATTTTTCTGGAAAGAGAGACAAGCTGGTTGCTGAACGGAAGCAAAATCGCCGTGTTCAAAGTCTTGAAAACCGTATGAAGCATTGAAATTTGAATCGCAATATTATCAACGGGAGTCAGCCAAACCACAAAATTCACGAACGGCTTGAAGAAAATCAGCGCAATTCCAGTTCCAATCAGATTGAAAAGCACGTGAATCACCGCAGACCGCTTCGCCTCCGCGCAGCTTCCAAAGCTCGCCATAATCGCATCGATTGTTGAACCAATATTGGAACCCAAAGTCATTGCGCAGGCAACATCAAGCGTTATGATTTTATTGAACGCCATAGTAATAACAATGGCGCTGAATGCGCTCGAAGAATGCATCAACGCCGTAATAATCACACCAATCAGAACTCCAAGAAGAATAGAAAACGCGCCCCAGCTCTGCATCGCCCCAATGAACGAAAGCTTCGACGCATCAAAATTAAAAACATCTGAAAGTCCGCTAAGCCCCATGAACAAAAGGCCAAACCCCATAACGGCCTCACCGATATTCTTGCACCGCAAATCTTTCAGCAAAGTCAAAAAGAAACCAAGTCCAAAAATCGGAATCGCAAACGCTGAAATCTTAAAATTAAATCCAAAAAGCGCGACAATCCACGCCGTTATAGTCGTTCCAATATTCGCGCCAAAAATAACTCCCACAGACTGCGTCAAAGTCAGAAGTCCGGCATTTATAAACGAAATCACCATTACAGTTGTCGCGCCAGAAGACTGAATTATCATTGTAATTCCAAGTCCAGTCAAAAGCCCGGCAAATTTGTTTCCAGTCATCATGCTCAAAGCACGCTGAAGTTTTTCGCCGGCGCTTTTCTGCACACCTGAACTCATCAGGCGCATTCCATAAAGCAAAAAGCCAAGGCTTCCAATCAAAAGCAAAATCGCATTAAAAATAGCCATATCTTATTTTATCCGAAGAACGGCACATTTTGGAATAAAAAACACAAAAAAAATCAGACTAAAAACCATTCCAGAACAAAAACCACTACACAACAAACAGATGCCACAGAAAACAAACCGCCGCCCAAAAATGCAACAAAAATTCCGCACAGAAGAGCCGCTATTCCAGCAGCAGGAATTTGAGTCGCATAAACAATAGCAGGAAAAGTCATAACAGCCAAAGTTATATACGGAACATAAAACAAAAACGATTTTATAAATTTATTCTGAATCGGCTTTCTTATCAAAGTCAGCGGCAAAACCCGAATCAAATAGGAAACCACAAACGAAACAAAAATGTAAATCCAAATATTCCGCGTCATTTTACACTTCCTCAACCGGTTTCACAAAAGCACAAACCGAAGAAATCAAAACAGTAAGAATGATAGTCCTTGTGCCGCCCGAAATTGTTTTCACAAACGGCAAAACAGAACAAAGATAACTCAAAATGAAGCCTGATAAAACAGCAGCACCAATAACAAAATTCTTTTTGCAAGGCGGAATTATAATTGCAATGAACATACCATACAAAGCCACGCTCAATGCGCTTACGATTCGCACAGGAAGATAAGTTCCCGCAACAACTCCCAAAGCAGTCGCAATGCACCACATCGGAATCGCAAAAGCCATCGCTCCATAAGTATAATAAGGATTAAGATACCCTTCCTGAGAAACTGAAATACCAAAAATTTCGTCAGTAATTCCATACCCAATAAAAAAACGATGAAAAAAGGGCATTTCCGGATCCATCTTCTGACTCAAAGAACAGCTCATCAAAAAATATCTGGCATTTATAACAAAAGTAGCAACAGCAACCTCAATATAAGTCGCCTTGGCCTGAATTGAAGAAAACAAGGCATATTCCCCAGCACTTGCTACATCTAAAAAACTAGCAAAAAAACCTTCAACAAAATTCAGTCCAGCATTTTTCGCTACAATTCCTAACGAAAAAGCTACTGCAAAATATCCAAGTCCAATCGGAAATCCATCCCGTAGACCTTTAAAAAAAACATTATTCTTCATTTTTAACACAGCTCCGAAAAGCGTGAAAGGCAAAAAAAAAGCCCGGCGGCTGCCTACTTTCCCGCCCCGAGAGGCAGTATCATCGGCGTTAGAGAGCTTG
>CAKUZR010000024.1 GCA_934718065.1 uncultured Treponema sp.
AACTCCCGCCATGATATATATAAACTGCTGTAATTTCTGACAGAAAACTGGGGAATTATTCTTTACAAGTTACGAGCAATTTCATCAGATGATGATTCTACAGTATAATTATAAAAGGGGTTGCAAAGGAAACCATGCGCCCGCGCTTTAGTTTTGTGTAAAAATTCCAAATAACATCCCACTCTCTCACCACTTGATAGCCATTGCTTGTTAGAATATCTGCACACTGATAGAATCGGATGAGAGAAATTTAGAAATCGGGAGTTTTTTATGGGAAATTCGATTTATTTTTCAAAAGATGAGCAGAGGCTCGCCGCGGAACTGGGGGCTTTGTTCAATGAGTGGATGGCGCTGATAAAAACGAAAAAGGCGATTGAATTTGCGGACGACAAAAAGTTTTATCCGGCGATAGATTATTTCAACACTGACGGATTTTATCCTGGCTATCTTTTGAACAAAATAAAGGTTCTTTTTATTGGGCGCGAAGGGCGTTACGAGGCTGGAAAAGACAGGATTCAATCTGACTTAAAAATTTGGAGGGAAAATCCTGACCTTTGCCTGAACACTCCGTTCTGGCGGAGAGTTTTTTACATTCTTTACGGAATCAGCACAGACGGAAAATTTAGTTTCGGCGATATTCCGCCGGCAATAAATATTCTTAACGAAATGAACAGAACTGGAAACTACGGATTTGCGTTCATGAACATTTCAAAATATGCGAACGGCTCTGAAAATGGCGGAAATGCGGACTACAATCTGATAAATAGGTTTCTTGCCGACAGCGAGCTTGACAAACGGAATTTTCTGCGCGAAGAAATAAAAATTCTGAATCCTGATGTAATTATTGCGATGAATTTGTGGAACGGAAAAATTGACCAAAGCGAACTTGACAAGGTTTTTCCGCCGGAGAATTTTTCAGAGAATCTTTCAAAGCAGAAAAATATTTCGGTTTACGACTTTTCTTTGAACGGAAAAAACGTGCGATTTTTGGATATGTACCATTTTTCGAGCCCTAAAAGCGACCGGGAAGATTTTTACGAGCCGGCGATGTCCGCGATTTTCGGGTAGCAACTGATGCGGAAAAAAAACGGGAAATTTTGAAATTGGCGGGCGCGGTGGTTGTTCAGAAAATTTAAAAGCAATATAATTTGGGTATGAAGAAGGGTTTTTTGGATGATTTTTTGAACGACCATTTTGTTCTGTTTACAAGCGTTCTTTCCGGGATTTTGTGCGCGCTTTACGTCTGGAAGGCGTTTTCCGAGGGATTTTTTCCTGGAACTTGGATTATCGCGCTGATGAATTTTCTGTATATTCCGGCGGCGGCTGTTTTCAGGCGAAAATGTTTTTCGTATTTTTATCTTTCGTATGCAGTCATTCTGGTTTTTATGATTGCGTTTGAAAAAACTTTTCTTTTTAACAATTTTACGGCGCTTTTTATTGTCTGCATTGTGATTATGATTAAGCCGCGCGTGAAATATATTGCGATTCTGCTGTATTTTGCCGCAATCTGCGTTGCTTTTTCGCTGAACGGCGAGAGCGTTTTTCATTTTTTGATTCATTTGATGCGGACGCTCTGGTTTTTCGGGACGGTTTTCTTTGTTATTGCGAACAATTTTGAGCGCAAGAAACTGATTCTTTATGAGGATGAGATAAAAATTCTGCGCCAGCTTTGCGACGGAAAAATTTACCAGAAGGAAGTTGAAGGTTTCAGCGAAAACACGGTTTACAGAAAGCTTAAAGCCGCCCGCGAGAGGAACGGAAATCTTACGCGCGAGCAGCTTCTGGAACTTTTTAAAAAGGAATACCAGAAAACCAATTCCTGACCGTTTTTATTTTTGCGTTTTCTGCTGTTTTCAGTCTTTTCAATTCCGAAGTTTTATTCCTTTCCGCGATGGCCGAGTTCCTTGTCCAAGGCGTACAATCCTTCCGGCGTTGAACCAAAAATCTCGTATTTTCCAATCAGTTCCTTTGCGTTCTGCTCTTCCTCCAGCTGCTCGCTTATAAACCATTCCAGGAAATTTTTTGCAAAAAGCTCTTTTTCTTTTTCCGCCTGAAAATAAATTGTGCTGATAAGATTTGTAACATATTCCTCGTGCTCAAGAGCCTTTGCCAGAACCTGGGAAATTGTTTCAGGCTTTTCCTTTGGCGCGGCAATCGGCAGAAGCTCCACCGGCTGGTTGATTTTGCACAGAAAATCATAAATTTTCATCGCGTGCGACTCTTCCTCTTTCGCCTGGATTTTGTACCATCCGGCAAATCCAGGGAGCCCCTTTCGGTCAAAGAAAGCCGCGAATCCAAGATAAATGTACGCCGACTCAAATTCCTTCTGAATCTGCGTATTCAGCATTGACGACAATAATGTGCTCATAAATTCCTCCTTCAACTTTTTTCTAGTTTTCGTTCTACTTTTCGTTTTTCCCAAAATTTAATAGCTAGAACATCGAGTTTTTTGTAAAAGAAATAAAGCTCCGGCAGATTTTTCTGGATTTACAAAAAAACTCACCATTCAAATTAATATTCCGCCTTCCAAAGCTTGTGGACGTTGCAATATTCGTAAGCCGCCTCAACGCGCTCGCCAGTCATAACCGCAAAATCAACGCTCGGCGAATTCCCCGGCTTAAGCCACTTTTGCTGCAAGCCCTTATCAGTCTGGAGCAGAATCCATTCAATATAATGTTCAGATTCAGACGGATGCAGCTTTGAGCCAACCGTAACCGAAACCGTGTTTCCAGAAACTTTTATCACCGGAATATGCTTTTCCGAAGCCCCGTCAGAAGTTCCCGGCACCAGCGCCTGCATTTCCTCGCCGCAGCAAACCGTCGGAGTTCCCGAATCCTTTACAATCGCGATAATTTTTCCGCAATGCCTGCAAAAATAAAATTTCAACTGCATATAAACCTCC